>NZ_JABELE010000019.1 GCF_013009345.1 Acinetobacter geminorum | reverse complement strand
AACGCAGGCAGTGTATTGTCTGCAAGCGTCCAGGTGCCGTCACCATTGTTCACTGCCGGATAGTCAACACCATCCACATTGACAACTACAGTGGCTGTCGGATCATTGACTGTACCGGTTAACGCAGGTGTGCTGTCGTTCGTGAGTACATCATCCAGTGCGACTGTCGGCGCAACTGCATCAACCACTGCTGTTGCCGGGCCTGAGGTATTGCCCGCAGGATCTTCTGTTACTGCTGTTACCGTATCACCATCATTTAAGCCTGGGTTTGGCACAGTCCAAGTACCATCCGGTCCTGCTACAACACTTGCCGTACTACCATCTGGATATGTCACAGTCACTGTTGAACCAGGTTCTGCTGTACCTGTAATTGGATCTGTCCCGTTAACCGGGTCAATCACTGGTGCTGCAGGAGCTGCCGTATCCAGTGTATAAATTTGAGTATCGTTAACAGTGCTACTATTACCTGCTGCATCAGTAAAGGTTACTTTGGCATCAATCGTTTTATCTGTATCAGCAACCAACCCGCTGCCCGGTACACTTACTGTCCATGTACCTGCTGCACTATTTACAGTTGCATTATAAGTTACCCCATTAATAACAACTGTAACGGCTGTAGTAGCCGCATCTGAAGGAACGTTTTTCAGAACACCAGTAATCGTGACATTACCTGCTGCTTCTGATGCATTAATCACATTATCAGCTGTTACCGAATCAACAGCAAAGTTAACACCATCCGTATTTGGACCAACTGCGTCAACAACAGCTGTTGTTGGGCCTGATGGATTGCCTGCTGGATCTGTAGCAATCGCCTCAACTTCATCGCCATCATTCAGACCAGGGTTTGGCACAGTCCACGTACCGTCCGGTCCTGCTACAACACTTGCTGTACTACCGTCTGGATATGTCACAGTTACTGTTGAACCAGGTTCTGCTGTACCTGTAATCGGGTCTGTCCCGTTAACTGGGTCAATCACCGGTGCATTCGGTGCAGCCGTATCAATCGTATAAGTTTGAGTATCGTTAACAGTGCTACTATTACCTGCTGCATCAGTAAAGGTTACTTTGGCATCAATCGTTTTATCTGTATCAGCAATCAACCCGCTGCCCGGTACACTTACTGTCCATGTACCTGCTGCACTATTTACAGTTGCATTATAAGTTACCCCATTAATAACAACTGTAACGGCTGTAGTAGCCGCATCTGAAGGAACGTTTTTCAGAACACCAGTAATCGTGACATTACCTGCTGCTTCTGATGCATTAATTACGTTATCTGAAGTAACAGGATCAACCGAGAAAGTGACTCCATCTGTATTTGGTGGAGTGGTGTCAGCAGGTGTTGAGTCATCATCATTATCACTATTCGATGCTGCAGCGATAATACCGCCCGCAACTAAAGGAATAGCTGCCCACAACCATGGGTTTACACCTGCATCGTGATAAAGTAATGGTTCTATTGAGGAAATAGGCTGGTAAATAACGTCAGATACCAACTCTTGTGGTGCTTCTGCCGGTAAAGCAGCAGGTAAATCCTCAGCTACCAGTGCTTGTGGTTCCACATCACTGTCAGCATCAGCATCAGCGTCTGCATCAGCATCGGCGTCCGCATCATTTTCAGCATCTTTGAATTTTGCCCAAATCAACTGTCCATTTTCATCTTGAAAAACTAGGCTGTTATCTTTAGGCTCAGCTGTTCCACTAAAGAAGTCTTCAATAACAATGGTTTGGCCATTTTTTAGCCGAACAACTGCATTGGTACCCTCCCTATTTACTACCAACACATCACTGGCAGCTACTTTTACCAATACGACCGATGCTTCTGAAAGTTTTGCAGAAGTTCCCTCTGTTGTTGCTAAGGTTTTATGATTGTCCTTAGCAATAATTTGTATTTCAGGCATATCTATATTCCTTTTATATTATTGATTTAAATGATTTTATGTATAATTCTTTTTACTTAATCTTTCTAAGTTTTTGACCTACAACTTAAAAACATTAAGTAATGTGATCATTTTTACATTAAACACTTTAAAATAAAAAAAACAAATACTAAAGTACCTAAAGGAAAAATTTTAATTAATAGAAATTATATATAAGTCTTTGTTAAGTTTTTCTTATGTCAATTTAATGAAAAATCACGTTAAACGTTTTATATATAAAACAAATTTATTATTTTTCTATTTACCATTTGTTGAAAAATAATTTAATTAAAATATTCATATAACAATTATTAATATCTTAATAAAATAAAATATATTATTAATGATATATATAGAAAAAAAAGGCTCTAGGTAATATTTTACTATTACACTAAAACCTCATTTTTAAATATCTTATAAAATTTAAAACTGTTTATATTTAGAAATTATCAGGACTCTCAAATCTTTTTACTTCTTGTAACTTATTCGGGTCATGCATTGTCGCAATTCCGTCCTCAGTTTTTTGGTCTACAAGAATATCTGGATTATAAACGGTGATTGTTTCTCTACCCAGCGCATCCTCCCCCACAATATACTGAAAACCTCTTCGGTTCATCTTATGGCACAACCTTTGATAGAAGCCTTTTAAGCCTTCAGTTTCTTCGTTGGGGTTGTAATAAAAAGCATTCATCACAGCTGGTAAGCCTAGGCCGCAAACAATACCTGATAACAATACACTAATAAATGTATATCCAATCAGGATACTACTATAGGGACTTAAGGCAGGGATATTGGCTACTGCCAAAATCAATGCAAGTGAAATTCCTCCTCGTACCCCACCCCAAGATAAAATAGTTAAACTACCATTGTAACTTTTGGTCTTACGCATTGTTGGGAAGAAAGCAAAAGACATAAAGTTGGCAGCAAAACGAGAAATATGAAGAATAAAGAATGCAACAATACCGCCTAAAATCAGGCTAAAGTTTAGATCAAGAATAAATAACTCTAAGCCAATTAAAGTAAATAAGAATGAGTTAATGATTCCTTCTACAGTGTGCCAGAAATGATTAACTTCTTGAATCTCTCGCTCTTCTCGTATTTCCTTCCATTTGTTTCCAACAATTAAACCGCCAATTACACAAGCAATCGGTGCTGATGCATGTGCAAACAAAGCAACCAAATATGCTCCACTTGCAAGTAAAGCTGTTGTTAAAATCAGGGACTCCATTTCGTGTTTACCACGTAATAGACGCAACACCCCTACCCCAAATGCCCAACCAATCCCGACGGCGACAACAATTTCATAAAGTAGAGCTTCTAATGTCGCTACTAATGAAAAATGTTCACCCTGTAAAACATTAAGTAAAGTCATAAACAATGCAATACACATTGCATCATTAAATAATGATTCACCTTCTAATTTAACAATTAAATGATGTGGTGCGCGAATAGAACTAAGCACACCTTTAATACCAATTGGGTCTGTTGCCCCTAAAGCTGCACCTAAAAGTAACAGCACCAGAATTGGCACATGATATCCAACCAGTAATTGGAATCCGTAGAGTAAACTGCCAAATAATACGGCGCAAAGCACTAAGGCAATTGTTGCCAAAATACTAATTTGTTTCCAATAACTTTTTAGATCTGAAATTTTAAATTTAAGTGCAGAAGAAGTTAGAATAAAGCAAATAACACCATTAATTAAAAAATCATAAAAATCGATATGGCGTACAGCTTCCTCAATATTATGAATGTTAATGGTAATAAACTGGTTACCATTTAGTAGGCTGGCACCCCACTGTAGAATAAAGACAAAAATTGCTGAAACCAGAGGTACGCCAATCGCCTGTGGAAAGCCTAAAATACGCTTATTAAAGATAGTGGTTGCTATTGATAATGCAAAAACCACAGTGAATGCTTGTAGTAGAAAAAAATTACCCATGAATACCCTTCTTCTGGGTCAACGACCAAATAAAAACTTTGCTAAATCGACCTAACTCAATAAAAAGCTGACATAAACAATGCCATAATCATAAAAAATAGAAATTAGGACACAAGTTTACCGAATTGATAGAACAATCTATCAATCAGTTAAATTTCTTAACATTATTTATAGTTTTAATCTAAAGAAAAAGATGAGCTTATTAAATATGTTTAACAAGACTCATCCTATAATTTTTTAAACTGGATTGTTAAAAGTATCGCATTGGTTAATATCACCAGTTTTTAAACCCACTTGGAACCAGTGCATTCGCTGTTCACTACTACCATGAGTAAAGCTATCCGGAACGACCTGACCTGTAGAACGCTTTTGTAAATAATCATCTCCAATTTTTTGAGCAGCATCCATAGCCTCTTCAATGTCACCTTGCTCTAAAAATTGAGTTCGCTGTTGATTATGACTCGCCCAAATGCCCGCTAAACAGTCAGCTTGTAATTCTTGACGAACAGATAATTGATTACCTTCTCTTTGACTGACTTGTGCACGAGCTTGCTGTACTTGCGATGAGATACCAAGCAAAGTTTGAACATGATGCCCTACCTCATGTGCGACAACATAAGCTTGAGCAAAATCTCCAGCTTGATCTTGTCTTGAAAGTTCAGTTTGGTTTTGTTCACCAGAAATTCCCATTTGCTGACGCATATCTTTAAAGAATTCTGTATCGATATAAACCTTTTGATCTGCAGGACAATAAAATGGCCCCATCGCAGATTGAGCTGTGCCACATCCTGACTGAATCATTCCACTAAATAAAACTAATTTAGGTGGTGTATAGCTTTTACCTAACTGTTTAAATATAGGAGTCCAGACGTCCTCTGTATCAGCCAAAACCGTTCCAACAAAATCGGAGGCTTCTTTTTGCTCGGCTGTTAAACTTTCTGGCGCAGTTGCATTTGATTGTTGTGAAGCAGTAACCTGCTGAGTTGCTTGATAAGCCTGCTGTGGATCAACACCAAAGAACTTCCACGCAACAAATGCAACAACCAGACCAATAATACTAATACCGCCAGCTCTAACACCGCCACCACCTCGACGGTCCTCAACATTGCTACTAATTCGTCGACCTTTCCAGCGCATAATTTCCCTCTTCTTTTTAGAATGGCATCATGAACCCGATGCTTTTTTAGGCCACATTTTTTTTATTAAGCTCACAATTAATAAAACAATTGCACCAGCAACCAGTCCTATTCCAAAGTTAATTAATGTTGGTGTTAAAGCACCAATGATATTACCTACCGCTGGTATTGTTTCCACATGATCCACTGTGTCTTCAGTTAAGTGATGAAGCAACGGAATCGTATGATTAATAATCCCGCCCCCCACTAAAAACATTGCAATAGTGCCCACGATTGAAAGTAATTTCATCAAAATAGGAGCAAAAGCTAATAGGCCTCGACCTATAGTTTGTTTAAATGAGGTCGACTGTTCTGTTAAATATAATCCCAAATCATCAATCTTAACAATCATACCAACTAGGCCATAAACGCCAATCGTCATCACAACTGCAATAACACTTAAAACGCTTACTTTGGTCATTAAAGTAGCAGTAGCAACTGTACCGAGCGTAATCACCACGATCTCAGCCGATAAAATAAAATCAGTTCTTACTGCCCCTTTTATTTTTTCTTTTTCAAAAGTTGCTAAGTCTAATTCTTCATTTTCAAGCTCTGCTTTTGCTTCCTCTGATGTAGAAGCTTTTTTATGCATAATGGTATGAAGAACTTTCTCTACTCCCTCATAACATAAAAATAAGCCTCCGAGCATTAATAGCGGATTAATAAGCCAAGGTGCAATCACACTAATTAACAATGCTAAAGGAACTAAAATAAGCTTATTAACAAATGAACCTTTGGCCACCTTCCAAACAATAGGTAGTTCACGATCTGCACGCACACCTGTTACTTGCTGAGCATTCAAGGCCAAATCGTCACCTAAAACTCCGGCAGTTTTCTTGGCTGCCATTTTGCTCATTAAAGCAACATCATCTAAAATTGCTGCTATATCATCTAGTAATAAAAGTAAGCCACTCGCCATTTCTTATCCAAGTTTGTATTTATTAAGGCTATTGTAAGATGATTTTTTTGAATTTCTGTAATTTTACTGAATAAATTCACAATATTATTTTAAGAAAAGTTTCCCCAATCGCTGACGAAAAAAATTTATTTCCCGTACAATAATGCCAATCTTTTATATTACAGGGCTTACTACCCCTGATTAAGTTAATACGATAGTGGAATAAATAATGAGTAATGTTGATCAGCGTCCAATTATTTTGACAGGCGACCGCCCAACCGGACAACTTCATCTTGGGCACTTTGTCGGTTCTTTGCGTTCTCGTGTAGGTTTACAGGATAGCCATCATCAACACCTCTTATTAGCAGATGCACAAGCATTAACAGATAATGCAGATAATCCAGATAAAGTTCGTCGTAATATTTTAGAAGTTGCTCTAGATTATTTAGCTGTAGGCATTGATCCAACAAAAACTACTATTTGTGTTCAATCTTGCTTGCCAGCACTCAATGAACTTACAATGCTCTATCTTAACTTTGTGACAGTTGCGCGTTTAGAACGTAACCCGACCATTAAATCTGAAATTCAAATGCGTGGTTTCGAGCGTGACATTCCAGCTGGTTTCCTCTGCTACCCTGTTGCACAAGCGGCTGACATTACTGCTTTCAAAGCAACTGTGGTTCCAGTAGGTGAAGATCAGATTCCAATGATTGAACAAACGAATGAAATCGTACGTCGGGTAAATCGCCAAATCGGTCAAGATCTTTTGCCTGAATGTAAAGCTTTGCTTTCTAATATGGCTCGCTTACCTGGTTTTGATGGTAAAGCGAAAATGTCTAAATCATTAGGCAATACCATCGTTTTAAATGCTTCTGATAAAGACATTAAAAAAGCTGTAAATGCGATGTACACTGATCCAAATCACCTTCGTATTGAAGATCCAGGTCAAGTTGAAGGCAATATTGTATTTACATATTTAGATGCATTTGACCCAAATAAAGAAGAAGTTGAAGAATTAAAAGCTCACTATCGTCGCGGTGGTCTTGGTGATGGTACGGTTAAAAAACGCCTTGAAGGTGTGTTAAAAGAATTAATTACACCTATTCGTGAACGTCGCGAAGAGCTTGCTAAAGATCCTGACTATATTATGGATGTTTTACGTCAAGGTACAGATAAGTGCCGTCTTATTACTCAACAGACTTTAGACGAAGTTAAAGATGGTTTAGGTTTATTTAAATTTTAATTCTCTTTAGAAACTAAAAGCCCTTCGGGGCTTTTTTTATTTATTAGATTCAATAATATTCATTTTTTAGAATTACTAATGTATTGATAGCCATTCACAGGCTTTTACCCTATTAACGTGAAGTAACACTTATTAACGCTAATAGCGATGAAGAATATCTTAACTTTATCTATTATCCTCTATGTAGGTTACATCATATGAGCCTCACGACATTTCTCCTTAAACCGAAACTGTTTTTACAGATTCGTTGTTCTACGCAATGATCACCCCAATCATTGCGTATTTTTTTGCCTAAAAATTTTATTTATGAATTAGCTATACTTATAAAAACTCTTATTTTTAAATAAAAAAAGCACCGCATCATTTTTCAGATGCGGTGCTTTTTAAGATTCAGGGTAAAGCGATTAAGCTAAACCTTTCTCTTTTAAAACTTGCAACATAGTTGAACCAAGCTCAGCTGGGCTACGAGTGTAAGCCATACCTGCTTTTTCAAATGCAGCAAATTTCTCTTCAGCAGTACCTTGACCACCAGAAATGATCGCACCAGCGTGACCCATACGCTTACCTTTAGGAGCAGTTACACCAGCAATGTAACCTACTACAGGCTTAGTCACGTTAGATTTGATGAATTCAGCAGCTTCTTCTTCCGCTGTACCACCGATCTCACCGATCATGATGATTGCATCAGTATCTGGATCGTCTTGGAACAATTGAAGCGCTTCGATTTGGTTCATACCTGGGATTGGGTCACCACCGATACCGATACAAGTAGATTGACCTAAACCAAGCTTAGTTGTTTGAGCAACAGCTTCATAAGTCAATGTACCTGAACGTGAGATGATACCAATACGACCTGGTTGGTGAATGTGACCAGGCATAATACCAATCTTACATTCGCCCGGAGTGATCACGCCTGGACAGTTAGGACCAACTAAACGAGTACCGTTACCGTTAGTTTCTAAATAGCGTTTTGCTTTAAGCATGTCGATTGTTGGAACACCTTCAGTGATCACAACGATTAAGCCAACACCCGAATCAACCGCCTCAACGATTGAGTCTAAAACGAATGGAGCTGGTACATAAATTACAGATGCATCTGCATTTGTTTCACGTACAGCTTCTTTCATTGTGTTGAATACTGGTAAGTCAAGGTGAGTTGTACCACCTTTACCTGGAGTAACACCACCAACAACTTTTGTACCGTAGTCTAAAGCTTGTGCAGAGTGGAAAGTACCGTTTTTACCAGTAAAACCTTGTACCAATACTTTAGTGTCTTTATTAATTAATACGCTCATGATTGATACTCCCCTTACGCTTTAACTGCAGCTACAACTTTTTCTGCGGCATCAGACAAGCCGTTTGCAGAAATTAATTTCAAACCAGATTCATCAAGTAATTTAGCACCTAACTCAGCGTTGTTACCTTCTAAACGAACAACAACTGGAACAGTTACATTTACTTCTTGAACCGCTGCAATAATCGCTTCAGCAATCATGTCACAACGTACGATACCACCGAAGATGTTGATTAAAACACCTTGTACAGATGTATCAGCAAGGATGATTTTGAACGCTTCGATTACGCGCTCTTTAGTTGCGCCGCCACCAACGTCAAGGAAGTTTGCAGGCTGACCACCATAAAGTTTAATGATGTCCATAGTTGCCATTGCAAGACCAGCACCGTTAACCATACAACCGATGTTACCTTCTAAAGCAACATAGTTAAGATCAAATTCAGATGCTTTTAATTCACGCTCATTCTCTTGAGATTTGTCACGTAAAGCAGCAACTTTAGGTAAACGGTAAAGCGCGTTAGAATCGATACCTACTTTCGCGTCTACACATAAAATTTCGCCATTTTCACGAACTGAAAGTGGGTTAATTTCAAATAATGCAAAGTCATTTTCAACAAATGCTTGGTAAGCAGCTGTCATGATTTTTACAAATTGACCGATTTGCTTGTCTTTCAAACCTAAAGCAAACGCAACTTCACGTGCTTGGAATGGTTGTAAGCCAACTAATGGATCAACTTCAACTTTGATAATTTTCTCTGGAGTTTCTTCTGCAACTTTCTCGATTTCTACACCACCTTCTGTAGAAGCCATGAAAGTAATACGACGGCTAGAACGGTCTACAACCGCGCCCAAATAAAGCTCACGCTCAACTGGATATACGTCTTCAGCAACAATGATGCTGTTTACTGGTTGACCATTTGCATCAGTTTGATACGTTACAAGACGAGTACCAATGATATTGTTTGCAAATTCGATAACGTCTTCTTTAGATTTTGCAACTTTAACGCCACCAGCCTTACCACGACCACCAGCATGAACTTGCGCTTTCATTACCGCGAATTTACCACCAAGCTGTTCAAATGCAGCAACTGCTTCGTCTGCATTGGTAGCCAAGATACCTTCTTGTACTGGCATACCATATTCTTTCAATAACGCTTTAGCTTGATACTCATGTAAGTTCATTTAGTTACCTACTTAACTTTGTTTGTTGTCTTCAATTTGCGCAACATTCTCATGTTACATATACAAATTGCTGTCTACGTCTTTCACCTTGATGCTTTTTTAATCACACCATCGAATGTGAAAAAGAGCGGAGAACCCGCTCTTTATTTTATTTACGCTTACGTTGAATCGCGTGAATTGCACGACCATCTACAGCAAGTGCAGCTTCATGAACAACTTCAGAGAATGTTGGATGACCAAAAGTCATCAACTGAAGATCTTCAACTGAAGATACAAATTCAAGAGCGATCATACCTTGGTGTACAATATCAGATGCAGCAGGTCCAATAACATGCATACCTAATAAACGGTCAGTTTTTGCATCAGCAACAAACTTAACAAAACCAGCACCTTCACCCGCTGCTAAAGCACGACCATTTACAGCAAAACCGAATTGACCAGTTTTAACTTCATGACCTTTTTCTTTAGCTTGTTCTTCAGTTAAACCAACCCACGCCGCTTCCGGATGTGTATAGATAACTGAAATGATTGTGTCATAGTTCACTTGAGCTGCATGACCGTGGATACGCTCAACAGCCATTACACCTTCTTCCATTGCTTTATGAGCAAGCATTGGACCGCGAACCAAGTCACCAATCGCATATACACCTTCTACAGAAGTTGCACAGTGATCGTTTACTTCTACTAGACCACGTTCAGTCAATTTAATGCCTGAATCTTCAGCCAATAAACCTTCAGCATAAGCTTTACGGCCAACACAAACGATTAACTTGTCAAAAGTTTGAGTTTTTTCTTCGCCGCCTTGAGTGTATTTAACAGTCACTTCACGACCATTAATTTCAGTACCAGAAACTTTAGCACCGATACGAATATCAAGACCTTGCTTAGTTAAAAGTTTTTGGTAGTCTTTTGCCAAAGCTTTATCAGCCATTGGTAGGAATGCATCCATTGCTTCAAAAACAACAACTTCAGCACCAAGACGACGCCAAACTGAACCAAGCTCTAAACCGATTACACCTGCACCAATTACACCTAAACGCTTAGGTACTTCTGGGAAGTTCAATGCACCAGTTGAATCAACAATAATATCTTGATCTACAGGAGCTACTGGAATATTTACAGGTACAGAACCAGACGCAAGAATAACGTATTTAGGTTCTAAAACTTGAGTTTCACCCTCATGAGAAACGAACTCAACTTTTTTACCAGCAAGTAATTTACCTGTACCTTTTAACCATTCAATGCCATTGCCTTTAAGCAATTGATCGATACCACCAGTTAATTGGTCAACAATTTTGTCTTTACGAGCAAGAAGCTTAGCAAGATCAAAATTCACTTCACCTGTAGTGATACCGTGATCAGCTAAGTGATGTACTGTATCTTCATAACGGTGAGAAGAATCAAGTAATGCTTTAGAAGGAATACAACCTACGTTTAAGCATGTACCACCTAAAGATGGCTTACCGTTGTGAATACGTTTTTCGATACAAGCGACTTTAAAACCTAGTTGAGCAGCACGAATCGCAGCTTCATAACCACCAGGACCACCGCCAATAACAACAAGATCAAATTGTTGAGACATTGTTTATCTCCATGGTCCGAGATAGAGGATCACTCTACCTCGGTAATATTATTCGAAGAAATTAAAGATCAAGGATGAGTTTAGCTGGTTCTTCTAACAATTCTTTGATTGCTACCAAGAAACCTACAGCTTCTTTACCATCGATCATACGGTGGTCATAAGAAAGTGCTAAATACATCATTGGCAAGATTTCAACTTGACCATTTACCGCCATAGGACGCTCTTGGATTTTGTGCATACCCAAGATACCAGTTTGCGGTTGGTTCAAAATAGGAGTTGAAAGTAATGAACCGAAAGTACCACCATTAGTGATTGTGAAAGTACCACCAGTCATTTCTTCGATAGATAATTTACCATCACGTGCTTTACCAGCGTAAGCAGCAATACCTGCTTCAACTTCTGCATAGCTCATACGATCAGTATCACGCAATACTGGTACAACAAGACCACGATCAGAAGATACTGCAACACCGATGTCATAGTAACCGTGATAAACGATATCATCGCCATCAATTGAAGCGTTTACAGCTGGGTAGCGTTTAAGCGCTTCAGTTGCTGCTTTAACGAAGAATGACATGAAGCCTAAACGAGCACCATGGCGTTTTTCAAAAGCATCTTTATATTGCTTACGCAATTCCATGATTGGCTTCATGTTAACTTCGTTAAATGTAGTTAACATTGCAGTTTCTTGAGTTGCAGCAAGAAGACGTTCAGCTACACGCTTACGTAAACGAGTCATTGGAACACGTTTTTCGATACGCTCACCAACAGCTACGCTCAATGGAGTAACGTTAGCAGCTGGTTTAGCTTGATGGTTTGCAACATCTTCTTTAGTGATACGACCACCACGACCAGTACCTTGTACGTCAGCAGCAGCAATACCAGATTCAGTTAACGCTTTACGAACCGCAGGAGCTTGATCAGAAACAGTTTCTGTACGTTCAACAACAGGAGCTGCACCAGCTTGAGTTTGAGCAACTGCTTGTTCTACTGCTGCAGGAGCAGCAGCTGCGCCAGCACCAGCTTCAAATTGAGCAATAACTTCGTCAGAAAGAACTGTATCGCCTTCATCTTTAATGATTGCAACCAAGCTACCATCTGCAGGAGCAACAACTTCTAAAACAACTTTGTCGGTTTCAATATCACAGATTACTTCATCGCGTGATACAGGTTCACCCACCTTTTTGTGCCAAGTTGCGATGGTTCCATCTGCAACAGACTCTGGGAATACCGGTGCTTTAATTTCGGTTGCCATTATTGAGAATCTCCTGATTGTTCAGCTTCGATTGCCAATGCATCATTAATTAGCTGAGCTTGTTGTTTTGCATGCAAGTACGGTGAGCCACAAGCTGGTGCAGCAGAAGCTTCACGACCTGCAAAACTGATACGGATTTGTTTGCCAGATTTTAAGATATCGTCATATAAACGCGGTGCGATAAATAACCATGCGCCTTGGTTCTTCGGCTCCTCTTGTGCCCAAACAAGTTCTTTCACGTTTGGATATGCAGCCAAGATTTCCGCAAGACGTTGCTCTGGATATGGATACAACTGTTCAATACGTACAATTGCGACATTAGTTAAGTTTTGTTCACGACGTTTTTCAAGTAAGTCGTAATAAACTTTACCGCCACAAAGTACAAGACGAGTTACATCTGACTTGTTAATTTGATCGATTTCGTCAATTACAGTTTGGAATGAACCATTTGCAAGCTCTTCTAAAGTAGAAGTAGCAAGTTTATGACGAAGTAAAGATTTCGGTGACATTACAATCAATGGCTTACGAATTGGGCGTACAGCTTGACGACGTAATGCATGGAAAATCTGTGCAGGTGTCGTTGGAGTGATCACTTGCATGTTGTCTTCAGCACATAACTGTAAGAAACGTTCTAAACGAGCTGATGAGTGTTCTGGGCCTTGACCTTCAAAACCGTGTGGTAACAACATTGTTAAACCACAAACACGTTCCCACTTAGTCTCACCAGAAGCAATAAACTGGTCAATCACAACTTGAGCACAGTTTACGAAGTCACCAAATTGTGCTTCCCAAATAATCAAGCTCTTAGGAATTGTAGTTGCGTAACCATATTCGAATGCAAGAACTGCTTCTTCAGATAAAAGAGAGTCATAAATCGCAAAACGTGGTTGGTTCTCTTTCACATGACAAAGTGGAATGTAAGTTGAACCATCAGCTTGATTATGCAATTTCGCATGACGGTGTGAGAAGGTACCACGACCCACGTCTTCACCAGTAATACGAACTAGATAATCTTCATCTAATAAAGTTGCATAAGCTAAAGTTTCTGCTGCACCCCAGTTTAATGGAGTTTCACCAGTTTGCATTTTTACGCGATCTTCAATTACTTTTTGAACCTGACGCTGCATTACAAACCCTTCAGGAAGTTTGCTCATGCCCTCGCCTAATTCTTTTAAGCGATTTAAGTCAAATGAAGTATCCCAATCGTCTGTGTAGTCATGACCCAAATATGGAGTCCAATCAACAAACATTTTGGTATTTGGTTCAAGAATCAATGCATTTGCTACATGATTACCCGCTTCTAAATCAGAACGGTAATCTTCGACCATTTGGTCTGCTTCAGCACGATCAAGTACTTTCTCTTGAACAAGTTGATCAGCATAAAGTGTACGAGTAGTCGCTTTCTTCGCAATTACTTGATACATCAATGGTTGTGTACCAGATGGCTCATCTGCTTCGTTATGGCCACGACGACGATAACAGAACAAATCGATAACAACATCTTTACGGAATTCGTGGCGGAAATCATGTGCTAATTGAGTAGCAAAGATAACAGCTTCAGGATCATCGCCATTTACATGGAAAATTGGCGCCTGAATCATTTTAGCAACGTCTGTACAGTATTCTGTAGAACGCGCATCACGAGGATCAGAAGTTGTGAAACCTACTTGGTTGTTCACAATAATATGAACTGTACCACCAACCGTATAGCCACGAGTTTGTGACATTTGGAAGGTTTCCATATTCACGCCCTGACCTGCAAATGCCGCATCACCATGAACAATAACTGGTAAAACGTCATCACCGCCAATGTCTCTACGACGTACTTGACGTGCACGTACAGAACCTTCAACTACAGGACCAACAATTTCCAAGTGAGATGGGTTAAATGCTAATGCCAAGTGAACTTCGCCACCTGGAGTCATTACATTACTTGAGAAACCTTGGTGGTATTTAACGTCGCCAGAACCTTTTTTATGAATTGATTTACCTTCGAACTCACCAAATAAGTCCGCAGGGTTTTTACCCATAATATTCACAAGAAGGTTTAAACGGCCACGGTGTGGCATACCGATAACAACTTCTTTACAACCTACAGCACCAGCACGCTGAATAATCTCGTTTACCATAGGAATAAATGATTCGCCGCCCTCAACACCAAAGCGTTTAGCACCAACGTATTTATTACCAAGATATTTTTCAAGACCTTCAGCAGCAGTTAAACGCTCTAAGAAGCCTTTCTTTTGATCATTTGTGTAATTGAATTTACCACGGGCACTTTCAAGACGTTGTTGAATCCAACGTTTTTCTTTTGTGTCCACGATATGCATGTATTCAACACCGATCGAACCACAATAGATTGCTTCCATTGCTTCAATCATTTCAGCAAGCGTTGCTTCGCTTTTGCCGATTTCAAGATTGCCGGTATTAAATACAGTGTCTAAATCTGATTTGGTTAAACCGTGAGCTGAAAGATCTAAATCTGGAATCTCTTCACGCTTAGCAAGACCTAATGGATCTAATTTAGCTTTTTGATGTCCGCGATTACGATAAGCAGCAATAAGTTGTAAAACGCCAATTTGACGACGCTCATGCTCAGTACTTACAGTACTTTGTACAACAGGTTGAACACGGTTAGCATTACGTCCTAGTAATAGGAATTGCTCACGCACAGCGCTGTGTGGTTGGTCACCCTTTGGATATTTATCGAAATATTGGCGCCAGTCCTCAGCTACAGAGGTTGGGGAAGTCAGGTACTGCTCGTAAAGTTCTTCAATATACGCTGCACTATCAGCGGAAAGTTCAGTGTCAAGACGCAATGCGTCAGCAACTTCTTGCATTTGTGGACCCATTTCCTATTGCAAAAAATATTACAGGCTGCCTTTTAAGCACACCCATGATGCATAATGCCAAATTGGTAAAAAAGGCATTACTTACCCAACAGGTCTCTAAGACCATGGGGCGTCATACTACCTAGAGAGAAAACTCCATAGGTAATTAATGAATCACAACGCCCTCAATGGCATCATCACTCACCTTATACTCGATTAAAACCGAGCAATTTTTTGCAAATCTTTTTAGAAAAATTAACTTTAAAATTAACTTTTCTAAAATGACTTTAACCATAAAAATTAAGCACAGATCTAAGATCGTGCTACTTAAATTAATTTCACTAGTATACGCTTTTTTCACCTATAACTTTGTGGCAAATCGTATCATGTTCTTAAACAACGATTGATTTTTTTGACACATACCACCTATAAATTGGCGAAATACACAAGCGATTTTATCTTTTAATATATGGTGCAATATATAAAATCCTCGCTCTTTTCGACCAAAGTCTAAAGTTTACATTATAAAATTAAAAAAAAACGCACATCAAGGATGCGCGTTTTCTATTTGTGCAGAATTAACCCGCTTGATCTAATAGCATGTTACGGATGTGACCGATTGCTTTAGTAGGGTTTAGACCTTTAGGACATACTGACACACAGTTCATAATACCTTTACAACGGAACAAACTGAATGGATCGTCAAGACGAGCCAAACGGTCTGCAGTAGCAGTATCACGAGAGTCGATAATAAAACGGTATGCATTCAACAATGCTGAAGGACCCAAGAATTTATCAGGGTTCCACCAGAATGATGGGCATGAAGTTGAACAACATGCACAAAGAATACATTCATACAAACCATTTAAGTGTTCACGCTCTTCAGGAGACTGTAAACGCTCTTTAGGTGGAGCTGGTTGGTTATTGATCAAGAATGGCTGAATTTTGTCATATTGATCATAGAATTGGTTCATATCAACAACCAAATCTTTAACAACCGGCAAACCTGGTAATGGACGAATTACAATTTTCTCAGGCAGGTCGTTTAAATTCCATAAACAAGCCAAACCATTTTTACCATTAATGTTTACACCATCCGAACCACAAATACCTTCACGGCATGAACGACGGAACGTTAATGATTCATCTTGAACCTTCAAAGCAAGTAATGCATCAAGCAACATACGGTGCTTATCAGTCAATTCAAGCTTGAAAGTTTGCATGTACGGCGCTTTATCCTTATCAGGATCATAGCGGTAGATTTCGAATGTACGAGTACCTCTACTCATCTTTATACTCCCGATTAGAATGTACGTGGTGCTGGTGGAATTGCATCAACAGTCAACGGTTTGAAGCGCACTGGCTTATATTCCAAACGGTTATCTGATGAATACCATAAAGTATGCTTCATCCACTCATCATCACGGCGACCGTATGAATAAGTTGGGTGATCAGCTGGCAATTCATAATCAACTACAGTATGCGCACCACGACACTCTTTACGCGCAGCAGCTGAAATTAATGTAGCTTTTGCAACTTCATATAAGTTTTCAACTTCAAGCGCTTCAACACGTGCAGTGTTAAATACTTTAGATTTATCTTTCAAGTGAATGTTGCGCACACGTGGTTCAAGAGCAAGAATCTCTTTAACACCTTTATCAAGCAAAGCTTGAGTACGGAATACACCAGCGTGGTCTTGAACGATATCACGAATCGCATCAGCAACTTCTTGTGCATTTTCGCCAGAAGTTGATTCATCCAATTTACGTACGCGATCTAAAGTTTGCTCTAATACGTTTGTTGGAAGTGGTGCATATTCATCACCATGATGCTTAGTTACGTAGTCGATAATGTGCTCACCAGCAGCTTTACCAAATACAACCAAGTCAAGAAGTGAGTTAGTACCTAAACGGTTTGCACCATGTACTGATACACAAGAACATTCACCAATTGCATAGAAACCTTTTACAGGTTTAGTGTAGTTATCTGTACCTGCTTCAGGTAAGCACACTTGACCATGCATATTTGTAGGAATACCGCCCATTTGATAATGGATTGTTGGTACTACAGGAATTGGTTCTTTAGTGATGTCAACGTTCGCGAATTTTTTACCAATCTCAAATACAGATGGTAAACGCTTCATGATTGTGTCAGCGCCCAAGTGAGTCATATCTAGTAAGATATAATCACCTTTTGGACCACAACCACGACCTTCTTTAATTTCTTGGTCCATAGAACGTGATACGAAGTCACGTGGAGCCAAGTCTTTTAAAGTTGGTGCATAACGTTCCATGAACGGTTCGCCGTCTTTGTTACGAAGGATTGCACCTTCACCACGACAACCTTCAGTTAACAATACGCCTGCGCCCGCAACACCCGTAGGGTGGAATTGCCAGAATTCCATATCTTGTAATGGAATACCAGCACGAGCAGCCATACCAAGACCGTCACCAGTGTTGATATAAGCATTTGTTGATGCACGGTAAACACGACCAGCACCACCTGTCGCAAACAATGTCGCTTTTGCTTGGAATACTGCGATATTACCAGTTTCTTGGTCAATCGCTGTTACACCAAGAACATCACCTGCTTCGTTACGGATCAAATCAAGCGCGATCCATTCAACGAAGAACTGAGTACCCATTTTCACGTTGCTTTGATAAAGCGTGTGTAATAATGCGTGACCAGTACGGTCAGCAGCAGCACAAGCACGTGGAACTGGTTTATCACCATAGTTCGCAGAGTGACCACCGAACGGACGTTGGTAAATTGTACCATCAGCGTTACGGTCAAACGGCATACCCATGTGTTCAAGTTCATACACAACTTTTGGTGCTTCACGACACATAAATTCAATTGCGTCTTGGTCACCTAACCAGTCAGATCCTTTTACCGTATCGTAAAAGTGGAAGTGCCAGTTATCTTCTTGCATGTTACCTAACGACGCACCAATACCGCCCTGAGCAGCAACTGTATGTGAACGTGTTGGGAAAACTTTAGTAAGTACTGCAACTTTCAAACCTGCTTGAGCAAGTTGGTAAGAAGCACGCATACCAGAACCACCACCACCAACGATAACTGCATCGAAAGTGAGGTTTTGAATATTTGAATAATCTTCTTTAGGGGTTATCGCGCCCATGATATCTTCCTATCAATTCGCCCAGAAAATCTGGATACCCCAGATTGCGTACACAAACACTGCAATAATGACAGCCGTCGTCAGTACAAGGCGTAAACCTTTCGCTGAAGGACCCATTTGACGAGTAGTGACATAGTCAGTGAAAACTTGCCACATACCAATCCATGCGTGTGCGATAAGCGATAAAATTGCCAATAAAGAAAAAATCTTCATTGGTAATGTCATCATGAAACCAGCCCACTGTTGATAGTCAAATCCACCTTTGCAGAGAATCCAACCAAAAAGAACAACAGTATAAGCTGCTAATACAACCGCACTTACACGCTGGATAAACCAATCACGAGAACCTGAACCAGTTAAACCTGTAGCACTTTTCATTAGAACATAATCCATACAAAGGCTGCGATAATGGCTACCACAGATAAGATCAATGAAATTGTCGCTGCAATACGACCACTTTGCAGTTCTTCAGCAAAACCTAAATCTGCAAGTAAGTGCTTAACTCCAGCAATGAAGTGGAATATTAAGCCGGCTGCAAATACCCAAACAACAAAACGTACAAGGATATTTCCAAAAACGACATTTTTAACGTAGTCAAATCCTTCTGGTGAAGATAATGATTTATCTAGAATCCATAAGAGAACTGGTACTAATAAGAAAACGATGACACCTGATAAACGGTGTAAAATTGATGCAATAGCCACGGGTGAGCGTAAATTTACCGCTAACACCTGACCCATGGACAAATTGACAGGTCTGTTGCTTTTCACAGCGGGCATCCTGTAGGTAGAAACTCCGACCGGAGTTTGTTGAATTAATTCCAAGGAAAGCTGGCATTGTTAGGCAAGCACAGCTCATGCCTAACCTATAAACGACACTGAATTATAAAACGCGAAGTATCAAAATACAAACAATCCACTTTGCCATTTCAGCAAAAAACCATTAAATAAGAATCATTCAAAACAATATTACATTATTAAGTCAATAAAAAAACTATACCTATATACATCATGTCCTTGTTTAAAATAACTTTTTATTTAATTTCATTTTTTCTGAAATTTCTTTTAAATAAGCCGATTTTAGACTAAAGATAAAGTTATAAATTCCTCATATCAATAGAAAAATGATCGCAATACTCTCCTATTTTCAATGTGAGCCACATTTCAAATAAGTGAACAGACTTATATTTCAGATAGATATTAAGCGATCTACACTAGTTTTTCGAAAGTGAATTTCATTAAAAACAGTTCTTATGATTTTAAACTCATCTGATAAGCTATTTTTTATACAATTAAACTTAAAAAAAGAACAATATTCTTTGTTACAACTAAATAGAAATACAATTTTTTTTGAGTATAAATTTGAAATTACATCATGAGTTTTATGATTTTTTTAAGGGGATTGGCATTTTCTACCGTCTTATTATTTTGAATTGCAATTTATAAATTTGCTTACAATTGTACTCATCCTTCATTTTTTTTCTGCACGTTCTTGTTGAATTGACTTATTATACCATCCCGATGCAGTGATTTTACTGACTTTTTTGCTCGGGTCTTGATGACTAACTCTCTGTGGGAACGTCATTTTTTATCCATAAGTATAATTGACAAAATTTCAGTACTCACTAATCTTATAGCAAATTTTGACACCGTCTGATTCGCACATGAGAACATTAGGATTTCGAGTCAGATCAACATTCACCAGGACAGGAGATCTATTGAATGTCTGAAGCAAATGGCAAAAAAGCCGTATTACATCTTGATGGCAAAGAAATTGGATTACCAATCTACAGTGGCACTTTAGGTCCAGATGTAATTGATGTCAGCAGCATACTGAAAGAAGGTCATTTTACTTTCGATCCTGGTTTTATGGCGACAGCCGCATGCGAATCTAAAATTACTTTCATTGATGGTGACAAAGGTATTTTATTACACCGCGGCTACCCAATTGATCAGTTAGCAACTCAAGCAGACTACCTTGAAACTTGTTATTTATTATTAAATGGCGAGCTCCCAACTGCTGAACAAAAAGTTGAGTTTGATACGAAAGTACGTGCTCACACTATGGTTCACGATCAAGTTAGCCGTTTCTTCAATGGTTTCCGTCGTGATGCTCACCCAATGGCAATCATGGTTGGTGTTGTAGGTGCATTATCTGCGTTCTATCACAACAACCTAGATATTGAAGACATCAACCACCGTGAAATCACTGCAATTCGCTTAATTGCAAAAATTCCAACACTTGCTGCTTGGAGTTACAAATACACAGTAGGTCAACCATTCATCTATCCACGTAACGATTTAAGTTATGCGGAAAACTTCTTGCACATGATGTTTGCTACTCCTGCTGACCGTGATTACAAAGTTAATCCTGTTCTTGCTCGCGCAATGGATCGTATTTTCACGCTTCATGCTGACCATGAGCAAAATGCTTCTACATCTACAGTACGTCTTGCTGGTTCTACTGGTGCAAACCCGTATGCATGTATCTCTGCTGGTATCTCTGCACTTTGGGGCCCTGCTCACGGTGGTGCAAACGAAGCAGTTCTTAAGATGCTTGATGAAATCGGTAGCGTTGAAAACGTTGCAGAGTTCATGGAAAAAGTTAAACGCAAAGAAGTTAAGCTTATGGGCTTCGGTCACCGCGTTTACAAAAACTTCGATCCACGCGCTAAAGTAATGAAGCAAACTTGTGACGAAGTTCTTGAAGCTTTAGGTATCAACGATCCTCAATTAGCACTTGCTATGGAACTTGAGCGTATCGCATTGAACGACCCGTACTTCGTTGAGCGTAAACTTTACCCTAACGTAGACTTCTACTCAGGTATCATCCTTAAAGCGATTGGTATCCCAACAGAAATGTTTACTGTAATCTTCGCTCTTGCTCGTACAGTTGGTTGGATCAGCCACTGGTTAGAAATGCACAGCGGCCCTTACAAAATCGGTCGTCCTCGTCAGCTTTATACTGGTGAAACTCAACGCGACATCAAACGTTAATATTCGAAAGAAAATTAATGAAAAAAAGCTGCCAAAAGGCAGCTTTTTTATTTACGTCTTTTTCTACTCTAGACTTATTCTTCTTCATACATAGTTAACAAGTGATGACTAATTCCATCTGCTCGCAACCAAGCCAGCTCATAGCTCGCTTTAGCCAACGCTAAAACACGTCTTTCAAACTCAACCCATATCGTTTTGACTTGAGACTCCGAAATACCCAAACCACTCTCGTGTGCTAGATGTTTATTCTTTTCACATATTTTTAAGGCATGGTAAAGCTTACGCCCCTGGCTCGCCCCTTCCATTAACCGAACACGCTTACTTAAAATAAAGCCTTCAACATGCTGCAAGTCTGCATGAGGCAACATCGGTACTAAGATTTGATTCAATTGATCATCTAAACGCTTCCATACAGCCAAACGCTGCTCTGCCGTATAAGTGTTCCATTGAATCACCTCGTGGTTAAAACGGCGACAACCACGACAAACCTGATCACCAAAAACTGTTGAACAACGCCCTGCACATGGGGTGAGAGAGAGCGTTCGATGATCATTACTCAAAACAAACTCCTTAAATAAACCATATACTTTTTATGGTTTTCTCGCTTATTACTAATTTTCGCGCTAAAATATGCGCCTTAAATTTCTATATTAATACATTTGGAGTTTTCCATGAACGCTACTGTAGAACAGCTTGCACCTGTAGAACAGCAAGCGACCGCAGGTTGGGTTGTTGCAGCACTATATCAATTTAAAGAAGTTCAAGATCCTGCCGATCTTCAACAACGTTTATTAGACTTAGTGAAAACAATTAACCTTTGTGGAACTCTGATTGTAGCAGGTGAAGGAATTAATGGTACTGTTGCTGGTGATCGCTTAGCAATTGATACACTACATCAATTTTTGCTCAATGAAGGCTTTGGTGCTATGGAATACAAAGAATCCCATAGTTCTGACAAACCTTTCCGCAAAATGAAAATTAAACTTAAAGAAGAAATTGTGACTTTAGGTGTTGAAGTTAAACCTCGTGACTTAGTCGGTCACTATCTTGATCCTAAAGAATGGAATGATTTAATCGCACGTGATGATGTAATTTTAATCGACACACGTAATGATTACGAATATAAAGCGGGTACATTTAAGGGTGCAATTGACCCTAAAACAGAAACATTCCGTGAGTTTCCAGAATACGTTAAGAAAGAGTTAGAGCAACATAAAGACAAAAAAATTGCGATGTTCTGTACTGGTGGTATTCGCTGTGAAAAATCAACTTCTTTACTTCTTCAAGAAGGATTTAAAGAGGTTTACCATCTTAAAGGCGGTATTCTTAAGTACTTAGAAGAAACCCCTGCTGATGAAAGCTTATGGGAAGGCGAATGCTTTGTATTTGACGGACGTACTGCTGTAACTCATGGTGTAGAGGAAGGCGTGAATATTAAATGTCATGCTTGCGGTTGGCCTTTAACTCCTGAAGAGTCTGCTCTACCAAGTTACGAACATGGTGTTTCTTGCGTTTATTGCATCGACAAGACCACCGAAAAGCAAAAAGCTGGTTTCCGTATGCGCCAATCACAAATTGCTGCTGCAAAACGTAAACGCCTATAACACCATACTATAGTTTTTAAAGGGCATTTAGATTTCTAACTGCCCTTTTTTATTTGTACAAATTAATTTTTTACAATAAAAAACGCCCTAGAAAGGACGTTATTTATTATTTCTTCTAATAAATTAATTTGGCGTATGATACATCAAGTATAATTCATTCAAATTATCTGGGATTTCTTCTGCCAGTTCATCCATTAACTGTCCATTACGACGGAAAGATTCCATCTGTGGATCTTCTTCATCAATTCCACTAAATACCATCATTGGTAAAGTTAAATCAATTAATTGTTCTTCATATTCAGGTGCAAACCATGCATCTTCATTTAAGAACATCGCATCAACAAATCCAACACTCCAATCGCCTAAGCTAGACTCAACATCGGCTTCTTCAATTTCAAACGGAAATTCAATTCCATTTTCATTTGCTAAGTCTTGTCGAATTGACTCTAACCACGCTTTGATCTGCTGAATAATTTCGGCAGGAACTTTTTTATGGTTATTATCAAATAATTCATCTAACCAACGATCAAACTGAGGGCCTACTGCAATTGCACACAGAAAACCATGAGTTGCAGCGAAATCCAGACCATACTCATTGTGGTCTCCATCTAGATATTCACTTAATTGGTCTAAATCTAACGCACTCATTGTGTTACCTGACTATAAAAAAGAAATCTACGATAGCATAGCATCTAAGCTGACGATGCCCTATTCAGATTTGATTAGTCTTCATCATCAAGATCATCATCGTCTAAATCATAATCAAAATCTTTTAACTCACGCTCTAAACGGCGTTGGGCTAATAGATCATCAATTAATCTACGTTTTTCTAATGATTCTTTCGCAGTGATTTTGCCTGATGACTCATCAAAACCGACATCATCATCATCACCGTAGTTATCATCTAGTTCAAAATCTGTAGAAGACACTAAAACTACCTCTAATGAAAAAATGTGAATGGGTCTAGCCGCTATTTATCTTTCTTATTTAACTGTGTCAAGTTTTATTTATATTTTTTTCATTAAACTGCATATTTGTGCTTTTTTTCACCCAAAAAATTGTGTATTTATAAAGCTGAACTATTTTTTTGATCAAAAAAAAATTCTATGATCTTTTCGATGATTTAAGCTTGAAAAAAATGATTTTAGCCCAATATTCAAAAAACAGACGTGAATTCAAAGATATTTTTTATTTAACGGTTACTGATCAAAGCCAAAACATTTCAAGCAAATTGTGCTATCATGCACGGTTTTTCACTGCCACAGATTCAACAAAGAGTAAGCAAAGATGAGCGATATGCATTCCCCTACTTCTCAAGTAGCGGCTCTGATTAGCCGAGGCAAAGAACAAGGTTACTTAACTTACGCTGAGGTTAACGATCATCTGCCGGACTCGATTACTGAAAGCGAACAGATTGAAGACATCATCCAAATGCTTCAAGACGTTGGTATTCCTGTACACGAGCGTGCACCTGAATCTGACGATACCATGTTCGGTGAGTCGGCTGACGCAACTGATGAGGTTGCTGAAGAAGAAGCTGCTGCCGTACTTGCATCGGTTGAAAATGAGCCTGGACGTACGACAGACCCTGTACGTATGTACATGCGTGAAATGGGTACAGTTGAGCTGTTAACCCGTGAAGGTGAAATCAGCATTGCCAAACGTATTGAAGAAGGTATTCGTGATGTCCTTAATTCAATTGCTTACTGGCCAAATGCTGTTGAAGTTGTATTAAAAGAATATAATGATTTTTTAACTGGCGAACGCCGTCTTGCAGATATTTTATCTGGCTACCTCGATCCTGAAACCGATGAAGATATCCCTGAAGTTTTAGAAGAAGTTGAAGAGCTTGAGGAAGAAGACGAATCATCTTCAAAATCAACCAAAGAAGTTAAGCTTGATGATGACGATGAAGAAGAAGAGTCTGAAGGTGATGATGACTCTGAAGGCGATTCAGGACCAGACCCAGAAGTTGCAAAAGTTCGTTTTACTGAACTTGAAGCTGCTTGGGCTAAAACAAAAGCTGTTGTTGAAAAGCATGGTCGTAACAGTCCAGAGGCTGAAGAAGCTTTAGAAGCTTTAGCTACTGTGTTCATGATGTTTAAATTTACACCACGTTTATTTGACATCATCTCTGAAATGATTCGCGGTACACATGAGCAAATTCGTGCCAATGAACGTGAAATCATGCGTTATGCAGTACGTCGTGGCCGTATGGACCGTACTCAATTCCGTACATCTTTCCCTAAACAAGAATCTAATCCAGCTTGGTTAGATGAACAAATTGCTAAAGCACCTGCTGAAATTAAGGCGCATTTAGAAAAAGTTCGTCCAGATGTTTTAGCATTCCAGCAAAAGATTGCAGATATTGAGAAAGAGCTTAGTTTAAGCGTTGCTGAGATTAAAGATATCTCTAAACGTATGGCAATTGGTGAAGCGAAAGCACGTCGTGCCAAGAAAGAAATGGTAGAAGCCAACCTCCGTTTGGTAATTTCTATTGCGAAGAAATATACTAACCGTGGTTTACAGTTCCTTGACTTGATTCAAGAAGGGAACATTGGTTTGATGAAAGCTGTAGACAAGTTTGAATACCGTCGTGGTTATAAATTCTCGACTTATGCAACTTGGTGGATTCGTCAGGCGATTACCCGTTCGATTGCCGACCAGGCTCGTACGATTCGTATTCCAGTACACATGATTGAAACGATTAACAAGATCAACCGTGTATCTCGTCAATTGTTACAAGAAATGGGCCGTGAACCAACACCTGAAGAATTAGGTGAACGTTTAGAAATGGATGAAGTTAAGGTTCGTAAAGTACTTAAAATTGCTAAAGAGCCGATTTCGATGGAAACACCTATTGGTGATGATGAAGATTCACATCTTGGGGATTTCATTGAAGATCAAAACATCACTTCTCCAATTGATGCTGCGACTTCAGAAGGCTTAAAAGAAGCAACTCGTGAAGTATTGGAAAACTTAACTGAACGTGAAGCAAAAGTATTGAAGATGCGTTTTGGTATTGATATGCCAACCGATCACACACTTGAAGAAGTAGGTAAACAATTTGATGTAACACGTGAACGTATCCGTCAGATTGAAGCGAAAGCATTGCGTAAATTACGTCACCCTTCTCGTTCTGAACATTTACGCTCTTTCTTGGAAAATGACTAAGTTTTGAAAGCTTGAAATTTCAAAACCAAGCCCCATTTAATAGAAAGAGCTATAAACGCCTGCGATAATGCAGGCGTTTCAAATCATGAGGTAACTTATGTTAGACCGCACTCCATCTCGCGAACTACAAGAACATCTTTGGGTATTTCCGATGGATTATCCAATTAAACTTATTGGCGATGCGGGTGAAGAATTACGTGTTGCTGTAGTCGATATTTTGGTAAAACATTTTCCAGACTTCGACCACTCAACATTAAAAGTTCAAGAATCTCGCACCGGCAAGTATCATTCTTTAACAGCACAATTGCGCTTTGAAGAATTGGAACAAGTTCATGCACTTTATGCTGACTTGGCTGCTTGTCCGCAGATTAGAACTGCGCTTTAATTTTAAGTTCTTCAATAAATACCACAGTCAGGCATTCTTACTGTGGTATTTTTTTGGAAATTTTACAACCTAACGACCACGAAAAACCTTACAAATATTTAGAATTCCTTTTATAAAATCCTTTAAAATTACAAGGTTTTCGGCTTTTATCTAGTAGATATGATCTGGGTGCCGCATAAACTAATTATAGGAAGATATTGTGATGAGCCTTGATAAACCTAACTTAATCATTCGGCAATGGAACGATTTACAAGATTATCAAAGCAAATTTGAAACCATGAAACTCTTAACAAATGAGCGAGATCAAGATACGCCCGATGAGTTATGGTTACTTCAACATCATAATGTTTTAACTCAAGGTCAAGCTGGTAAACCTGAACACATCCTAATTTCATCAGATATTCCTGTAGTGCAGACTGACCGTGGCGGACAAGTAACTTGGCATGGACCTGGTCAACTTGTGGCTTACTTCATGTTTGATCTTAATCGTCTAAAGTGGAACGTACGCACATTGGTCAGTTTTGCTGAACAATTCATGATAGATGTTTTAAAAAAATACGGAATTGAAGCGTATGCAAAGCCAGATGCACCAGGAGTTTATGTGGATGGTCGTAAGATTGGTTCTTTAGGTTTTAAAATTCGTCGTGGCCGTAGTTATCATGGATTAGCATTAAACTTGGACTGTGCCTTAGAAGGGTTCCAGACGATCAATCCTTGTGGCTACGCAGGTTTAGAAATGGTGCGTATACAAGATTTGGTGACTCCTTATCCATCATTCACTCAACTTTGCCAAGACTTTATTGAGTATATTAAAAATACTGGGTACTTTAATGACCCAGAAGTCAAAACCGAATAAATCGCTTTGCGATGAAATAAAAATGGATTAGAGTAATTACTCTAAATTTGCTTTTGCACAATTTTAACAAGGGATACGCGAGTGATTTCGACAAAAGCTGTAAAGCCTACTCTGCAACTTGCCTACGTTAAGCTCATGATGGATGTTGTTGGTCGTGGCTTAGTCATGGCAAGTCAAGTGGACACTGAAATACAAGAGGAAGTATCTAAATTTCCTGTTCACTTTGTACTTTCAATGAATGTTTTCCCAAATGGACCAGCATTTTTTGCTCGAGTCACAGAAGACAAACAGTTAGAGCTACTCAAAAGAGCTGAAAGAAAGCCAGACTTAACGATTACATTCAAACATGTAACTCATGCATTTTTAGTATTTTCTTTTCAAGAAAGTACTGCCCAAGCATTTGCTAATGACCGAATGATTGCTGATGGTGATGTATCTGCTGCCATTCGCTTAGTACGCTGTCTAAATAAAATGGAATCTCTTATTTTACCTAAATTGGTTGCGTCTCTTGCAGTCAAAGAATACCCAACCGAACTCACCCTAAAAGAAAAATTCAACGAAGCTGCAAATATTTACTTAAAAGTAGCTAAGTCCTATTTCAAGCGGAGCGCATAACATGGCTAAACCCTATTACGAATTCTTTTGTCCTGTAAAAGTCATTGCTGGTAATGCTGCGTTAGAACATATTCCGTTTGAACTTGCGACTTTAGGCGCAAAACGCCCGCTCATCATTACAGATAAAGGTGTGCGCGCAAATGGCTTACTCAACCCGATTGAAGCTGCATTCAGTACGACCGATGCTGTCATTGGTCATGTGTTTGATGATGTTCCACCAGACTCAAGTTTAGAAGTCGTTCGTCTTGCCGCAGAAGCTTATCGCAAGAATAAATGTGACGCGATTATTGCGGTAGGTGGTGGTTCAGTTATTGATACCTCAAAAGCAACTAACATTTTAGTGTCTGAAGGCGGAGATGACTTACTTCAGTATTCTGGTGCACACAACTTACCAAAACCATTAAAACCATTTTTCGTAATCCCAACTACATCAGGTACGGGATCTGAAGTGACTATGGTTGCCGTGGTTTCAGATACGCAAAAGAATGTTAAATTGGCATTTGCCTCTTATTACTTAATGCCACATGCAGCGATTTTAGATCCACGCATGACACTTACATTGCCACCTCATTTAACTGCAATGACAGGTATGGATGCCTTAACACATTGTGTTGAAGCCTATACATGTATGGCTGCCAATCCACTTAGCGATGCTTATGCAAGTGCTGGAATTAAAAAGATTAGTGAAAACCTATTTAATGTCCTAGAAAACCCAAATGACTCACAAGGTCGTTTAGAACTAGCACAAGCCTCTACAATGGCAGGTATTGCATTCTCTAACTCAATGGTAGGCCTTGTACATTCTTTAGGTCATGCTTTAGGTGCTGTTGCTCACCTGCCCCACGGTTTATGTATGAATTTATTCTTACCATATGTGCTTGAATATAATAAGCAGGTAAATGGCCAGAAAATTGGTGAATTACTATTGCCATTAGCTGGTGCTGATATCTATGCACAAACTCCAGCAACTCAACGTGCAGACAGAGCGATTGCAACAATTTTAGCGATGCGTGATCGTTTATTTACCTTAACCAAGTTACCACGTACTTTACGTGAAACTGGCAAAGTAACTGAAGCACAGCTCGATGAAGTTGCAGAAAAAGCACTAAATGACGGCTCAATTATTTACAATCCTAAAGAAGCAAGCCTAAAAGATATTCGAGAGATCTTACAAAAGGCATGGTAATTCGATAAGTTAAATCAAAAATCCCCCATAAGATCCTGATTTTTATATAAAATCAGGATCTTTTTTATAGATGTGAATCTATATTCATCATTTTATTTGTAAATATGGCAAAAAATTTGCTAAAAAATCGATGAAAGTACTGACAATTTGCATCAATTTAGGATAGATTGGCGCACTTTATCTTTTTCTGTAGGGGGGATCGTTCGTCTCAAACGATCCTTAACACCAAGCTGATCCTTGATCAACGATTATGAGGATAACGCCGTTGACAACTATCTCTGGGACTCCGTCTGTAGTTAAGCTACGAAAAACGCTAGGTCTTTGGCATATTATTATTATTGGTTTAGCCTATATTCAGCCAATGACATTATTTGACACATTCGGTCTAGTTTCCGAAGAAAGTCATTACCATGTTCCAACTTCGTACATTTTTGCATTAATTGCCATTTTGCTAACATCGATTAGTTATGGACATATGATTAAGCGCTATCCATCTTCAGGTTCAGCTTATACCTATGCACAAAAATCAATTCACCCTAATGTTGGTTTTATGGTGGGTTGGTCATCTTGGTTAGATTATTTGCTTTCACCAATGGTCAATATTATTTTGGCTGGTATTTATCTTGATGCATTATTTCCTACAGTCAATCATTGGGTATGGGTAATTGTATTAACCGCTTTCATGACTGGTATTAACTTACGTGGCGCACGCTTTGTTGCTAATTTTAATAGCCTGATTGTATTTGTACAGTTACTCGTGATCGGCATATTTACTTATCTAGTCTATAGCAAATTACAAATGGGCTATAATGCAGAAGGTCCAATTACAGAAGCAACCCGTTATCAGTTATGGAGCTTAGAGCCTTTCTGGAATGAGTTGACATCCGTAGGGGCATTAGTCACTGGTGCAACATTACTTTGCTTCTCGTTTACTGGATTCGACTCTTTAAGTTCTTTAGCAGAAGAAACAAAAGACACTGAGAAAACATTACCTAAAGCGATTTTCTTAACAGCACTTATCGCTGGTGTAATCTTTGTCATCAGTACTTACTTCATGCAAATTTACTTCCCACATGATCCTAAAAACTACTTTGAAGATGTTGCAGCAACACAGCCAGACATTTTATTACTTGTAGGTGGTTCATTATTTCAGTCATACGTTCTTGCTTTTGCAATTATTACTGTCATGGCATCTGGTATTTCAGCTCATGCAGGTGTATCGCGCTTAATGTATGCAATGGGACGTGATGGTGTAATCAATAAAAAAATCTTTGGTCATGTTAGTCCAAAGAACTATACGCCTTCATACAATATTCTTATTGTTGGTGTTGTAGCACTAGCAGCAGGTTTCATGAGCTTAGATATTGTCATTTCAATGATTAGCTTTGGTGCGTTAACTGCATTCACATTTGTTAATTTATCAGTGATTTCACGCTATGCTTTACGTGATGGCCGCACAAAGAATTTCAAAGATATTTTTAACTTTGTAATTATTCCACTTCTTGGCTTCTTCAGTATTTTCGCTCTATGGCTTGAGATTGAAGAGACAGCCTTGAAATATGGATTATGGTGGGCAATGTTCGGTATTTTATACCTAGGTTATAAAACTAAAGGTTTTAAATATCAAGCACCTCAACATAATGAACACGAATAATAAAAAAGGCGCTTAAAGCGCCTTTTTTATTGTCAAATTAACCAAAAATTTTGTTCACAATATTTTGTACACGTTGAGCATAGAGTTTCGCTGTTTCAAGGTCTCCAGCAGGGACTTCCTCTACACTTGCATCAGAAGGTGATTGAACTAAAAGTCCAACTGAACCACCTAAGTTATTTACATCTTCACGTGTTGCATCTTTTGTATTCGCTGGTAATAAACCAAGGCTTACCCAAATTCCACCATGTTGCGATGCTAAAGTCTGTAATTGAATAAGGGTAACCTGCTTATCCCCATTTAAGCTCGCGCTGTTTGTGAAGCCTGCAAATACTTTATCTTGCCACCCACGTGTAAACCAAACTTTTGAAGTTGCATCAGCAAACTTTTTAAATTGCCATGGTGCTGTACCCATATAAGTCGGAGCACCAAAAACAATCCCCTTCGCATCATTTAATGTCTGCCAATCTTGCTCAGTAATATTACCTTCTTGATCAATCTGGATGAGCTGAGCATTAATTTCGTTTGCAAACGTTTCAGCCACGACTTTAGTGTGGCCATAACCAGAGAAATATACAACTGCGATATTAGAGTTAGACATGGGAGCAAACCTTTGTTTTATTAAATTCCACTTTATGATATATTTTAGAAACTAGGTGTCAATTAGTTACTAATTGGTAACTATGGTAATTTTTTAAGAAATTAGCAGGTAAATAATATGAATGAATGTCTAAAATATAATGTTTTTCAACAACATTGCCCTGCTCGTTTATTTTTTGAAAAAATTGCAGATAAGTGGGTTTTATTAATTTTAAATGTGCTTGAAGAGGAAACTCAGCACTTCAACTTGCTCAAAAAGAATATTCAAGGTATTTCACCTAAAGTCTTATCACAGAAATTAAAAATGCTGGAAAGAGATGGTTTCATTGAGCGTAAAATTCAGAATACTTCTCCTATTCGTGTTGATTACTCACTCACTTCTCTGGGACAAAATGTCGCTTCAATGGCGTTCCAATTAAAGGAATGGGCCGAAACCAATATTGAACAGGTTTTAGCAGCTCAAATCATTTATGACGAAAAAACATTAGAACAAGCATAAATAAAAATAAGGCCACAACTGTGGCCTTATTCTCATTGAAAAACTATTAACTTATCCTAAGTTTTTAAAACCCTGCTGACGCCATGCTTCATAAACAATCACAGCCGTTGCATTAGATAAATTTAAACTTCTTGAGTTTTCAGCCATTGGCAAACGAATCCACTGTTCTTGTGGAAACATCAAGCGAACATGCTCAGGCAAGCCCCGTGTTTCCGGCCCCATCAGTAAAGCTACAGGTCGATTCAAATCAACTGTATGTGGAGTTGCAGATCCTTTTGTGGTGAGTGGAAAAACATGCTCTACACCTTTAGCTTTCAAGTCAGCAAGGCAAAGTTCTATGTTGTCCCAAATTTGCATACGAGCCCATTCATGATAATCAAGGCCTGCACGCTTAAGCTTTTTATCATCTAATTCAAAACCTAGTGGTTTGACTAAATGTAGCTGTGCGCCCGTATTAGCACATAAACGAATGATATTGCCTGTATTGGCAGGAATTTCAGGCTCATATAGGACAACATGAATCACAAATTTTCTCGACTTTAATAACCAGCAATAAACCCAAATGAACTTATTGCCATTTTAACTGTTCACGTAAATTCACCACTTCACCAATAATGGTTAAAGTCGGTGCTACAATATGATGTTCAGACACTTTAGTTGCAATATCAGCTAATGTTCCAACAATAACTTTCTGTTCTGGTGTGGTTCCTTTAGATATTAAGGCTACAGGCATATCGGCACGTTGACCATGAGCAATAAGTTGCTCACAAATACGCTCCAAACCAACTAACCCCATATATAAAACTAAAGTTTGATTTTCATAAACCAGTTCATTCCAAGGGAGTTCAGGTGAACCTTCCTTTAAATGCCCAGTTAAGAAACGAACACTTTGTGCATAGTCACGATGTGTTAATGGAATGCCCGCATAAGCTGAACAGCCTGATGCTGCAGTTATACCCGGTACAACCTGAAAAGTGACATTCGCCTCAACTAGCTCTTGTATCTCTTCACCACCACGCCCAAAAATAAATGGATCACCACCCTTTAAACGACAAACACGCTTTCCTTTTTGAGCATATTCAACCAATAAGGCATTGATGCTATCTTGGGGAACAGAGTGATTTGAACGGGCTTTACCGACATAAATTTTAGTCGCATCACGGCGACAAAGCTCTAAAATGGGTGCAGAAACAAGACGATCATAAATCACAACGTCGGCTTGTTGCATAAGACGTAATGCTTTTAGTGTCAGTAACTCTGGATCACCCGGTCCAGCGCCGACTAAATAAACTTCACCTTTAGGGGTAGTCCATTCTGTCAGGGCTTGCTGAATCAAACCATTAGCAACGTCTAAATTGTCATTAAAAACTTGTTCTTTTAATGGGCTAGCATAGAGGTTTTCCCAAAAAATCCGACGTTCATCCGGATTGGGAATTTTTTCTTTTACCTGCTTACGCCACTGACCAGAAAATTCAGCCAACTTACCCATGCCATGTGGAACAATTGTTTCTATTTGAGTACGAAGTTGTCTCGATAAAACTGGTGATGCACCATTTGAAGCGACAGAAATAATTAACGGGGAACGATCAATAATAGCTGGAACCATAAAGCGGCAATGTGGAATATCATCAACACTGTTTACCAGTAAATTACGCACTTCACATTGTTCAAAAACAGCTTTATTCACTTGCGTATCATTAGTGGCAGCAATCACTAACCGATATGGTGTATTTAATATTTTTTCAGCAAAGGACTCAGCAAAATACTCTCCGCCTGTCGTTTTGACTAACTGTAAAAGCTGCTCTTCAATTACAGGAGCAATAATATCAATTACTGCTCCTGCTTTGGCTAAAAGATTTGCTTTGCGCAGCGCAATATGCCCCCCACCGACAATCAGACAACGTTGCTGTTGCAACTTTAAAGAGATTGGAAAAATATCCACCTTAAACCTCTGCATTAATCATCTGATTTGGGTTAAGCAAAAACCATGCACAATTTAGATGCAAAGCTTAGTCAATAAACGTTGCACCACCCATATATGGGCGTAATACTTCTGGAATCTCGATAGAACCGTCTTCACGTTGGTAATTTTCCATCACAGCAAGCAAAGTACGTCCAACTGCCAGACCTGAACCATTTAGTGTGTGCACTAATTCGGTCTTCTTTTGATCCATTCTGTAGCGTGCTTTCATGCGGCGGGCCTGAAAATCACCCATATTAGAGCAACTAGAGATTTCACGATAAGTATTTTGGCTTGGAACCCAAACTTCCAAATCGTAAGTCTTAGTTGCACCAAAGCCCATGTCACCACCACAAAGTAAAATTTTGCGATATGGCAAACCAAGTGCCTGCAAAATGCCCTCAGCATGTGCCGTAAGTTCTTCAAGCGCCTGCATAGATGTTTCAGGTTTAACGATTTGCACCATCTCAACTTTATCAAATTGGTGCTGACGAATTAAACCGCGTGTATCTCGACCATAAGAACCAGCTTCACTACGGAAACATGGCGTGTGCGCTGCATATTTTAATGGCAAGCGTTCAGTATCAATAATCTCATCACGAACGAAGTTAGTAACTGGAACTTCTGCTGTAGGGATGAGGTAATATTCTTTTTCACCTTGAAGTTTGAATAAATCTTCTTCAAATTTTGGTAACTGCCCAGTACCACGAAGTGAATCAGCATTGACCAAATAAGGCACATACGCTTCTGTATAGCCATTCTTTAAAGTATGAGTGTCAAGCATGAACTGAGTTAATGCACGTTGTAGGCGTGCTAAAGGACCTTTCAATACGCTAAAACGTGAACCAGTCAATTTAGTCGCAGTTTCAAACTCTAAACCGCCCATCCACTCACCTAAATCAGTATGATCTTTGATTTCAAAATCAAACTGACGAGGCGTACCCCACTTTGAGATTTCAACGTTATCATCTTCATCTTTACCAGCAGGAACAGACTCATCTGGTAAGTTAGGAATACTCAACGCTTTTTGTTCAATCTCGTTTTGGAGCTCTGACAAAGCAACTTCAGCAGCTTTGATTTCATCACCAATGGCTTGCATACGCGCCATGATTTCAGAAGCATCACCACCGGATTTTTTAATCTGACCCACTTGTTTTGCACCGGCATTACGTTCTGCCTGCAATTTTTCAGTTTTTGATTGCAAGTCTTTACGGCGAGTTTCTAAAGAAGCCCATTCTTGAACATCTAATTGAACACCGCGTTTTGCCAAAGCCGCATTAACGGCTTCAATATTATTTCTGAGTAACTTAGGGTCGATCATAATCAATCATAATATGGGTAAAAAACTGGCTATAGTGTAAGGCCTTAACACTAAAAAATATAGTGATCATCTTCATAACGAATAGCTTTCACACAATTGTTAGAATAGATCACCAGTTTTACAAGTTATAGTTTGGCACACTTGGTAAGTACTCAGGTTTAATGAACTTATTCGCCTCAAAATACGGCAGGGTTAATTCAGACATTCCCTCTGCATATGAAGCTAGCTCATAAATTGGATAGACAAATACAATGCCATTAGCACCATAGTAGAAATTATCACTTAATTGCAGTTTTTCACGAGTAATATTGTGCTCTTGAAGCCAGTTGGTATTTGCTTCAAAAAGTGCATCAACCAACTGTTTTTCAACATCTGGCTTAATAAGCTCTTCAACAGTAATGTGCTTTTTATTTAACAAATCAAAATTTACAAATTCTTGATGAGACATGCCATGTGCAGCACCTGCAGAATAGGAATAGGTCTGGAATGCAAAAGTTGCAAGATTATAATTTTGTCCTAAATAGCGAACATAAATTGCACTTTGGCTCGAACGAGGCTCGCCTTCAGGTACTTCGACTGGTTGATCTGCCAGATTTGCAAAAGCGTTCGGATCTGCTTTCTTTATACGATTGGTGAAGTAATCATTAATCCACTTCTGATTGGTTTGTACCGTTTGAAAGTCATACTCAGTACAACCATCTTCTAAGCAAACTTTTGATTTTGGCAATTTTACTGGGATTACTTTTGCTTGAATTACAGGAACACCAGCCTCTTTCGTTTCTTTAACTTTTGCAGTCGAAGCAGCCTGCTCTTCTTTGGCTGCCGACTTTGGTTGACAACCAGTCACAATTGCCATTGCAGCCATTAATGGAAGAATACAAATAATTTTCTTATCGTAAAGTCGCATAATAATCCCCATGAATTTACCTATAACACTATACAAAGCGCAAGAATAAGACGGGGTTAAAAAATGTATCTGTCTCTCTTATATAAAAAAGCTACCGTGAAGGTAGCTTTTTTAAGAGGCTTTAATTATTGGTCAATAACATCTGTACCTTTTGGCGGCGTAAAGTTAAAGACTGATGCCGGAATTGAAGCATTTACTTTAACGTTCTTAAAGCGTACATAGGTGGTTTGACCTAATGAGTCTTGTAATACCATAAGTGTAGGCGCTTTATTTGCTCCGAAGCTAATCGTTAAGCTTTGGAATGCCCCATCTTCTTTTTTAGGGAATAATGTGAAATAGAGTTTAGATTTATCGGGTTGTGTTACACGATAAGACTTCATGATTTGGTTGGTATTACCAGAGAGTAATAATGCTGGTGTATCTGCAACCTGATCATCTAAGCTTTGGCGGACCGCTTGTTGTAAATCTGGATCATAGATCCAAACTGTTTTTCCGCTCGTTACAATTATTTGTTTAGCAGGACTTATTGTTTCCCAATAAAATTTCCCCGGACGTTCAACTTTCATTGAACCTTTAAATGTCTGGTTCATATGCTGTGCACTTAAACTCTTTTTCTGTGCCACAGTTTTTGTATTGGCTTTAGTTGTTTGTTCAAAGTCGGCAGTCAAACGCTGTAAACCTGATAACTGATTAACCAGGTTCCCAATTGCCTGTTGCTCCGGTGCTGCTACAGGCGCAGCAAACACTGTAGTACTCATTACAGGAGCAAGCACTGACGCGCTAAGTGTAATAGCACACATAGTTTTACGAAGCATATTCATGTCATCACCTTTTTAGTTGCTGTAAGACAACTTACTCTCTTTCAAAGTTATAAAGTTATGAAACTGAGTAAGCTCTTAATTCAAGACTCATATTAACCGACAAACTCTGTGCTAATCATTGAGAAAATAAGATATTTTGTTATGTTATTCATGTTGTTTGTAGAATTTCATTCATCATGATGAAGATGAATAAAAATAAATGCCATAAAAAAAGCCCACAAAATGTGGGCTTTTTTCGAGCTAAAACTTATACAGTTTCAACTTTTACGTAGCGACGGCCAAATTGACCTTTCACTTCGAATTTTACTACGCCGTCAGCAGTAGCAAATAAAGTATGGTCACGGCCCATACCAACATTTGCACCAGCGTGGAACTCTGTACCACGTTGACGAACGATGATGTTACCAGCAGTTACAGCTTGACCGCCGTAAACTTTAACACCTAACATTTTTGGGTTTGAATCACGACCGTTCTTCGTCGATCCACCGGCTTTTTTAGTTGCCATGTCTCTTACTCCTCGTGATTAGCCTGAAATACCAGTAATTTTCAACTCAGTGAACCATTGACGGTGACCTTGTTGTTTACGGTAGTGTTTACGACGACGCATTTTGATAATGCGGATTTTGTCGTGACGACCATGACCAATCACTTCTGCAGTTACTTTAGCGCCAGCTACAACTGGAGCACCGATTTGAATGTTGTCACCGTTTACAACCATTAATACATCATCAAATGTAATAGTCGCACCAGATTCAGCTTTCAATAATTCAACTTTAAGGGTTTCACCCTCAACTACACGGTGCTGTTTACCACCGCTTTGGATTACTGCGTACATAATGTACTCCAATCAGCCCGTGTCGTCGTGTCGATAAAGGGATATATCGATCTTAAAACGAACGCCACTGGGGTTATACAAGGCGACAGATTTTAAGTGAAATTTGATCAAACGACAAGTATTTTCTATATATCAGCAAAGCATGCTCCCCTATTCTTACAAAATCAAACAGCTTGGACTCGAATTTAGCAGTTTTCATTGATTCTGAATGAAAATTAAAATACAGTTCCAGACACAAATTGCGTCAAGAACAAGTTGTATTAATGCTGATGTCATTAAATTTATTGTTTTGCCGGAAATATCGTATTTTGCTTAAATAAAGAACAAAGAACGCTAAAAGACAATAGAAATGATTAATATCAGCCACTTGTTAACCTATGCAACACATCTTTAATTGATACACTAACGCCACTTATCTACCAATACGGGGTTTTTCTTCATATGGTCATCGATTTCAAGCAAGACATTCTTGCGCCTGTTGCCTCAGACTTTGCTGCGATGGATCACTTGATTAATGAAGGAATTAGCTCAAAAGTCGGTTTAGTCATGTCTGTCAGCAAACATGTAGTTGAAGCTGGCGGAAAACGTATGCGCCCAATCATGTGTTTACTTGCAGCACGTGCTTGTGGTTTAGATAACATGGCAAATGCACAGCGTTTAGCTGCAATCATTGAAATGCTGCATACCGCGACACTAGTCCATGATGATGTGGTAGATGAATCTGGGCTTCGTCGTGGTCGTCCTACAGCAAATGCAACATGGAACAATCAGACAGCCGTTTTAGTCGGTGACTTCCTGATTGCTCGTGCATTTGATTTACTGGTCGATTTAAACAACATGACTTTATTAAAAGACTTTTCAACAGGTACATGTGAAATTGCTGAAGGTGAAGTATTACAACTTCAATCGCAGCATCAACCAGATACAACTGAAGAAACTTATTTAAAAATTATTCATGGTAAAACGTCTCGCCTGTTTGAGCTGGCTACAGAAGGTGCTGCTATTTTGGCGGGGCAAGAAGCGTACCGTGAACCATTAAGATTGTTTGCCGGTCATTTTGGTAATGCATTCCAAATTATTGATGATATTTTAGACTACACATCTGATGCTGAAACATTAGGTAAAAATATTGGGGATGATTTAATGGAAGGTAAGCCAACTTTACCGTTAATTTCTGCATTAGCACGCTCAACAGGTGAAGAGCATGTGATAATTCGTCGCAGTATCGCAACTGGTGGAGTAGACCAACTATCTCAGGTCATCGAAATTGTACAGAAGTCTGGTGCTTTAGATTATTGCAACCAACGTGCCCAAGAAGAAACAGAAGCAGCACTGCAAGCTTTATCAAACCTACCCGATACACCGTATCGTCAGGCTTTGATTAACTTAACTCAGCTTGCGTTACATCGAATACAATAGATATTATTTTGCCTATGCATATAAATTTTTCAGATCATTTTTTAAAAATAGAGAAGCAGCTTGAGGATCCTCAAGCTGTCATTGATGAAAATCTACTGATTGAACTCGTCAATGCCATCCGACCATCCAACCCACAAGATACGGATGAAATTAAGAAAAAAATACAGGCTTTAATTGAAAGCCTTTTACGCACACCTACAGCGCCCTTTTTACTACAAACTTTTTTATTACGTTTAATTAATCGCTATAAACAAGTTAGTTTATATGCCGATAGCGGAATCTTGTCTTTAGATGGTTTCTGGAACCAGCTTGGGCAAAGACTCGGAGCACATTTTTTACCGTTAATCGAAGACTCTAGCCAACTCAAAATATTAATTGGAAAAATTTTCTATCTAGAGAGTGACAAAATCTGGCTCAATAATATTGATGATGAAGATTGGGCAAATTTATTTAGTCTTATTGGGCAAAGCCAGAGTAATGTCGAAGATAAGTTAGTCATTCAAAGTGAAATGATTAAAGCCATTACAGTTTTATCTTATCGAATTAGTGGAATTGGTCTTTATCCCGAATTTATTAACGCTCAGCCAGAATTAACAGAATATGAGTCGCCATTTTTAGTTCAGAACCGTGAAATTATTGAGTTCATAGAAAAATATAAGAAACAAGAACATTCTGATCATGAGATTGCAGTTATTGCTCCTCCTGATGCATCACAAGCATTTGTTATGTTGGAACAATGTCGGGATGTCGTTTTAAAGATTCGTCGTGCGACCAAAAGAATTGGTGTTAGTTTAAGTTTGACTTATTTATTGTCATTACTTGAACAATGTCTTGATCGAATTGAATTATTACTTTATCTAGTCGTAGATAACACTAAAGGAAAATATGTTTCTTTAGGACATCTTATTTCCGATTTAACCAAGGCACATTACAGCGAAAAAAGTGTTCGCTCATTACTCAGTACGACTAGTGAACTCATTGCCTTTCAAGTGACTGAAAATGCTAGCCGAACAGGTGAACATTACGTAAGTACAGATACCAAAGGCTTTTGGGGAATGTATAAAGCTGCTGCTGGTGCAGGTGTCATTATTGCCTTTATGGCATCTTTAAAAATTCTTGCTGCAAGAATGACAATGGCACCGCTCATGCAAGCCTTTACGTTCAGTATGAACTATTCGCTAGGTTTCATTCTGATTCATGTTCTGCATTTTACAGTTGCGACTAAGCAACCAGCTATGACAGCGGCGGCTCTTGCTGCAACAGTACAGCAACGTAAAGGCTCTAAAACAGCTCAAATTGCGGAGTTAGCGGCGCTTATTATTAATATCATCCGAACGCAATTTATTGCTATTTTGGGTAATATTTCAATTGCGATTCCTACTGCTGCACTCATTACTTTTGCTTGGCAATTTTACCTTGATGAACCGTTATTAACCCATACTAAAGCAACTTATCTTCTACACAGTCTAAACCCCTTTACTTCACTAGCAGTTCCACATGCAGCAATTGCTGGAGTATGTCTGTTTTTGTCAGGTCTCATTGCAGGATACTTTGACAACATGGCTGTTTACCGAAAAGTCGGCCCGCGTCTAAAAGCACACCAACGTTTACGGAATTTATTTGGACAAGAGCGTCTGAACCGTTTTGCAGAATATATTGAACGTAATTTAGGAGCTCTCGCAGGTAATTTCCTGTTTGGTGTAATGCTAGGAAGTATGGGAACTATTGGCTTTATTTTAGGCCTACCTCTAGATATTCGCCATATTGCCTTTGCATCAGCTAACTTTATACAAGGTTTAATGACTATTAATGGCAGTCCAGATATTGGTCTGATTATCGTGTCGTTTCTCGGTGTGCTATGTATTGGTCTCACCAACTTATTTGTGAGTTTTACCTTAACGATTATTGTAGCACTACGGGCCCGTCGAGTTCGCTTTGAACAATGGAAACCTTTAGCCAAATTGGTCATGACTCATTTTCTAACTCGCCCAAGCGATTTTTTCTGGCCACCAAAACAACCATTAGAACTTGAAGAAAACACTTCAACAAATAACGGAAAAAAAGCAGACCACTAAGAATTTTGCTTTGTACACAAAATGTGATTTTCGTCAATTTTGTTGTGATTGTTTTTCCAAATGTTAAAAATTTTTCAAAATGAATTTACGATGATCTATCAGGCTTGAAAAAAAGTGTACTGGCAAGTACACTTTTAACGGCTTTCAGTAGTAGACACTGCTTGAACAAGCAAAGGTATATACATGCCCTATTTATTGCTTTTTATTGGTTGTATTTTTTTAGGATTAGGTGTTCTTGGTCTTTTTGTACCAAGACTTCAATCTTTGGATCTTCTCACCGTTCAAATATTGAGTGAAAATCGATCAGATTATCTTAACTCTATTACGACCTTTCTAGCACGTGTAGGTGGTATGCCTTTTGTATGTTTTTTATCCTTATTGGTGTGTATATATCAAGCATGGTATAAAAAATACATTACTGTTATTTTCATTAGCGTGGGTGTTCTTGGCAGTATCATCACGGGTTGGCTACTCAAGTGGTGTGTTGACCGTCCAAGACCTCCACTGGCGTATCATATTGTCGAAAGTTATGGTGCATCGTTCCCAAGTGCACATAGTGTTTATGCATCAACACTGGCTTGTATGGCAATGATAATGTTATGCCATAAGCCCAACAATAACTCTCCTTATATCATTTTGATTTCCTGTCTTTGGTTTATCTGTATGGGGCTTTCAAGAATATATGCTGGAGTTCATTTTCCAACAGATGTACTCGCCGGTTGGGGCATAGGTTTTATTTGGATTGCACTGCTTTGGCTCTGGTTATTACAAACACAAAGTAGGTTAAGTAGAAAACAAATATATTTTTAGATTTTATCTAAACGAGGTGGAACAATGATGTCGGCTAAGCTTTGGGCTCCTGCCCTTACTGCTTGCGCATTAGCAACAAGTATCGCACTTGTTGGTTGTAGCAAAGGCTCCGATGAGAAACAGCAAGCTGCTGCTGCTCAGAAAATGCCGCCTGCAGAAGTAGGTGTTATTGTTGCTCAACCACAAAGTGTTGAACAAAGCGTTGAACTTTCCGGCCGTACTTCAGCATATCAAATTTCTGAAGTTCGTCCTCAAACAAGTGGTGTGATTTTAAAGCGCTTGTTTGCTGAAGGAAGTTATGTTCGTGAAGGACAAGCTCTTTATGAGCTCGATTCTCGAACTAACCGTGCAACGCTTGAAAATGCAAAGGCTACCCTTTTACAACAACAGGCAAATCTAGCTTCACTACGTACTAAGTTAAACCGTTATAAACAGCTTGTTTCGAGTAATGCTGTGTCTAAACAAGAATATGACGACTTACTTGGTCAGGTTAATGTTGCCGAAGCACAAGTTTCTGCAGCAAAAGCTCAAGTAACGAATGCAAATGTTGATCTTGGCTACTCTACAATTCGCTCACCAATTTCTGGTCAGTCTGGACGTTCTTCTGTAACAGCCGGTGCTTTAGTCACTGCAAACCAAACTGATCCGTTAGTGACGATTCAACAGTTAGATCCAATCTATGTTGACATTAACCAGTCTAGTGCCGAGTTATTACGTTTACGTCAACAACTTAGCAAAGGTAGTTTAAACAATAGTAACAACACGAAAGTAAAATTGAAGCTCGAAGATGGTTCAACTTACCCAATCGAAGGACAACTTGCTTTCTCTGATGCTTCTGTGAACCAGGATACAGGAACGATTACTCTACGTGCCGTATTCTCGAACCCGAATCATCTGTTACTTCCAGGCATGTATACCACTGCACAGATTGTTCAAGGTGTAGTTCCTAATGCTTACCTGATTCCTCAAGCTGCAATTACGCGTTTACCTACAGGTCAAGCTGTAGCAATGCTTGTTAATGCCAAAGGTGCTGTTGAGAGTCGTCCTGTTGAAACCTCTGGTGTTCAAGGACAAAACTGGATTGTGACTAACGGTCTTAAAGCTGGTGATAAAGTGATTGTTGATGGTGTTGCCAAAGTGAAAGAAGGGCAAGAAGTTTCAGCAAAACCTTACCAAGCTCAACCAGCGAATCCACAAGGTGCAGCTCCAAATGCGACAAAACCGGCTCAATCAGGTAAACCTCAAGCAGAACAGAAAGCATCTAATGCATAAGGGGTAGATTGAATGGCACAATTTTTTATTCATCGCCCCATTTTTGCGTGGGTGATTGCATTAGTCATTATGTTGGCGGGTATTCTCACGCTAACAAAAATGCCTATTGCACAGTATCCGACGATTGCACCACCGACAGTTACTATTGCTGCAACTTACCCTGGTGCATCGGCTGAAACTGTTGAAAATACCGTAACCCAGATCATTGAACAACAAATGAATGGTCTAGATGGTTTACGTTATATCTCTTCTAACAGTGCTGGTAACGGTCAGGCCTCTATTGAATTAAACTTTCAACAAGGTATTGATCCAGATATTGCACAGGTTCAGGTTCAAAACAAACTGCAATCTGCAACTGCACTTTTACCTGAAGATGTACAACGTCAAGGTGTAACAGTAACTAAATCTGGTGCAAGCTTCTTGCAAGTTATTGCATTTTACTCTCCAGATAACAGCCTTTCTGACTCAGACATTAAAGACTATGTAAACTCATCAATTAAAGAACCACTGAGCCGTGTTGCTGGTGTGGGTGAGGTAACAGTCTTTGGTGGTTCATACGCGATGCGTATTTGGCTTGATCCAGCTAAGTTAACCAGTTATCAGCTTACTCCTAGTGATATTGCGACAGCTTTACAAGCGCAAAACTCACAAGTTGCTGTAGGCCAGTTAGGTGGTGCACCAGCGGTACAAGGTCAAGTGCTTAACGCAACAGTGAATGCTCAAAGTTTGTTGCAAACACCTGAACAGTTTAAAAATATCTTCTTAAAGAACACAGCATCTGGTGCTGAGGTTCGTTTAAAAGATGTTGCACGTGTAGAGTTAGGTTCTGATAACTACCAGTTCGATTCGAAGTTTAATGGTAAACCTGCTGGTGGTCTTGCAATTAAAATTGCAACTGGTGCCAACGCACTTGACACAGCAGAAGCTGTTGAGCAACGTTTATCTGAACTACGCAAGAACTATCCAGCGGGTCTTGAAGACAAACTGGCTTATGACACGACCCCATTTATTCGTCTTTCAATTGAAAGTGTCGTACACACATTAATTGAAGCAGTAATTTTGGTATTCATTGTCATGTTCTTGTTCTTGCAGAACTGGCGTGCAACGATTATTCCAACACTTGCTGTACCTGTTGTTGTATTGGGTACATTCGCTGTTATTAATATCTTTGGCTTTTCAATTAACACCTTAACCATGTTCGCCATGGTATTGGCAATTGGTCTTTTGGTCGATGACGCCATCGTTGTAGTGGAAAACGTCGAACGTGTTATGAGTGAAGAGCATACCGATCCGGTCACGGCGACGTCACGATCAATGCAACAGATTTCTGGCGCGTTAATTGGTATCACGAGCGTATTAACAGCTGTATTCGTACCAATGGCATTCTTTGGTGGTACCACTGGTGTAATTTACCGTCAATTCTCGATTACCCTTGTAACAGCAATGGTTCTATCGTTAATTGTTGCATTAACATTTACACCGGCACTTTGTGCGACCATTTTAAAACAGCATGATCCTAACAAAGCACCAAGCAATAATATTTTTGCTCGTTTCTTTAGAGGCTTTAACAATGGTTTTGACCGTATGTCGCATAGCTACCAAAATGGTGTTAGCCGCATGCTTAAGGGCAAAATCTTCTCTGGCGTACTTTACGCTGTAGTTATTGCTTTATTAGTGTTCTTGTTCCAGAAACTCCCATCTTCATTCTTACCAGAAGAAGATCAGGGTGTGGTAATGACCCTTGTTCAATTACCGCCAAATGCAACGCTTGACCGTACAGGTAAAGTGATTGACACCATGACAAACTTCTTCATGAATGAAAAAGATACTGTGGAATCTATTTTTACAGTTTCAGGTTTCTCATTCACAGGTGTTGGTCAAAATGCTGGTATTGGCTTCGTTAAATTGAAAGACTGGAGTGAACGTACTTCACCAGAAACTCAAATTGGCGCGTTGATTCAGCGTGGTATGGCATTGAACATGATCGTTAAAGACGCATCTTACATCATGCCATTACAGCTTCCAGCTATGCCTGAACTCGGTGTAACAGCCGGATTCAACTTGCAACTTAAAGATTCAAGTGGTCAAGGTCATGAGAAACTTATTGCCGCACGTAATGCAATTTTAGGTTTGGCTTCACAAGATAAACGTCTTGTAGGGGTACGTCCTAATGGACAAGAAGATACACCTCAGTATCAAATTAATGTAGATCAGGCTCAAGCTGGTGCCATGGGCGTTAGCATTGCCGACATTAACAATACGATGCGTATTGCATGGGGTGGCTCATACATTAACGATTTCGTTGACCGTGGACGTGTGAAAAAAGTTTATGTTCAAGGTGATGCGGGTAGCCGTATGATGCCTGAAGACTTAAACAAGTGGTATGTACGTAATAACAAAGGCGAAATGGTACCGTTCTCTGCATTTGCTACTGGCGAATGGACGTATGGTTCTCCACGTCTTGAACGTTATAACGGCGTGTCATCGGTTAACATTCAAGGTACACCTGCACCTGGCGTGAGCTCTGGTGACTCAATGAAAGCGATGGAAGAAATTATTGCTAAGTTACCATCTATGGGCTTACAAGGTTTCGACTATGAATGGACAGGTTTATCACTTGAAGAACGTGAGTCTGGTGCTCAAGCTCCATTCTTATATGCACTTTCATTGTTAATCGTTTTCCTTTGCTTGGCTGCATTGTATGAAAGCTGGTCTATTCCGTTCTCGGTTTTACTTGTGGTACCACTCGGTATTATTGGTGCAATCGTATTAACTTACTTGGGTATGATTATTAAAGGAGATCCAAATCTCTCAAATAACATTTACTTCCAGGTAGCGATGATCGCGGTCATCGGTCTTTCTGCAAAAAATGCGATCTTGATTGTTGAGTTCGCAAAAGAGTTGCAGGAAAAAGGTGAAGACCTCATTGATGCAACTTTACATGCTGCAAAAATGCGTTTACGCCCAATTATCATGACTACCCTTGCCTTCGGTTTCGGTGTACTTCCGCTTGCCCTTTCAACAGGTGCAGGTGCTGGAAGTCAGCACTCTGTTGGTTACGGTGTACTCGGTGGCGTACTCAGTGCAACGTTCTTAGGTATCTTCTTTATCCCTGTATTCTATGTGTGGATTCGTAGTATCTTTAAGTACAAACCAAAAACCATAAACACTCAGGAGCATAAATCGTGATGCAAAACGTATGGTCTATTTCAGGTCGTAGCATTGCGGTATCTGCACTTGCGCTTGCTTTGTCAGCTTGTCAAAGCATGCGCGGCCCAGAACCAGTCGTGAAAACCGATATTCCACAAAGCTATGCATATAGCGCTTCTGGTACGTCTATTGCTGAACAGGGTTACAAACAGTTCTTTGCTGACCCTCGTTTGCTCGGAGTGATTGATTTGGCACTTGCCAACAACCGCGACTTACGTACAGCAACGCTCAATATCGAACGTGCTCAACAGCAATATCGAATTACACAGAACAATCAGCTTCCAACAATCGGAGCAAGTGGCAGTGCAATTCGTCAGGTTTCTCAAAGCCGTGATCCGAATAACCCCTACTCTACTTATCAAGTAGGTCTGGGTGTAACTGCCTATGAGCTTGATTTTTGGGGCCGCGTACGTAGCTTAAAAGATGCTGCGTTAGATAGTTATCTTTCAACGCAAAGCGCACGTGATTCGACTCAAATCAGTCTAATCAGTCAAGTGGCTCAAGCTTGGTTGAACTATTCTTTCGCAACTGCCAACTTAAGACTTGCAGAGCAAACACTTAAAGCACAGCAAGACTCTTACAATCTCAACAAAAAACGTTTTGATGTGGGCATCGACAGTGAAGTTCCACTACGTCAGGCACAGATTTCTGTAGAAACTGCGCGTAATGATGTAGCGAACTACAAAACACAGATTGCTCAAGCACAAAACTTGTTGAACTTGTTAGTAGGTCAACCAGTTCCACAAAACTTGTTGCCAACCCAACCTGTAAAACGCATTACGCAACAAAATGTATTTACAGCGGGTTTACCAAGCGACTTGCTTAACAACCGTCCAGATGTAAAAGCTGCTGAATATAACTTAAGCGCTGCTGGTGCGAATATCGGTGCTGCAAAAGCACGTTTATTCCCAACCATTAGCTTAACGGGTTCTGCAGGTTATGCATCAACTGACTTAAGTGATCTATTTAAGTCAGGTGGTTTTGTATGGTCAATTGGACCAAGCTTAGACTTACCAATCTTTGACTGGGGCACTCGTCGTGCCAATGTAAAAATTTCTGAAACTGATCAGAAAATTGCATTGTCTGATTATGAAAAATCAGTTCAGTCTGCGTTCCGCGAAGTTAATGACGCGCTTGCAACTCGTGCCAACATTGGTGAGCGTTTAACAGCTCAACAACGTCTAGTAGAAGCAACTAACCGCAACTACACACTTTCAAATGCCCGCTTCCGTGCTGGTATTGATAGTTACTTGACGGTTCTTGATGCACAGCGTTCATCTTATTCAGCAGAACAAGGTTTGTTATTGCTTCAACAAGCAAATTTAAACAACCAAATCGAGTTATACAAAACTCTAGGTGGTGGTTTAAAAGCAAATACTTCAGATACAGTGGTTAATCAACCATCTAGTGCTGAACTTAAAAAGCAATAAGTTTTAAATAACTTATTCACAAAAGCTCACTTCGGTGGGCTTTTTTATTGCAACTCATCTGAATATTTTTTATCTTGAAACCTTAAGAATTTAGATTGATAAAAAACAATGTTATTGAGTAATTTAGAAAGTGTTCCAGGCCACCAAATTTTAAAGCAGCTGGATGTTGTTTACGGAAGTACCGTTCGTAGTAAACATGTTGGCCGTGACTTGATGGCAAGTTTAAAAAATATCGTGGGTGGTGAACTTACGGGTTATACCGAATTATTAGAGGAATCTCGCCAAGAAGCCATGCAGCGTATGATTGCCAAAGCTCAGCAACTTGGTGCGAATGCAATTGTGGGTATTCGTTTTTCAACTTCAAATATTGCCCAAGGTGCTTCTGAATTATTCGTATATGGCACAGCTGTGGTTGTGCAGCCTCAAGCACCCCATCTACCCGATCCATTTAATGCATAGGTAGAAAATGGATAATCTTATTTTTCAGCTTGTTATTTTTCTCATTCTTTTCAGCATTGGTTGGGCTTTTGGCCGCCATATTGAACGAAAACATTTGAATGAACTTCTAGAAAAAGAGCAACAATTTGCCCATATCAGAATTGATACCAATCGTTTTGCAACGAGTGATCAACTAGGCCACTTTATTAGCAGTAATGTTGTGATTTCTCATGATTACTTTAAATATATATTGGCAACTATAAAAAACGTTTTGGGCGGAAGACTGACCAGTTATGAAAGTATTGTTGAACGCGCTCGCCGTGAAGCCATTGTTCGTTTAAAACAACAAGCTCAAAGTGTCGGTGCTACTCATATTATGGGAGTTCGGCTGAGTACAACCGAACTCGGAATGCAAGGCGGAATGGTCGAAGTTTTTGCTTATGGAACAGCAGTTAAAGATTAATACTGCCCAACCTCAGAAAAATGAATACGTGGATTGCCAATATTTTTAGTTAAATGTTGGCAAATTCGGGTAATTTTCCAACGGTCTTGTTGTTTCGCCAAAGTAAAATAATAACGACCAAAAGAATGAAAATAATCATTTTCTGAAAAGCGATAAATTTGATAATTACATTCTAGCCATGCTTGATCTTGTTCAATCCGAATTAGAGGATTGCTCAAATTGTGCTGTAGTCGCAAATGGGACAAGGCTTGCTGCCGAGAACCTTTATATTCATGACAAGACACCACACATAAAGGCTCTCCTCTAAATTGGAAATAGTCCACCTCAAGTTGATCTGCCAACAACTCATCAAAAGCGTCCCAATTTTTCTGGTCAAAGACCAATTGAAAACGCGTGACGACTTCTAAAATACGGTGATAATCCTGATCCATGGTGAACCTTCTATACGGGTTTTTCACCAATTTAGCACGGCAAAATCACTTTTTTATTTTACTTTTGTTTTCCGAATCATTTTATAAAGAAGTTTTGGTGACATCCGAGAAACCATTACACCTAGTTTTTCTTTAGCCCCACCCACAACAATATATTCTTGACCCTGTACTAACGCTTTGACAGCCTGCTCTGCAAAAACATCTGCCTCTAAACCATTTTCAATTGCTTCGTCTTGATGGCCTTGGGGTTCCCCTGCACCATTGAGTGCATTAAAAGAAACATTAGTTTTTACAAAACCAGGGAAAATAACTGAAACTTCGACACCTTGATCTGAGACCTCAGCACGTAAACTATTTGCCCACATGTGAATTGCCGCTTTAGCAGCCGAGTAGCTTGCACGGTACTGTGTGCCTAATAAACCCGCTACACTCGACACAAATACAACTCGGCCAGACTTTTGTTTTAGCATGGTCGGTAATACGGTTTTAGTTAACGCGACTTGTGAAAAATAATCGACTTCCATAATGGCGCGTTCAGTTGCCATTGTCGTGTCTTTAATTAAAGCACGTTGACTTAAACCTGCATTATTGATGAGCCAGTCAATACGGCCTTTCGCCTTTAAAATCTGCTTGTAAGCCTCTTGAACCTGCTTTTCATCAGTAATATCTGCAACGACAGACAAATGATGATCGGGATTTAATAAACCAACCCGAACTTCTTCTAATTCTTCAAAACGACGTGAGGTTAAAATCAACTTTGCGCCTTGTAAAGCCAACTCTCCTGCTAAGGCCTTACCTAAACCAGAAGATGCGCCCGTAATCCATACCACTTTATTTTGCAAAGTATCAAGTTTGGCCATGTGATGTTCCTATTATCTTTTTAAATTATGCTGCTTGATGCATGAAGGCCAAAAAGTGATTGATATAATGAGTTGCTGTGGTCTGATCGACCTGTGTCCCTAACTTTTCCAAACGTTTATAGCCCAAATGCGTCGTCATGTTGATGACTCCGTTAAGAGTTTTATCGACAACCAAATTAAATTTTAAACGCTTTTTAGGCTCACGTACTAGGCTTGTTACGCCTAAATCCACAATTTGTATGAGCGTTTCAAATGCAGCCGTAATACTTTGCATATTACCGTCACGAATTTGCTGGGTAAGGGTTTCAGCTTGTTGCACCAGTTGAAGTGTAACTGGATAGGTAATATAAACTTGCTGCCCTTGCTCTTTCATGAGTGATGTCATGTAGTCAACCAAGGGTAAAAGACGTTCATTTCCAAAGAATGAAACTGACCAAGGCATGTATTTTCGAAAAGTCTCTAAAACTTGCTGAATGACTTTTTCAGACTCAGCTTGTTGTTTTGGAGACATGCTTGCATTTCCTGACTGTAAAAGCACAGAAAAAACCTGCTCAATAATTTCACAGGAAAGGTCAGACAAAACACCCCCCAAAACTTTTGCCTGACTTTGACTTACTCCATCATGTAGTTTTTGCCGAATAGCCTCGAATTGGGTATAAGTCGAATCGGAAATTTTCAAAAAAACTTCATAACTCATCAGCAGCATCCTTTTTCAATTCTTTTGTAATTTTTGTGCCGTGTCGCCACACGATTAAATTGTGATCCATCTTTCATAAATCTACCGTTTTTTGAAAAAAATACAAAACCGTTTATCTGTTTTCAGCACATTAATTTCGAGGCATTTTTTTGCTACAATAGATGCAATTTTTTATGCATATTCGATCTAAGCTACTATGACTGACGCTCAAACCGCTCAAAATATTGCAACCACATACGATCCAACCGAGATCGAAAAGAAGTGGTACAAAACGTGGGAAGAACAAGGTTACTTTAAACCTTCTGGTCACGGTGAATCATTCTGTATCATGATTCCGCCACCAAACGTCACTGGTAGTTTGCACATGGGCCATGGTTTTAACAATGCCATTATGGATGCCCTCACCCGTTATAACCGTATGATGGGTAAAAACACTTTGTGGCAACCGGGTACAGACCATGCTGGTATCGCAACTCAAATGGTTGTTGAGCGTCAACTTGGCTTACAAGGCGTAACTCGTCATGACTTAGGCCGTGAAAAGTTCATTGAAAAAGTTTGGGAATGGAAAGAACAATCTGGCGGCACGATCACTAAACAAATTCGTCGCTTAGGTTCTTCGGTAGACTGGTCACGTGAACGCTTCACGATGGACGAAGGTTTATCAAACGCAGTTAAAGAAGTATTCGTTCGTTTGCACGAAGACGGTTTAATTTACCGCGGTAAGCGCCTTGTAAACTGGGACCCTAAACTGCAAACAGCACTTTCTGATCTTGAAGTAGAAAGCAAAGAAGAAAAAGGCTCACTTTGGCACTTTAAATATTTCTTTGAAGACAAATCAGTTAAAACTCAAGACGGCAAAGACTATTTAGTTGTTGCAACAACTCGTCCTGAAACTTTACTGGGCGATACTGCTGTTGCTGTTCACCCTGAAGACGAGCGTTATGCACACCTTGTTGGTAAAAACATCGTATTGCCAATTACGGGTCGTTTAATTCCAATCGTTGCCGACGACTACGTTGAAAAAGACTTCGGTACTGGCTGTGTAAAAATCACGCCTGCTCACGACTTCAATGACTATGACCTAGGTAAACGCAATAGCTTGCCAATCATTAATATCTTCAACAAAAACGCCGAAGTTTTAGGTGAGTTTGAATATATTGCAAAAGCTGGCGAACAGATTTCTAAAACCATTACTGCACCTGCGGAATATGCTGGTTTAGAGCGTTTTGAAGCACGTAAAAAACTAGTTGCCCAAGCTGAAGCTGAAGGCTGGTTAGATCAAATCCAACCGTATGACTTAAAAGCTCCACGCGGTGACCGTTCAGGCGTGATCATTGAGCCGTTACTTACTGACCAATGGTACGTAAAAATTGCTCCGCTTGCTGAGCCTGCAATTGAAGCAGTTCAAGATGGCCGTATTAAGTTTGTTCCAGAGCAGTACAGCAACATGTACATGGCGTGGATGCGTGACATTCAAGACTGGTGTATTTCACGTCAGCTTTGGTGGGGTCATCGTATTCCAGCTTGGTACGATGCAAATGGCAATATCTATGTAGGTCGTAACGAAGAAGAAGTACGTGCGAAAAACAACATCGCTGCTGACGTTGAACTTAAACAAGACGAAGACGTACTTGATACATGGTTCTCATCTGCACTTTGGACATTCTCAACTTTAGGTTGGACTGGCGACGCACAAAAAGATGCAGCAAATGATTTCTTAAAAACCTTCCACCCAACAGATGTGTTGGTGACTGGTTTTGACATCATTTTCTTCTGGGTTGCCCGCATGATCATGATGACCCTACACTTCATGAAAAATGAAGATGGTTCATCTCAAGTTCCATTTAAGACTGTTTACGTTCACGGCTTGGTGCGTGATGGTGAAGGTCAAAAAATGTCGAAGTCTAAAGGTAACGTACTTGACCCATTAGACTTGATTGACGGTATTGATTTAGAAAGCTTAGTTGCAAAACGTACGACTGGCCTAATGAATCCGAAAGATGCAGCGAAGATTGAAAAATCAACGCGCAAAGAGTTCCCAGAAGGCATTAATGCTTACGGTACTGACGCAGTTCGTTTCACATTCTGTGCGCTTGCAAATACTGGTCGTGACATCAAGTTCGACTTAAAACGTGTTGAAGGCTACCGTAATTTCTGTAACAAAATCTGGAACGCAACTCGTTTCGTTCTGATGAATGTTGAAGGTCAAACTGTTGGTCAACAAGCTCGTCCTGATCTTTGGGAACTTCCAGAACAATGGATCATCAGCCGTCTACAAAAAGCTGAAGCTGCTGTACACCAAGCATTTGCAACGTATCGTTTAGACCTTGCTGCTCAAGCGATTTATGACTTTATCTGGAATGAATACTGTGACTGGTACGTTGAGTTAACTAAACCAGTTCTGAATGATGCAGAAGTGTCTGAAGAGCGTAAAGCTGAAGTACGCCGTGTATTGCTTGCAGTGATGGAAGCTTCTTTACGCTTGGCTCATCCGCTCATGCCGTATTTGACAGAAGAAATCTGGCAGACTCTTGCACCAATGCTTGGTCAAGGTGGTCCAACGATTATGACTGCTCAATACCCTATTCCAGAGCAGGCAAAAATCAACGAACAAGCTGAAGCAGATATGCAATGGCTTCAAGGTTTGATTGGTGCGGTACGTAACATTCGTGGTGAGTTGGGCTTAGGTAATGCGCGCTTGTTGCCAGTATTACTTCAAAACACATCTGACGCTGAACGTGAACAAATCATTCGCATTGAAGCATTGTTCAAAGCATTGGCTAAAGTTGAAAGCATTGAGTTCTTAAATAAAGACCAAGAACCACCATTGTCTTGCTCTAGCGTTGTTAGTCATGCATCGGTATTTGTACCAATGAAAGGCTTAATTGACCCTAAAGCTGAGCTTGCTCGTTTGCAAAAAGACTTGGATAAAATCCAAAAGCAACACGACCAAATTGCAGGCAAACTTGCAAATGAAGGCTTTGTATCTAAAGCACCAGCAGCAGTTGTTGAAGGTGAAAAAGCGAAGCTTGCTGAGTTTGCTGCTCAGTTAGAGAAAGTTAAAGCGAATATGGAGCAAATTGCTGCGCTTTAAGGTGTTGTTAATTTAATCTAATTTATGTATAAAGGGCTGATTATTCAGCCCTTTATATTTTAACTTAATGCTTCTAGAATGAGTTTTGCTAATTTAGTTCTAGCTTGTTCATTAGAACCAAATTGGTTAGAAGTAATTTCAATATTATTTTCATAAAAATAATATTTAACTTGATTATATATATTAGTGAAATATCTTTCAGATAAATCACCTTCCATATCACCTTTGTTGAAAATAAAAGGTAATACTTTTAATAAAGCTCCATATCCAATTGGTTTAGATAATATATATTTATCAGGATCATTCCATTCACAATGAAATACTTTAGATATAGCATTAAAATAGTTCAATAAGATCTTTAAGATAATATGATCTTCATTATGTATAAAATAGTCTCTAAATATTAATTTAGAATCACCAAAAATTTGCTGCTCATTCTTTATATCAATCGCATCTTGTTCAGGTTTTTTACTAATTAGCGGTACCAAATAATTAATAAATGCTGATTGTGAAAGAGAAGCTTTCTCTTGATGTTCCTCTTTCCTTCCTAGCATTTTTATCCTATCAAAAAAAGGCGATTCTTTATCTCTATTTAGATTTCTGACAATTTCATGACAAGTTTTATATGGGCTTCTATGATGACTAAGAGCAAATAGATCATAAATTAAGGATGGATTTACTCTAGTTTGCTTACTATTAATGATTGAGAATACATAACCTTTTTGATAGTTATCTAAATCAAACATAAAAACGACTGGTAAATCAAATCTTTCAGAAATCCCTGACTTTTCCAGTCCTAATAGTCTATGTTGACCATCTAGAATTTCACCAATCACAGTATCGTCTAAAAACTCTAAAGAGTTACCAAATATCCCTTTAAAAGCCTCTGGTTTTATTGAAATAATAATAGATGTAGGAAAAGTAGCATCAGGGTCTCTACAATAATCAGCTATCTCGTTAACTCTAGCAGGTGAGAATTCTCTTTGTACATCTTTCGAATCAATTTCTCTAGCCCTAGTTTCTGTAACTTTTATTAATTTCTTTGCATTAACTACTGATAGATAGAAAGTACCAATTGGCTGTTGGACTTCAAAAAAATTGATTTTCATAATGTTCTTCCTTTTCTATCTTTCGTAATGGTTTTACTTTTTTGATCCATTTTTTTTACTGATTGATCAGTAGCACTGTGGAAAGATTTATCATCAACTTTTTTATGCGTTTCATTATCATAGTTCAACTTCACTATACAAGCTGCATAAATAGAAAATAATATTCCTATTAAATAGCCTATAAACTGTAAGCAGTATTTAAATATATATTCAGAATAAATATAAGTTGGTTTTAGCTGAACTAATGAGTGCACTATTCCGCACCAAAGAATACCAATCCCTAAAAATACTAATGTAAAAAGTTTTATTGATTTAAAGTGTGATTCTTGAGGGACTGTTCTAAATTTTGTGTAAGTACTTAATTTTCATTTATCCTTCAGAGGATAATTACAAAAGGTACTTCACAT
>NZ_JABELE010000018.1 GCF_013009345.1 Acinetobacter geminorum | reverse complement strand
ATTTTAGGTGTAGGCTTATTCATCTCAAAATTATATTGTGGAATAAGCCTTTAGAGATAGGTTTGTGCAACAAAGCCATGTTGAACTAGATAACCGTTGAGCTGTGTAATTATAATTATGGCTCTTTCTTTGTATTCTTCTGATGAGATTTTATTATGAATAGGGAGTATAATTTTATATATAAGTTCAAAATTATACTTTTGTATCATTGATAAAGAATCATATACATAGGGTAAGTGATCTGAAATAGAAAACACCTCTTTAAATGTATGCGTAATGACCGGTTGTTCTATTTCATATATTATATTAGTGATAATATTCATAAACCGATGCAAGGGTGGCTCATTTGCATTTAAGTTGATTAAAATTTCTATACGCTGTATGTAGTCGAAAATTAATTTATCGAGTAAAGCTTTTAATAAACTATCTTTATTTTGGAAATAATGCTGTAAGGTACTTAAACTAATATTCGATTGAGCTGCAACTCCTCGCATACTAAAACCAGAATAACCTTTGGTAAGAAAAACTATCTCAGCATTTTTTAAGATTTGCTTTACTCTTTCTTGTCCTTTTAGTGTGGTAAAGGACTTCTTTATTTGCATAGTATCAAAGGTATCAATTTTGATCATTATCCAGCCTGTAAGTACTATTTAAAAAAAGGCATTCTAAACCATGAAATTAGAAAAATATAAATAAAATATTTAAATTCTATTAAACTAATTATAGGTCATGTGACCTATAATTTTTTAATATCGGTCAGATGACCTAATCTAAAATTAAAAAATAGGTCATGTGACTTATTTTTGTCTTTTAAGTAATAGTTAAAATAGGTCGTGTGACCTGTTTGAATAATAATGAGTTTCTTATGATTTTATTGAATCTATAAATTATTGTATTTGAATAAATATTGACTAGTTTTTATTTGATGGATGATATTTATTTTCTCTATTTCTTAGACTTTTTTTTAAAGTAGGGGTGGGTATTTAGTTAGGTGTTTTTTTAACTGTTAAAGAAAGAATTTTAAATAAATAAACATAGTCTTTTTGTAATATGTGTATACAAGTTAAATAATTGTTATTAAATTGTGAAAAGAATCACAAAATAGTAAAAGGTAGTTTGTTTTATATATAAAACAAATTGGACATATTTTATTTATTGAGTTTGATTCATTTTGTTCTACAAAACTAATCATTATATATGTAGGTTATGAATATGAAAAACATTCAGAAATCACTTCTTGCAGCATTAATAGTTGCTGGTTATGCGGTAAATACTCAAGCGGCTGTTACTGGACAGGTTGACGTTAAATTAAATATCTCAACAGGCTGTACTGTAGGTGGTAGTCAAACTGAAGGGAATATGAACAAGTTTGGTACTTTAGATTTTGGTAAAACTTCTGGTACTTGGAACAACGTATTAACAGCTGAAGTCGCTTCAGCAGCAACAGGCGGTAATATTTCTGTGACTTGTGACGGCACGGATCCTGTTGATTTTACAGTTGCAATTGATGGTGGTGAACGTACAGACCGTACTTTAAAAAATACTGCTTCTGCTGATGTAGTTGCATATAACGTTTATCGCGATGCTGCTCGTACAAACCTTTATGTTGTAAACCAGCCACAACAGTTCACTACAGTGAGTGGCCAAGCTACAGCGGTACCAATTTTCGGTGCAATTGCTCCAAACACTGGCACAGCAAAAGCCCAAGGTGATTATAAAGATACTCTATTAGTTACTGTAAATTTCTAAATATAAAAAGAAATAATTAATTGAGTGGCAGGTTTACTTAAAAGCGAGTGAACCTGTTTTAAATGGAGGGGAGATGATATTTAATCGCGGTTCTATATTTATAATTTCTTATTTTTTAATTTCTTCAATAAATGCGGGTGAAATTGGAGCTAAGTTAACAAATCAAATTGAATTATTACCTTCTTGTTCTATTAATAATAAAGTTGTTGAAAATAATGAGACAAATTTAAATTTCGGAACTGTTGATTTTGGTGAAACCTCAACTGGTTTTAATGGGGTGATCGACGCAAGTTTGATAAATAATGGAAACTCTGGTTTACAGATACAGTGTGCTGGTATTTCTACTGTAAAAATAATATTTGGTTCTGGAAATAATGATAGTAAAGTTCCTGCTTCTTTTTCACATAATTATTATCATGCATTAAGTAATGGTAGAGATTTTGTTGCTTATAACTTGCTCTATGGTTTAGATAAACAAGTGATTAGAGCGAATGATGCTTTTATTCTTAATGATATGAATACTAAAAAGAATATCGATATTTTTGGTCAAGCCATACACGATGGTGGTCGTATATCTAAGGGTGAGTATACAGATATAGTTCCAATTACAATTGAGTTTTAAGAAAATGAAATATTTTTATTTTAAAGCAATATTATTGCTATCTGTAAGTCCATTTGTATATGCAGTAGATCCTCAATTAAATTCTAGTTTTAAAGTTCAGGCTAAAATTGAAAATGGATGCTCAATAGATAATATCGAACAGAAAATGGATTTTGGTCAGTATTCAGCTTTATCAAAAGATAAAGTCGTTTCTAATATTATAAATAGCAAAGAATCTTGGAATATTCGTTGTACTGAAAGCTTGCCTGTTAGTATTTCTATAGATGGTGGTGAAAATCTACAGAATAATATAAGACGTATGAAAAATGGTTCATCTTCGAATTATTTGCCTTATAAGTTATATAATTCTAGCAGTTTGTCTACTGAATATGTTGTCGGTAATAAATATTTATTACCTGCCACAACGCCTACAAACCGTCTGGCAAGTTTTGAAATATATGGTGTCGTTGATTTAGAAAATAATAATGAACCACATACTGCTGGAATTTATAAAGATACTGTTTCAATAATGATTACATGGTGATTTGTATGAACAATTCTGCATTTATTAAAAATGGCATTTTAAAATCTTTTTTATTTGCAAGTACATTATCACTTGTTACACCTGTGATGGCGCAAGCAACTTTTTTAATTTGGCCTATTTATCCAAAAATTGAAGCCAATGAAAAAGCAACAGCGGTTTGGCTTCAAAATACCGGCAAGACCGATGCGATGGTGCAAATTCGGGTGTTTAAATGGAATCAAGATGGCTTAGAAGATAACTATAATGAGCAATCCGAAATTATACCAAGCCCGCCTGTAGCTAAAATTAAAGCAGGTGAGAAGCATATGCTTCGTTTAACCAAAAGCGTCAATTTGCCAGATGGCAAAGAACAGTCATATCGGTTGATTGTAGATGAGTTACCGATTCGCCTTTCTGATGGAAACGAGCAAGACGCTTCTAAAGTGAGTTTCCAAATGCGTTACTCAATTCCGTTATTTGCCTATGGAAAAGGTATTGGTAGTGGTTTAACTGAAGAGAGCCAAAAAGCGAATGCAAAAAATCCTTTAGCCAAACCCGTTTTACAGTGGTCCGTCCGCAACAATGAGAAAGGCCAGTCTGAGCTATATTTAAAAAATAATGGACAGAAATTTGCTCGTCTTTCGGCACTTAAAACTTCAAAAACTGGCAATGATATTTCTTTAGGGAAAGCTGCTTTTGGCTATGTTTTATCGAATAGTACCGTGAAGTTTACTATTGATAAGTCAACTGCAAATGAATTGTTAAAAACTTCTAAAATTTATGGTGTTGATAGCTCTGGCATAAAACAAGAGTTAATCGAAATCACAAAAATGGAGGATCCAACATGATCCTTCGGCATAATAATTTATGCAAAAGTATTTTGCTAATTTTGTTGTCGGGCGGATGCTTAAATATTCCAAATGTTGCTGTTGCTGGCGATTTGCCTCCACCACCAAAAGATATTAACGAAATTAATCAATTGTTTAAGCTATATCTAGACTTGGTTGTAAACCAATATTCAGTTCAGCAGGTTGTGCCTGTCATTGTTAAAAATGATGAGTACTTCATACAAAAAAACAAGCTGATCGATGAGTTAGAAATTCAAATTCCTCAGGAGCTACTGACAAACAACGAGACCGCTTTAACCAATCAAGATATCTTAACTTTGGGGTTTAGTGGTGATGCAAGTGACTGGATATCTTTAGATAAGTTGAAAGATGTAAGCTATGAATATCAATCATCAAACCAATATTTTAAGCTTAACTTTCCACCTGCTTGGATGCCGACTCAAGTTTTAGGTAAAGACTCATGGTATAAGCCTGTCGTTGCTCAGTCTGGTATAGGGCTGCTCAATAACTATGATTTTTATACTTATAGACCCTATCAAGGTGGTTCAACCAGTAGTTTATTTACTGAGCAGCGTTTTTTCTCTCCGTTAGGGGTTATTAAAAACTCTGGTGTCTATGTCAAAAATCAATATAAAAATGAAGGTAACGCCGAGTCTTTAGACAATGATGGCTATCGTCGTTATGACACATCTTGGCAATTTGATAACCAAAATAACGCTACATCTTTTGTACTAGGTGACATTATTACCGGTAGTAAAACGACTTGGGGAAGTTCTGTCCGTCTAGGTGGTTTTCAGGTACAGAGAAATTATTCAACTCGACCCGATTTAATTACCTATCCATTGCCACAGTTTATTGGGCAAGCCGCGTTGCCAAGTACAGTCGATTTAATTATTAATGGTCAAAAGACCAGTTCAACAGAGGTACAGTCTGGGCCGTTTATTTTAAACAATGTTCCTTTTATTAATGGTAAAGGGGAAGCCGTTGTGGTCACGACCGATGCAGTCGGGCGTCAGGTTACAACAGCGGTCCCATTTTATATTTCTAATACTTTGCTCAAGCCCGGCTTATTTGATTACTCATTGTCTTTAGGGAAAATCCGTGAAGAGTACGGACTTAAGAACTTTTCTTATGGAAAATTTGCAAGTGCAGCCGATGCCCGTTATGGGGTCAATGACTGGTTTACCGTAGAAGGTCGTACAGAACTTTCTTCAGACTTACAGTTATTGGGTGCAGGGTCTGTACTCAAGCTTGCAAACTTAGGTGTGCTGAGTGCTTCTTTTAGCCAAAGTAAGGCCGATAAGTCTATGTCTGAAGATCGAGCTAAAGATTTAGAGGGTAATCAATATACGGTCGGGTACAGCTATAACCGTAATCGGTTTGGTTTTAGTATTAACCATAACCAGCGCGATGATGAATATACCGATCTTTCACGGCTGCAATATAGCAATTTAATTTCGGTCAATAGCAATAAAAGCTTAACGGCCAATACTTACTTTGCGACCAAAAACTCAGGCACATTTGGCGTCGGTTATATTAATACTAAGGCGAATGACTTTAAAAACCGCTTCTTAAACTTGTCATGGGCACCTGTTTTACCGACTTATATGAATGGTGTGACCGTTTCATTAAGTGCCAACCGTGACTTTATCGAAAAAGAGTGGAGTGCTGCATTTCAGCTTTCGATACCACTGTTCCAACGAAACGCGACTGTGAACTCGGGTTATGCATTTAATAAAGAGGGCGATACGGGTTATGTTAATTTCAACCGTTCTGTGCCGTCTGAGGGCGGTGTGGGTGTCGACTTGACCCGACGCTTTAATGAAAATAGTGAAGATTTAAATCAGGCACGTGTCAATTACCGTAATGGTTATATCAATACCGACTTTGGTATGTCTGGAAACCATGACTATAACTATTGGTTTGGTCTATCTGGTTCACTTATTTATATGGGGGGGGAGATATTTGCTTCAAACCGTTTAGGCGATTCTTTTGCATTGGTCGATACCAACCAAGTACCAGATGTTTTGGTTAGATACGAAAACAGTTTAATTGGTCGTAGTAATAAAAAAGGCCATATTTTTGTGCCATCGGTGACGCCTTATTATTCGGGTAAATACAGCGTCGACCCAATCGATTTACCTTCAAACTTCACAATCACGCAAGTTGAACAACGTATTGCTGCTAAACGCGGCTCGGGTGTTGTGATTAAGTTCCCAGTTCATCAGTCTATTGCTGCCAACGTTTATTTAACTCAAGCAGACGGAAAACCGATGCCTGTTGGTTCAGTCGTGCATAGAGCTGACCAAGAGTCGTCTTATGTGGGAATGGATGGCATTGTCTATTTAGAAAACTTGAAACCTAACAATACCGTAACTGTTCAACGTTCAGATCAGAGCGTATGTAAGGCAGATTTTTCTGTAGATGTAGAGCAAGCCAAGCAACAAATTGTGGTGGTTAAGCCTGTTACGTGTCATGAGGTATCTTTACCATGAAAATAAAAACAAAAAAATTACTCAGCCATTTATGTATCTTTTCTGGACTGATGTTGGCTGGAAATTTGGTTCATGCTGCATGTAGTGTGAGTGCTTCTGGTTCATCTACTATTTCGGTTCCGTCTATTTACCTAATGGAAAACGGTGAGAATTCTTCACAGTTTAATTCTGGTTTGTCATGTACGGGTTTTAGTCTGGCTTTAGCAAACATGACATATCTAAAATATCGAGTTGAACAAATGTCGAATTCGTTTACCAACGCTCAAACCGGAGAAAAGCTCAATGCTGTTATTTTAGATAGTAACAATGAAATCATTAGCTTAGGCCAAGAAAAAGACATGAGTAGCTTTACACTGGTCAATCTTTTTAGCGGGCCAGATGGTAATTTGCCTTTTTATATACGCCTTCCGGCTGGGCAAAGCGTATCACCTGGTGTTTATCAGGCTGATTCACCGTTAAAAGTAAAATGGTTCTATTCGGTACCAGGGGTTGCTATTGCCGGAATCGGTATATTCTTTGAAAGTCCAGGGTTTAAACGCGGGGTATTGGGTATCGGTTTTAACTGGGGAACTGGAACAGACTCGCTTGGTTCACTGTCAATTACTGTACTTCCGGACTGTCGAATTTTAGCTCAAGACGTAAACTTTGGTACAGCAGCGTTTGCGTCCAAGCTTGAACCTGTTCAGTCATCTATGGGAATACGATGTTCTGTGAATACGCCGTATTATGTCAGTTTAAACAATGGACTTTCCCCGCAAAATGGCGACCAACGAGCTATGAAGTCGCAAACGGGTAATACATTTTTAAAATACGATATTTTCAAGAACTCATCGAATGATCGATGGGGAAGCGGTAACGAGCGTTGGTCGAGTTTAAATGCAACGATTAACCCAGGCGTACATAATGGAGTAACTCAGCAGAATTATGTGTTTACCACAAAAATTGTTGATGAAAACGCAGATACAGTACCAGCGGGAACTTACCAAGACACGGTCACGGTACAAGTCGAGTTTTAAAGACTATTTGCTTTTTATAAAAGATAAAAGCTCAGTTCATGGGCTTTTATCTTTGAATAAATTATTAGATTTTCAAATTTTATAAAACTTATTCCAGTTCCAATTCATTATCATCTTTTGTAATTTTAATTTTTAACTTCTTATATTTTCGCTTATTGGGATCTAGGGCTGAATTCATCACTTCATCTGCAAAAGGCGGGCACTGCATCAATTTTGCATAAGCCCTATAGCCGATGCGTATTCGAGTAGGCGGGCAATCGGTTCTTTTTGAGTAGTATTCAATGAGTGAGTTCAGTTCTTGTAATAAAGTTTGCTGTTCCATCATACATACTTAACAATTAGATGACTTAAGCATAATAGACTTAGTCGTTTAGCGGAATATGCCTTTAAAATTTACAGCTATATAAATTGTGATGTAGTTCTCTAAAACACATATTTTATGTATGAAGTTTGTTTAGGAGAGATTTTGGATGTTTTTTTAATCGGATTGTCATAAAGAAAGGCTAATTTAGACTCATAACAAAAATGATGAAGATTGTTGCGAACAATAAAATCAAAAGCAATTTTCACAGACGTGGTCGTGAGATAATTAGGGCTAATTCGAAAGAGTTGGCTTTTTTGTTTTAGTGCATTTGCTTAGATCAAGATGTCCTTTATTAACATTCAATTGCAAATTATCAAGTTCTAATATGGAACTTAATTTTTTAAGTAGATAAAAATAAAAGATCTTAAAAATGTTAATCTCAAGTCATAGATTGCCAAAGAGTTTTAAAGACAAAGCCAATCAAAAGTTTGCCAAACTTTCAGGCTCATTGTTGGGAGCTGTTACACCAGAACGACAAGCAACATTGCCAAAAGAGTTTGAACTCAGTCCTCATACGCTTTATAAGCGCTTTGGTAGTACACATTACGGGGTCATGATTCCTGACTTACCTGAACCCTTTCGATATTTATCTTGGGCTTCGGTATTAGGTTATGTTGGATTTACGATTACAGATACCAACTATCAAATGTCTAAAGATGGAAAAGGGGATACAGCTTCTTTGGTACATGGAACAGCATTGTCGACAACGCCTGAGGCCTACAGAACATTTTCAATCAAAAATGATATCAAGTTTAACCAAACTCCTTTCGCTATTAATTTTGACAATCAAAGTGTCATGCATGAGGATGGTGATGGATTTATATTAATTACTAAAAGAGAAGATTTAGAACTAGAACTTCATTTAAAGCCGACTAAAGCTATTTCATGGTTTGCCTATAGTGCTTTTTATAAGCATTTTAGTGTCTTGATGCATTATGACGGCTACATTAAACAAAAAGGCAATAGTGAGAGTATTAAGGGGCTTTGTACGCTTGAGGCTTGGAAAGCTATAGCGACCTCAATGCTCAAAAACAAATGGTTAGTTGAGAATATTCAACTTCCTGTAAAAGTCTTTAGCTATCAAGTTATTAATATTGACCATGAACAGCAGTTATTACTGGCTTTTATTTGCTATGAAGACCAACCCATTTTGACTTCTGTTTACTACCGTCATATTGATGGAACATCAATTCAATACAACGGAGATATACTTTTTGAAGTAACCAGACTTCAAGAAGAACCACAGATTACACCTGATGGTTTTCCAATGAATTTACCAAATACTTTTCGCTGGGCTGCTTATCACAACAATCAAAAGGTTCTAGATATTTCCGCACAAGTAGACACTCCATACTGTTTTGGCTTGGCTGCTGGTTTCGTTTCTTCATATGCATGGCAAGGCGAATTCTATGATCAGCCATTAGTAGGAAGTGGCTATCTGGAATATATTGACCGAAGATAAAATCGTTTTAAAACTTAGTTGTTTATCTACAGCTTTAAGCGAACTAGAAAATATCTGTTTTATAAACTCAATTTAATAATAGATTTTAATTATTTATCCTTACTTTTTAATGATCTATTTTAAAACAGATGTCATTTTGTGTGCTTGACTGAAATAAGGTTGGGCACTATCCTTTGCCTGCTGGCCTACATTGCCAGTCGGTTTTAGCAGACCGTCTACAAAAGGCGCACAACAATGCTGTTTTGGTTTTTGTGCGTTCTCTTAAGTCACGCCTTTATGGTGAGGCTAGGAGGGACACCTTCGGGTGTGCTGGTTTCCTTTTGTACCAGTCTGCTAACCCTTCTAGTCTTGCCACCATTATTTAGCAGTAATTGGTAAGACTCTTCTAAATCAAAAGGAGTCCGCCGTTATGCGTACTATTTCTTCTCTCTCGTTGGCAACCTTTGCCAAATTCTTTCTATCCATACCGTTTAAACAGTCTTTAAAACGATTTAACCGACTTTAGGTTTCTATACCTTAAGAATCTTTACGACTAAAACATAGCAACAATAAACCAGAGATAGGTGAGCACACCATTATTGTGCGGCTTTTGCATGCCTGTATTTAGCACTCATTTTAAGAGTGACGGCATTTCTATCTCTTCTATTTACAACAAAAAATTATTTTAAGCGGTATACATGAAAAATTTAGAAGTTTCATTTAGAGCAACGCGAGCGCCTTATACAGCAGCAGATTTATTTAAACAATACGGCTTTAACAAGGTCGGGGTGGACCGAATTGTTAGTGAAACTAAAATTTCTAAAGCCACTTTTTACAACTACTTTCACTCAAAAGAAAGATTAATTGAAATGTGTTTGTTGGTTCAAAAAGAGCACTTAAAAGAAAAAGTGAGAGCTGTAAGTGAATCTCGTCAATATCCAGATTTGTCTCTTACGCTTAGACAAATTTACCTTTTACATGCTGACTTAAAAGGTGCGTATTATCTGTTGTTTAAAGCGATTTTTGAAATTAAACAGCTTTATCCAAATGCATACCAAACCGCAATTCGCTATAGGCGATGGCTTAAAAATGAAATTTTCTGGGTTCTGCGAGAATCTAAAAAAAGGGCTACGTATGAAGAATCGGATATTTTTGTATTTATGATTGATGGGGCGATTTTGGGGCTTTTGACTTCAGATAGCGTTGAAGAGCAAACCAAATTGTTAAATTACTTTTTGGTGAGGGTTGCCTAAATTTATTTAACTAAAGAATCACTATAATGAGTTAGCAGGTTTAGGCTTGGTTCTTATTGCTACTAGTCTGTATTCGATATCTGTTCTAATGACTAAAAAATTAACTAACACACCACCGTTATTAATTGTGCTTATACAGACTTTAAGTGGGGCCATTGCCATGACCCCGTTTATATCGGTTTTTGTAAACCCACCGATAGGCCAACAATGGTTCTTTGTAATGGGGTTAGGGGTTCTACATACGGCATTTCTTTATTATTTAATGTATTCGGCAATTAAGAAAATACCTTTAAATAACATTGCGATTTTATCTTTTATTTATCCTATATCGACCATCGTAATTGATTATTTATTCTTTGATCATGTGCTGACTAGTACTCAAATTTTAGGTGCAAGTTTAATTTTATTGGGTGTGCTCGGAGTAAAGTTGCATTGGAATGTTTTTGCGTTGAAAAGATTAAAATAGCAATACCAAGAGTTTTGCTTATCAACAAAGTTGCGAAAATAAGTCATTAAATATTAAATTGCAATTGAGGTGAGCAAAATGAAAAATCAGTGGATAACAGACGAAGATAGATGGCAAGCAATTGTTGATCGAAATGCGGAAGCTGATGCATATTTTGTTTATGGCGTGAAATCCTCAGGTATGTACTGTCTGCCATCAAGTACAAAAAGACTGCCTAAAAAAGAAAATGTAGTTTTCTTTGAGAATGCCGTGCAAGCCGAGAAAAATGGTTATCGAGCAAGCCAAAAAATACAAAACAGACTCTCAAATGCACATGATCCAAAGCTTGTAGAGAAAATCGAGAAAGCGTGTAGATACATCGAACTACATGAAGAAAACTTGTCTCTATCAGTTGTGGCAGAGCATGTAGGAATGAGCGCATATCATTTTCACCGAGTTTTTAAGCAAATTACTGGCCTGACACCCAAAGGCTATGCTGATGCGCATAAAAGTAAAAAGCTAAGAGAAAACCTAGATGAAAATATCAGTGTGACTGATGCAATATTTAATGCAGGTTTTAATTCAAATAGTCAGTTCTATGAAAATTCAAGTTCGCTATTAGGTATGACAGCGAAAGAATGGAAATCTGGCGGTAAGGGTGTGCGTATCTTTTTCGCCATAGGAGCTTGTTCTTTAGGAGATATTTTAGTTGCTCAAAGCCAGAAAGGAATTTGTGCAATTTTGCTAGGCGATGACCCTGAAAAGCTTTTAAATGATTTACAAGATAAATTTCCGGAAGCCGATTTGATCGGGTGTGATGATGAGTTTGAGCAACTGATTGCGCATATTGTCGGGTTTATTGAAGCGCCACAAATCGGATTAGATTTACCTCTAGATATTCAAGGGACTGCATTTCAACAAAGAGTATGGCAGGCCTTAAAAGAAATTCCTGCGGGGCAGACAGCCAGTTATTCCGATATAGCCCAAAAAATAGGTTCACCTAAAGCCGTTCGGGCCGTTGCAGGGGCGTGTGCAGCAAATATGTTAGCTGTTGCTATTCCATGTCATCGTGTCGTTCGAAATGATGGTTTTATTTCTGGTTATCGTTGGGGCGTTGAGCGTAAACGTGCATTATTAGAGAAAGAAGCAGAACTGGCACGGAACTAAAATTGTTTTAGTTGGCTGTTTTATAGAGTTAATTTTTTCAAAATAGCAAGAATCAGAGAGTCTATTTTCTTCGGGTTACTCAAAATATATCCATCAATTTAATGAAGATGGAATTGAGAGTATGAGCAGATTAAAAGACAAAGTGGCTATTATTACGGGTGCAAGTTCAGGTATAGGTTTAAGTGCCGCATCGCTATTTGTAGCGGAAGGCGCGAAAGTTATTCTGGTTGCACGCCGTGAGCGTGTTTTAAAAGAACTTTGCGATAGTTTGAATCAAGATGGCGTCGTTGCGCACTTTATTGCAGGGGATCTTAATGACCCTACAATCATGCAAAAAGCGATTGATATGGCTACGCAATATTATGGAAGGTTAGATATTGCATTTAATAATGCTGGTATGTTGGGAGAATACCAGCTTACTCACGTCACAACCGATGAAAATTGGAATCATGTTATTCAGAGCAATTTAACCAGTGCGTTTCAGTCGGCTAGAGAGCAGCTTAAAGTGATGTTAAAGCAAGGCTATGGCTCAATAGTGTTTACATCCTCTTTTGTTGGTCATCATATAGGGTTCCCTCAAATGGCGGCCTATGCTGCAAGTAAAGCAGGACTCATTGGTTTAACCAAAGTGATGGCGGCAGAATATGCAACTTCAGGCATTCGAGTAAATGCACTTTTACCCGGTGGAACAAATACTTCAATGGGCCAAGAAGCGGCACCTTCTCCAGAAGTTCTAGAGTTTGTAAGAAGCATACATGCGATGAAACGTTTAGCTGAGCCTGATGAAATTGCGAAAGCAGCGCTCTTTTTAGTGAGTGATGATGCAAGCTTTATTACAGGAAGTGCTTTACTCGCTGATGGTGGAGTGACTATTTGTAAAAGCTAGATTGAGAATTAATAGATAGGTAAGGCTTTGTTGCACAAAGCTATTCTTAAGGGCTTCTTCAGCAATATAATTTTCAAATGAAGAAGCCTACACACAAAATCTACCGCACAACCAATTGGTCCGCATATAACCGAGCTCTCATTAATCGTGGGAATATTGCCATTTGGTTCGATCCAAAGACCCAGTGGTATGCACAATCACAAGGCAAGCATGGTCGAAATCAAACCTATTCTGATACTGCCATCCAGTGCTGTCTGATGATCAAATCCCTATTTCGATTGTCTTTACGCATGGTCACAGGTTTTGTTCAAAGTCTGATTAACCTTTGCGGATTAAATTGGGCAGCACCAGATTACAGTACGCTTTGTAGAAGACAAAAGCATATTGATATTCAAATTAGCTATGAAAAGAGTTGCAATGGACTGCATCTACACGTCGATTCCACGGGCTTGAAGTTTTTAGGTGAAGGTGAATGGAAACGTAAGAAACATCAACCTGAATACCGTCGCCAATGGCGTAAACTACATATTGGGATAGATTCTAAAACCCTACAAATACGAGCAGTTCAGCTTACAACCAATAACGTGAGTGATTCGCAAGTCCTTGTGGATTTACTAGATCAAATTCCGTTGAATGAACAAATTGATTCAGTCTATACAGATGGAGCTTATGATACAAAACAATGCCGTCAGGTCATTGCAGATCGACAAGCACATGCAGTGATTCCTCCTAGAAAAAATGCGAAGCCTTGGAAAGATACAAAGACCAGTTCGCTAGAGCGAAATGAATTACTACGAACAGTTAAACGTTTCGGCAGGACACTATGGAAAAAATGGTCAGGCTATCATCGGCGAAGTTTGGTCGAAACCAAGATGCATTGCATCAAGTTATTAGGCGATAAACTCAGTGCGAGAAACTTTCAAAGCCAAGTCAATGAGATTCATGCACGAGTGGCAGTATTAAATAGATTTATCGATTTAGGCAGACCTCACACCCGAGTTGTCACTTAAATTTGAGTAGATAGGGGAAATCCTAGTTTTTAAATCTTTGTGCAACAAAGCCACTCAAAAGTATTGAGACAAATTGGTTGTTTTGCGCTCATACTCATATTCAGCAAATCATTGAAAATAAAGTTTCCATTCCACTCGTGGTATTGCAGCAACCGTGTATGCTAAGGCAAATGGCTATTGAGGCATTGGAACAGGTTGGGCAGGCTTGGCATATTGCTTATGAGTGTAATTCTGTTCAAGCGTTATGGCCTGCTGTAAGGGCGGGTATTGGTATAAGCTTGAGATCATGTTTTCAGATTCCTTCAGACATTCATCGCATAGAAAGCGATGTATTGCCGGAACTTAAGCCTTTAAATTTTGGTCTCTATTTCAATTCCACCACACAATCTGTACATATTATTCAGCAGTTTCAACAATATATTGAACAGCACCTACGGTAATTTTCATCTCAAAATTTATGATGACTTGGATAGTTTTTCGATTGATTTATATTTTAATTTATCTTAGTAATAAAAAGAGCTTTGTGTGACACAGTAAAATGATAAACCTTAGAGTATAACTATGAAGCTTAAAGAATTAGCAGGTTGTGAGGAATGCGATACTGTCTATCGTAGAACCCCGCTTGCTTATGGAAAAAGAGCTTATTGCTTATGCTGCGGTGCTGAACTCTATCGGCACACCAAACCTTTTTCGACACTGTTGGCTTTAATCTTAACGGCGTTGATCGTATTTGTTATTGCCAATAGCTTTCCTATTGTAAAAATTGAATTGCAGGGCAACATCTCTGAAACCACTTTACTTGGTGCGGTCTGGGTAATGTTTCATTATGATCGGGCTTTTGTTGGCATTCTTATTTTAATCACCACTTTTATTGTGCCACTTTCCTATCTTTTATTACTCTCCTATGTGTTGGGCACAGTAAGCGTATTGAAGAAAAGACCCACATTTTTAGTATTTGCCTTACGTACACTTTATTTTATGAGAGTGTGGGGAATGGTTGAGGTCTTCTTAATTGGAATCTTGGTCACGCTTGTGAAGTTAATGGGAATGGTGTTGGTGATTCCCGAGATTGCGTTATGGGCATTTGCGATTTTAAGTGTATTGTTGGTCTATATTACTTCCATAAAGGTGAGTGATATATGGAACGAAATTGATAGGTCACTGCCATGAAAACGATAAAAAATGTGACCCAAACACAAATCTCGCAGCAAGGGTCAATGCTTAAGCAATATCCAAGAGCCAAAGATCTCTCATTAATTGTGTGTCATTGCTGTGGGGTTGTAAATTCTGCTCAAAATGAAAAGAGACGACTCAACCAAAGCCATCAGGTGTTACGTTGTATTCGTTGTAATAGCGTGCTGCATTCACGTAAACCAGCGAGTTTAAATCGAACTTTTGCCTTAGTGGTGGCTGCGACCATTCTCTATATTCCCGCCAATGTACTTCCAATGACGGTGACTGACTCACTGTTGGGTAGCCAGCAAGATACCATCATGAGTGGGGTCATTTACTTTTGGCAAAGTGGAGACTATCTGGTTTCAGTGGTCATTTTTATGGCCAGTATTTTTATTCCCATGCTAAAGCTACTGATTTTGTATTTTTTATTGGTGGCGGTATATCTTCAACAATCGTCAGCATGGAAGTTTTTACCTGAGCAATGCGTTAAATTATATCGAGTTGTCGAGTTTATCGGCCGTTGGTCAATGATTGACGTATTTGTGGTGGCACTTTTAACAGCGCTCATTCAGATTCAATCACTTGCTACGATTTTAGCAGGGCCGGGTTCGATCGCTTTTGGTGCGGTTGTCGTGTTAACCATGTTTGCATCTTTAAGTTTTGACCCACGACTTATTTGGGATAACTTCTACGCATCTCAAAATACAAATAAACCTTCTACTTTTGCCTCAAACAAAACCAAGATTATTCAGGCTGAACACCCGCCGTTGAATAATGATTCCATTAATCCCAGTCAATAAAAGAACAATGAGTATGTCTGAAAATGAAATAACCCCTGGTAACTCAGATCGTCGTGATCCAGATGTTGAACTGGATAGCGTGAATGATTTGCCAGAACCCCAAGAAAAGAAAAGTCGGTGGAAGCCTCTTTTAATTTGGCTCATTCCATTGGTTGCTCTTTTAATCGCGCTTTCATTAGCGATAAAAGCGCTCTTGTCTCACGGCCCGACCATTGACGTATCTTTTAGGACGGCTGAGGGATTGGTCGCGGGTAAAACAACGGTCCGTTATAAACAGGTCGATATTGGCGTAGTACGGCAGATTGATCTTTCAGAAGACCGTTCACACGTGATTGCCAGAATTGATTTGCGTAAAGATGCCAGTAACTTTGCCGCAAAAGATTCACGGTTTTGGGTTGTGCGACCACGTATTGGGACGAGTGGGGTTTCAGGAATAGACACATTATTGTCAGGTTCATATATTGAAGTGGATGGTGGTAAGTCGGAAGAGAAAAAGCTCGAATTTACTGGCTTAGAGGTACCGCCAGTGATTACTGCTGATGTACCGGGCAAAGAATTTTTCTTAAATGCAGATGACTTGGGGTCTTTAGATGTCGGTTCTCCAATTTATTATCGTCGAATTAATGTGGGCCAAATTACAGCATATAAATTGTCTAACGATGGTAAAACTGTAGAGCTACAAACTTTTATCCGTGCACCATATGATAAGTTTGTCACCACCGACGCACGGTTTTGGCAGGCGAGTGGCATTGATGTGAGCTTGAATGCCTCAGGATTTAGTTTAGATACTCAATCGCTGGCAAGTATTGTCGCGGGCGGTATTGCTTTTGGAATTCCTGAAAGTTCGCGTGCTACCACAGCGGCAAATCATAGTCGCTTTAATCTGTGGGATTCGAAAACTGAGGCATTAAAAGAACCGGATGGGCAACCTCGTGGTGTGATCATGTACTTTGATCATTCATTACGTGGACTGTCTGTTGGCGCACCAATTGATTTCATGGGCATTGAAATTGGTAATGTTAAATCGATTAATGCAGAGTTTTATAACAACTATAAGCAGATTCGTATGCGTGTTGAGGCGGTTATTTATCCGTCACGCGTTGAGAATGGACAGGCACTCAATCCAAACAGCAATATTTTCAAAGATTTTGTTGAACATGGATGGCGTGCTCAAATGAGAACAGGCAACCTTCTCACGGGCCAAAACTATATTGCCCTAGATAAGTTCCCTAAAGCTAAGCCAGCCACATTACAAATTTTGAGTGATGACCGTGTAGTGATTCCAACTACACCAACTGAATTGAGTGGCTTACAAGCACAAGTTTCTCAGATTGCTGACAAGTTAACTAAATTCCCGTTAGTTGAGATTGGGCAAGATGTACGTAAAACGCTCAACAATATGAACACAGCCATTGAGTCTACCGACAAACTGGTTAAACAGTTAGATGGAAAAGTTGCCCCTGGTTTACAAGCAACCTTGGACGATGTTCGTAAAACTGTAAGATCGTCAGAGTCTATTTTGTCGAGCGATGCGCCGTTACAACAAGACGTACGCAAAGCATTACAGCAAATGACACGTGCGGCTGCTTCATTACAGTTAATGGCAGACTATATTGAGCAACATCCTGAATCAATTATTCGTGGTAAGACACCAGAGACCGATGATGAAAAATAAAAACACTCTATCTTTTCAACATCCTAAAGCAGCCAACTGGCTGCTTGGGAGCGGCCTGTTTTTAACGGCTGTTGCCATGACGGCATGTTCGAGTTCGCCAACGCCAAATTATTATACGATGTCCCCTAAAATTACTGCGGCTACAAAATCAACTGTGCAGGTGATTGAGGTATTACCTGTCGGGATTCCAGACCGATTGGACCGTGCGCCTTTGGTACTCCAAGACAGTAGTGGTAAGTCTACGGTGTTAAACAATGAACGCTGGACATCGACCATGGGTACGCAATTACGCGATACCTTGTCGGCGGGTTTACAGCAAAAATTAGGGGCAATTGACAGTTATAGCAGTGGGCTAGCTGGAAACAATCAGCCTTTATATCGAGTTTCTACAGACTTTTCTCATTTTGATATTGTAGATAAAAGCTATATTAATATTGCAGTGTCTTGGGTAGTGAAGCGTCAAATACCGCCCACTCAATTAGAGTCAAATAATGCAAAAGTCATCACGAATGCAGGATCTCAGCTCAATTGTCGAATTGCTTTTAAGCAGCCGATTGATCAGAAAGCTAAAAAGATGGAAGGTATTGTGAATGCTTCAAGTGAAGCAATGACTCAAATCATTAATACGGTTTCTTCTTCAATTGTGGCGCTAGATTCAAACAAAAAATCGGTTATTAGCAATGGTGTCTGTTCTTAATATTAAATCTATACACGTTTTATCCGGTTAAATGCCGGATAAAATTTGATAATTCCATCCGGTTTTGAGTTCTTTAGTTGTTGGTTAAAAGCCGTGAGGAAAAATTTACTCATGTGAGTGTTTTAAATCCCATCCTTTTTCAATACAAATTTGATCAAATGATCTTGCAAGATCGGCTAGGGTAGTTTCTTTTAAACGTTGAATCAAAATCGCCTGTGCAGCTTGAATACTTGTATCTAGAGCTGCATTGACGACTTGTTCTACAGCACATTCCGGATTTTTTCTTTCATTGCCGATTGCAAAAATTGTAGGTTCACCAACAGCCTTATAAATATCAAGAAGCGTAATTTTTTCTATATCTCCTATTAAGTGCCAACCACCGCCAGGCCCTTTCTCTGATTGTACAAAGTTAGCCTGTTTTAACCCAGTCATGGTACGACGAATAACTACAGGATTAGTTGATAACATTTTGGCAATTTCTTCAGAAGTAAAACTGCGATTTTGCCTCGCCATGTGTAAAAGCACATGAAGTATTCGGGAAAGTTTATTGTCTGTACGCATAAGCACAAAAAACAGCGCGATCAATAGAATGTATAAAATGTAACATGAAAAGTTGCAAATTAAAATAAAAGGCATTAATGTAACTTCATAAGTTACTTATTAAGGGTGAATAAAATGCTGTATGACGTTGCGATTATTGGTGGCAGTTATGCGGGTTTATCAGCAGCAATGCCGTTGGCCCGTGCACGTAGAAACATTGCAATAATTGATGCAGGGCAAAGAAGAAATCGTTTTGCTGAATATTCTCATGGATTCCTTACCCAAGATGGAACTCAAGCTAATGAAATTGTTGAAATTGCAAAAAAACAATTAGAAGTTTATAGCACTGTTGAATGGCAAAATGGGAGAGTTAAAAAAATTGCAAAAATAGATGAAGGTTTTTGTATTTGTATTGATGGAGTGTATTCCATTCAAACTAAAAAAATTATTATTGCGGCAGGAGTTAGTGATCAGTTGCCAGAAATAGCGGGTTTGGCTGAAAGATGGGGGAAAACGGTTTTTCATTGTCCATATTGCCATGGATACGAGTTAGAAAAAGGAAAAATCGGTATTTTGGCCACGTCAGAACACAGCTTACAATTGGCGATGATGCTGCCTGATTGGGGCCCAACCACGTTTTTACTTAATGGAAATGATCAACTCATTCATACAGAATGGCATATTTCCTTACAAAAACGTGGAGTGATTGTAGAGCCATGTCTTATTCAGGAAATCAGAGGTGAGGCAGAGATTGTGTTTACCGATGGAAAGGTTATTGCTCTGGATGGACTGTTTATTCCAACACGTACATATATTACTCAACCTTGGCTGGCCGAGCTTGGATGTGAAGTCGAAGACACGCCGTTTGGACAAATAATCAAAACAAGCGCGACAAAAGACACCACGGTAAAAGGGGTTTTTGCTTGCGGTGATATTGCACGTTTAGGTGGTTCGGTACCATTCGCAGTTGCAGATGGAATGATGGCAGGGGTAAGCGCTCACCGTTCGCTTATTCTTAATGGTTCATCGTAAATTAGGAAAACTGCATTCTACTAAGATCATCACGAATGCAGGATCTCAGCTCAATTGTCGAATTGCTTTTAAGCAGCCAATTGATCAGAAAACTAAAAAGATGGAAGGTATTGTGAATGCTTCAAGTGAAGCAATGACTCAAATCATTAATACGGTTTCTTCTTCAATTGTGGCGCTAGATTCAAACAAAAAATCCGTTATTAGCAATGGTGTTTGTTCGTAAAACGCATCGTTTTTAATCAACCCCTTTACTTGTGCACAACAGATAAAGGGGTTTTTTATTTTAGTTGCCTCTATAGGTTGAATAACCGTAAGGGCTAAGTAGTAATGGAATATGGTAGTGATTTACGCTTCCATCGACTTTAAAAATTACTGGAACCTCGGCAAAAAAAGTTTGTTGTTTGTTCTTCTTAAACCAGTCTTCTGTTTTAAAAGTAACTTTATAAATACCTTGCTCTAGTTTTTTATTTTCTGGATAGAGCGCAGTAATACGACCATTTGAATCGGTCACTTGCTGGTTGAGTTTAACCCATTGGTTATTGGTGTTTTTCTCTAAAACGACTTCAACCTGAGAAGAGGGTAAACCCGTTTCTAGATTTAACACGTGCACACTTAGCGGATTAGTTTGTGCAAATGTAGCCGAAGCTATAAATAACGAAGATAAAGCAATAAATGATTTAGTCATGATGAACTCCTTATGAATGAAAAACGGTTTCAATGGCTTTGCTTGCACATTGATTGTCATTTTGTGCGCCGCCAGCACCCGCAACCCCAATGGCTCCGATCACTTGGTTCTCAAAACGAACAGGTACGCCACCGCCTAACAAAAGTAAATTTGCTACGGTAGTTAAATTTTTTGCATCGGGGTTTTGATTACTGTTTTGGCTTAAAACTAAGGTCGATGTTTTGGTAGATAACGCGGTATAGGCTTTTTTCTCGGCAGCCATTAAATTATGCGGACCCACCAGCTCATGCCGTTCGGCAGTTAATGGATTACCGCCACGATCTACAACAACAACCGCAATATTTTGGTTTAGTTTTTTACATGCCTCTTTCGCACTGTCGGCTAACAGGTGGGCAGTTTTGAGATCTAATGAATAAACTTGATTCAAAGCAGGGGGCTGTGCAAAAGTACTATTACCAAATAGCACGGCTGCTAACATCAGCCAGTTCAATTTTTTCATAATGATTGCCTCTAAGTCGCTTTGAAAATCTTAAACAAATTGCTTAATTTCAAGCATGACAATCACATTACAAAGTTGTCATCTTTCAAATGAGTCTCTACAAAATGCGTATCCTTATTATTGAAGACGAGATCAAGATCGCCACTTATTTGGTCAAAGGATTAAAAGAGTCTGGATATCAAGCGGAGTGCGTTCACTTAGGGCTGCAAGGTTTGGAAATGCTAAAGAGAGATCAATATGACTTGCTTATTCTTGACGTCATGTTGCCGGACATAGACGGCTGGAGCGTATTACAGGTCCTACGCCAGTTTTCAAAAATTCCGGTGATTTTCTTAACGGCGAAAGATCAGGTTATGGATAGAGTGAAAGGGTTAGAGTTGGGTGCAGATGATTACTTGGCTAAGCCTTTTTCCTATATTGAACTATTGGCACGCATTAAAAGCCTGTTAAGACGACAGCAATATCTGCAAGAAAACGAGCTGTCTATTAGTGATTTAAAGATGGATGTGGTTAGCCATAAAGTTTGGCGTAGTGGCAACTTAATTGAGCTGAGTAAAACCGAATTTAATTTGTTGCGTTATCTTTTGCTCAACAAAGAACAAATCGTGACACGCAGACAAATTGGTTCCGAAGTTTGGAACATTAACTTTGACACTGATACTAACTTTATTGACGTTGCAGTACGCCGTTTACGAAGCAAAATTGATGAGGGATATGAGCTAAAACTCATTCATACCATACGTGGCTTGGGCTATAAAATTTCGGTTAGCTTATGAACTTTAAACTTCTACGTTCTCTTGAAGTCCGTATTACATTACTGGTCACGCTTTGTTCTGCCTTAATTTTATGTTCCGTCGGCTTTATGACCTATTTAGGCATTAATCAAATTTTATTGAAGCAGCAAGATAAAGCTTTAGCAGACAGAATTAATCGTTTGGAAATTTTGCTGCAAGATAGCGAAAATGTAGAGCAAATTATTGCGCGGCCTAAGCTGTATCAAAACATGCTTGGCAATCAAGACAACTTATTTCTGCTTATTCATAAAGGCAAAAGTTTAATTAATATCAATCCGCTCCACATTCAACTGCCTGAACTTGCAAAGCGCGATAGTCTTCAATTTCAAGATTTAGTGAACAACTCATATCCAACGCGAATTGCTTGGAAAACCATAAAAATTAATGACGAGCCTTATCTACTCATTGCGGGTAAACAGTGGTCAGAACGTATCAATATTCTTTTACCTTTTCAAGAAAGTCTCTTGATGTATGTGGTCGGGGGCGTGTTTGCGATCTTTGTGCTTTGCATTTTAGTGTGTCATTTAGGTTTAAAGTCGCTACAACAGCTTCGCAAGCAAACTCATTCTATTAACGTAAATCAGCTACAGAAACGGTTAAACCTCCCCAATTCACCTTTAGAAGTTGATCTGCTTTCAAAAGATATAAACCACATGCTTGAGCGTATCGAAAAAGGCTATACACAGCTCAACCGTTTTTCTGAAGATATCGCACATGAGTTCCGCACACCTTTAAATAATCTGATTGGGCAAACCGAGATTGCTTTAACTGGCGAACGTTCGGTTGAGCAATATGAAGATTTGCTGGTGTCTCATTTAGATGACTACCACAGATTAAAACGCATGATTGATAGCATGCTTTTCTTGGCAAGAGCCGATCAGAAAATGGTGCTTGTAAATAAACAAGAAATAAATATCCAAGATGTTATTGATAGGTTATGCCAGATTTTTGAATATCAGGCCGAGGAACAAGACTGTCATTTTAGTTTTAACTTAGAAGCTCAAACATTATTTGCAGATCCTGAGCTTTTTCAAAGAGCCGTTTACAACCTGATTTTAAATGCGTTGGTTCACGGTGGTGACAAGCGAACTATTTATATCGCAACAAAACATAAGATGATTGAGCATAAGCAATGGGTGAGTTTGACTGTGGTAACTGGTGGGGTTTCAATTGCTGAACATCAACTTGAGCATCTTTTTGAAAGATTTTACCAATGCCATTCAAGTCGAAGTGATGAGAATCAAACAGGTGGATTAGGTTTGTCGATTGTTGCTTCAATTATGGATCTACATCATGGCCGCTATCGAGTTTATAACACGGTTGAGGGTGTGTGCTTTGAGCTTGATTTTCCAGTTGCAGATGCTCTAAAGAAATACAATTAAATCCTTATTAATGTTGCTTAATTTTTAGAATTCACACTTTGTTCACAGCCCTCTGACGTATGTTTAAACGTATGAAATAAACAGAAGAGGGCAATCATGAAATTATTATTTAAGTCACTCATCATCAGCAGTAGCCTTGCAGCGGTCAGTTTAATGCTTCCTTTGAGCACCTTTGCAGACACCAATACTAAACCTGTCGCTGTTGATTCTATTGATATTAATAAATACGCAGGTAAGTGGTATGAAATTGCGCATTTACCGATGTTTTTTCAGCGTAATTGTGTAGCCAATACAACTGCAAACTATTCTATTAACGCGGACAAAACCGTTGGTGTTTTAAATAGCTGTACGACAAAAAAAGGCGAAATGATCTCATCTGAAGGAGTTGCTTATCCGCAAAATGAAGGCAACAGTAAATTGAAGGTGAGCTTTTTACCTTCTGGTCTTAGATGGATTCCTTTTACAAAAGGCGATTACTGGGTTTTAAGAGTTGACCCAAATTATCAGGTCGCTTTAGTGGGTGGCCCAAGCCATAAATATTTATGGATTCTTTCTCGTAGCCCTCAACTTGATGAGGCGACATATCAATCTTATCTGCAAACCGCAAAAAGCTATGGCTACGACGTTTCTAAACTCGTTAAAACAACACAGTCTAAATAGTGAAATGCTGGTTGCGTAGATGCTTATATTTATCTCGTAACCGAGTGAACTTCACATAAAATTCATTGCGCATTTTCTAAATTAGAACCAAAAGAAATGCTTTAGATCAGGAAGAATCAATGTCTAAATTTTTTCTGCGCTGGATCGATAGCTGGTCAGATTCAGAAAATGCGCAAGTGGGTGCTTCTAGCGAATATGTCATTGAAAAGAAAATTCAATGGTTAAGAATTATTCCTTTTATTTTATTACATATCGCTTGTTTAGCTGCATTTTGGGTGGGCGTATCTTGGTTTGCTGTGATCTTCATGCTGGGGTTTTATTTTCTTCGCATGTTTGCAATTACTGCTTTTTTCCACCGCTATCTTTCGCATAAAACTTTTCAGACATCACGTATTGTTCAATTCATTTTTGTACTGATCGGAACCATGAGTGCGCAGCGCGGACCTTTATGGTGGGCAGCCCATCACCGTTATCACCATCACTTTACCGACACCGATCAGGACCCGCATTCAGCAAAAGCAGGCTTTTGGTATTCGCATGTAGGCTGGTTTTTAAATGAGCAAAATTTTGCTACTCGAAAAAAAGTCATTAAAGACTGGTTGAAATATCCAGAGCTAATTTGGCTAGATCGATTTAGTTTGCCTATTGTGATTTTGACGGCCTTAGCAATTTATGGTTTAGGTTCGTGGCTTGCACAACATTTCCCTGAGTTGGGCACCAATGGCTTACAACTTTTAGTGTGGGGATTTGTGATTTCCACTGTTCTATTAACACATGCAACCTTGTGTATTAATTCACTCGCTCATCGTTATGGTTCACGTGAGTTTAACACCCCAGATGATAGCCGTAATAACTTCCTACTTTCTTTAATTACCTTGGGTGAAGGATGGCACAACAACCATCATTTTTACGCAGGCAGTGTGCGACAAGGTTTTTATTGGTGGCAGATTGATATCACTTTTTATGTGCTCAAACTGATGTCTTTATTTGGTTTGGTGTGGGGGCTAAAGCCAGTACCAGACAAGGTTTATCAATATAAAAAGATTAAAAACCTATCGGTAGAAAAAATTGAAAACGGTGAAGTGTTATGAAAATTGCCATTATTGGTTCGGGTATATCTGGACTTTACGCAGCTTGGAGATTGTCAGAACAACATCAAGTCACTGTGTATGAAAAAAATAATTATTTTGGCGGTCATACTGACACTCACGAGCTAGAGATAGAAGGCACTAAAGTCGCGGTAGATAGTGGTTTTATTGTGTTTAATGACTATAACTATCCGTTATTTACCAACATGCTTAAAAAATTAGGCGTAGAAACTCAAAGCAGCGATATGAGTTTTTCTGTGAATAATCTGGTCAGTGGACTTCAATATAACCCTTCAAAAAAATGGTCGCTCTTTGCCCGTCCGCAAAACTTTTTAAACCGAAAATTTCTGCAAATGCTCTCAGATTTGCTGCGTTTTTATGATGACAATAAAGATATAGATGTGGCAGATATTGATCCTAATTTATCGATTGAAGAGTATTTGGACTTTCACAAATATAGTCATGAGTTCCGTTATGAACATCTTTATCCGATGTGCGGTGCCTTATGGTCGGCACCTGTTGAGAAAGTAGGACAAATTCCATATCGATTTGTGGTGAGCTTTTTTCAACATCACCGCATGTTGCAGTTAAAAGACCGCCCACAATGGCAAACAGTTAAACATGGTTCGGCAAGCTATATTCGTGCTATTCAAAAGAAATGCCGATCCATTGAGTGGAAATTTGCAGAAGTAAAAGCTGTGAGTCGTTCACCAGAAACTGTGTTGATCGAAACCGTTGAAGGGCAAGCCCAATATGACTGGGTGATTCTTGCAAGCCACGCTGACGATAGCCTAAATTTAATTAAAGATGCGTCAGAACTTGAACAAGAAATATTAAGCCAATTTGGTTATCAAGATAATCGAATGGTCGTCCATCGTGATCTTTCAATTATGCCTAAAAGCCGTTTGCAGTGGGCAAGCTGGCATGTACATGTAACACCAATTTCTCAAGTTCAAAACGATGAGTCCGACATACATTATGGTTTTACCTACTGGATGAACAATTTGCAGAATTTATCCTGCGCTACGCAAATTTTTTCTACTTTAAATCCGAATATGAAAATCAAAGCCGAAGACATCTTGGTTGAGCGGCAATACCGGCATCCCGTATTTGATGCAAAAGCGATTCAAGCTCAATCTCGTTGGCACGAAATTAATGGGCAAAATCGTACTTCATTTTGTGGAGCATATTGGGGCTGGGGCTTTCATGAAGACGGTGCCCGCAGTGCAGCACGAGTTGTTGAGCAACTCTTAGCGTTATAAGAATAAATAAGGAGCTTTCAAATGTTATTAAATAAACTTGCTATCGCTCCTGCGCTTATTCGTCATCGGCGTTATAGCCCTAAACCGCATGAGTTTACATCGACCTTAAATTATTTATGGTTCGATCCAGATCAATTAGTTGATATCACAAAAGATTGTTCACTCTGGTCGACGGATCATTGGAATGTATTAAAGCTATCTAAAAATGATTTTTTAAACATGTATCACGGTTCTATAAGAGACAGAGTAGAGAAAGCGATACTGCAAAATAATCACTTACATCTTCGGCCAGACTGGGAAATCCGAGTCTTGGCTTTGCCTCGTTGTTTAGGTTTTCGGTTTAATTCGGTCGTATTTTATTTTGTTTTAAATAAAGCCGGAAAACCGTTATTTATTCTTAGTGAAATCACCAATACCCCGTGGAATGAACGAAAAGTCTATATACATGACTGTATAAAACAACAAAGTCAGGTGGGTGATTATCAGAGTTTTGATTTTAACTTTGAAAAATCATTTCATGTTTCGCCGTTCATGCCCATGCAGTTGACTTACCATTGGCGATTTAGTTTTTCAGATCAGCAGAATGTCATTCACATGCAGCTTTTTGAAGAGCAAAAACAAGTCTTTGATGCCACTATGCGCTTTGAACTTGTGCCCATCACATTTCCTTCACAGCAATATCGATATGCTCTTATAAACAGCCTAGCGCCTTTTAAAATGTTGTTTTCAATATATTTAGAGGCATTTAAGTTGTGGCGAAAAAAAGTTCCATTTTATCGTCATCCTAAAAAGATCAAGGTAGATAAGACATGATAAAAACATTTCTTTATGGTGAAGATGACTCACTACCGTTACTGCTCAAGAGTCTTCTCAAACTACGTCATGGACAGATCACTTTTCAGGGCGCGTGGAATGGGACGGTCGGTGAAGTTTCAGACTTACATGCTGTGATTGAAGTTCGCAATCCTTTATTGATGGATCTTATTTTAAAAAATGGTGTTTTGGGAGCAGCAGAAGGCTACATTCGTGGTGACTGGAGCAGCGAGCACCTTGTCGAGTTGATTCAGATCTTGGCACGTAACCGAGCTGTATTGGACAAAATCAACCAGAATGTTATTGCCCAAGCGAGCCAGTTTTTTCTTAAAGCTTGGTATCAAAATCGAAAGAATTCTATAACTGGTAGCCGTAAAAATATTGCCGAGCACTACGACTTAAGCAACGACTTTTTTAAATTATTTTTAGATCCGTCTTTAATGTATTCGAGCGCCGTTTTTGAAAATGAAAACATGACCCTCGAAGAAGCATCTGATTTAAAAAAAGAGATCATTTGTAAAAAGTTAGATTTAAAACCACTAGATCATTTGGTTGAAATTGGAAGTGGGTGGGGTGGTTTTGCAATTTATGCAGCTCAACATTATGGCTGTAGAGTAACCACCATTACCATTTCACAAGCTCAATATGATGAAGCCGTTACTCGTGTAAATGAAGCTGGCTTGGCACATCGAATTGATGTGCAACTTAAAGACTACCGTTTGCTCGAAGGTAAATTCGATAAGCTGGTTTCAATTGAAATGGTTGAGGCGGTTGGGGCGCAATATTTATCGACATACTTTGATCAATGTAAAGCACTATTAAAACCGAAAGGGTTGGCATTTATTCAAGCCATTACTATTGAAGATTTCCGGTATAAAAAAGCATTAAATACAGTTGATTATATTAAGCGCTATATTTTCCCTGGTAGCTTTATTCCTAGCATAAGTGTATTAACTCAAACCGCCTCTGAGAGTGGTTTAAGGTTAAAAAATTTAAATGATATTGGTTTAAGTTATGCACAAACACTTCATCACTGGCGAGCGCGTTTTTTAGCAGCGCGGGAACAAGTATTGGCTCTAGGTTTCGATGAAAACTTCATTCGGATGTGGGATTTCTATTTATGTTATTGCGAAGGCGGTTTTAAAGAAGGCGTGATAAGCAATGTTCACTTGTTGTTTGAAAGTACCAGTTACTAAATCAAACAGCTCAAGTAAGGAGACTGCTCATGTTTTGGAATTTACTGATTCTAGATTTAATGATCATGTTGCTGAGCTGGCTACTTGCCACTATAAATGGCCGAGTTGGAATTGTAGATGCTGCATGGAGTTTCTGTCTGGCAGTAAACATTATTGTGTCTTCTTTACTCATTTCAGTTGCCCCAGTTGAAGTGCGTCTTTTTATCGGTATTTTTAGCGGCTTATGGTTTTTAAGATTATTTTGGCATCTGTTAAGACGTTATCAATCTGAACAAAAAGAAGATGGCCGTTACGCGAGCATGCGTAAAGCGATGGGTAAGTTTCAGCATATTGGCTTTTTATTATTTTTTATCTTTCAAACACTTTTAGTGCTTTTGTTCTTTTTGCCGATGTGGACGCTCCTCAATGTAGAGGCAACTGAATGGAATAGTGGATATAAAGTCGCTTTAGTAATTGCAGCTGTCATCATGGCAATTGCTTTCATTGGAGAACAACTCGCTGATCAGCAATTATACCGATTTAAATTAAATCCAGATCATCATGGCAAAACGATGGATCAGGGTTTATGGCGTTATTCACGTCACCCCAATTATTTTTTTGAATGGTTACACTGGTTTGCCTATCCAATTATTGGTTTAGCGGCAGGCCAATATGTATTGTGGATTTATCCGTTACTGATGTGGCTATTTTTATATTACGTCACGGGTATTCCATTTAGTGAAAAACAAGCAATTAAAAGTCGCGGTCAAAATTATCTTGATTATCAACAAAAAACATCAATGTTTATTCCGCGAAAACCCAAAAAATAGGTGCGCATATGGATTTTATTGTTCATCAGTCTTTGAAAATTGTTGAAAGTGGTGTGATTCCAGATCATGCCATTCGAGCTGCAATTCGTGCTTTAAGTAAAAAGCGCTTAATTCAAGAAGGGCGTTATGACCCTGAACAATGGGCACAGCGCTATATGGATGTGCTTAATATGCTGAAACGGAGCGAAATCGCCGTTGAAACGGACAAGGCAAATGAGCAGCACTATGAATTGCCGACCGAGTTTTTTCAGGCAGTGCTTGGAAAAAGACTCAAATACAGTGCTTGCTATTTTCCAACTAAAACAACAACTTTAGATCAGGCAGAGGAGCTCGCACTTCAGCTTTACTGTGAAAGAGCACAACTTAAAAACGGCCAACATATTTTAGAGTTAGGCTGTGGCTGGGGTTCTTTAACTTTGTGGATGGCAGAAAACTATCCACGCTCACAGATTACTGCTGTTTCAAACTCTGCAACCCAGAAAAAGCATATTCTTGGGCAAGCAAAGTTGAAGGGTTTAACGAATCTTGAAGTGGTCACATGTGATGTGAATGTGCTCGAATTAGACCAAGATCAGTTTGATCGGGTTGTATCGGTTGAAATGTTTGAACACGTTCGTAACTATCAACGTCTTTTTGAGAAAATTCAGGGATGGTTGAAGGCAGATGGTCTACTTTGGTGTCATATTTTTTGCCATCGCTTTTTACATTATCCTTTTGAAGTAAAATCAGATTATGATTGGATGTCCAAGTATTTCTTTACTGGCGGTTTAATGCCTGCGACGTCAACTTTTTTGCATTTTCAAGAGCATTTAGAATTGGCTCAACAGTGGCAGTGGTCGGGTGAGCACTATATGAGAACGGCAAATGCTTGGCTTGATAACATGGATAACCAAGAAGTCGAACTGAAGCCACTGTTTAAAAAAATCTATGGAAAAGATGCCAATATTTGGTGGCAACGCTGGCGTATTTTCTTCATGGCTTGTGCTGAGTTATTTGGTTTTGAGCAAGGTCAAGAATGGGTCATTGGTCACTTTTTATTTAAAAAGCGATCATAGTAATTTCTATAGCCTATCCCGGCGATAAAGATATGATAAAAACTCGACATGATGGCAAAGCGAGTCATCCATTAGCCCAAATGTTCAACCGATATTACTGGTTGCAGATTGGTCTGATTGCATTATCGATCGTGGTCGGGTTGGCTTGTAGTGCTTGGGTAATTAAAGGCTCTTTACTTAAAACCGCTTTAGAACAGGAAATGGAGCATTACTGGTTACGCATAGAACGTAATCCAAATGCTGATTTACCAGATACTAAAAATTTATATGGATATCGGTGGAATACACAGGTCGCGCCTCAACCTTTTCGGGGCATGCATTTAGAAAGTGGCGTGCACCGAGTATTCGTTGATGGTAAAGAGCGAATGACGGTCTATGGTGAGCGTAATGGTCAGCATGTTCTATTGGTATTTGGCGAAAGTAATGTTAATAAACTGATCTGGTTATTTGGTCTTGCTCCCCTCATGTTCAGCTTATCTGTTCTATATAGCTTTTTGTGGTGGTCAAACCGAAGAGCAAGACGCTATTTTTCTCCAATTACACGTTTGGCGAATGCTTTAGAAAATATCGATTGGGCACATCAAGATACTCAGGCATCTCCTTTTAGAGATATTAATACCAATGGCAACATGGAAGCCGAATATCTCAAACAAGCTTTAGAAAAATATCATCAGGTTTTAAGTGATTTTATTCGACGCGAAAGAGAATTTACTGGAGATGTGAGTCATGAGTTACGCACTCCACTCACCATTTTGAAAGGTAATGTGCAACTGTGTCAGGCGAAATATGGAGACGATAAATCTTTAGTCCGTCTTCATAACACAATTGAAGATATGCAGCTGCTCGTTGATACCTTACTTGCGATTGCACGTAATACGGTACAGAGCTTGCCATCTGAGAAAAATTTATTATCCAAAACAGTAAGGGATTTAGTTGAAAGTTTAGAAGTGATGAGTGTGAGTAAAGGAATACATATTAGTATTCATCCAAACTCAGCTGAACAGCCACGCTGGTTATATCCTTCTATGACTCAAATGGTTTTAAGCAATATTTTACGTAATGCGCTTAACTATTCTCAAGGTTCACAAATCGACATTATTCAACAAAAAAACAGCCTGATTATTGCAGATAACGGAATTGGAATTTCTTTACCTAACGATGTAAAGGTGCAAGAGCTCAGCGACACACAACTTTCCATAAAGGCTAAAGGTCATGGCATTGGTTTGCAATTGGTACAAAAGCTTTGCAAGCAATTAGGATGGCGAGTTGAGCTGTTTGATCGGCAGTACTATTTAACCACTCATCCTGAACTCGATTTGGAGCCAACCACAGGCTTAATTGTTGTAGTCTATTTAAGTTGAGTCGCGGAATCTTCCAAAGCAATTTTTAAACCGACACCTGCTACTGTATGTAATAGTTTAGGATCAAAAGGTTTATCAACCATTTTTCTTAGGTTATAGATGTGACTGCGTAACGCATCGCTTTCAGGTTCTTCGTCTCCCCATAATTCCATCATCAGTTCTTGCTTAGTCACTACTTTTGGAGACTGGCGCATCAAAATTTTTAATAATTTAAATTGAATAGGCGGCAATTCGATATTATTTCCGGCACGAATAACTGTTTGGGTTGCGCTATCAAGAATTAAGTCATGAATCTGAATTTTATGATGAGTAACTTCGCCAGCTGCTCTTTTAATTAATGCACGAATCCGCATCACTAGTTCGTTAAAATCAAAGGGTTTTACTAAATAATCATCTGTTCCAGCGGTAAAACCTTTAAGTTTGTCATCTAAAGTATCTCTTGCTGTCAGCATAAGGACTGGAATATCAACGCCTTGTTCGGTGCGTAGCCAGTTACATAGGTCATAACCTGAGCCGTCGGGTAAGTTTATATCGAGCAGCAAAAGATGATAATGCTGCGATTTGAGAAAAGTCCGTGCAGCATCTAAATTACGCGCATGATCGATGATATAACCATGCACTTCAAGAAATTCGCAGACGGTTGCTGCAAGTTCAAAATGGTCCTCAACCATGAGGATAAAATGATTACCCATAAGATTTTATTAAGCCATTAATTTAATAATTGTTGTTTTAATTTAGCATTAAATGGTTCACTACCAAACCAGATTTTAAAATATTGATTTGCATTCGGATTGTTTAAAGAACCGAGTAGCTTCTGGTTTAATTTTAGTTCTAGTTTTTGATTTTCATGTTGGTAATACAAACTATATAAGTCTCCATTTTTGATGGGTCTATAAAGTTCATTAATATGATTAAGCGGAGATTTTGCATCAAATCCACTAATATTCTTTTTCAAATAATGGGTTGCTGCACGTTTAAAAGCCCACTCGGGAATATCGCGGTTATAGCTAAAGTCCATTTTGATGCTTTGACTCTGCCAATTTTTTAAGCAATCTTCAGCAAAGTAACTGACATTTCCCACTTTCTTACTCGTGACCATCAAAGGTGCTGAACTACATTTTTTCAGTTCAGCCGCGTTAGCTTGAGATACGATTAAGATTCCTAAAAATATCAAGATTCGACTTTTTTGAACGGCAATATCCATTTATATACTCCTCCAAATATGGGTAAAGAACGGTAAAGGCCATTCGCTGGATCCCAATAATCTTGCTGGAAAATAATTTTTTGTTGTTCATTAATCTTAATCTGACTAATTCCATAAGAAGTCATGGTTTTTGAACGACCTAGCATTTTAAAGTCATAGGTCATGTACCAATGGATATAGGCTGTATCTTGGTGATGAGTTGCACTAATGAGTTTTACCGTGACATTATTCACTCGGGCATTCATGCCTTCAAAATGCTTAATCAGATCTTTTTTCTGAGAGAACTGCGAAAGTGTATCGTTAATATAAAGCTGATCAGCGTAGAGATTGCCAGCATTGCTTATAAAGGAAGGGGTACCAAGCGTATTAAAGGCAGCAACAAAACGATTGCCGATATCTAACGCCTGTTGGTCATTTAATTCTATTCCAGTAATTTTTTGCTCGGCTTTACCGTAGTCATCAGAGTAGCTAGGCACACTTTTACACGCTGTTAAACCTATCAAGGTAATCAGCCCTAGGGCTGTAGTTATAATTTTCATGTCTATATCCGAGCCAACTTTATAAGATTAAATTAAAGAGCTGGTCGTGAAGTTTGCGTGAATTCTTATATTTATGATTTGGATTTAATGCTGGTTTCTTTGAGGCAAATAGATCTTCACTAACTTAAAGTTTTTTATAGTAATTTTATTTTTTATCAAAGAAATTACAGATCTTTTTTGAAAAAGATAACATCCATATTCATGTAACTAGATGAGTTTGTTTTTTCAAAACCAAGTTTATTTAATAAGTTGTGGGCAGGTAAATTATCTTTTTCTGAAAAAGCGATCACATGCTTGAAGTTTCGATTTTGCATGTCTTCTAGTAATTTAAGTGAAGCTTCAACAACATAGCCTTTATTTCGTTCACTTTTAATAAGTCTAAAACCTAGTTCAGCTTCTGCTTTGCCATCAACCTCACAAGTTTCAAAACCACAATAACCAATAATTTTATAGGTATCTTTTAAGACGATAGCCATTTTGCCAAAATTATGATTTTTATAGTGCTCCAAAATTTCTAAAAAACGATCAGTTGCTGCCTCAGTTGATAAGGCACCATGAGGTGAAAAAGCCATAAAATCTTTGTCTTGAAACATCTCCAACATAATAGGTAAGTTTTCTTCAAGGAATGGCCGTAAAATTAAACGTTCTGTTTCTAACATAGAGGTCTTATTAAATAGTTTAAAAAATTATAGCTTATAAGATGAATAATAATTCAATAAAGAAAGCAATTTTATTCTAGCTGCGCTTTACCGATAAGATATATAGATAAGTTTTGCATAAATAGAAGGATTCAATAATGAAAACAATCGGTTTATTAGGCGGAATGAGTTGGGAATCTACAGCGCTTTATTATCAACAAATCAATAAAATGGTTCATCGTAAATTAGGGAAATTGCACTCAGCTAAGGTCATTATTAATAGTGTTGATTTTGAAGAAATAGCAGCCTTGCAAGCAAAAGGCCTATGGCAAGAAGCAGGTGCATATTTAGCGGAGCAAGCACTAAATTTAGAAAAAGCAGGGGCAGAGTGTATTTTAGTGTGTACCAACACCATGCATAAAGTTGCTGCACAGATTGAAGATTCAATTACCGTTCCTTTCTTACACATTGCCGATGCAACAGCAAAAGAAATTTTGAGTCAAAACATTGGTAAAGTTGCACTGTTAGGGACAGCTTTTACAATGGAGCAAGATTTTTATAAAGCTCGATTGCAGGATTATGGAATTGATGTGGTTATTCCAAATGAAGCCGACCGAAAAATAGTCCATAGCATCATTTATGAAGAACTTTGTTTAGGTGTGATTAACCCCAATTCTCAGCAAAAGTACATCGCTATTGTAGAGAGGCTCATTGCTGAAGGAGCTCAAGGAATTATCCTAGGTTGTACCGAAATTTGTATGTTAATTGGTGAGCTTAAATTCTCGGTTCCTTTATTTGATACCACCACTATTCACGCAAAAGAGGCGGTAAGTTTTAGCTTAACTTGAGAAAATAAACTAAGTAAATGAGAATGAATAAATTATTAGAATTTAATATAGAAATGGAGGATAACTTTTGAAATTTAGATCAAAAATTGATTGGTGGCTTTTATTAATATTTGTTGTGATCACTGCCAATATCGTTATGAAAATTTATGAAGCAAATTATCATTATTCTTTAGCTTCAAATTTTCCTCACCTCGTCATTTATAGTTTAGTCATTTTGGTTATTTGGCTTCCCATCTTTAATACCTATTATCTAGTAGAAAACAATACCTTAATTATTAGGAGTTTAGTGTTTCGATGGAAAATTAATATTAATGATATTACTCGCATAGAACCTACTCATAATCCACTTTCCTCTCCAGCATTATCGCTAGATCGACTCAAAATTTATTATATAAAAAATGAAAAAATCGCAACGGTTATGATTTCACCAAAAAATAAAGAAGTTTTTTTGCAAGCGATAAACAAAAGACTCCATTAAAGTTGCTTGTTTAATTGCAGACATAAATTACGCTATTTCCATGACGACAAAAATAAATGGTGATAAATCATGACTAAACGTTTTTTACTGCCAATTTTTGGCACTACAGTTGTAGTTCTTGTTGCAGGATGTGCTTCATCCTCTCAATATCCAATTATCGACAGTTATGGGCCAGACCCAAAACTTCCTGAACCAAAAACAAGCCTATTACCAACCGTTAATATAGCCCCAGCAGAAGGTTGGCCAAATGGCGCTATGCCAACTCCAGCAGAAGGTTTAAAGGTCAAAGCATTTGCCAAAGGACTTGAACACCCGCGTTGGCTTTATGTGTTACCAAATGGCGATGTATTGGTTGCCGAAACAGATGCTCCGCCTAAACCAGAAGACAGCAAAGGTATTAAAGGTAAAATCATGTCTTTTGTGATGAGACGTGCAGGCTCATCTCACCCAAGTGCAAACCGTATTAGCTTACTTCGTGACACCAATGGAGATGGCGTCGCTGATAAGAAAACGGTATTCCTTCAAAACTTAAATTCTCCATTTGGTATGGCATTGGTTGGTAATAACTTATATATCGCCAATACAGATGCACTGGTGCGTTTTCCTTATCAGGAAGGTGAAACTCAAATTACGGCCAGTGGAACTAAAGTGTTGGACTTACCGGGTGGCCCTTTAAATCACCATTGGACCAAAAATGTAATTGCCAATCGCGAAGGTACAAAGCTGTACATTACTGTCGGTTCTAACAGTAATGTTGCTGAAAATGGTCTAGATCAAGAAAAAGGTCGCGCACAAATTACAGAGTTTGATATTGCAAGTGGTCAGTCACGCCCATTTGCAACGGGGCTACGTAATCCAAATGGTATGGCTTGGCAACCTCAGAGTGGAAAACTCTGGACGGTGGTTAATGAGCGCGATGAAATTGGTAGTGACTTAGTACCCGATTATATGACATCGGTTCAAGACGGTGCTTTTTATGGTTGGCCTTACAGCTATTATGGTCAACATGTTGATGTGCGAGTAAAACCACAAAATCCGGAAATGGTTGCTCGTGCAATTAAGCCCGACTATGCACTAGGCAACCATACAGCTTCTTTAGGCCTCACATTTTATACAGCCGAACTGATGCCACAATTTAGAGGAGGGGCATTTATTGGTCAGCATGGTTCTTGGAACCGTAAGCCTCACAGTGGTTATAAAGTCATTTTTGTACCATTTAGAAGTGGACAACCCTCAGGTCCACCGCAAGATATTTTGACTGGATTCCTCAGCGACAAAGGTAAAGCCTATGGTCGTCCGGTAGGTGTGGCAATTGATTTCTCAGGTGCTGTGTTAGTTGCAGATGATGTGGGCAATACGATTTGGCGTGTTTCACCAGTTGCTGAAACAACGTATGAGACTCCATATAAAAATAAATAGTTAGAATCTCATTTTACGACTTCATTATTTTTATCTTATTTAAACAGTATGAGATAAATAAATATTTTAAAATAACTAACTAATTTTCCCGAACTTTGGTGAATTAGTTAGTTTTCTTTATCTATCTATTTTTTAGTCTGAGTTAAATCTGTTTCTTTTTACAATTAATAATTAAATTTTGATAGCATTCGCGTTATACACAATAAGAATTGTATATGAATTATGACCGATCAATTAAGAGCAAAATTTGAAAATTTAGAACTTAACGCAGGTTTAGGGAAAATTAGCGCCTTTATTTCAATGTCACTCAGCTTACTTTGCTTATTTGGTGCATTATGTTTTTTATTTCCCAGTATATTAACCACTCCAGAACTCCGTCCTCTTTACGCAAAACACTATCACCTTTTTTATTATGGCCTGATCACAGGCATTGTTATTAGTGCTGGTTTCGGTGCTTTTAGTGCCATTATCCGTCAAAACAGATATGGGTTTTACGGGCTGTGTTTTTCACTTGTGGCAGCGGTTTTGGGTTGTGGTGTAATTGAAGCACCCGTTTTGCCAAGTGTACCGTTTTATGCAGGTATCGATTATTTTGTACTAACTTTATTTATTTTAGCGTTCATTTTTATTCCACTTGAAGGCTTTTTTGCTAAGAATCCTGAACAAAAAATATTAAGAGTAGGATGGGTGACCGATATGAAATATTTCATGGTCAGTCATATTGGGATTCAATTATTCAGCTTTTTAACGGTTATGCCAATTCAATATTGGATTACACATTTGCCCGATAATCCAATTGTACCTTACGTACAATCTCAGCCAATTTGGCTGCAATTTATTGAATTACTTATTGTGGTCGATTTTACGGTGTATTGGTTACATCGTGCCATGCATGAGGTTAATTTCTTATGGCGCTTTCACGCGATTCATCATTCGACTGAATATATGGATTGGTTAGCATCTTCTCGTTTGCATGTCATTGAAGTGCTCATGACTCGTTTTATTGCGACTTTACCGATTTTCCTGTTAGGTTTTCATACTTCAGCTGTTTTTGCTTATTTAATCTTTATTTCATTTCACGCTATTTTTATTCATTCCAATGTGCGTTTTCGTTTTCCATATTTGCGCTGGATTATCGCTACACCAGAATTCCACCATTGGCATCACTCTTCAGAAAAACCTGCGATTGATAAAAATTACGCTGCTTTTATTCCTCTATATGATGTCATCTTCAAAAGTGTATATATGCCAAATCATCTGGCAAGCGTGTATGGCACGGTAGGTTATAAAATTCCAAATAGTTTTATAAAACAATTTACCTGGCCATTTAAAAAGTATGTAAAGCGGTTTTTAAAACCTTGGCGTGAACAATGAAATAAAAAATAGCCTCAATAGAGGCTATTTTTTATAGGCTTATTTACTTTTAAAGTTTTTAAAAATCAGAAGAAGGGCAACAAGCGATAGTAAGATAATAAAACAAATATAACTATTTGCTGTATGCATGAGCCCAACTTTTCCAACAAAATAGCCAGCTAAAATTGCAGGAATACTAAATGCCAAGTAACTTTCAACAAAAAATGCAGCCATAAGACCTGCACGTTCTTCTGGTAAAGCTAGAGGCATTACTGTGCGGATTGCGCCCATAAAAGCTGTACCAAAACCAACTCCGGTAATAATAGAACCGAGAAATAAAACTACTGCACTTGTAAGATTAATTGCTAAAAATAAAACAGTTGAACCAATAGCAATTGAAAGAGTACCTGTTAATAAAATACGGTAATTTGTTGACTTTCTAAGCGTTAATATACCGGCTGCACCTGAGAGTGCTAGCGCCATGAAGGTGATTCCGTTTAACCACGCTGAAGATGTCTCGAAAATTTTTGCCAGTAAAGAGGGCATAAGTGATAAGAAGAAACCACTGACCATCCAAAGAGCAATATTAATCGGACTAATACTCAATAAAGCGCTTTTTGTTTGTGGCGGAATAGCCATATTGGGTTTTAAAGAGGCAAGTGCACCAGATCTTTTCTGGACTGTCTCTGGAGTAAAAAAACTTAAAATGAGTTCACAAATAAGAAGAAGGCACAAGAATTCAAAAACAAGCTGTAATGGTTGGGCAGAGAATTGCAAAATAGAACAAGTTAGAAATATACCAACAGCCATGCCGACCATTGGTGCGATACTATTAATAAGCGAACCCTGAAGCTTACTAAAATCTAAAATTGCTGCGCCTATAGCCGAGACAGCAAGCCCTGTTGCAATTCCTTGTAAGCCCCGTGCAATAAATAACATCGAAACATCTGAAGCAAATAAGAAAAAGCTCATCGAAATAATTTGCAGAAAAATGGCTGCAATAATGACAGGACGGCGTCCAATATAGTCAGACAAAGAACCAATAATCAGTAATGAACCCAGCAGAGTAAAAGCATAAGTTGCAAAAATTAAAGTCAAAGTGACAGGTGAAAATTGCCAAAGCTGTTGATATAGACGATAAAGTGGAGTCGGTGCACTAGACGCCGCCATAAAGGTCATGAGCGTGATTGTATTGAGTGTCAATGCACTTGCACTATCTAACTGAAAAACTGATCCAGACCGTTTTGAACTTGAATTGTTCATATAAGATGAATAACATAAAAGCGAATATTTAGCTTTTATACATTATTTTTACACTAAAGCAAATCCTTAGCTTTAGTGTGTTTTGTATATAAATATAAATATTTATAAATTTTTTGATCCCTTTACAGAGTTTATAAATGGCAAAAGTTGTTACTGGCTTACGTCCTGGTGGTCGTAGTGAAAGAATTCAAACTGCGGTGCATCAAGCGGTAAAAGAGCTTCAAAAAACCTTAGAACAGAGCCAAATTACCATACCGATGATTGCTCATGAGGCAGGAGTAACACCTTCAACAATTTACCGCCGTTGGGGGGATATTAATCAGCTATTTTCAGATGTAGCCCTAAATGAACTTAAACCCGATATGGAACCAAAAGATTTAGGTTCATTTCAGCTGGATATCACTGCATGGATTGAACAATATTTTGAGGAGTATTCTTCTGAAGTAGGGCAAACATTACTACGAGATGTACTATATACAACTGATTCTTCAAATGCTCGAAAATGTGAAACTCTAATTATTCAGCAACTCGATATTATTCAAGAAAGAGCTAAATCGCGTAATGAACCCACTATAAATAATGAAGAAATTATCGAGGCTGTTATTGCACCTATGCTATTTCGAATTTTATTCACTGATCGAGCTTTAAGCCTAGACTATGTTCATACTTTATTAGTACAGTTATTTAAAGCACATTCTGATTTTATTTAACAGAAAGCAGCATGTGAATCTAACTGTTTTTTAAAATATTTAAAATCTTATGTTGATTATAAAGTCATATATCAATTTTACTTATTATTTTTAAATTAAATCCCCATAATTTATAATTCATATGTTTTTTATAAAATCATTTATTTAATAAATGATGTTGCTATAAGGCATAATTAAGTATCTATAGCTGTTTTTGTGCCTAATTTTAATTAAAATATTTAATTTAAATAATAACTTATTGATAATTTATGTTGGATTTTTAATTTAAAAAAGGGGAGGGTGAGCATGATATTTATATGATTTATTACATGATTATTGAATTTTACATTTTTTAAATTTATAACACAGCCTGTTTTTTATTCTTTACAATGGCTTTTCCTTGATAAGGCGGCTTGTGGTGCGCGCTTTATATTTTATTTTTTTATCCCCATCGAAAAGGTATTTAGATAATGGATTTCAATACCCTTGACCAAGAAACGGTACAGAAAAAGCAGAAGTTTCACCAAATTTTGTATGTACAGGTCATCTTTGCAATTATTTTGGGCATTTTAATTGGTCATTTTTACCCAGAACTTGGCGAAAGTTTAAAACCGCTTGGTGATGCATTCATCAAGATCGTTAAAATGATTATTGCTCCCGTCATCTTTTTAACTGTTGTTACAGGCATTGCCAGTATGACAAACATGAGCCGAGTTGGCCGTGTAACTGGTAAAGCTATGCTTTATTTTCTTACCTTCTCAAGCTTGGCGCTTGTGGTTGGTATGGTTGTGGCAAATATTATTCAACCGGGTAAAGGTCTCAATATTGACCCAGCTACTTTAGTCAACGATAAAGTCAATACTTACGTTGAAAAAGCGCATGCGACAAATATTACCGACTTTTTTATGAATATTATCCCGCAAACGTTAGTCAGCCCTCTGGCTGGTGGCGAGATTTTGCAGGTTCTATTTGTAGCGGTGTTATTCGGTATTTCGTTAGCTGCATTGGGCGACCGTGCACGTCCGATTACTGATTTCTTAAATAACTTAACAGCGCCTGTTTTCTACCTTGTTGGTATGTTAATGAAGCTTGCTCCAATTGGGGCTTTTGGTGCAATGGCTTTTACTATTGGTGCATATGGAATCGAATCGATTGGTAATTTATTACTGTTAATTATGACGTTCTATATTACTGCTGTGTTGTTTGTCATCGTGATCTTAGGAGCTGTAGCTCGTTATAACGGCTTCTCAATTATTCATTTAATCCGTTATATCAAAGATGAACTTTGGCTGGTTTTAGGGACAAGTTCTTCTGAAGCAGCTTTACCATCTTTAATGGATAAAATGCAAAAAGCAGGTTGTGAAAAATCGGTGGTAGGTTTGGTGATTCCAACAGGGTATTCATTTAACCTTGATGGTACAAATATCTATATGACTATGGCTGCTCTGTTTATTGCCCAAGCGTGTAACGTAGACTTATCCATTAGTGAACAAATTGCCTTACTTCTTGTGGCAATGGTAAGTTCTAAAGGTGCAGCAGGGGTGACGGGTGCAGGCTTTATTACTCTGGCTGCAACTCTATCGGTTGTACCAGCGGTTCCTGTAGCAGGTATGGCTTTAATTCTTGGTATTGACCGTTTTATGTCTGAGTGCCGTGCATTAACAAATTTAGTTGGTAATGCTTGCGCAACAATTGTTGTAGCACGATGGGATAAAGCTTTAGATAAAGATCTCTTAGACAAAGCTTTAAAGAACCCTAAAGCACAATAATCTTATAAAAAAATCTGTAGCAGAGGGCAATTTGGGAGAGTAGCCCCGCTACAGATTTTTTGTTTAATATCTAACAATATATTTTAATTAAACCATTCTAAAGTTCTGCAATATTACTTATCTTTCAAAAAAGACAATACTGTAATTAAAATCGAGTCGTAAAAAATTATGCTTTTAAGTGATCCTCAAATTCTTCACCTAATTGCATCGCTAATGAATTACCTGCTAAATCACAGGTCACTAAACCATATTCTTTTTTAAAACTAAAAGTAAAACCTTTTCCATCAGCAAGATTTTTAACTGAATACCCTAACTTTTCTAACCAAATACGAAACGCAATCAAATTTTTAGCTTTAACAACCTTTTTCACGTGAGAACTCCTTCTATCCGTGGCATTACATCTCATTTATTAATAGGGTTTTAATTAGATTTTTTAAAGGGGGAAAACTTTGTTTTATTTTGCAACTTGTAAAAAAAGTAAAATAGAGAAAGAAATATTTTTAATTTTATAAAAATATGAGGGTGTTATGTAACTAAAAAATAATAATTTTTTAGTTAAGGTGTTGTTTGTTTGAGCATTGTTTAGAAAATATGGAATGAATAATATTTTTTAAATAAGGACGAAATTAAAATAAAGTAAATGTAAAAAATAATTACGATCAACAACCCTATGCAAAAAAGATACAGTTTTTTAAATGAAACTGTATCTTTGTATAAGAAGCTTAATTTTAAAAATTATCTTTAAGTGACCGTAGGTAAGCAAAGTCTTCAGCGCTTTCTGCACGAAGAAAAGGATTGGTTGCTAATTCGAGTTCAATGGTACTTGGTAGAGTGATTGATCCTTTATTACGTAGCTCACGGACTTCTTCAACTCGTTCAGATAAGGCGTGGTTATGTGGCTCTACCGTTAAGGCAAATTCGGCATTTGAAAGGGTGTATTCATGCGTACAATAAACTTTGGTTTGTGTTGGTAATGCTGCTAGACGGCTCAGTGAGTGATACATTTGTTCAGCCGTACCTTCAAATAATCGACCACATCCCATTGCAAACAAAGTGTCACCGCAGAATACAGCTTCTAACTCTTCAATAAAATACACAATGTGCCCTAAGGTGTGACCTGGGGTCGCAATAACCTCTACTTTTAATTCATTAAACTTTAGATGGTCATTGTGCCGTAAGGGGTGAGTAATTCCCGGAATCTTTGTGAGCTCATCACGTGGACCATAGACAGTAATATTTTGGGCAGCCGATAAATCCGCAACACCACCGATATGGTCTTTATGCCAATGAGTAAGCCAGATTTGCTTTAAAGTGAGTTGATGATTTTGACAAAATTGAGTAACAAGTTCAGCTTCTGTTGGATCAACTGCAACAGCCTCTTGGGTTTCAGTATCTTCTAAAATCCAGATATAGTTTTGGAGGGCATTCTGTACATCAATAAAATGAATTCTATAACGCATTGTTTTATCCTAAAACCAAATCCAAAGAGTAAATAATCACTGTTTTTGATAATAACAGAAAATGGTATTAAGCCACTCACTCAACCTTTTAATGAAAATGACTTATATAAAACAAAAAAGCCCCCATTTAGGGAGCTTTTTATATGAGTAATTAACGGATCTTAGAGAGCCAGTTACCTAGCGTCTGTACAATCTGTACTAAGAGCAATAGGACGATCACTGTTAAAATTACAACGCTTGTATCAAAACGTTGATAACCATAAGAGATTGCTAAGTCACCAATACCACCTGCGCCAACTGCACCAGCCATTGCTGTTGCACCAATCAAACTGATTGCCGCTGTCGTTAGGTTTAAAATGAGTGAACTGCGTGCTTCTGGCAAAATAAAGCGATAAATAATTTGCCAAGGTGTAGCACCCATCGCCTGAGCAGATTCAATAATTCCTTCATTTACTTCGAGTAGGGAAGTTTCAATCAAACGTCCCATATATGGACCAACGTAAATTGTTAAAGGAACAATCGCTGCCCATGTACCAATTGAAGTACCTACCAACAACTTGGTAAGAGGAATCACTGCAATAAGTAAAATAATAAATGGGAGAGAGCGTAACGCATTTACAATTGGGTTGAGTAAATGATAGACGAATCTATTTGGCAAAATACCTTCTGGGCGAGTTACAAGCAGGATAACCCCTTGAATGAAACCCCAAATACCACCAAATAAAAGCGCAAAAAACACCATGTGAAATGTTTCTTGTAGAGCTGTTACAAACTGGTCAATTGAAAGAGAACTGTGCCAGAAAGGTTGAGTAAGTTCAGTTAACCACTGTACGATTAAGTCTCTCATACTTGATCTCCTGATTGAACTACACTCACTTCATTTTTCTCTAAAAACTCGATAGCCTGCTTAATCAACTGAGGCTCACCTAGAAGCTGTACAAACATTTGACCAATGACAGTACCATTAATTTCAGTCATGTTAGCGAATAAGATATTTAAACTAATATCAAATTGTTTAATCAGTGACTGAATCACAGGTTCCTGAGCAGAACGGCCCAAAAACTGTAAACAGTAGATGCTATGGTGATGCTGATTTTCGAGTTGATTTAAAATATTCACAGGCAACTGTTGATGTAAAACAGTTTGTATAAAGTTTTTAGTCGTCGGATGTTGGGGATTACTAAAAATATCAATAGTTGAACCTTGTTCAATGACTTTTCCAGCTTCCATCACAGCTACATGGTCACAAACAGTTTCAATGACATCCATTTCATGGGTCACCATAACGATTGTGATTTTTTGCTCTTGATTGATTTTCTTGAGTAACTCTAAAACAGACTTGGTTGTTTGCGGGTCTAGGGCAGAGGTTGCTTCATCACACAAAAGAATTTTTGGATGATTTGCCAAAGCACGAGCAATACCAACACGTTGCTTTTGGCCGCCAGAAAGTTCATCAGGATAAGCATCTTTTTTATGCTTAAGATCAATGAACTCCAATAATTCATTTAAGCGCTTTTCACGTTCTGCTTTATTGTAATTCAGCAGACGCATTGGCATTTCGATATTTTCAGCAACCGTTTTGGTTTGTAGCAAATTGAAGTGCTGAAAAATCATACCAATATTTGCACGTTCCTGACGTAATGAACGCGCATCCAAAGCAGTGAAGTCCTTTTGATTAATGATAACCTGACCTTCATTTGGTCGTTCAAGTAAGTTAATCAGGCGGATTAAAGTACTTTTACCTGCACCACTATAGCCAATAATACCAAAAATACTCCCTTCAGGAATTTCCAAATTAATTTGGTCCAGAGCTCGTATGGTTTGGCCTTTAAGCTGATAGTGCTTTGAAATGTTTTTAAATTGAATCATGTCGTCAAAAACTATGCTGAAAAGAAAAAACAGGCAAAGAGTTTTTGCCTGTTTCGCGTTGCAGCTATTATATTACTATTTAGCTTCTGAGAGATAGCTGATTGGTTTATCTACATCAACTTTTGTTCCACCAAAGTGTTCTTCAACGTATTTTTTAACAGCTGGAGTGTGATAAAGCTTACCAACTTTTTGCAAGACAGGATCATTTTTACGTGATTCAGCAGTTGCCAGAACGTTGATACTAAGTTTTGTGGTTTGATCCACAGGTTCAAAGAAAATAGAATCTTTGAGTACGTTTAAACCGCCTTCGATTGCTAAGCTGTTACCTAATGCAACAGCATCAACTTCATTTTTAAGACGTAATACAGTTTCCATTTTGATTGGTTTGATATCGACCTTTTTAGGATTTTCGATAACATCAATCGGACTGCCCTGAATAGGATTAAAGTCAGATTTAAGCTTGATTAAGCCAGCAGTTTGTAACAAGAGTAAAGCACGGGCTTCGTTGGCAGCATCATCTGGGATTGCAATAATTGCACCTTCAGGAAGCTCTTCAATTTTCTTGTACTTACTTGAATAAATACCCATTGGCTCAAGATAAGTGGTAGAGACAGCTGCAATCTTATCCGGGTTTGAATTATTAAATGCAGTAAGATAAGAATAAGATTGGAAAGCGTTCAAATCTACTTCTTTATTTGCAATTGCTGTATTCATTGAAACATAGTCTGAGAAGTTTTTTACTTCTAACTTCAGTCCTGCAGCTTGGGTTTCAGGTAAAGATGCAATGTAACGCCATATGTCAGCATCTGAGCCGGTAGAGGCAATTACTACCTTTTGTACTTTAGAACTATCATTGTTTTGTTCGGCTTGTTGAGCATTTTCTTCTTTACTGCATGCTGTCAATAATACTACTGACATACTTAAAAAAAGGCTGATCAGCTTTTTCATTTAAAAAAGTCCTGATTAAGATATAGAACAATAACGATTGATCTATATCAATATGAAAAGAGAGGAGTTGGAATTACAACTAGTCTAAACTCTGTGATCTTTTTCTGGGGTTCCATAATTTGCTTGCATTTTGGCTATAACAGAGGGTAATTGTTTAATAAACAAAAACTGTTTCCCCAAACAGTTCATCCCCAACAGTAGCCAAACGAGCATTCATAAATTTAGAATATTAAAAAACTCTCTACAGGCATAATTTGTAGAGCAAGTCTTTATGGAAATTATTAAAACAGCAGTGTCTGATGACAGTTACAACTTTGCCTTAATGATAGCAATAAAAATGTAGTTGATATAGAGGGCTTTTTTCTATTTGTAGATATCTTAATTAATCTTATAAAAAAATTTATATCATTTTCTTATAGTGTGGCAAAAAATAAAAAAGCTCCCTAAATAGGAAGCTTTTTTATTAACTTTTATTCAGCTTTTTCTCGTGCAATTGCGCGATAGCCAATGTCACTACGATATTGCATACCTGTAAAGGTCACTTGTCCGCATACTTCAAGTGCATTAATTTGTGCTTCAAGTACGCTGTCACCTAGTGCAGTTACACAAAGAACTCGACCACCAGAAGTCACGATGTGACCATCTTCACGAGTTGCAGTGCCTGCATGGAAGATTTTAGTATCTTCTGGTGATTGTCCAATACCAGAAATTACATCGCCTTTACGTACACTATCAGGATAACCTTCGGCTGCAAGTACGATACCGATTGACTTACGTTCATCCCATTCAGCTTCTTTTGGTAAGTTGCCGGCAATACCAGCTTCTACCAATTCAACAAGAGATGACTTTAAGCGCATCATGATTGGCTGAGTTTCAGGATCACCAAAACGACAGTTGAACTCGATCACACGTGGTTGACCTTGTTCATCAATCATTAAGCCAGCATATAAGAAACCAGTGTAGACATGTCCGTCAGCAGCCATACCTTCAACAGTTGGACGCATGATTTCAGTCATAACACGTTCGAAAATTTCAGAAGTTACCACCGGAGCAGGAGAGTAAGCACCCATACCGCCAGTGTTAGGACCTTGATCGCCTTCAAAAATACGCTTGTGATCTTGTGAAGTTGCCATTGGTAAAATGTTTTTACCATCAATCATACAAATGAAAGAAGCTTCTTCACCTGCTAGGAACTGTTCAATTACAACACGTGAACCAGCATCACCAAATTTGTTGCCTGCAAGCATGTCATCAATTGCTGCAAAAGCTTCTTCGTTGGTCATTGCAACGATTACACCTTTACCAGCAGCAAGACCATCTGCCTTAATTACAATTGGTGCACCATTTTTTTCAACATAAGCTTTAGCTGCATCAACTTCCGTAAATACTTCGTAAAAAGCAGTTGGAATGTTATGACGCTTTAAAAAATGTTTAGCAAATGCTTTTGAGCCTTCAAGCTGCGCAGCATATTGAGTTGGTCCCCAAATTTTTAGACCTGCTTCGCGAGCAGCATCTACCACACCATTAACTAAAGGTGCTTCTGGGCCAACAATAATAAGTTCAACATTATTTTCTTTAGCAAAAGCGATAATTGCAGGGTTGTCTAAAATATCAAGCTGAACATTAACGCATTTGTCTTCAGTTGCAGTTCCCGCATTTCCTGGTGCAACGAAAACTTCAGTAACTTTGGTATCTTGCGCGATTTTCCATGCCAAAGCATGTTCACGACCACCACTACCTAAAACTAAAATATTCATTTTTAATTTGTTCCTTAACTTTAATCCTTGTCATCCCCCTCTATTCCTCAAGGTGGAGTTTAGCTCCATTATTGTGGAAAACCCTCCTGAATAAAAGGAGGGTTAGGGAGGACTAAATTTAAATTAGTGGCGGAAATGGCGCATACCAGTGAACACCATTGCAATACCAGCTTCGTCTGCTGCAGCGATTACTTCTTCATCACGCATAGAACCACCTGGTTGAATGATGCATTTAATGCCAGCTTTAGCAGCATTATCAATACCGTCACGGAACGGGAAGAATGCATCAGAAGCCATTACAGCACCTTCAACAACCAAACCAGCATGTTCAGCTTTAATGGCAGCAATACGCGCTGAGTTGACGCGACTCATTTGACCTGCACCTACACCAATAGTTTGGCGGTTTTTAGCATAAACAATTGCGTTTGATTTTACATATTTTGCTACTTTCCAAGCAAAGATAAGATCATCAATTTCTTGTTCAGTTGGCGCACGCTTCGTAACTACTTTAAGATCATCTTTAGTGATCATGCCCAAGTCTTGATCTTGAACAAGTAAGCCACCATTTACGCGTTTATAGTCAAGTTGCGGTGCACGTGCATCAATTGCAGGTAACTCACCACATACTAAAACACGTACATTTTTCTTCGCGCCAGTTACTTCAAGTACGCCATCAGCGATACTTGGAGCAATAATCACTTCAACGAATTGACGCTCTACAATTGCTTGAGCAGTTGCAACATCTAATTCACGGTTGAATGCAATAATACCGCCAAAAGCAGATTCTGGATCAGTTGCATAAGCTAAATCATAAGCAGCTTTAATGCCGTCTAAAGAAACCGCAACACCACAAGGGTTAGCATGTTTTACAATTACACAAGCAGGTTTTGCAAATGATTTCACACATTCAAGCGCAGCATCTGTATCTGCAATGTTGTTATAAGACAATTCTTTGCCTTGTAACTGTTTTGCAGTAGAAACTGACGCTTCTTTTGCATTGGCTTCGACATAGAAAGCAGCCGATTGATGTGGGTTTTCACCGTAACGTAAATCTTGTGCTTTATTCAATTGAGTATTGAATGTTCGAGGGAATAAGTCAGCTTCACCTTCGGTCTTACCAACGCGAGCGCCTAAGTAAGAAGCGATCATGCCGTCGTATTGAGCTGTATGTTCAAATGCTTTAACTGCTAAATCAAAACGTGTTTCATAAGAAAGTGAACCAGCAGTTTTTAATTCATTAATTACAGTGTCGTAATCAGAAGCATTAACTACAATACCTACTGAAGCATGGTTTTTAGCAGCTGCACGAACCATTGTAGGACCACCGATGTCGATATTTTCGATTGCATCAGGAAGAGTACAGTCAGGTTTTGCAACAGTTGCAGCAAATGGATAAAGGTTTACAACAACAAGATCAATCGGATCAATGTTGTGTTCTTCCATAACTGCTTCGTCTAAACCGCGACGAGCAAGAATACCGCCATGAATTTTTGGATGTAATGTCTTAACACGACCATCCATCATTTCAGGGAAGCCAGTATGTTCAGATACTTCTACAACCGCGATATTATTATCTTTAAGCAACTTATATGTGCCGCCTGTAGATAATAGTTCTACCCCTAGAGCTGCAAGGTTTTGAGCAAATTCGACAATTCCTGTCTTATCAGATACAGAAATCAAAGCACGTTTAATAGTCATGATGTTTAATTCAACAATTTCAAGTCTACGGATTAAAACCAATAAGCATAAAAAAATGCCCACGACGTCGTGAGCATTTTATCATTTATTCACTCATTAAACCGTGAGCTTTTAACTTTTTACGTAAAGTGCCACGGTTGAGTCCAAGAATTTCTGCAGCACGCGTTTGATTACCACGTGTATATTCAAGAACTACAGATAAAAGAGGTTTCTCCATTTCTGCTAGCACCATGTCATATACCTGAGATGGTTGCTCACCTTGCAATTGTGCAAAATAATGACGAACTGCGCGATCCACGTGGATGCGAAGAGCAACATCAGATTGTGCAGTAAAAATAGGAGATTTGCTATTCATGCGAGTTAATCCGAAAATCAAATACTAACTTGGGTAAAGTAGTATATAAATGTGGTCTAAAAATACGGAGTCCTGTTTTAGATCCTAAAACAGTGACTCTAAAACATAAGAACAATTAGCTTGCCATATTTCTTCGTATTGAATAAAAAATAAGCGTAACAATAATTAAATATTTGTTACAGCCCCCTCAAAAACAAAAAAAGTTAGGCTATGCGCTTAAAGTAGAAAAGCACACATGCTTAACAGTATTTTTTTGGGATTGAGAGCGAGGAGTATATGAGTCAAAGCTTTCGTGGCGCGTATAATACCATTGTCTAGGAAAAAGTGAGCAAATTAACTGCATTTTTTTTTATTTTTTTTTCACTTTTTTTACATTTTAGGGGTGGACAATTTCTAATCGATAATTTACTAGCCTTTTTTTGCTTTTGTTTAGCTCAAATTGAAATCGAAAAGGAGTGTTTGATGGAATGCGTTGAATACCCCTTAAGTTTTCAACTAGATATTGTTGAGGGGTTAATATGATTTCCTCTGTTTTGTCTGGCTCTGTTGCAAAAATCAACTTTAGGTTAGGAAGCTCAATACTTTTATCATTCTGGTTGAGCAATATGCCTGAGAACTGGGTATGGTTTGTATCGATCTTGCGGACTTTTAACTTTTCTATATAGATAAGTTGATAAAGTTCGGCTGATTTATTGCAATGCAGTATTTGACAAACATAATTAAATGTATGGCTGACGGTTGGGCTTGCATGCATGAGTTTAGGGTTAAACCAGAGAATTTGAAAAGTAAAAACTAAAATTAAAATAAGGTTGGCAGAACTCCAGAGCGTATAGTAAAGCCAACTATGCTTTTTATTGTTGTCTTGTTCTTGTGCGGATGCTTGCTCAGCTAAATTAAGGTTTGGTAGAGCATTAATAGGTTCGTTGTGAAAGTAATTTAAGTTGTTGAGATAGGTTAAAAGATCAATATTAGAATTCTCAACTTTTTGATCAAATATATCTAACACGTGAGAATGCGTCATATACTTTGTTTGCATTGAACCATTAGCTAAAGTATTGGAATTGACCATGACTGGCTGTTCAATATTAATCAGATTGGTTAGTGCATTAAAGGTTGAATCACATTTAGGACAACAAACCATACCCTGAGCGACAGTCAATTGAGTAAGAGATACTTTATAGACTGTTAAACACTTAGGGCAGCGGGTTTGTTTTTCATTCATGAGTTAAAATCTCAATTTATTTTTTACGTTTTCCTGAAATGCGACACCAGTTTTCTTCGCGTTTTTCGACATCTAATATATCAAAAAATTCAGAATAAACACGTGAAACATCAGCAACTTGCTCTTCAATTACGCCGGCAAGTGCAAACTCGCCCTTAGATTTAGTTAAATTTGCAAACTCAGACGCAAGCGCCATTAATGGGCCAGCTAAAATGTTTGCAACTAAAACGTCTGCTTGCTGAGGTTTGAATTCTTGATTGAATTCTTCAGGGAGACCTACATATAGTCGATCTAATACCCCATTAAGTTCAGCATTTTGTTTTGTTGCTAAAACAGCTTGCGGGTCAATATCAGTGGCATATACTTTTTTAGCGCCTAATAATAAAGCGGCTACACCTAAAATGCCTGAACCACAACCATAATCAATTACGATTTTATCTTTAACGTCAGTTTTGCCTAACCATTGTAAGCATAGGAACGTACTTGCATGGTTACCTGTACCAAATGCAAGACCTGGATCTAGCTTAATATTAGTTGCGTCTGCTTCTGGAGGCTCTAGCCATTCAGGTACGATCCAGAACTTTTCCCCAATTTGGATTGGCTCATAATAATCCATCCATGCGCGTTCCCACACTTGATCTTCAAGTTCTTCATGGCGCATAGGAACATCTGGAAGTTGAGCTTTTAAGAAAGCTTCTAAAGTGTCGACATCAATTGGGTCTTGTTCGTCTTGTTGATAGATGCCTGTCACGATCACTTTGTTCCATAAAGGTGTTTCACCAGGTAATGGTTCAAGTAAAGCCTGATCTTCAGCATCATCCAGCGTTACGCTTACCGCACCTAGAGACATTAAAAGTGTTTCTGTGAACTCAACTTGTTCTTGATCAACGGTAATGTGTATTTGTAACCACTTCACGAAAAGGACCTAAAAATTTTATTTAAAGGCGTATTGTAGCGGACTAGATCATTTTAAAAAAGAAAACGGCCCATCTTTAATGGACCGTCTTTGAAAATACTGATGAGATATAGCAGAAAATAAATGGCTTCTTCTATACCTATGTTAAAACAGATTAAGGAGCAGGGGCCTTAAATTGTAACTTACCATTTTCGTTTGGTTGGCAAGTACCGTTAAAGGTTACACCGTTGTGATTGTAAGAAACCCATTCACCTTGCTGTTTTTTTGCACAGACTCGAATTTGTTTTTGCATTTCGGCTTTGCTCGTGTCAGCAGCATGGGTAAAAGTTACGCCTGAAAAACAAATTAGAGATGCAGTTAAGATTTTTAACATGGTCGTTTTCATTTTGTATTCCTTCTCGTTGCGTTAATTTTAAAGTCATAGAAGTGCTGTACGTTTTTTATTCTAAGATGAATTGGTTTTAAAAACATTCACTTTGTATTGAATTCATGAAACAAAATGTCAAATCATGTGGCGTACCGTAAATTATGTGAAGACAATTTTGTAATTATGTACATCAATATGCAGATAATTTTGCTATAATGTTCCGTCTTTTTTTTCTGGTGTTTTTGTACTCATGCACTATCCTAAAGTTTATGATGTTATCGTTATCGGTGGCGGTCACGCAGGTACGGAAGCGGCCCTCGCTGCTGCGCGTATGGGACGACAGACTTTGCTTTTGACCCATAACATTGAGACTTTGGGCCAAATGAGTTGTAACCCAGCAATCGGTGGTATTGGTAAGTCGCATTTAGTACGCGAAATTGATGCACTTGGTGGCGCAATGGCGTTAGCTGCCGATAAAGGTGGTATTCAGTTCCGTATTTTAAATTCGCGTAAAGGTGCAGCTGTGCGTGCAACACGTGCTCAAGCTGACCGTGTTCGTTATAAAGCCGCTATTCGTGATACTTTGGAAAATCAAGCAAATCTTGACATTTTCCAGCAAGCAGCTGATGACCTGATTGTTGAAGGCGATACCGTTAAAGGTGTTGTTACCCAAATGGGTATTCGCTTTGATGCTAAAACTGTTGTGTTGACTACAGGTACATTCTTGGGTGGTGTAATCCACGTTGGTTTAGAAAAATCAAGCGGTGGTCGTGCGGGGGACCCTCCTTCTATTGCACTTGCTCAACGTTTACGTGAATTAAAATTACCAGTGGGACGTTTAAAAACTGGTACTCCACCACGTATTGATGCACGTTCAGTTGATTTTTCAGTCATGATTCCGCAGCCGGGTGATTTTCCATCTCCGGTGATGTCATTCATGGGTGATGCTTCTATGCATCCTGAACAAGTAAACTGTTATATCACTCATACAAATGAAAAAACCCACGACATTATTCGTGGTGGTTTAGACCGTTCACCAATGTACACTGGTGTTATTGAAGGTGTAGGTCCGCGTTACTGTCCATCAATCGAAGATAAAATTCATCGTTTCGCTGATAAAGACTCACATCAAGTATTCTTGGAGCCAGAAGGTCTAGATACACACGAACTTTATCCAAACGGTATTTCGACTTCTTTACCATTTGATGTTCAGTTCGAGCTTGTACGCTCAATTCGTGGTATGGAAAATGCTCATATCTTACGTCCGGGCTATGCAATTGAATATGACTATTTCAACCCGCAAGCTTTGAAATTTACACTCGAGACTAAAGCGATTAATGGCTTGTACTTTGCTGGTCAAATTAATGGTACAACAGGTTACGAAGAGGCTGGTGCCCAAGGTTTACTTGCAGGTTTAAATGCTGCGCGTCGTGCGTGGGAGCAAGAAGAATGGACGCCTAAACGTGACCAAGCTTATATGGGTGTGTTGGTTGATGATCTCATCACGTTAGGTACTAAAGAACCGTACCGTATGTTTACCTCACGTGCTGAATATCGTTTGATGCTGCGTGAAGATAATGCGGATCAGCGCTTGACTTCTATTGGCCGTGAACTTGGTTTGGTTGATGATGTACGTTGGGCTGCTTATTGTGAAAAAATGGAAGCGGTTGAGCGCGAAACCTCTCGTTTACAACATTTGTGGGCAGCACCAAATAACCCTATGGGTAAAAAATTCGTTGAGATGACGGGTGCTGATTTGAGTAAGGAATGTAGTGCGATTGATTTGCTTAAGCGTCCTAATATCACCTTCGGTCAAATTGCTGAACTTACTGGTTCTGAAGTTTCAGAACAAGTGGGTGAGCAAATTGAAATTGCTGTGAAATATGAAGGTTACATTAACCGTCAGCACGAAGATGTTGCTCAATTAAAACGTCTTGAAGAAACCAAAATACCTGCTGATTTTGACTATGATGTAGTGTCAGGCTTATCACGTGAAATCACGCAGAAGTTAAAAACAGTTCTTCCAGAAACTTTAGCTCAAGCAAGCCGTATTCCTGGTGTTACACCAGCAGCAGTTCAGCTTGTAATGATCACAATTCGTAAGAACAATATGATTAAGAAAACAGCTTAATTATTTAAATGTAAAAAAGCCCAGTTAAGACTGGGCTTTTTTATTTCTGTTCAAAAAATATATGGAAACTTCCTAAGGAAGAAAAGAGATTTCGCTTCCTTTTTTTCTTATTTCACATATTTTGAGTCGCCAGTTATATTAAATTCACGTTCAAACAAGAGGGCTTTAATGATGACAATGAAATCAATTCGCTACAATGGATATGAAATGGCATGCCAAAGCTCATGTTCAAAATAGCGCAAAAGAAAGAGCAGATCAGTTTTGGTGGGGGAGAACATCTTGATCTGAAAACAAGTAAAAATATAAGAACAATATAAAATTAAGAAAATTACAATTCAAAATCTAAAGAGAACCTTATGGTTCTCTTTTTTTATATCTATTTACTCTCAGTTTCAATTTCTCGCACAGCATTGTGTACTTGTACTGGTTCAATATGGAGTAATTTCTTACCAAAACTACGTAACCACCATACCAATTGAGATGTAAAAGGTACAGTCGCTGTGACTTCTACAATATTTTCCTCAAGTGGGGTAATTGTTTGATCTTTACTTAACTGACTTTCATAAAAAGTTTTAGCAGTTTGCTCTGTCATGGTTAAGGTGAGCTGAATTGATTCAGTTGGCTGGTTGTAGTCCACTCTAAAGCCTAAAGCACCTGAATCAATATAATGATCAATATCAAAATTAACAGGATGTAGTGCTCGACTGTCTAATACTTTTGCTGATTTAAAACGGTGCAGAGCAAAAGTTTGAACTTCAGTTTTGTCATGTCGTGTGCAAATTAAATAAATTACTGCACCTTTTTGTACCAATGCTAAAGGATTTAAGATATATGTTCGGTCTTCACCCTGATTGACTCGTGCTCGATAAATGCATTCTATTTGCTTGTCTTGGAGCAAGCCTTCATAAATTGCTTGTTGAGCATTTCGATCGACTACAGGTGGAATAAGAGGTTGACTTGCAGGAACAATGCGTACACGGTTAATCCACTGTCTCACATTATTTTGAGTAGAAAGACTTCGTTTGGCTAAATCAAACCATGGTCCCATCTCATCAAGCAGGCTGGGAGGGAGTAAGTGCTTAAGGTGTTCCTCAACCATCATAAAGGTTACTGCTTGAGAACTTGTCATGTGAGGTAAGCTTTGAATAGGTGCATCCGATTGCCACCGCCACCCTTGAGGTACGGCTTTATTGCTCTCTATCGGGAAACGTTGAGCAATTTGATTTAAGTCACGTTGAATAGTTCTTAAACTAATATCAATACCTTCACGTTCAAGCATTTCTTGTAATTCTCGAGTTCCGATCCATTTACCGGTCGGTAGGCGAGATAAAATCTGCCATTGGCGATATAAACTATTCGAAGTTTCTTTTTCTATTACAGACATAAGCGTAATACATCTATATCCAATTGCTTTGGTGTCAACACAATAAAAAATCTTTACAGATTTAGCAAGTTTGTCAGATTCGGTTTATAGCCCGTTGGGCAAACGATGTTAATATTTAGAAGAAAGTTAGAACAATAATGCCGTAAAAGTACTATAGATATATAAGTGGCACTGAAATTGCTTATTTAAAAATGAAATATAGATAAATGATAAGACGAGGTGGTTATGTCAGAACAAGATCATGAATTACATATTGATAATGATTTTTTTATACAAGAGCAGACAACAACGGCACTCATTAACCCAACCTCTTTTTTAGAACATATTTCTGTGCAAACTAATCTCTTTGAGCAACTCAAATCACAGTTCTTTAATGAGATGCTTGATGATGTAACGTCAAATGGTGCAGCTTCTAAAAAAATTGAACAATGGTTGAGCATCCGTACTTTAGATGAGCTAAAGGAGCTAAATACCCAAGCAAAACAACATTTTCTTTACCATGGGATCACTTTTAATGTTTATGGTGATAAAGAAGGGACGGAACGCACTATCCCATTTGATTTAATTCCAAGAGTAATCGAAAAAAAACAATGGGAAAAGATTGCCTCAGGCTGTGCGCAACGTGTTAAAGCATTAAATTATTTCCTGGACGATATTTATCATGGACAACATATTTTAAAAGAGCAAATTATCCCTGAAGAACAAATTATGGGGAATGATGCTTTCCAGCCTCATATGCTTAAACATTCTTTAAAGGGGAAAATTTATTCACAAATTAGTGGAATTGATATTATTCGTGACGATGAAGGGGAGTTTTTTGTATTAGAAGATAACTTGAGAACACCTTCCGGTGTGTCTTATATGATTGAAAGCCGAAATATTAGCCAGAAATTAATGCCTGAGCTATGTACAGCCAATAATTTACAAGGAATTGAGCATTATCCAAAACTTTTAAAAGAAATATTGCAAGAGAATTCACCTGCCGATCAACCTTTTATCGTGGTACTAACACCAGGACGTTTTAATAGTGCTTATTATGAGCATGCTTTTTTAGCGCGTGAAATGGATGTGCCCTTAGTTACAAATCGTGATTTATTTGTAGAAAATGATCAAGTTTTTGTCAAAACTATTCGTGGGCGTCAAAAAGTAGACGTAATTTACCGCCGTTTAGATGATGATTTTCTAGATCCTTTAGCATTTCGACCAGATAGTGCTTTAGGTGTTGCAGGACTTATGTCTGCTTATTTGCAAAAAAATGTTGTGATTGCAAATGCACCTGGAACTGGTGTGGCCGATGATAAATCTATTTATCCTTATGTAGATCAAATGATTCAATATTATCTGGATGAAACACCAATTCTAAAAAATGTACCTACTTATCAGTGCCGTAAGGAAGAACACTTAGATTATGTACTCTCTAATCTTGATCAATTAGTCGTTAAAGAAGCACAAGGTTCAGGCGGATATGGCATGTTGATTGGGCCTAAAGCAAGCTCATGCGAAATTGATGACTTTAGAAAAAAATTAATTGCTATGCCACATATGTATATTGCACAGCCTACATTAGCTTTATCCGTTGCTCCAACTTTAACGACAGGCGGCGTAGCTGAGCGTCATATTGACTTACGTCCATTTGTATTAAGTTCACCTTATCGTACCGAGATTGTACCTGGTGGCTTAACCCGAGTTGCAATGCAAGCTGGCTCCTTGGTCGTAAATTCATCTCAAGGTGGCGGTATAAAAGATACATGGGTTGTCGAAACGTTACATTCCTGATTGTGGGTTAAGAGGAACTTTATGGTTTTACTCAATTCGAGTGCGCATCAAATATATTGGTTGGGCCGATATTTGATGCGAGTTAAATTTGCAGCCTCTCATTTACCCTTTACAGAAGATGAGAAAGCAACAAAATTTGCAGCAGCATTTGGTTTGGTTATAGAAAATGCAGAATTACTAAATCACTATATGTTAGACAAGAAGCAAACATTTTCATTACTGAACCAGCTCATTATTGCTAAAGATAATATTCAGGAACTAAGAGGTATTTTGTCATCACATGCTTATGCAGAATTAAATAATGTTATTAATACACTTCAACCTCAACCTGATGCATTAAGTAAAGCTGTCGAACAATGCACACAAATACTAGAAGCAGAACATGAGGATGTACGTTTATTTTTGCATTTAGGCCAAAAAATAGAGCAATTTGATATAGAGCTGCGTTTTGGAGAAGATTTATCTGTTCTTGTATTAGAACTAGATTTGGTGGTGCAACAGCTTGCTAATTTGAATTGGGAAAATATAGATGAAAATTGGCAAGTATTAAAGCAGCAACTTACTTGGGATGCTTACTATACTTTTACACAGCAGTTAGAAAATATGTTTAAGGGCTGATTATGAAATTGATGGTTAATCATCAAACGCATTATAGCTATACTGAAACTGCTCGGAACAGCATTCAGTATATTAAAATGATGCCTCAAACATCACCGCATCAACATGTTATAAATTGGGCAATTAGCGTGCCGGGTGATAAGACAATAAAGAGAGATATATTTAACAATGTATGGATGACGGCTAGTCAGCGTTATCCATATCAACATCTGACATTTATGGCTCAAGGCATTGTTGAGCTTCAAAATGTAGAATGGGGTTGTGTTGATCTCTCTACACCTACAAATTTGTTTTTGCAGATGACAGGTGCAACTCGATGTGATTCGGGAATGTTGGACTTTGCCAAAAATATTGTAGTGGCTAAGGACCGACAGCATATTGCGTTATTAAGCGAATATATCTTGCAAAAAATACTTTACCAACCTGAAAGTACTTCGGTTCAGACAACTGCGATTGAAGCATTTCATGCAGGTCAAGGAGTATGTCAAGATCATGCTCACATTTTAATTGCGATGTGTCGTGCGCTACAATTACCTGCACGTTATGTCTCTGGTTATCTATTTGATCAAAACTATCCGCACCTTGCCAGTCACGCTTGGGCGGAGGTATTTTTAGAAAATCAGTGGTATTGTTTTGATGTAAGCAATCAATTGTTTACACCCAAACATCACATCTACCTTGCTGTAGGACGTGACTATCTCGATGTGGCACCTATTCGTGGCGTAAGAGAGCAAGGTGGAGTTGAGAACATGATGTCTGTGGTTCAAGTGTTGGCATGTTGAATGTAAAGAGAATGAAATGACCTATTGTTGTGCGCTAAGATTGGAACAAGGTTTAGTGTTTATTAGTGACACGAGGACCAATGCAGGAGTTGACCATATTTCTGTGTTCCGAAAACTGCATACTTTCGGCGTTACCGGAGAACGTTTTATTGCCTTGCAAACTGCAGGTAACTTAGCAACAACACAAGCTGTTATAGGTCATTTACAAAATGCCCTTACTTTGCAGCAAGAGCCTAACCTATATAGTGTTAATACGATGTTTGAGGCGGCTGAACTGATTGGTAAAACCTTAAAAACTGTTTTAGAGGATATTAGTTCGGACACCCAAGAACAAATGAATTATGCCTGTAGTATTTTGGTAGGTGGGCAGATTAAAGGTGGGGATATGCAACTCTATAATGTCTATCCACAAGGCAATTTTATTTGTGCAACTACAGATACACCTTATTTTCAAATAGGTGAAAGTAAATATGGAAAGCCTATTCTGGATCGAGCTTTATATTATGCAATGCCACTAGACGATGCATTACGTTGTAGCCTGATTTCTTTTGATTCGACTTTGCGTTCAAATGTTTCTGTTGGCTTACCACTTGATGCATTGGTCTACATTAAAGATAGCTTTGTTATCCCCATGGGAAAACGAATAACCGAGGATGATCCTTATTTCTCACAGATTAGTAAGCAATGGTCAGATACTCTTCGTCGGGGATTACAGGAAATGCCAAAGCCTACAGATGATTACTGGCGATAAATTTTGCGTGTTTAAATAAAAAAATCCAAGCATGCTTGGATTTTTTTTTATATTTATTATTTAACTGCTTTTACGAGTGGGGCGATTACTTAAGCGACAGAGTAATTCATATCCTATCGTTCCGTTTGCATCCGCAACATCATCAACTAAGCGATGTGGACCCCAGAGTTCAACTGGAGTGCCTAATTTTACTTGCATGCCTGTCACGTCGATTGCAATCATATCCATACTCACTCGCCCTACAACTGCACAGAGATGTTTATCAATAGCGACATAGTTTTGTTTAACATAAGCTCGTGGATAACCATCACCGTAACCTATAGAAACAATCGCGATATCCATTGCTTGCGTGGCGCAGAAAGTTGATCCATAACCGACATGTTCATTAGTTTGAATATGGTTGAGTGCAATCACTTCTGCTGAAAAAGTCATCACTGGTTTTAAGTCAAGATCATAGACTGTTTGATTTGCAAAAGGTGAGGCGCCGTAAAGCATGATACCCGGACGAACATAATCAAAATGTAACTCTGGCCATTTATAAATGGCAGCTGAGTTACAGCAAGAAGCTAAAACTGGATCACAAGCTTGTTTAACTTGTAGAAATTGTTGTTTTTGTTGCTCGTTAAGTGGATGGTCTACATCTGCATTTGCGAAATGCATCGCAAGTACACAAGTAAATCCTTCAGATTTTAAAGTTTTAATAATTTCAATAATTTCTGGATTTTTAAAACCTAACCGGTTCATCCCACTATTAAGTTTAACCCAGACTTTTAAACTTTGGTTGATGTACGCTTGTTTGTGTTTAATCAACCATTCAAACTGTTGTTGATGGTGAATGACACATTCAAATTTTTGTTTAATTGCAATTGGCATTTCATCTTCAGAAAATACCCCTTCAATTAAAGTAACAGGCTGCTGAAATCCTAATTCACGAATTTCCAAACCTTCTTGTAGGCAGGCGACACCAAAGGCATCTGATGCATTTAAGGCTGCTAAACAGTCTTTGATTCCATGTCCATAAGCATTAGCTTTTACCATACTTACAATTTTTGAATTTGTTGCGAGTTGTTTGACACGGCTTAAATTATATTGAAGTGCATTACGGTCAATATAAACTGTTGCTTGGCGCACCCTCATTTACTCCTTTGGGCTAGAGATAGAGCTTATTCTTCATCATCATATTGGCTGTAATACTCAGGAGAGAGATTACTAAATCGAGTATATTGACCTTCAAAAGCAAGACGAACTGAACCAATTGGACCGTTACGCTGCTTACCAATAATAATTTCTGCAGTGCCGGCTTCTTTTGACTCTTTGTTATAAACCTCATCACGGTAAATAAACATAATTAAGTCGGCATCCTGCTCGATCGCACCGGATTCACGTAAGTCGGACATTACAGGGCGTTTATTTGGACGGTTTTCCAGACTTCGGTTAAGCTGGGAAAGTGCAATAACAGGACATTGCATTTCTTTCGCTAACGCTTTTAAGCTACGTGAAATTTCTGAAATCTCGCCTACACGGTTATCACCCATGCCTGGGACTTTCATGAGCTGCAAGTAATCGACCATGATGCAACCAATTTTACCATCATGCATTTTGGCAACACGACGAGCACGGGCACGAAGTTCAGTTGGAGGCAGAGCAGATGAGTCATCAATATACAAATGCATTTGCTGAAGCTGCAAAATTGTACCAGTTACCTTGGTCCATTCATCTGCATCTAAATTTCCCGAACGTAAATGTCCTTGATGGACTTTACCCATTGCGGAAATAAGACGCATCGCAATTGAGTCTGCTGGCATCTCCATTGAAAAGACCAGAGCAGGTAACTTGTTATATTGCAAAACACTCTCAACCAGGTTCATGGCAAAAGTAGTTTTACCCATCGATGGACGTGCAGCAACAATAATTAAGTCACCAGGTTGCATACCAGATGTTTTGTTATCAAGTTCTAAGAAGCCAGTCGTTAAACCTGTAATATTGCCATCTAATTTTGAAAGCTCATCAAGCTTACTAATTACGTCGGCGGTAACAGAACTAATAGATTTAGGACCAGCATCTTTTTTATTGTTATTGTGCTGTTCTGCTAATGAGAAAATACTTGTTTCAGCTAAGTCTAAAATTTCACTAACACCGCGGCCTTTCGTGTCATAAGCATTTTGCAAAATTTCAGTACTAACTTTAATCATGCTACGAAGTGTAGAAAACTCTTTAATTTTAGTGGCATAAGTTTCTAAGTTATAGAAACTTGAAGGTGAGTCAGCCATAAGCTGCATTAAGTATTCTTCGCCACCAATAGCGTCTAGTAAATTTTGTTTTAAGAGCCAGTCACTTACTAAGACGGCATCATAAGGTGAGTTTTCTTGTGCTAATTTCTCGATTGCACGAAAAATATATTTATGGCGAGTCGCGTAAAAATCATTTTCTTTGAGTACATCATTAACTTGTTCGAAAGATTCGGCAACTGTCATCAGGGCAGCTAGAACAGCTTGTTCAATAGCTAAATTGTGTGGGGGAGTGCGAAACTCTTTAAGTTGGCCTGATTCACTCGTTTTATTTTCTGTTGGAGATGAAAGCGCTAAAGAAGTGGCATTCGCCTGAGACATAATTAGACCTGATGATAAAGAAAGGTGTACACAAAGAGGCTGTAAAGCCGAGAACTATCTTAAAACAAAATTAAATAAACTACCTAATTAAAAAACCAATTAAACTGAAGAACTGATCAGGAATTAATATATCTTATTTTAAAATTTGAAACATAAAAAAAGAGCATGCAAAAGCATGCTCTTTTTTTTGATGAGAAATTACTCAGATACGATAGTAACGAGAACTTCTGCAACAACATCATGATGCAATTGGATTGCGATGTTGAATTCACCAGTGTGACGAAGCGCACCATTTGGTAAACGAACTTCTGCACGGTCAACTGTAAGACCAGCATTCGTTAATGCGTCAGCGATGTCACGAGTACCGATAGAACCGAACAGTTTACCTTCGTCACCAGCTTTAGCAGTGATAACGATGTTAACTTCGTTCAATTGTTCAGCACGTGCTTGAGCAGCAGCTAAAACTTCAGCTTCTTGCTTTTCAAGTTCAGCACGACGAGCTTCAAAAGCAGCAGTGTTAGCTTCAGTAGCTGCAACTGCTTTACCTTGAGGGATAAGGAAGTTACGGCCGTAACCAGCTTTAACTGATACTTTATCGCCTAATTTACCAAGGTTCTTAATGCGTTGTAATAAGATAACGTCCACAGATCACCTCACTTATGGTTGTCAGTGTACGGAATCAAAGACAAATAGCGAGCTTGTTTGATAGCAAGTGCTAATTGACGTTGATAACGAGCTTTAGTACCAGTGATACGGCTAGGAACAATCTTGCCGTTTTCAGTGATGTACTGTTTTAAAGTGTCGATATCTTTGTAGTCGATGTACGCAACATTCTCAGCTGTAAAGCGGCAGAACTTGCGACGACGGTAAAAACGTGCCATTGATGTTCTCCTTATTCAGCTTCTTGAGCAACTTGCTGTGCTTCTTCGCGTTGAGCTTTACGCGCACGCTTTTCTTCAGCACTCTTAGCAAGCAATGACTCTTCAGTGATTGCGTGTTCACGACGGATGATAAGGTTACGAATGATCGCGTCGTTATAACGGAATAATTCTTCTAACTCATCAAGCGTAGTTTGACCACATTCAACATTCATAAGAATGTAGTGCGCTTTGTGAATTTTGTTAATTGGGTAAGCCAATTGACGACGGCCCCAATCTTCTAAACGGTGAATTTGACCTTCAGCTTCTTTGATCTGAGAGATATAGCGTTCAACCATACCTACAACTTGATCGCTTTGGTCTGGGTGTACCAAAAGTACGATTTCGTAATGACGCATTGTCAGCTCCTTACGGTTTAAACAGCCCCTAATAAAAAATTAGAAGCAAGGAGTCATAACTTAATAAGTTATGCCGCAAAATTTGCGAAGGCTGAATTATAGGTAAAAGTTCGACTAAAAACAAATCTTTTGATCAGAAAAGTAAAACTTCTTTACTATAAAGAGGAAATCCTCTCTTGTTTAAAAGAGAGGAAGATTTGGAGCAGGGGATTGATAGGTAAAGCTAAAGCTTAAACTTAACAAGGTAATTAATATGACCGAGTACAGGAAAAAACGTTTAGCCCACAATTGATCATTTTCGGCTTTAAATCCAATAACTGATAAATATAACCAATATGCGGTCAGAGCATTAAAGGTAATTAAAAAGAATACATTGGTATAGCCAAAACAATATAACCCATTCAAAACAGCTGCAAATAATAGGATATAGATTACACATTCAATTTTCGTACGATAAATAGAACGTGCTACAGGCAAAATTGGAATTCCCGCATTTTTGTAATCATCAAAACGATAAATTGCAATTGCCCAAGAGTGAGGCATTTGCCATAAAGCGTATGCTAAAAACAAAAGCAAGGCTGCCACATCAAATTGATGAGTTACTGCTGTATAACCAATAACAGGAGGGCTCGCCCCGGAGATACTACCAATGACGGTTTGATGGATTGAGGTGCGTTTGGTCCACAAGCTATAAAAACCGACATAGACAATAAAACCAATCATTGCAAACAAAAATGCGTAACCATTTACACCAAACCATAAAATGCTAAAACCAATTACCCCAAGCACTAATGCATATATCAGCGCAACAGTAGGAGAGATTGTTTTTTTAACAAGTGCACGGTTTTGTGTGCGCTGCATCTTTGTATCAATATCTTGATCTATAACATTATTAACCACGCAACCAGAGGCCACAACTAAAGTTGTTCCAAGTAAGGTGAGAAGTAATAATGAGATGTCTATAGAGCCTTGGGCGGCTAAGAAAAAGCCGCCCAAGGTGGTAATGAAATTACCGAAGAGAATTCCTGGTTTAGTCAGGAATAGATATTTTTTCAACATGACAATCAGTTTAGATCATCATATTGTAGTGAAGGTAATTCATAATCCACACAGAACCGATTAAAAGCACGGCGATACATAGAATTGTGTAGATGAATGCAATCATATTCCAACGTTGTTCAGATGATGTATTCATGTGTAAGAAGTACACAAGTTGTACAAGAACCTGAGCAACCGCAGTGATTGCAATCACTGTAACTAAAAGACCACGACTGAAACCACCCGCCATCACCATTCCGAAAGGAATGATGGTGAGGATAACAGAAAGGATAAATCCAACAGTGTATTGCTTAAAGTTACCGTGTGACGCACCAGCAGCATTATGCTCATGACTACTCATTAGAGAACTCCCAGTAAGTAAACGACGCTGAATACACAGATCCAAACGATGTCAAGGAAGTGCCAGAACAAGCTTAAGCAAGCAAGACGACGTGTATTCGGTAAAGTCAAACCTTTAGTCTTGATTTGATACATTAATACAAGCATCCACACTAAACCAGAAGTTACGTGGATACCGTGTGTACCAACCAAAGTAAAGAACGATGATAAGAATGCACTGTGAGTTGGACCGTGGCCTTCATGTACAAGGTGATGGAATTCATAGACTTCCATTCCAATGAACGATGCACCAAAAAGGAATGTAATGAATAACCAAGTGATAACTTGATTTACATTCTTTTTATAAGATGCAAGTACAGCAAAACCAAACGTTACCGATGAAATCAATAAGGCAAATGTTTCAGTTAACACGAAGCCTAATGAGTCATGGAATAGGTCATATGCACTTGGAGTTCCTGGTGGCACATGGCTGCTTAATACAGCGAACGCAATGAAGAGTGATCCGAAAAGAATCAAGTCACTCATCAAGTATGTCCAGAAACCAAAAACCGTTAAATCAGTATCATCATGTTCATGATGACCGTCATGGCCGTGGTTGTCGTGATGAAGTACTTCAGCCATTTCCTTAGTCCTTCTTTAAGTGTTTTTCAAGTAAAGCATAGCGTTCGTTTTCAATACGCTCAACTTCAGCAGCAGGAACGTAGTAGTCAACATTCTTAGTGAATGAGCTTACGATCAAGCTAACAACAGCTGCAACGAATGAAACAACAACGAGCCACCAAATATGCCAGATGAGTGCAAAGCCAAGAAGAGTAATGAACATTGCAATGACAAAACCAGCAGCACGATCGGTCGGCATGTGGATGTCTTCATATTTAGTGTTACGTGCGTATGCTACACCATTTTCTTTGTCAGTCCAGAAACGGTCGATACCGCTTGCATCTGGTTCATGCGCAAAGTTATAGAATGGGGCAGGAGAAGAGGTTGCCCATTCAAGCGTACGAGCATCCCATGGGTCGCCAGTAAGGTCCATGTTGTCTTTACGTTGTAAGAAGCCAACGATGATTTGCATTAAGAAACATGCAATACCAATTGCAACAAGAACAGCACCAAATAATGCAATTGCAAGGTACGGATCCCATTCAGGGTTGTCATATGTATTCAAACGACGAGTCATACCCATGAAACCAAGGATATAAAGTGGCATGAATGCAAAATAGAAACCGAAGAACCAGAACCAGAACGCTGCTTTACCCCATGCTTCGTTGAGCTTCCAACCAAACATTTTTGGCCAGTAGTAAATGATGCCGGCAAACATACCAAACACCACACCACCGATAATTACGTTATGGAAGTGAGCGATCAAGAATAATGAGTTGTGTACCAAGAAGTCCGCAGGTGGAACAGCCATAAGTACACCAGTTAAACCACCGATACCGAATGTTACAAGGAAGCCAAGCGTCCATAACATTGGAGTAGTAAAGGTGATGCGACCTTTATACATGGTGAATAACCAAGAGAAGATTTTCACACCAGTAGGAATCGCAATAACCATGGTCATGATACCGAAGAACGCGTTAACGTTCGCACCAGCACCCATGGTGAAGAAGTGGTGAAGCCATACAACAAACGCAAGAACAGTAATCGCGATAGTTGCATACACCATAGACTTGTAACCGAACAACGCTTTACGAGAGAAGGTTGCAACGATTTCTGAGTATAGACCAAATGCTGGTAATACCAAGATATATACTTCAGGGTGACCCCATGTCCAGATCAAGTTCACATAAAGCATTGGGCTACCGCCAAGCTCATTTGTGAAGAAATGGAAGCCGAAGTAACGGTCAAGAGTAAGCATTGCAAGTGTACCTGTTAATACAGGGAATGATGCAATGATTAATACAGCCGTACAAAGTGAAGTCCACGTGAAAATAGGCATGTCCATTAATTTCATGCCAGGCGCACGCATTTTGATGATGGTAACGAAGAAGTTAACACCAGATAAAAGCGTACCTAGACCAGAAACCTGAAGTGCCCAGATATAGTAGTCGACACCTACACCAGGAGAATATTGAATGCCAGATAGAGGAGGGTAAGCCATCCAACCAGTCGCAGCAAACTCACCTAATACAAGTGAAAGCATCATCAAACCAGCAGCACCAGCGAATAACCAGAAGCTTAAAGAGTTCAATAATGGGAAAGCAACGTCACGAGCACCAATCTGTAAAGGTACAGAGATGTTCATCATACCTACAACGAGACCCATTGCTACGAAGAAGATCATGATTACACCGTGTGCGGTGAAGATCTGGTCGTAGTGGTCAGGATGTAGATAACCTTCGCCGCCGCCTTTAGCGAGGAAAAGTTGTAAACGCATCATGATCGCATCGGCGAAACCACGCAGAAGCATGACAACAGATACGATGATATACATGATACCAATCTTTTTATGGTCTACCGTAATAAACCACTCATTCCACAAATATCCCCATTTTTTGAAATAGGTGATACCGCCAAGCACTGCAATTGCACCAATTGCCATAAGGACCATGGTGACAAGTACGATTGGCTCTGTCGGGATAGAGTCCCAACCCAGTTTACCAAAAATCATATCCATGTCTTATTCCCCTTGAGCAGCGTGTTCAGCTGCAGCATGAGTGTCAGCTGTTGCGTGTTCAGCAGAGTGGTCAACACCATGATAGTTACTCATATAGTGGTTGATAATTGTTTCAAACAATTTAGGCTCAACAGTAGAGTAATAAGTCACAGGGTGTGGCTTAGTCGGGAACGGTTTCATAGCTTCAGCTTCAGCAACTGCTTTTTCATCACCAGCAGCTTTAGCACGATTTACTAAATGCTCGATCTGATGCTTAGAACGGTTACCATCACGTAAGGTTGCCAATTCAGCTTGGTCAAGCGTAGTTTTTTGAACTGCTTCTGGGTTAATGGTTGAACCATTACCTGCTTTAACCGCTGCTACCCATTCGTTGAATTGTTGCTCTGTAACACTATGCGCCTTGAAACGCATTTGAGAGAAACCGTAACCTGAGTAGTTAGAAGAGAAACCACGATATACACCAGTTTCATTTGCTAACAAATGAAGGTGAGTTTGCATACCTGCCATTGCATAAATCTGGCCGCCTAACTGTGGAATGAAGAATGAGTTCATTGTAAAGTTAGAAGTGATTTTAAAGCTTAACGGAGTTTTTTCAGGGAAACGTACTTCGTTAACTGTTGCAATGTTTTGTTCAGGATAAATAAAGATCCACTTAAACTGTTCAGCAATAACTTGAATAGTTAAAGGTGCTTTATCTGATTCTAAAGGACGGTATGGGTCATACTTGTGGGAACCCCACCAAGTTAACCAAGCTAAAATACCAATAATAATGACAGGGATACCCCATACTACAACTTCAATTGCAGTTGAGTGTGCCCATGTAGGTTTATAGTCTGCATCTTTATTTGACGCGCGATATTTCCAACCAAACCATAATGCCATGATGATTGAAGGAATCACCACAAGTAACATTAAATAGATCGCAGTCATCATAAGGTCACTTTGACCTTGACCAACTGGACCTTTAGAGTTTAGAAGTACCATATCACCACCACACCCAGTCAAAAGTGCGGCAAGCGTTGATAAAGACAATACAGCTAAAATCGTTTGTCTCATTTTACAACCTCGGTGAAGAGTCCCATTCCCTAATTAAATATGGGATAGCGATTAAAGTGTCGCATGATTGAGAACGCTAATCCTTAAATTTAGACTTCTCAATTATATGACACCGCTACGTTGTAGGGCATTATGCCTCATATCGACAAACTAAGCTATACATAAAGTAGGCTGAAATAATTGTTTTAAAACCCGATTTTTTTTGTAGGGTATCTAATTTCAATAGAGCTTTTATTTAAATATCAACTCACTATAGAAAAAAGGAGGCAGGGCGCCTCCTCTTTTTTTAGACATTAAATGAATGAGTCATTCACTATCATTTGATCACTTTTGTTCTTGCAATTTTGTCATGTAAAGCTTGTCGCTTTTGTCCTAATGCAAAAGCGTAGTCAATAATTGTACTGATCGGCATAAACAGTAAGTTTAATATGATAAAAACAATACTTCTTAATAAGAAGATGCGAGTTAAATTAACCTTGCTATTGTCCTCAGCATCTACAATTTTAATTCCGACGATTTTCTTACCTATACTTTGACCAAACTTTGTTAAAAGAACGGCTTGAATTGCAAGCATAATTACGATGTAAAGAAGCATTGAATGCCAAGCTTCTATTGGAATTAAAGTAAAAAGTTGCTGTTGCAATTCTGCAGCTTTAGTCGATGCGACTTCGGCAGATTGCATCTGTTTTTGCAGCTCGAATAATTGCTTATATTGAGCTTCATTAAAGAAAAAAGAAGGAATTGCAGCGATTGGTAACCAAAGCAATAAATCAATAATTTTTGCTAAAGCCCGAGCTGGAATAGACGCAAGTTCATGAACTTTAGGTTCTACACGAATTTGACGAATAGTTTCATTAGTTGATGTATTCGTATTTATTGTAGGTACAGAATAACCGATAGGTTGATATACAAGTTTACCTTGGGTTAATTCTCCTAAAGCTTTCCATTCTGTCATGCCTTCATGCCAAGCTAAATCAGTTAACAAAATTTGTTGGCTAGCCAACATTTGATTTACTTGTTCTAAAGTATAAGGCCCAGCTTGTTGATTATTACGTGCCAAGTAAATTTGCATAAATAAAAATTCTCTATTCTAAAGATGAAAAAAGACCCACGGATGGGCCTTTTTTTATAACATATTAGATTTGCTTGATTTTTTCTTCAGCAAGGAAGAACCATGTATCTAAAACTGAGTCTGGGTTAAGAGAAACAGATTCAATACCTTGTTCCATTAACCATTTTGCAAGATCTGGATGGTCTGAAGGACCTTGACCACAGATACCTACATATTTACCTGCTTTACGGCAGGCATGGATTGCCATTGAAAGAAGTGCTTTAACAGCTGCATCACGTTCATCAAATAAGTGTGAAACAATACCTGAGTCACGGTCAAGGCCTAACGTTAACTGAGTTAAGTCATTAGAACCAATAGAGAAACCATCGAAGTGTTCTAAGAATTGTTCAGCTAACAGGGCGTTAGTTGGTAATTCACACATCATGATTACTTTTAAGCCGTTCTCACCACGTTTCAAGCCATTTTGTGCAAGTAATTCAATAACGCGTTTCGCTTCAGATACGGTACGTACAAAAGGAATCATGATTTGAATATTGGTGAGACCCATTTCATCACGAACTTTCTTAAGTGCGCGGCATTCTAGTTCGAAACAATCACGGAAGTTATCAGATACATAACGGCTTGCACCACGGAAACCAAGCATCGGGTTTTCTTCTTCAGGCTCGTATAACTTACCACCAATTAAGTTTGCATATTCATTTGACTTGAAGTCAGACATACGAACGATAACTGGCTTGTCACCAAATGCAGCAGCAAGAGTCGCAATACCTTCAACCAATTTTTCAACATAGAAATCTACAGGTGAAGCATAACCCGCTGTACGAGTTAAAACAGCAGCACGAGTTTCGCGAGGTAGGCTGTCAATGTTGAGTAGAGCTTTAGGATGCACACCGATCATACGGTTAATGATGAACTCAAGACGAGCAAGGCCAATACCTTCGTTTGGAATTTGGGCAAAGTCAAATGCACGGTCAGGGTTACCTACGTTCATCATAATTTTGAACGAAAGCTTAGGCATAGATTCAATAGAGTTGCGTTGAACTTCGAAATCTAATGCACCTTCGTAAATGAAACCTGTATCACCTTCGGCACAAGAAACAGTTACTTCTTGACCATCAGTTAATACTTCTGTTGCGTTACCACAACCTACAATCGCTGGTACGCCAAGTTCACGTGCAATAATTGCTGCGTGACATGTACGACCACCACGGTTAGTGATAATTGCAGCAGCACGTTTCATTACCGGTTCCCAATCAGGATCGGTCATATCAGATACAAGAACGTCACCTTCTTGTACTTTGTCCATTTCTTTAATTGAGTTAACAATACGGACTTTACCAGAACCAATACGTTGACCAATTGAACGACCTTCACAAAGAACAGTACCTCTTTGTTTAAGAAGGTAGCGTTCCATAGTACCTACATTTTGGCGGCTTTTTACAGTTTCAGGACGAGCTTGAACAATATAAATTTGACCATCATCACCGTCTTTTGCCCATTCGATATCCATTGGCGCACCGTAATGCTGCTCAATGATAAGTGCTTGTTTAGCTAACTCTTGTAACTCGTGATCATTTAAAGCGAATTGTTGACGATCTTGTTTTTCAACATCAACAACAACAACAGATTTACCCGCAGAACCTTCTTCACCATAAATCATTTTTTGGTGTTTAGAACCAAGGTTACGACGTAAAACAGAATGTCTTCCTGCATTTAATAATGGTTTAGATAGGTAAAACTCATCTGGGTTAACGGCACCTTGTACAACCATCTCACCTAAACCGTAAGATGCTGTGATAAATACAACATCACGGAAACCAGATTCTGTATCAAGTGTAAACATTACACCCGCAGCGCCAGTTTCAGAACGAACCATACGCTGAACACCCGCAGAAAGTGCAACGATGTCATGATCAAAACCCTGGTGCACACGGTAAGAAATTGCACGGTCATTATATAAAGAAGCAAACACTTCTTTAATCGCAATAAGTACGTTATCAATACCGCGAATATTCAAGAAAGTTTCTTGCTGACCCGCGAAAGAAGCATCTGGTAAATCTTCAGCAGTTGCAGATGAACGAACGGCAACCGCGATGTCAGGGTTGCCGTTAGAAAGTGCTGTAAAAGCGGCGCGAATTTCTTGTTCTAAGGTTGCAGTGAGTGGAGTCTCTACAATCCATTGACGAATTTTTGCACCTGTTTCTGCAAGAGCATTTACATCATCGACGTTGAGTTGAGCAAGTTCTGCTTGAATTCGAGCGTTAAGACCACTTTGGTCTAAGAACTCACGATAGGCAGCAGCAGTAGTTGCAAAGCCACCAGGTACCGATACACCAGCATTTGATAAATGGCTGATCATTTCACCCAAAGATGAGTTTTTCCCACCTACGAGTTCGACATCGTGTTTCCCTAATTTTTCTAGACCGATTACGCGCGCTTCCAAAGTTTTCACTCCACTTTTGCAGTATTAATGTCTATCTTGGCATGAAATTATAAAAATAAAGTGCTTAGTTGAGAATTATACTAAGCGACAGTCATGTAAGATCAGTTTACTATAAAGATTATATAGCACTAAGACAAATGTTTAAGGAGAATTTTAATGTCAGAAAGTAAACAATTTAAGCGGAGTGTTTTTTTTATTTCTGATGGAACTGCAATTACTGCCGAGACTCTTGGACATTCGTTATTAGCACAATTTCCCAATGTAGATTTTGATATTCACATCATGCCGTATATTACAACTGAAGAGGCGGCAATGGATGTGGTGGTTGAGATTAATCGATGCCAAACCAAAGACGGTTGCCTACCTTTAGTATTTGATACTTTAGTCGATCCGCATGTGCGGGAGATTATTAATACGGCTAAAGCAGTTAATCTTGATGTCTTTGAAGGCTTAATTAGTAAACTTGAGCAAGAGCTTGGGACACCACCAACAACATTGGTCGGGCAGACCCACGCGGTAACCGATTCTGAATATTATAAAGCCCGTATTGATGCTGTTCATTTTGCGCTTGATAATGATGATGGAGCACGTACTCGTCATTATGACAAAGCCGATTTAATATTAATTGGAGTTTCCCGTTCGGGTAAAACACCGACTTCTATTTACTTATCTCTTCAATTCGGTATTCGTGTTGCAAACTATCCATTAACTGAAGAAGATTTAGATGATAACCGGTTACCAGCAGTATTAAGAGCTCATCGTAGCAAGTTATTTGGTTTGATGATTGATGCTGAGCGTTTGGTCGCAATTCGTAGTGAACGTAAAGCGAATAGCCGTTATGCAAGTTTTAGCCAATGCCAAATGGAGCTAAGAGCAATTGAAGGGATTTATATTTCAGAAGGCATTAAATATTTAAACGTGACCGAAATGTCGATTGAAGAGATTTCAACACGTATTTTACAAATGACGGGATTAAAACGTCGTATTGGTTAATTTAATCAAATGCTTATTTAAACCATTCAATTTTTGTATATTAGTTAACCCGAATCGCGGATAAGAAATTGACTTGAAAAACATAAGGACTAGAGCCATCAGTTGAGTTACCACACCAAACT
>NZ_JABELE010000017.1 GCF_013009345.1 Acinetobacter geminorum | reverse complement strand
TGCTGGCATATACAATTTAGATTGGGTGAAAGATAAACAATTAAATTGATTGAAAAATGATTTATGAAGGAAGTCTACTGTAATAGGTGTTTCTACTGCAAAATTTAAATCTGCCAGATATTTTCCTTTTAGAGGTAAAGTTAATTGGCGATCTATATCTAAAGTTGTATCAAGTTTACCAATAGACTGAACCTGCAAAGTATTACCAACTTGAATTTTTGTTTCTAAAGAGTCAGGTAAACTAATATCGGCATTATGAGCCGAAACGACTAAATTTGCTTGAATATTGAGATACACCCAAAACATAATAGCGGCCAGTATCATCATTAAAAAGAAACTGATTAACATACTCTTGAGTGAACGAAACATTAGCATCCACCCTATTGATCAGCTGTCTTTTGTGATGTTTCTGAACCCAATACTCGATTTAATCGCATAGTGGACAGAGGAATCTTTAACTCACCATTTGCAATCTTAACAGGCAAAGTATTTTTCACATCAACCGAAGCATTTAACGCTGTTTTAACAGGTACATTTAAATTCCCTTCTATTGGGATATTCGTGTCCAATCTTGCTTTTAAAGGAATATGTAAATTTTCTTTTAATACTGTACGTACTGGTGCATCAAATTTTAAATGAACCTTTTGTTCAAGCGGAACATTAATATCAATTGGCACATCAAGTTTTAATGGAATTGTTCCTTTCAATGGCAATGTAATATCACGCCCCAAAACACGTACCTGAACCTTGGTATCAATTGCTAGATTTTGCTCGACTTTTAATGTTTCTTTGACAGGAATAGTAGTACTAATCGGCACCATATTATCGAAATAAACACGCGGAGTTAATGTTTGTGTTAATGGAATATTTAGTTTTTCATCAATTGGAATACTGGCATTTACGCGCCCTTTTACATCCACATTTAAAGCATCTTGTACTTTAACCTTAACTTGTAGAGGCTCTTGCAAATCAATAGCAACTGCCTGATTTTTTAGTGGAATATAAATATTAAAGTGCTTAAATACCCATATTGCAATGAGTACACCACATAAATTGGCAATAATGATGAATATAAAAACGACCAACAAACGTTTAAACTGCGACAATTCCTATCCCTTACTATTTTCTTTTTTTCCTTAATTTGTATTCTCATTTATTTACAAAAAATAGTCAGCATATATTTTGTACGGTTGTAAAAAAACCCAGTCTAAACTGGGTCTTTTTGTGAAAATATTTTTATAGATCGTTAAATGATCTTAAGCATTCAATTCTGCTGGAATTTTTTTGTAGCTTACGCCGCACATTTGTTCAGCGATACGTAATACCTGACAGCTATAACCAACTTCATTATCGTACCAAACGTAAGCAGTTAAACGGTTACCAGAAGTAATCGTTGCTTGAGCATCGTATACACCTGCTGTACGAGAACCGATAAAGTCACTCGATACAACTTCAGTTGAGTTGGTATAACCAATTTGACCTTGAAGGTTAGAGTTAATCGAAATTTGACGAATGTATTCGTTCACTTCTTCACGATCAACTTCTTTATCAAGTGTTAAGTTCAAGATCGCAAGAGATACGTTTGGTGTAGGAACACGTACAGAGTTACCAGTTAATTTACCTTTCAATGCAGGTAATGCTTTAGCAACTGCTTTAGCTGCACCAGTCTCTGTAATTACCATGTTCAAAGTAGCAGCACGGCCACGACGATCTGCTTTATGATAGTTATCGATTAAGTTCTGGTCATTTGTAAATGAGTGCACAGTTTCAACATGACCATTAAGAACTTTATATTTGTCATCCAATACTTTAAGAATTGGAGTGATTGCATTTGTTGTACAACTTGCAGCAGAGATGATTTTGTCTTCATCTAAGATATCTGAGTTATTTACGCCAAATACAACGTTTTTCATTTCACCTTTACTTGGTGCAGTCAATACAACACGTGCAACGCCTGGGCATTTCAAGTGTTGGCTTAGACCTTCAGCATCACGCCATTTACCAGTGTTGTCGATTAAAAGTGCATTTTCAATACCATATTCAGTATAGTCAACTTCACTTGGGCTAGAGGCATAAATCACTTTAATGAAGTTACCATTAGCAATGATTGCTTCGTTTTCTTCATCAACAGAAATTGTACCAGCGAAAGTACCGTGAATAGAGTCACGACGAAGTAAAGAAGCACGTTTTGCTAAGTCACCGTCAGAAGACTTACGTACAACGATTGCTTTAAGGCTTAAACCACGACCTAAACCTGATTGGCTAATGATTAAACGAGCCAAGATACGACCAATACGACCAAAACCGTAAAGAACTACATCTTTAGGTTGTTCAGAAGTTGCGCTACCTTTGATTGACTCAACTGATTGAGCAACAAAAGCATCAACATCCCCGCCTTTTTCTTTATATTCAACAGCAAGTTTACCGATATCAACTTCTGCAGAACCAATATTTTCAACTTTTGCTAAAGCTTCTAAAATTGGGAAAGTATTTACAACAGAAAGCTCAACGTCTACAACACGTGTACGACGGTGAGTTTTCAAAATTTGGATAACAGAACGGTTAATTAAAGAGCGACCGTAAACAGATACGACAATATTTTTTTCACGGTATAATTGACCGATTAATGCAATCATACGTTCCGCGATTTCTTCACGGTTTTTCCAACGGCCTTGGTGTTCAGCGTGCAGGGCGATGATAGTGTCTTTGCTCACAGATACGTCCTCTAATTAATTATATCTAGGCGTGATTTTTAAAACCCCGTAATTGTAATGGAATTATTGGCAAGAATGAATCAAAAGCTGACGTTAGTGGCTAGATTTTCCTAAAATTCATCATAAATTCATAAAATACCTATAATTATTTTTTATTATCTTATTGTTTAAAACAGCTAAATTTTTGCTTTTTCTTACTTTTTAGATTCTAATGACCTACTCGAACTCATCATTTTTTAATCTTTTTTGATATTTTTTGATATTAAGTTGTAGATTTTGGGCTTTTTGCCGTTGTTGATAAAGATGAAGCGCCCCTTCTAAAACGAGTACAAAAACAGCACACCAAATCGGAATATAAGTGAACCATTCTTCTTGACCAATACTCTCTCCTAAAACTAAAGAAGCTAAAGCAAGTAATACAGGCTCCAAATATCCTAAAAGTCCAAATACAACTAAAGGTAGAAAGCGGCTTGCCAGAATATAACTTCCCAAACCAATCGCACTTAAAATTCCAAGCCCAATTATGATCAAAGAAAGACTCGGTTGGTCTATAAATTTACTGTATGGCAGCAAACCTGTATGAGTTAAATAAATTGCAACGGGCATAATAATGACCAGATCCCACCAAAAGCCCCCTAAATTATCTGTTTTAATTTTCTTACGTAATAAAAAGTAGGCAGAATATCCAACTGCTACCAATGCAGTTTCCCAAGCAATACTTCCTAAACGCCATATCTCATGGCTAACGCCAATGACTGCAAGAATAATTGCTACCCATTGAAATTTTGATATTTTTTCGCCATACAAAACACTTCCAGCTAAGACAAGAACCAGCGGTAATAGGAAATATCCCAAAGAGACTTGTAACCCACGTCCATGCATCGGCCCCCACAAAAAAAGCCAAAGTTGTACTGAGGTTAAAATAGAAGTTGTGATTAATAGCAATAGTAAAGAAGGTTTAGCCAAAATACGTTGATAGATATTCTTGATATAGGCTAAATCACCACTCCACCACATAAACAAAGTAAGAAACGGCAGTGTTGCAATAATTCGCCATCCAAAAGTTTGCTCACTATCGAGTTGGCTTAATAATTGAGTATAAAAATAAAGTACACCAAAAGTGAATGATGCCATGACAGACAAGATCACGCCCTTAAACATCATTAACCTCTTAGACTTTAGTAAAAGCAACTCACTACAATACTTGATTTATCCACCATAAAAAAGAAAAAACCATGTAAAAACATGGTTTCTTCTTAATCAAACATATACCACTATTCTTTATGTTCTGTACGGATAACATCTCGGATATCAAAACCTAATGTTTTTGCATAATTTAAATATTCATCCACTACTTCTTGCTCTGGATGAGGGTCTCTTGATAGCACCCACAGATATTTACGTGAAGGCTCCCCAACCAAAACAGTCTGATAGTCTTCATCTAACTTTAAAATCCAGTAATCCCCACGAATTACCGGAATCCACCTTACAGCTTCAGGTAAAAAACTTACCTTCAATTTGCTGTTATATGGCGGGTTAACCACAAAGGCCTCCCCGATAGATTGCTGTAATTGTTTTCTATTGTCGTAGCAGCGATTATCTACCACTACATTTCCATTTTCGTTTAAGGTGTAAGTTGCAGATACGTTATAAGCACACTTTTTTTGAAAAAATGTAGGCTTACGAGCGACTTCATACCAAACACCTAAATACCGGTCCAGTTCAACTTTATAGACAGTTTGTAAAGGTTTTGGCTGGGCATAGACGTAGGTTCCAACAGCCAAACCAGCCAAAACGACACCGCCCAAAGCAATTTTAGCTAAACGCCAACTGGCTTGCGGAACATTATTTCGAAACGCCATTGTTGCCCTCAACGATTAGTTGTGAATACAAAAGAACTCAAATATCTACAGTAGCTTGTTTTTTAAACACATTATGTAGCGTTATGTATGCGTTTATTGCAACATTTGCGCTTTCAGTCGAATGATTTCATCACGTATCCGTGCTGCTTGTTCAAACTGTAAATCTTTCGAGGCTTTCAACATCTCTTTTTCAAGCTTAGTAATATGCTTACTAAACAATTTTGGATCTGAGAGAATATGTCTTTCATCGGCACTCAAAGCTTGTGCTTGTTCAAGTACTTTCTCATCAATTTCATCATCTGAAAGCACTTCACCTGAATCAATTTCTTTGATGACCTGACGAACGGCACTACGTGGCGTAATACCATGTAACTCGTTGAACTCGATTTGTTTCGCTCTACGGCGCTCAGTCTCATCTATTGCTTTTTGCATAGAATCAGTAATTCGGTCAGCATATAAAATTGCTTTACCTTTTACGTTACGCGCAGCACGGCCAATCGTTTGAATAAGTGAACGTTCCGAACGTAAAAAACCTTCTTTATCTGCATCCAAAATAGCAACTAAAGAAACTTCTGGCATATCGAGACCTTCACGCAGCAAGTTAATACCGACTAAAACGTCGAACACACCTGTACGTAACTCATGAATAATTTTGACACGTTCAACCGTATCAATATCCGAGTGTAAATAAGCGACTTTAACCCCATATTCTTTTAAGTAAGAGGTCAGATCTTCTGCCATACGCTTTGTTAAAGTAGTCACCAACACACGTTCATTTAGGTTCTTACGAATATTAATTTCAGAAAGAACATCATCAACTTGAGTTAATACAGGGCGAACTTCAATTTCAGGATCAATTAGTCCTGTTGGGCGTACCACCTGTTCAACCACTTGGTCAGACTTATCTAACTCATATTTTGCTGGCGTCGCACTGACAAAAATGGTCGTCGGTACAATGCGCTCCCACTCTTCAAATTTCATTGGTCGATTATCAAGTGCGCTTGGTAAACGGAACCCGTAATTCACTAAATTTTCTTTACGTGATCGGTCACCTTTATACATCGCCCCAATTTGAGGAACAGTAACGTGTGATTCATCAATAATTAACAACGCATCTTCAGGTACATAATCAAATAAAGTTGGAGGTGCTTCACCAGCTGGACGACCCGATAAATGACGTGAGTAGTTTTCGATACCATTGGTATAACCCAACTGTTGCATCATCTCTAAATCATAACGGGTACGCTGCTCAATACGCTGGGCTTCCAGCAATTTGTCATGTTCACGGAAGAACTTAAGTTGATCTTGTAATTCATCTTTAATCGTATCAATGGCACGAGTCAGATGATCTTTCGGCGTTACATAGTGGCTTTTTGGATAAATCGTAACACGTGGAACTTTACGGACCATTTTACCCGTTAGCGAGTCAAACCAACGGATCGAATCGACCTCGTCATCAAATAGTTCAATACGAATCGCGTGTTGATCAGATTCGGCAGGGAAAATATCAATAATTTCGCCGCGAATTCGATATGTACCACGTAAGAACTCAAGTTCATTACGCGTATATTGCATTTCAACCAAACGGCGGATAATTTCATCACGACTTACGCGGTCGCCCTCAACCACATGCAGTAACATTTGCATATAAGCATTTGGATCACCCAAACCATATATTGCAGAAACCGATGCCACAATAATTGCATCACGACGCTCTAATAAAGCGCGTGTTGCCGATAGCCGCATCTGGTCAATGTGATCGTTAATGGCTGCATCTTTTTCGATAAAAGTATCTGAGGATGGAACGTAAGCCTCGGGTTGATAGTAATCATAATAACTTACGAAATACTCAACCGCATTATTAGGGAAGAACGCTTTAAATTCGCCATAAAGCTGGGCAGCCAAAGTTTTGTTATGGGCCATCACAATTGTAGGTCGCTGTGTTTGAGCAATCACATTTGCCATGGTATAGGTTTTACCCGAGCCAGTTACACCAAGTAATAACTGATTACGAAAACCATGCTCGATACCATTTACCAGCTTTTCAATGGCCTGTGGCTGATCACCTGCTGGCTGATAATGAGTGACCAAATCAAAAGGTTGATTTTCGTTCAAAGTTATCTCTCTTTATGAAAAATTGAATTTAACGTCTCCCCTTTTAATGGGGATTTTTCTCTTAATTTAAAGTCTAAATTGAGCTGGAAATTCAATGTAAAAGATTAAGCATCTTAACACTTGACCAATACCCTAATCGGTTGCAACATGAAGCTAACCATTAAACAAAAAGTATAACCATGACCTATCAATATCATGATGAAAGTATTGTAACTGAACTTCCCGAAGATACAGTTTTTGTATTTGGAAGTAATCTTGCTGGACAACACAGTAGTGGTGCAGCACGTGTTGCAAGTCAGCACTTCGGAGCAGTTGAAGGTGTAGGTCGTGGCTGGGCAGGCCAAAGCTTTGCAATTCCAACTTTAAATGAACATATTCAACAAATGCCTCTTTCACAAATTGAGCATTATGTTGAAGACTTCAAAATTTATGCAAAAAATCATCCTAAAATGAAATATTTTGTCACGGCATTAGGTTGTGGCATTGCTGGTTATAAAGTTTCCGAAATCGCTCCTCTTTTTAGAGGGATTCATCACAACGTTATTTTTCCGGAATCATTTAAACCCTACGTGGAAGATAATGCGGTATCTCAATTTCCGACTTTGACTCAAAAGATGGTACAAAGTTTCATTAATGATGAAGTTATTTTTTACTTTAATCATGGCAGTGAATCTTTTGAAGAAGCTTTAGATAAAACTGATTTATCAGATGCTGAAAAAGCGATAGCACTTATTGTTTTAAATGAAGAGTTATATCCACGAGATCGTTATGGACGAGGCCGTGATCATGAGCTTAGTGATATTTTAGGGAAGCTGAACGGTAAAATTTTCAATCTTCATGGAAACTCTGAAGGTGCCATGATTTTTGTAAGTGCTGTTGTTGCACTGATGGAGCTTTATGATTTTGATGAGCAAGATTTTATCAAATTATGGCGTGGTGAAAAAAATATTGATCACCCTATTAATCGTTAAGTTTTCTTATAAATTTATGAGCTAAGCAGATAATCTCTGCTTTCTCACTATTTTATTTTTACTTACATTTAATCCTTTTATTTTTAATTATTCTAATATATTTAACTCTTTATCCTCCCAAATCTTAATTTTTCTCATTATACTTTAAGGCAAACTGAATACTTAAAGAAACATATGGAAACTTTAGATTCTTCGATTTTTGACCTTAGCCCCATACCAATGTGGATTGAGGATTTCAGTGAAGTTAAACAACAGTTTAATTTATGGAGAAATCAAGGTATTGAAAACCTCCACGAATTTTTAAATCAAAATAAACATTTAGTTATCGAATGTGCTCATAAAATTAAAATTATTCGCGTTAATCAAAAAACTTTAGAACTTTTTGAAGCAACAACACACGAAGAACTATATTCGAATTTGAATCTTATTTTTAAAAAGGAAATGTTCGAATCACATATTTATGAGCTTGAAGAGTTATGGAATGGTAAAACCCATTTTTCAAGCACTACTGTGAATTACACCTTATCAGGCAAACGTATTGATGTTCAGTTAAGAGGTTCCATTTTACCTGGTTCTGAATCTACCTTTGAACGTGTATTAATTACTACAGAAGATATTACCCCTTATCAAAATGCACTGCGTCAGGAAGAAAAAAATCGTCGCTTAGCTGAGTCTATGTTTATCTACTCGCCTACTTCGTTGTGGGTTGAGGATTTCAGCCGTATAAAAAATAGAATTGATCAACTTAGGCTATTAGGAATTGAAGATTTCAGAACTTTTCTAGATGTTCATCCTGAATTTGTGCGCCAATGTATAGAAGATATTTTAATTTTAGATGTTAATCAGGCCACAATGGATTTGTTTAAAGCTCCTGATAAATCCACACTTTTAAGAAATACACATAAGATTTTTGCTGAAGAAATGATTGAGACCTTTCGGGAGCAACTCATCGAATTGTGGCAAGGGAATATCCATCATAAACGTGAGGCTGTTAACTACGCTTTAGATGGCCAAATAAGAAATGTGTTGCTTCAATTTACCGTTTTTCCCGGATATGAAGATACTTGGGGGCTGGTACAAGTTGCACTAACAGATATTACTGCACGAAAAAAAGCGGAAAACTACCTTGAATATTTAGGGCAACACGACGTCCTGACCAAACTATATAACCGTGCTTTTTTTACAGAGGAACTAAATCGTTTAAACCGAAGTATTATTCGTCCTGTTTCTTCAATTTTTTTAGATATGAATGGTCTAAAAGAAACAAATGACCAGTTTGGGCATGATATTGGAGATGGTTTATTACGCCGTGTTGGAAATATTTTAAGTCAGGCTATTTCGAATACAGCGTATACCGCATCTAGAATCGGTGGTGATGAGTTCGTGATCTTAATGCCAGGTGCAGATGAAGCGAACGTTCAAATTATGCTTCAAACGATTCAAGAGCTTTTTAATATCGACAATCAATATTATTCAAGCCATCCAGTTAGTATTGCGATTGGACATGCAACCACTCAAACAAATGAACAAATTGAGGACATGCTAAAACGAGCAGACCATCACATGTATCAAAAGAAAAAAAGTTATTATCAAGAAATTTTATTTAATCAATAAAAAAACAGGCATATTGCCTGTTTTTCAAAATTAGCGTTTTCCCATAGAACGACGGGTACCACGTGGAGGCATCCATGTTCTATCCGCGTATTGCTCTGGTTTTGGACGCACTTGATTGTGGACCGCATCATCTGCTTGATTACTTTCATTCGGCATTGGAAATGGCAATTTCACCAAAGCCTTTTTCTGTTTTGGCTGTTGCTCAGTCATGATTCATTCTCGAAATTTCGATTGCGGTCTATTATAAATGATTTTTATCATTTCTTTTCAAAAAAGCTTCAATTGAGTAAAACAGCAACAAGAACCTTCTTAAATTAAACTTTTTTACATCTAAACATACCCGTATCCGCAAATTGCTTAATTTTTGCGATAAGATAGTATGCTTTTTATTTTTTAATCCCATAAGAGGAATATTGCCGTGGACGTACGTCTTTCTGATCGTGTCAATGCTATCAAACCGTCCCCTACACTTGCTGTAACTAACAAAGCTGCTGAACTTAAAGCTGCTGGCAAGAACGTGATTGGTTTAGGTGCTGGCGAGCCAGATTTTGATACCCCTCAACACATCAAAGATGCTGCAATTGAAGCGATTAATAATGGTTTCACCAAATATACGGCTGTAGATGGTACTCCTGGGTTAAAAAAAGCAATTATTGCTAAATTGAAGCGTGATAATAATCTTGATTATCAAGCAAACCAGATTTTGGTTTCATGTGGTGGTAAGCAAAGTTTCTTTAACTTGGCACTTGCTCTATTAAACAAAGGCGATGAAGTTATCATTCCAGCACCTTTCTGGGTAAGCTATCCAGATATGGTCATTATTGCTGAAGGTACTCCAGTCATTGTGAAATGTGGTGAAGATCAACGCTTCAAAATCACTCCTGAACAATTAGAAGCTGCTATTACACCTAACACTCGTTTAGTAGTATTAAACAGCCCATCTAACCCAACAGGCATGATTTATAGCAAAGCTGAATTAGAAGCTTTAGCTGAAGTTTTACGTCGTCATCCACAAGTATTTGTTGCATCTGACGATATGTATGAACCGATTCGTTGGGAAGACGAGTTCTACAATATCGCAACTGTTGCTCCAGATTTATATGACCGCACAATTGTTTTAAACGGTGTTTCTAAAGCATATGCAATGACAGGTTGGCGTATTGGCTATGCAGCCGGTCCAGCAAAAATCATTGGTGCAATGAAAAAGATCCAATCACAGTCAACTTCTAACCCAACTTCTATTTCACAAGTTGCTGCTGAAGCTGCATTGAATGGTCCACAAGATGTTTTAGAACCAATGATTGAAGCGTTTAAACGTCGTCATGACTTAGTTGTAAACGGCTTAAACGACATCAAGGGGATCTCTTGCTTACCTGCTGATGGCGCATTCTACGCTTATGCAAACATTCGTCCTCTTATTCGTGCAAAAGGCTTAAAGTCTTGCACAGAATTTTCTGAATGGTTACTTGAAGAAACTGGCGTAGCAGTTGTTCCTGGTGATGCATTTGGTTTAGGCGGTTTTATGCGTATTTCATATGCAACTGCGGACGAAGTACTTGTTGATGCATTAGCACGTATCAAAAAAGCTGCTGAATCAATCGAAGGTGTTGATGCTGCGATTGCATCAATCGAAGCTGAAAAAGCTGCCAAATAATTTAAAAATATAAAAAAGGCCTCAAAGTTGAGGCCTTTTTTTATAATTAAAATTATTCTAAGTTAAATAAAGCGGCAACCTCAGCCTCGGTCAATTTCTTTGTATCATTTTGAAAATTATAAAAATCAGGCTTTGAATCAATAAAAATTTCTATATCCAGCTTCAAGTCTTTTACTGGTTCATCTAAAGAAAATGCATTGATATTGCAGTAACTTTGATCTTTTGTTCTCCAAAAAATTGTTGTTCCACAAGCATTACAAAAACCTCTTTCACCCCATTCAGAAGAGTTAAAGATACTCAGATGTTTTTGCTGATTAAACTTAAGACTACCTTTGACAACATCAATCGTCATAATGACACCACTCGTTTGTCGACGACACATTGAACAATGACAAACATGTACATCATGATTTTTTAATTCAACTTCAAAAGTTGTTTCTCCACACAAACATTGACCATTCATTATTATTTTCCATACTAAATTTATATTTTTAGAGTTATAAAATATTCTGCTCAACCAAAATTTACAAGTTTATAAACTATAAAGTGGCCCATATTTCTTGTATTTGTTAACTTGACAATAGAAGTTTTAACGCCTAACTTAACATCAAGTTCCATTTTAGAACTTTATTGATTTAAGGACTCAAAAAATGAAAAATCCGATGGAAATGACTGGTCTAGAATTTTTACAAGCTATGATAGAAGGCCATATTCCACCTGCAAGTATTAGTAAAACCATACCTATGCAACCTACTGAAATTTCGGAAGGATCTGTTACTTTTAAAGCCCAAGCAGATCAAAACCATCTAAATCCACTCGGTGGAGTACATGGCGGTTTTGCTGCTACAGTCCTAGATTCAGTGACTGGCTGTGCAGTACATACGATGTTACCTGCGGGTGTAGGTTACGGCACAATCGACCTTAACGTAAAAATGTGCCGCCCTATTCCCCAAAATCAGGCTTTAATTGCAACAGGCAAAGTTATTAATTTAAGTAAAAATTTAGGTATTTCTGAAGGAAAGATCATTGATGAGGAAGGCAAACTGTATGCCTATGCAACAGCAACCTGCATGATTATTCGCCCATAATGATTAAAGGCAGCCTTAAACCGCTGCCTTTTTTATTGAATCACCTGAATTATCTGGACGTTTACAAGTTTGTGCAATCACATACGGCGCCCAAATATTTTTAAGTTGGAGCTCTATAATTTCTTGATGCTCTACAGACCAAGCTAAAACTTTATTTTTACCCAGCAATAACTCACCTTCTAATTGGAAAATATATAAAGATTCAGAGGAGTTTAGTAGTTTCGAGCTTTTTAAAATCTTAAGTGAATTATGCACATTCCATTTAGAGCTAAACCAAAGCTGCAATAAATCGCCTAAATACAAATTCTGCTTTTTGAAAGGATAAGTATTAATCCATGCACTTTCTACGGGTGTGTAATAAGATTCTGATTGATTTAAGATATTCAGATAATTGTGTTGATAGAAATCAAAATTAGAAAAAATAGAAGCGATCGTAAGCGTTTTCATACTTATCTCCGATTTAGCCATTTTAGTGCTGGCAAGTTGGTTTAAATCCACACTGTTTGGATTTCTCCAAACGCTTGTTCTTTTTTGAATCTAGCAATTGATTTTTTAAAGTGCAAGTAATTTCTTAACTCATCACTCAACTGATCAAATAAAAAGCATACGACACAAAAATGAAGTAAACATGGCAATTTAGACTTGACCCTTCTCAAAATCTCCTTATAATCGCATGCAGATTCTCCCATAGCTCAGTCGGTAGAGCGACGGACTGTTAATCCGCAGGTCCCTGGTTCGAGCCCAGGTGGGAGAGCCAAATACTAAAAAGCCCGCAGCATTAAAGCGGGCTTTTTTTTGCCATAAATTTATCAATAACTATAAAAAAATCCTCTATCAGCAGATAGAGGATTTAATTTTTTATTAGAGTCTTTGTTAGGTTTAAGGGTCCAATTTAACTCTAAAGAATCTATTCTCAAGTTATTATTCGACTTCAACCACTTTTAAAGGATTAAAAGATTGGGTGGTCGGCATCATTTCAATACGATTAATATTAATGTGTGGAGGTTGTGAAGCAATCCAAGCTACCGTATTTGCAATATCTTCAGGCAAGAGTGGATTCTTTTTATCATATAGGCTGTTTACTTTATCCTCATCACCTTTAAAACGCACAAGCGAAAATTCAGTACCTCCACACAACCCTGGTTCAATATTAGTTACGCGCACACCAGTACCGGCCAAATCAGCACGAAGATTTAGACTAAATTGCTCCACAAATGCTTTGGTTGCTCCATACACATTGCCCCCTGGGTATGGGTATGTACCTGCAATAGAGCCCATATTAATGATTAAACCTGATTTTTTCTTTACCATACTTGGTAAAATTAGTCGGGTAATCGTAACAAGCCCTTTTACATTGGTATCAATCATCGTATACCAATCATCTAATTCTGCTTTATCTGCTGGTTCCAATCCCAATGCCAATCCAGCATTATTCACCAATAAATCAATTTGACCGATTTGAAATTCGGCTGGCAAATCAAGCAATGCCTTATTTATATTTTCTGCCGTATCCGTCATGTCAAATACTAATGGGTAGAATTTCTCTCCAAGTTCTTGTTTTAGTTCTTCTAGTTTTTCTGCTCGTCTTCCACAGCCAATAACTTTATATCCTAGCTCAAGCAGCTTTTTTGAAATGCTATAACCAAAACCTGCCGATGCGCCTGTAACTAATGCTAACATTCTTATATCCTTAGAAATGATCAACTATTTCAGTTGAACTCATGATGAACATATCAGCCTTTATATTTACACAATATTTATTATTAGCCTAAAAAAATAAAAGTTTTTTAAAAATTTTAAGAGAAATTAAAATCTATAAAAAATATATTTATTAAATAATTATATGTATTAAAAAACTAAAAGCAGAGCATGCTTACTGTCTAAGAGATAATGTTCACCTAATAAAAAAGTTTACCGTGAAAGGTAAACTTTTTTGTTTGAGACATCCAAGACTAAGCAGGGATACCACTATGAAAACGGAAAGTATTATCTGGCGTTAAAATCAGATTCTTTTCAACTTCACGGATATGATCAATTCGCTGCTGAATATCCTCTTTAGGATCTTTCATTTTTGCAGTTTTTGCCACATCAAGCGCAAGGGCGAGATAGTCTTCAAAATGACGAGACTCTGACTTAAGCAAGTATCGATAATAACGTCCTAACTCATCATCTACACGCGGAGCAAGTGCATAAAAACGCTCACATGAACGAGCCTCTACGAATGCACCAATCACCAGCACATCAATTAAAGCTTCAGGTTCATACGTACGAATCTCTTTACGTAATCCACCTGCATAACGTCCGGCACTTAAACCAGTCCACTCTTGACCACGCTTAGCCATAAGCTCAAGCACTTGTTCATAGTGAAGCATTTCTTCTCGTACAAGCTGAGCAAGTTTTATTTGTAAGTCAGGAAAGAAGCTATAACGGAACATTAAGTTCATTGCTGTACTAGCTGCTTTCTTTTCACAATTAGCATGATCTTGCATCAAGATATCTAAATTATTGATTGCTTCATCCAACCATGCTTTTGGTGTTTGACAACCTAAAAAGGCGATCACAGGTTGCATTAAATCATCGTAATTGATACTCGACATAACCAACTATCCTGCGGCCTTAATCGCGGTTTTCATATCTTTAACAGCTTGAACCAGACCTACAAAAATACTTTCAGCAATAATTGAATGACCAATGTTTAATTCATGAATTTGTGGAATAGCTGCAATTGGTGCAATATTTTTAAGGTTAAGGCCATGACCAGCATTTACAACCAAACCTTTTGAAGCTGCATATTCAACGCCTTTGATAATACGCGCCAACTCAGCTTGTTGATCCTGCTCTGTTTCCGCATCTGCATATGCACCCGTGTGCAACTCAATCGTAGGTGCGCCACACGCAACTGCTGCATCAATTTGAGCTAAATCAGCATCAATAAATAATGATACATCGCAACCAATAGCCGCTAAAGTTTGAGTTGCAGCTTTAACTTTTTCAAAGTTACCCACTACATCCAAACCACCTTCAGTTGTTACTTCTTGGCGTCTTTCTGGCACAAAACACACGTGCTGAGGCTGAATTTCTTTCGCAAACTCAACCATTTCATCAGTAACAGCCAACTCTAGGTTCATACGGGTTTTTAATAATGGACGCATACGGCGTACGTCATCATCTTGAATATGGCGACGGTCTTCACGCAAATGCAAAGTAATCCCCTCTGCACCAGCTTGTTCACAAATAAGAGCAGCTTCTACAGGGTCTGGATAAGTAGTACCGCGCGCCTGTCTCAAAGTAGCAACATGGTCTATGTTTACACCAAGCAATGCAGCCATAAATAAATCCTAATTACGATTGAGTTTGAGTATTTTGAATCCACAATTGTCGACTTTTTAGGGGACGATCTCCTAAAAGCGATGTAATCATTTGACGGTATAGTTTACCTAATAATTGCAATTGTTCGTGAGAAAAATCCTGACCTTGCTCATAATCCAACATAGATAAAATTGCTTTACCTGACAATGAGGAACGGCTTGCCTGAACAACGGGCGCAAAACCTTCAGTCACCTGAAATTGATAAAACTGGTGAGCCTGTATTGGCTGTTGTTGAGTATCAATTGAGAAATCAATCGCATAACCCAACTCAGGAAGTAAAACATGTTCGAACTGACGCAAAATCTGTCTCAGAAAAAGATCAGGATTTTCATGGGAAGATAATTGCTGTAATTGAAGCAAAGTTAATTGATATTGCTCAAAAGATTGCGGCATTGCCTCTTCTAATGGGCAAAGTCTAAGAACAATTTCATTTAGATAAAAACCAGCAAAAAAAGCATCACCAAAAAAGAAAACAGGCTGATTTAATATTTCCAGCTTAGTAAAATTTTTGAGTTCACTTTTACCCGTGGCTTGTAGCCGAATAGGCTGATATTGAGGGGGGGGAGTCTGCCTTAAGATGCCATCGACTCGCCCATATTCCTGAGTAAAAAGATGCACAATATGACTTTTTTCACGGTACTTACGGTGATGAATCATATATCCATGGAGGACTTCATTGCGCATCATAAAAAGAATCTATTCCTCAGATTCTTTTTCTTTTTTGTCATCCTCATCATCACCATCAGGAATAACAGCACCTACAACAGCTGCTGTACCTTTAACTACACCTTTAGTAGTTTTATAGGCGATACCTACTGGTACGGTTACAAGCTTATATACACAACCTTGTAACATCAATGTACATCCAACTATAGCAATTAACGATGTAATTGTTTTCATACCAGCATCCTTATCCTTTAGATATCACTATACCCTAAGCTTTTTAGAGCACGCTCATCATCAGACCAGCCACCCTTCACTTTTACCCAAAGTGTGAGCATAATTTTTTGCTCAAACATTTTTTCCATGTCTTTACGAGCATCCATACCAATCGTTTTAAGCTTGGCACCTTTTTCACCGATCACAATGGCTTTTTGACCAGCGCGGTCTACAAAAATCGTTGCATCGATATAGGTACAAGCTGGTTTTAAACGACCAGTTTTTTCATTAACAGTTGCTTCTTCCGTTTTAAAAGATTCAATTTGTACTGTTAAATCATAAGGAAGCTCTTCACCCAACTGACGCATGATTTTTTCACGAATAATTTCACTTGCCAAGAAGCGTTCAGAGCGGTCAGTAATCTGATCAAATGAATACAATGGTGGTTGGTAAGGAAGGTACTTCTCAATCGTTTCACTCAAGTGTTCTAAGTTTGCACCACGCAAAGCAGAAACAGGAACAATCTCAGCAAAATTCATAAGTTTGGCACGTTCTTGAATGAGAGGAAGAATCTCTCTTTTATCTTCAAAAGTGTCCGCCTTATTAATGACCAAAATAACTGGCATTTCAGCGTTCTTGAGTTTTTCAAGCACTAAATCGTCGTTTTGAGTCCACTTATAAGCATCAATAACGAATAAAACTAAGTTAACGTCACGTAATGCAGAATGAGCAGCACGGTTCATCATTTTATTAATAGCACGCACTTCTTTTTTATGCATACCTGGGGTATCTACATATACCGCCTGCATCTTTTCGCGCGAATCAATACCAATAATTTTATGACGTGTTGTTTGAGGTTTACGCGAAGTAATAGAGAGCTTTTGACCCAATAAATGGTTCATGAGGGTAGATTTACCCACATTTGGACGTCCCACAATCGCCACAAATCCGCTCTTAAAATCCGAAGGGATTGTTACGCCTTTGGAACTAAAAAATTGATCAATCAGATTATTAGGATCTTGGTTTTCATTTGAATCTGGATTGATTTGATCAGAATGCATCGACATGCAGGTTATTGCTCCAATAACTTTAAAATTTCCGCCGCTGCTGCCTGCTCGGCAAAACGACGACTTGAACCCTCACCATAAATCTTCGGTAAACCATCTACCACACATTCCACTTTAAAGTGCTGATGAGGTGCATCACCCTGAATATCTACAACCTCGTAAACAGGGAGAGGTTTTTTACGTGCTTGTAGATACTCTTGTAAACGTGATTTCGGATCTTTGAGTTGATCCGTAGGTTCTATATGGTCTAAATAGGGTATGTACCATTTTAGCACAATATCTTTAAGTAAGTTGAGATCACCACTATCAAGATAAATTGCACCAATAATCGCTTCTACCGTATCTGCTAATATTGACTCACGATGATGACCACCAGATTTCAACTCGCCTGTACTTAATATTAAACACCGACTAAGTTGCAAATCTGTTGCAATCTTACCTAATGCTTCTTGACGAACTAAGGTCGCACGCATACGCGTGAGACGACCTTCATTTTCATTTGGATAGGCATGATATAGATAATTAGCGATTATCATGCCTAATAATGAATCGCCGAGAAACTCTAAGCGCTCGTAATTGTATTTGTGACTCACCGAACGATGAGTCAAAGCTAACTGTAACAATTCAAGCTGCTTAAATTGATATCCGATTCGACTCAGTAAGCGAGGATCACTTAGTTTGAACTGATGTTTTATCAAAACTCTTCTCAAATGTTAAAACTAAATCAATATTGAATAAGAAAGGTTTTCTTACTTCATATTTCTTTTTGACCGTTAGACCTGACTGATTAAACACTTGAGCGATCTCTTTAAAGTGGAGATCACGAATATTGTTCATTTCGAGTCGCTGATCCATTTGTGTTACAAACTTTTGTGGTGTGATCTCAGAAGAGCTTTCTTGTAAAAGCTCTTCTATCTGATTATTAATCAGCCGATCATCCCAATATGCTGGCCAAACTGCAAGTACAGCTTTTACTGCAATCGCAAATATAACCACCCCAAATAAAATTGCTAAATACGAAGTACCCTGTTGTGCCTTACGCATTTCTTTTTTTCCTAATGGTTGTTTTTAATCTATTTTTCCATTTCGGCTAAAGTTAGGAAGGTGTAAACCCGGTTCTTTATGCATCCACACGTAGAATGCTCGTCCTGTTAAGTTTTCTTCAGGAACGAACCCCCAGAAACGACTGTCTGCACTTTGATCGCGGTTATCCCCCATTGCAAAGTAATGTCCTTTTGGTACAGTCACTTCCCAATATAAACCGTCTTGGTTCGCATATTTACCATTTTCAACATAGTTGATAAACGGTGCTTGGCGCGCCACATTTACGCCTTCAAGCTCACGCATCGTAAAGGTATGCTCACCAATCGTCTCTTTATGATAAATAGACGTTGGCGTATCCATCACATCTTTTTCACGACTGAACTGTGTTAATACTTTCGGTACTTTTTGCCCATTAATAATTAATTGCCCATGGTCATAAACAATATGATCGCCAGGTAAACCGATTACACGTTTAATATAGCTAATAGTCGGTTGAGGTGGATAACGGAATACAATTACATCACCACGCTTCGGTTCACCTACGTCAATAATTTTCTTATTAACGATAGGTAAACGTACACCATAATCAAATTTATTCACCAGAATAAAATCACCAGTTTCTAAAGTTGGCACCATAGAGTCCGATGGAATATTAAATGGTTCATAAAGAAATGAACGGAGTATAAGTACTACAGCTAAAACCGGCCAAAAGTCATAGGCCCATGTAATGACAAAATTTTCGTTCCCGCGTCCTTTATTTGCACGCTGTTTTAATACAAGTTTATCTAACAACCACACTGCAAATAGAATCAGCGTAACTGGAACAAGAATTAAATTAAAATCAAAATCCACATGACCTCACTCGCAGCCTCGCTGCTTGTATTACAGTGGGGAAAGGAAATTGTTCACTTCCCCCACCCTCATTTCTTATCTTTCTACTTTCAATACAGCCAAGAACGCTTCTTGTGGAATTTCAACACTTCCCACTTGTTTCATACGTTTCTTACCTTCTTTTTGTTTAGAAAGTAGTTTTTTCTTACGCGAAACGTCACCACCATAACATTTTGCCAATACGTTTTTACGCATCGCTTTTACGGTAGAACGGGCAATAATTTGCGCACCAATTGCTGCCTGAATAGCAACATCGAACATTTGGCGAGGAATTAAGTCTTTCATTTTCTCAACCAATGCAATACCACGATGGCGTGCATCATTACGGTGACAAATCATAGCCAAGGCATCAACCTTTTCGCTATTAATTAACACATCAACCTTAACTAAAGCTGAACTTTCAAAACGTACAAAGTTATAGTCTAAAGATGCAAAGCCACGAGAGCATGACTTTAATCTGTCAAAGAAATCCATAACGACTTCAGCCATCGGGATTTCAAATGTAATAGAAACTTGGTTACCCAAGAATTTCATATCTTTTTGTACACCACGACGTTCGATACATAGTGTCATTACGTTCCCTAAATATTCTTGAGGAACAAGGATATGACACTCCGCAATTGGTTCACGTAAATCTTCTACAGTCGATCCATCTGGCATTTTTGATGGACTATCGATGTAAATCGTTTCGCCTTTCTTGGTTAATGCTTCATAAATTACAGTAGGTGCAGAACTGATGAGATCAAGATCGTACTCACGTTCTAAACGCTCTTGTACAATTTCCATATGTAGCATGCCTAAGAAGCCACAACGGAAACCAAAGCCTAAAGCATCTGAACTTTCTGGTTCAAAGAATAAAGCCGAATCATTAATCTGTAATTTTTGTAATGCTTCACGGAATGGTTCAAAGTCACTGGCATCAATCGGGAAAAGACCAGCATATACTTGTGGTTTAACCTTTTTGAAACCTGGTAAAGTTGCAACGTCTGGTGTAGAAGCAAGAGTAATTGTGTCACCTACTGGCGCACCAAAAATATCTTTAATACCAGCAATAACAAAACCTACTTCACCAGCTTCAAGAATATCTGTTTCAGTATGCTTAGGATTAAATACACCTACAGACGTGACCGGATGAGTTTGTCCTGTCGATTTAACCAACATTTTGTCGCCCTTGCGGATACGACCTTGTTTAATACGAACAAGAGAAACTACGCCTAAGTAGTTATCAAACCATGAGTCGATAATTAATGCTTGTAATGGTGCTTCACGATCACCTTCTGGCGCCGGAATAACATCGACTAAACGCTCGAGTACACCTTCAACACCTAAACCAGTTTTTGCTGAACAGGTTGGTGCATCTGTCGCTTCAATCCCGATAATTTCTTCAATTTCATGAATTACACGTTCAGGTTCAGCCTGTGGTAAATCAATTTTATTTAGAATAGGAAGAACTTCTAGACCTTGTTCAATTGCTGTATAACAGTTTGCAACTGATTGAGCTTCAACACCTTGTGCTGCATCTACAACCAATAGTGCACCTTCACACGCAGCTAATGAACGAGAAACTTCATAGGAGAAGTCAACGTGCCCAGGCGTATCAATAAAGTTAAGTTGGTATTCCTGACCATTTGGATGGGTGTAGTACAGCGTGACAGAAGCGGCTTTAATGGTAATCCCACGTTCACGCTCAAGCTCCATTGAGTCTAAGACTTGGGCTTGCATTTCACGATCTTGTAGACCGCCACACATCTGAATAAAACGGTCAGCCAATGTAGACTTACCATGGTCAATGTGGGCAATAATCGAGAAATTTCGTATATTTTTGATATCGACGGATTTTTTAGCTTGCGCCATGGGTTACCTTGAGAAAATATAGAGTGCTATGTAGCTTGCTTTAATACACAGCCAAAGCGGTTAAATAAATTGCGTGACATTATAACAGATTGCCGATATGAAAAAGATATAAATTCTTTCTTTTAAAAAAGCTTTTTAAACTTCTCAATATAACAAACTATTTATCTTTGAAGAGTCTTTAAATCAGAACAGTTTTAACTCGAACTTAAGTAAGCTTGCAGATAAATTATTGCCAGTTTCATTAGCTATATCCCCAATCAATTCAAATCCGAGTTTCTGCACGACTTGTTGAGATCTAATGTTCTGTTCAAATATTTCAGCCCAAACATATTTTATTTGTTTTTGGAATAATCTGCCTTGTTTCAAATACTGGATGAGCCCTACAAGAGCCTCTTGCATATATCCCTTACCCCATGCATTAGGATGAAGCTCATAACCAATAACAACCGCAAAATCATCACCAATTTGTTTGATAGTATTTACACCACATGTTCCCAACATAGTTCCATCTTTTTTAAGACAAATAGCATGCCTAAAACCTAGCTGTTGATTCCATTTTTTATGCATTTTTTCAATTAAAGCCTCAGCTTCTTCCAATAAAGTAAAGGCTTCTAAATCATAAAATTCGAGTACGCTTGAATTTGAAAATAATTCAAAGATAAAATTTTTATCAGTTTCTGTAAGGTCACTTAAGATTAATCGATCTGTTTCTATAGAAAATAAATACTCCAAATTCCAGCCTCTCTTTTTTACTTGCGATCATACGAAACGGTAAAATCGTAAGGATTTATGCTTGAGTCAAGCGGCTTGTATGCATGGGTAAAAGTTGGCGACATTCGTTTTGGACGTCCAGTAGCAATTTCAATACATGCCCATTTGGTATTCCCAACAAATAATACGGCCTGATCTGATGGACGAAAAAACACATACTGGCGGAACGAATAAAGTGCATTAATGTCATCTAACCATGTACGTAATACGATTTGTTCGCCTTCAAATGCAGCTTTACGATATTGCACATGATGCTCAACCGCGACCATTGCATGTTTTAACTCAAGATACTTAGTTACCCCTACTCCCAAAGTTTCAACATGGGCAGCAGCTACATCTTGCATCCATTGAACATACATCACATTATTTACATGTCCCAACGCATCAATGTGATGTGGCTGTACCTGAATATGTAAATCAAAAATACTACTCACAAATGAACACTCTTATTTATTAACCTTAAAACTGAAATAAGTGTAGGTAGATATCGCTAAACGCTCAAGATAAATAACAAAAACCACCCATTTCCAGGGTGGCTTATTGATTGGGTTGAGGACTATTGAATACGTAAACCAAGCATCGCGCGCTGTCCCTGACGAATAATAGCAACACGTGCTACGGTATTTTTCGGCAAGTTAGAAACAACTTTTGCAAAATCCTGACTATTTAAAATTTGGTTATTATTGACTTGAGTAATCACATCACCTGGAATGATATTCGACAATGATGCTAAACCGCCACGGCGAACATCTTGTACATAAATCCCCCCTTTCACGCTCAACGCATTTTTTTCCGGTTCAGCTAGATCACGAATACTCATGCCTAAAACTGGCCCTTTAGATGCAGCACCTTGTGCACCAGTAGCAGGTGTTTCATCTGGCGCAGTCGTTAAAGTCGCTGAAATATTGCGTGTTTTATCATCACGTAATACTTCAAACTGAACGGTTTGATTTGGCTGTACTTTGTTTAATGCATAGAGTAAATCACTCGTACGAAGTACAGGCGCACCATTTAATTTTAAAATGACATCTCCAGCTCTTAGCCCTGCTTTTTGTGCAGGTGAGTTCGGAGAAATTTGAGTAATTAAAGCACCTTCAGGTTTTGGTAACTTATAGGCATCAGCAAGGTTTCGATCAATATCTTGCATCATCACCCCAAGATAAGAACGCGTTACTTTACCTTTTGTTTTGAGCTGGTCCGCAACATCCATTGCTACATCAATCGGAATAGAGAAAGACAAGCCCATATAGCCGCCAGTACCACTAAATATTCGTGAATTTACCCCGACCACTTCACCATTTTGATTAAATAATGGACCACCAGAGTTACCTGGGTTTAAAGCCACGTCAGTTTGAATAAACGGCACCGAGGTTTCACCACTCATGTTCCGAGATTTTGCACTGACAATACCTGCCGAAGCTGAGTAGTCAAAGCCAAACGGCGAACCAATAGCTAAAACAGGTTCTCCGACACGTAAACGATCAACATTTCCTACTCGTAAAGCTGGATAGTTAGTTCCATTTACCTTTAACAAAGCAACGTCTGTACGCTCATCACTACCCACTACGGTTGCATCAATTTCACGGCGGTCATTTAGAGTGATGCTGATACGAGAGGCATTTTCAATCACATGGTGGTTTGTGAGTAAATAGCCATCTTTACTAATAAAGAATGCACTTCCGTAAGCTGTCTTTTCTTGTGGACCTCGTTGCTGTGGAATGATGACCTGATTGCCAAAGAAACGTTTTAAAATTTCAGGAACTTGCTGCTGCAACAGTTCATCCTGAGTCATTTTTTTTACGACATTCACACTCACAACTGCTGGACTAACTTGTTCAACGAGGTTTGAAAAATCAACAGCAGCATTTGCTTGAACAGCAGCAACTGTAAATACCGCTGCATACATTCCTTGTTGTAAATAGCGAGATTTCATTCGGTGCTCACCCACAATTTGGTCTACGAGAATAAGAATAAAACTGTTGTATCACAACGCTTTGGGGTTGTGCGTAACAATATGTTTATTTGTAATACATCATCACAAGGATTATTTTACGCATTGCAACTTTTTAAGCCAATTGCAATTTTTCTCTGAGTTAGAGCGCTTAAGCTCTTGCCTTTTTAGGTAAAAAGGGGTGTCATTAGCGGACGTTTTAAATTGATGCGAATGGACATGCCTAATTTACAGACAATTCACCACTTTGACGTGATTATTGTGGGCAGCGGCGGCGCTGGTTTAAGTCTGGCTTTATCGTTACCAAATCATTTTAATATTGCAGTTTTAGCCAAAGCTGCTCTAACCGAAGCAAGTACCTTTTATGCTCAAGGTGGCGTTGCTGCTGTTCTTGATGAGACTGACTCTATTCAACAGCATATTAATGACACTATGATTGCAGGCGCTCATTTATGTGAAATGGACGCGGTACAACATACCGTAGAAGGTGGTCGCCCTTCTGTTGATTTTCTTTTAAAACAAGGCGTGCAATTTACCTTAGATGAAGATGAGCAACTTCACTTAACTCGCGAAGGTGGTCACTCGCAGCGTCGCATTATCCATTCTGCTGATGCAACAGGCAAAGCCATTTCAACCACTTTAGTTGAGCGTGCCAAAGAACGTAAAAATATTACTATTTTTGAAAATTATATTGCGATTGACTTAATCACCTCGCATAAATTAGGCCATACCGACCAAGCGAATCGCGCTATTGGTTTATATACATTAGATGAAAATACTGAAAAGGTTCATACCTTCCTTGCACCATTCACCGCACTGGCTTGCGGCGGTGCGATGAAAGCTTATCTGTACACATCTAATCCAGATATTGCCACAGGTGATGGTATTGCAATGGCTTTCCGTGCAGGTTGCCGCGTTGCCAATATGGAATTTAATCAGTTCCACCCAACTTGTCTGTATCATCCTCAAGCACGCTCATTTTTAATTACCGAAGCTATGCGTGGTGAAGGTGCTTATTTGCGCTTACCTGATGGCGAACGTTTTATGTTGCGTTTTGATGATCGTGCAGAACTAGCTCCTCGCGATATTGTGGCACGTACAATTGACCACGAAATCAAACGTCTCGGTATTCGCCATGTATGGTTAGACATTACCCATAAATCACCTGAATTTATTAAAGAGCACTTCCCTACACTTTATGCACGATTGCTTGAGTTAGGCATCGACATTACCAAAGACATGATTCCAGTGGTGCCAGCAGCTCACTATACATGTGGTGGTGTTGTGGTTGACTCAAATAGCCAGACGGATATTGAAGGTCTCTATGCGATTGGTGAAACATCTTATACAGGCTTACATGGTGCAAACCGTATGGCAAGTAACTCATTACTTGAGTGCTTCGTTTACGGTATGAGTGCGGCAAAAGACATCGAAAATAAATTTGATGAAAACTTCAAATTACCTGAAGTACCAACTTGGGATGACTCACAAGTAACCAACCCTGATGAAGATGTTGTGATTTTACAAAACTGGGATGAGTTACGTTCAACCATGTGGAACTACGTTGGTATTGTCAGAACCACAAAACGTTTAGAACGTGCGTTACACCGTATTGAAATGTTAAAGCGTGAAATCACTGAATATTATCAAGACTACCGTGTTAGCAAAAACCTGATTGAGCTGCGTAACCTTGTTTTAGTATCTGAAATGATTGTTCGCTGTGCTATGCAACGTAAAGAATCACGTGGTCTACATTACACGCTCGATTATCCGGAAACTTCGAACGAGATTCGTAAAACGGTTTTAACTCCTCCAAATTTTGCAGTAGAACAGCCGTTGGTTAATACTGATATTTAAGGTGCCCTTCTACAGAAAAAGCACAGCTCTGGCTGTGCTTTTTATTTGGTTTAATATTTATGCTCTAGGTGGAATTGAATAAGTCGCAGTCACATGCGCCACAGGTTCATCCAGACCGACCGAATAAATCCAGACCTCTCCGACAACCAAGCTCTTTCCGACTTTCATGAGTTTACATTCACTACGTAAGTCTTGATCACCTGCAGGTTTTCTTAAAAAATTAATATTAAAGTTGGTCGTCACAGCTAAACCAACAATACCAATCTCACCTAATATCGCAATATATAAAGCAAAGTCTGCCAAAGTCATCATGGTTGGGCCAGATATAGTACCACCAGGGCGTTGATGCCTTTGATCGACATGATAGTAAACAACTGCAGCTTTGGGAGTGACTGATTCAATTGTGCAATGTTCAAGACTTGGTGGAAATTCCTTTTCAAGAAATGCCACGATTTCTTCTTTTGAACTTTTCATCCTTGTTATTCTTCAATCTATAAATCATATTTAAGATAGCATAAGAAAATTACAGATATTTTCTATGACGATTTAAATCAGAATTAACATCATTTTTCACCACTCCTATATTTTTATAAGAGTGGCTCATCCAATTGCTTACCGTAAATATTGCAAAGCCTGCTCAAACACCTGATCAGGACTTTGTGTTGCATCTATTCGCTTAATCCGTTCCGGTTCAGCTTTCCACAAGGTTTCATAACCTTCACGAACCTTAGTAAAGAAGCTTAACTTTTCTTGTTCAAAACGGTCTAAAGCTCCGCGTTCACGTGCACGGTTCATACCAAGTTCAATCGGTGCATCTAACCAGAAAGTCACCTCCGGCATGCGTGAAACGAAGTTCTGATTTAAAAGCTGTAATTTATCTTGGCTTAAACCGCGACCAGAACATTGATAGGCAAAACTCGCATCGGTAAAGCGATCACTTAATACAATTTTATTAGCTTCTAAAGCAGGCAAAATAACCTGTTGTAAGTGTTGAGCACGTGCTGCATAAATGAGTAATAACTCAGTATCATGACTCATATTTTCATCATGATTCACAGCCAAAAGCATCGAACGAATTTGTTCAGCTAACGGTGTACCCCCCGGCTCTCGAGTTAAAACAACTCGTTTGCCTTGCTCTTCAAAATGCTGATGAATTTTTCGAATGAGTGTAGTTTTACCTACCCCTTCCGTGCCTTCAAAGCTGATAAACATCTCTTTTCCTTATTTCTTCGATCTCAACACGGATAAATAATCCTGCACAGCTTGATTATGTGCTTGCAAGCTTGCCGTAAATTTATGTCCACCATTACCAGTCGCAACAAAATAGATGTTATTTGAATCATCTGGATGTAATGCTGCTTCAATTGCCTTTTGGCTTGGCAAAGCAATTGGAGTTGGCGGTAAACCATTAATAGTATAAGTATTATATGGTGTTGGAGTACGGAGGTCTTCTCGGGTAATGTTGCCTTTATAGTTATTACCCATTCCATAAATAACAGTTGGATCCGTTTGTAAACGCATACCAAGTTTTAAACGGCGGACAAAAACTCCAGAAACTTGTGTAAGTTCACTGTCTAAACTCGTTTCTTTCTCAACAATAGAAGCCATAATTAATGCTTCATATTTATCTTTATACGGTAAATTCGGCGCGCGATTTGCCCAAGCTGTATCTAAGGCTTTCATTTGACGATGATATAAATCGGTCAGAATTTTCTTATCAGTCTCGCCTTTGGCAAAGAAATAAGTATTCGGCGCGAACAAGCCCTCTGGATGATCGTAAGGAATCCCAAGCGCTTTCATAAGCTGATCATTAGGTAAATCCAATATTGTATTTTTTACATTTTTATCATTTTTTAATGCAGTAATAAGCTGCTTAAAAGTTGTACCTTCAATCACCAAAACACGGTTCATCTGAGCATTATCAGCATCAGACAACATCTCTAACACTTGTCTTACGCTCATCCCTTGTTCAATTTCATACACACCAGCTTTCATGCTGTCATGAATCATAAACTTCTGATAAAGCTTTAAGACGATAGGAAAGCTAACTTTGTCCTCTTTTGCCAAACGATCAATAAAACCAGAATAAGTTTCCCCAGATGTAATAGATAACATCTGTTTTTTTCCTTCGATAGGATAAGCCTTAAACAAACTTGACCATAAAATCGCAAACGTAAAGATTAAAACAATAAAAAGGCTAATTAGAACCAATCGCTTAGAAAATTTTGGAGCTTGTTTTTTGTTATTTTTCTTGGCGTTTTTTGCTTTCGCATTCACAGGTGGCTTCGGCATATTAATGAATCTGATTTAAGTTAAGGATATGAAATAAATCTATGCATGCCTGTGTATCTAGCATTTTCTCGCCTAAATGAGTAACCACTCGCATAGGGTTTAAAGCATTACAAAAGAATAGACTTTGTATTTCAGATACTTCATCTAATTCAATCACACGTACTTCACAGGCAATACCATGGTGCTGCATACGCGCCAGAATTTCTGCCCGCATTACACCGTGGACGCCATTATAACGAAGTTCAGGAGTAATCCATCTATCATTTAAACGAATAAAACAATTACTACTGACCCCTTCAACAATATAACCTTGTACATCAGTAACTAATGCTTCAGCCCACCCGAGTTGATCTGCTTCTTTTTTTAGCAATACTTGTTCAAGGCGATTTAAAGATTTAAGTCCGACCAAGCTCGGCATAGTTAAACCTAGGGCCTGATTTAAAACACCACACTGGATAGAATCAGGCACAAACGGCTCTAAAGCTTTTGGATAAAACCAGATATAAATATCAGCCTCATGTTTTGGCAAGCTATAACCACGGTCGCCTTCCCCACGACTAATCACAATTTTTAAAGTGCCGTTGAGTACGAGGTTTTGCTTTTGCAGTTGCTGTAAACTCAGTTCAATTAATTCAAAATTTACAGTCAAAGACAGTTTTTGACATGCAAGTTTTAGACGTTGCCAGTGCCTTTCTTTAAGCTCAATTTGGTTTTGAAAAACACGAATTGTAGTAAAGCATCCATCACCATAATGAAAGGCTCGATCTAATAAAGGAATAGTCTCAACGGGTTGCCCATTTTTAAAACACCACATGTTTGTTCCATCCTTTACTAAAAGCCGCACAACAATACACCACCTTTCATTTAAATAATAAATGACTGATTTTAAAAAATTATACCGATTTCGTATCTAGTTTTGAAACTCGTTATATATCAAGATTTAAGAATAGTTTATCTATTTTTAATATTTCTATTTTTTTCATATTAAATTCGTTTTTTATTATTTTTTTAGAATAAAGACTAGCGCTATTCTGCGTTCAAGTTTTGAACATTTCATATTTTTTGAGGATTTATCTCATGCGTTTTTCTCAATTAAAAGTCGGGGTTATCGCTGCACTTGTTTCTGTTTCATCATTTGCAGCCCAAGAGTTTTTAAATGTTTCTTACGATCCTACTCGTGAGCTATATACAGATTTCAACAAACAGTTCGGTACTTACTGGAAAAAACGCACTGGTCAAGATATTGAGTTTAAGCAATCACACGGCGGTTCTGGTAAACAGGCTCGTGCAGTTATCGATGGTTTAAATGCAGATGTGGTGACATTAGCACTTGCAGCAGACATTGATGAAATTGCTGAAAAAGCAAAGTTACTTCCAACAAACTGGCAGAAAAAACTGCCACAAAACTCAACGCCATATACATCAACCATTGTGTTTTTGGTGCGTAAAGGCAACCCAAAGCAAATTAAAGACTGGGCTGATTTAATCAAACCAGGCATAGAAATCATTACACCAAACCCGAAAACCTCTGGTGGTGCTCGTTGGAACTATCTTGCAGCTTGGGCTTGGGCAAAACATCAACCAGGCGGCAATGACGCGAAAGCACAAGAATACGTTCGCCAAATTTATAAACACACTAAAGTTCTAGACTCTGGTGCTCGCGGTGCGACGACTACTTTCGCTGAGCGAGGCATTGGTGATGTATTACTGGCTTGGGAAAATGAAGCTCATTTAGCTATTCGTGAACAGCCCGGCAAATTTGAAATTATTACTCCGTCTCTTTCAATCTTAGCTGAACCTCCAGTTGCAATTGTGGAGAAGAATGCAGCTAAAAAAGGCAACTTAACCATTGCTAAAGGTTATCTCAACTATTTGTACTCACCTGCTGGTCAAGAAATTGCAGCACGTAACTTCTACCGTCCGCGTAACGCAGCTGTTCTTAAAAAATACAGCAATGTATTTAAGCCATTGAAGCTTGTAACAATCGATAAAGAGTTTGGTGGTTGGACAAAAGTACAAAAACAACACTTTGATAATGGTGGTGTTTTCGATCAAATTGTGAAAATCAATAGTGCAGAGAAGTGATTCTTTGCACTAAAAGTAAGGAGAACAGACATGATTCAAACTGTAATTGTTCCGGGTGTAGGTGGCAGTGAACATCAGCATTGGCAATCTTGGTTGCAGCGTCAACTCGTGTCTAGTTCTCGTGTTGAGCAAAAAAACTGGGATAGACCTGTATTAAGTGAATGGGTTGAGCAATTCGTTAAAACAGTTCACGCAGCTCAAGCTCCTGTTCAAATTGTTGCACATAGTTTCGGATGCTTAACGAGTGTAGCTGCTTTAGCTGAGCATCCAGAATTAAAAAGCCAAGTTAAGAAACTAATTTTAGTCGCTCCAGCGAATCCAGCACGCTTTGGGGAAGCAGGGTTTGCTCGCCATAGCTTGACCGACTACAAAGATTATTTTCATCAATTAAAAATTGATGTACCTGCAACGCTACTCATTAGTGAAAATGATCCATGGCTCGGCTTTTTTGATGCATTACAACTTGCAAAATCATGGAAGTTAAATCCCGTTAATCTTGGAGAAGTGGGCCATATTAATGTTGCCTCAGGTTTTGGGCCATTTCCAGATTTGCTGAATTATTTGATTCCAGAAAATTCGATGTGTAGTCACTCATCTATCGACCCGGTAAAAACACATTTCTCTTTGAAATTTGCTTAATACCAATCTTTATACCGCACTGTTTATCTTTATTTATTCGCTTACTGGTTTCAGAAGGCTTTTCTCTTTGAGGAAATATCATGTCGCAGCGATCCCGAGTGCTGCCTGGGTTTGGTCTATCTTTGGGCTTCACCCTCGCCTATGTTTCTTTTATTGTGCTTATTCCATTAGCCGCAGTCTTTATCAAATCATTTGGAATCGGATGGGACGGATTATGGGAAATTTTAACGTCTGAGCGTATTTTGAAATCGCTTCAACTCAGCTTTAGTTCAGCTTTAATCGCAGCATTTATTAATGTTGTGTTTGGTCTGCTTTTGGCTTGGTGTCTTGTTCGTTACAACTTCCCTGGAAAGCGTCTAGTTGATGCATTGGTCGATTTACCTTTTGCGCTTCCGACCGCAGTTGCAGGTATTGCACTGACTTCACTCTATGCACCTACTGGTTGGTTAGGTCAATATCTTGAACCACTTGGTATTCAGGTCGCATATAGCCCAATCGGTATTACGTTGGCATTGGTCTTTATTGGTATTCCATTTATTGTTCGAACCGTTCAGCCGGTACTCAGCGATATTGAAACCGAACTTGAGGAAGCAGCTTCAGCACTTGGTGCAAATCGCTGGCAGACGATTACTAAAATTATTTTACCGATATTACTACCAGCTTTGTTCACAGGTTTTGCTTTAGCATTTGCCCGCGGTGTGGGTGAATATGGTTCAGTTATTTTTATTGCGGGTAACCAGCCGTTTAAAACAGAAATTGCTCCACTCATGATCATTTCACGTCTTGAAGAATATGATTATGCAGGCGCAACAACGATTGCTGCGGTCATGTTAGTTCTCTCTTTCATCATTTTATTTGCCATTAATTTACTTCAAGCGTGGGCAAACCGTCGTACAGGGAGAAATGTCACATGAACCTACATACTGACAGCAATGCGCTTGCGCTTAAATTGCAATCACGAGATGCGACACGTGAACCAACTTGGGTACGTTACACACTCATTACCGTGGCTCTGATTTTTTTCTTAAGCTGCTTGATGTTGCCACTCATTCTGGTTTTTGTAGAAGCATTTAAACAGGGACTTGAAGTCTATGTTCAAGCGTTGATTGATCCAGACACGCTATCGGCAGTGAAATTGACCTTATTAACCGCAGCAATTGCTGTTCCGATTAACGTGATATTTGGTGTTGGCGCTGCATGGGCTGTCTCTAAGTTCCAGTTTAGAGGTAAGGCGATTTTAACAACCATCATTGATATGCCTTTTTCGGTTTCACCCGTTATTGCCGGTTTAATGATTGTATTGATTTTTGGTGCGCAAGGCTGGTTTGGCGGATGGTTAATGGAACATGACATCAAAGTTTTATATGCCGTACCCGCAATTGTTTTAGCCACTATTTTTATTACTGTTCCATTTGTTGCACGTGAGTTAATTCCACTCATGGAGGCTCAAGGAACTGAAGAAGAAGAAGCAGCGATTGTACTCGGTGCATCAGGATGGCAAACCTTTTGGAAGGTCACTCTACCAAACATTAAATGGGGTTTAATTTACGGCGTGATTCTATGTAATGCCCGTGCAATGGGTGAGTTTGGCGCAGTATCTGTAGTTTCTGGCCACATCCGTGGTGAAACCAATACCCTGCCACTTCATGTCGAAATTTTATATAACGAGTACACCTTCAGCGCAGCCTTTGCCGTGTCCTCACTGCTTGCCTTCTTAGCTCTTTTAACACTGATTTTAAAAACTTGGTTAGAGCTACATCAAGATAAACCAGAACCGCATTCAACTGATTCGTAAGGAATGAAATCATGAGTATTCAAGTTAAAAATATTGAAAAACACTTTGGTGCATTCCATGCGCTTAAAAATATTTCCCTAGATTTTCCAGAGGGTGAACTGGTTGCGCTGCTCGGACCATCTGGTTGTGGTAAGACGACGTTACTCCGTATTATTGCAGGTCTAGAATCAGCTGATGGCGGTCAGGTTTTACTTGAAGGCGAAGATGCGACCAATGTACATGTGCGTGAGCGTCAAGTTGGTTTTGTATTCCAGCATTATGCTTTATTCCGCCATATGACCGTATTTGACAATATTGCCTTTGGTTTACGTGTTCGACCTCGTGCAACCCGTCCTTCGGAAGCTGAAATTAAAAAACGTGTCACTCGGTTACTTGATCTAGTCCAACTGGGCTTTTTAGCAGACCGCTACCCTGCTCAGCTTTCAGGCGGACAACGTCAGCGTATTGCTTTAGCACGGGCTTTGGCTGTAGAACCTCGTGTGTTACTACTCGATGAACCATTTGGTGCGCTAGATGCTAAAGTCCGTAAAGAGTTACGCCGCTGGTTACGCAACTTACATGATGAATTGCATATCACTTCAATTTTCGTAACTCACGATCAGGAAGAAGCACTTGAGGTTGCAGACCAGATTATTGTCATGAATAAAGGTAATGTTGAGCAAATCGGTTCACCTCGTGAAGTTTATGAAAAACCTGCAACGCCATTTGTGTTTGATTTCTTGGGTCAGGCAAATCGATTTGAAGGTGAACATACGGAAGGTATCATCCGTATCGGTAATGACCGTATTCAATTACCAACAGCAGTTGAAGCACCTCAAGGAAAAGTGATTGCTTTTGCTCGTCCAGATGAGTTACATATTCACTCGCAACCGCAAGCGAATACCATTGAAGCGACTTTTGTACGTGAAATCTGGATTGCTGGGAAAGTAGTAGCTGAATTACAAGATCGTAATGGACATTTAATCGAAATTGCTCTGAGCAGTGAAGCTGCAAAATTACATGCATTTAAACCTAATCAAACTGTTTGGGTGAGCGCATCTCAATTGCACTTATTTGCAGACCAAGTTGCTTAAGAAATATATTTGGTGAGGAAATATCTTGCGGATCTTTAGACGCTCCTCACCTCTTTTGAGGAAAAGTGTAAATGAACTTTCAACAATTAAGAATTATCCGAGAAACAGTACGCCAAAACTTTAACTTGACGGAAGCATCGGCTGCACTCTACACATCTCAATCAGGTGTAAGTAAGCACATTAAAGATTTAGAAGATGAATTAGGTGTTCAACTTTTCGTTCGTAAAGGTAAACGCCTTTTAGGTTTAACAGAACCGGGCCAGTCACTTCTTAGCATTGTTGAACGCATGTTAGTGGATGCTGAAAATATTAAACGACTTGCCGAAGATTTTAATAAGGTTGACGAAGGAACATTAACGATCGCAACTACGCATACTCAAGCGCGTTATGTATTGCCTCCAATCGTTAATCAATTTAAGAAATTATTCCCAAAAGTACATTTAATTTTACAACAAGCTAGCCCTGTCGAAATTTCAGAAATGCTTTTACAAGGTGAAGCGGATATTGGTATTGCAACAGAGTCTTTAACGACTGAAGAAAATCTGGCTAGTATTCCTTACTACCAATGGCAACACAGTATTATTACCCCACAAAATCATCCTTTAGTGCAGGCGGACAAGATCACTCTAGAACTTTTAGCTGAATATCCACTCATTACATACCATGGTGGTTTTACAGGTCGATCTAAAATTGATAAAGCGTTTGAAGAAGCTCACCTAGATGCAGATATCGTAATGTCAGCTCTTGATGCCGATGTTATTAAAACCTATGTAGAACTCGGCATGGGTGTCGGGATTGTCAATGACGTAGCTTATGACACAGAACGTGATTATCGTTTAAAGCAAACCAAAACTGATATTTTTGGTGTTAATACCACTTGGATTGCAGTTCGCAAAGGTCATCTATTACGCGGTTATGGTTACGAATTTATTTCTTTATGCTCACCTGATGCGGATATTAAAGCGCTTAAGAAAATTGCTTATCCAGATGAATAAAGATTAAAAATAAATAAAAGCGCTTTTTAGCGCTTTTATTTTATTAAGTACAAAAAACGAGCCGTAGCTCGTTTTTTGTTTTGGATCTTACCAGTAGAAGTTCACACCAACTTTACCAACTGGTAACCATTTATATTTATCATCATTACGGATTTCATTTTCTTCCTTATCTACCGCATCTTGAGCAGACGTTGGATTACCATTTACAGGAGCAAGGTTATATTGAGTTAACTGAACTTTTGGATTACCAGTGTAGTAGGCACCTACTTCACCAAATACGCCCCAATTTTTATTAATTTTTGGAGCAAAACCAAAACCTACATAAGGAGCAATATTATTTTCATAATTCATCTTGCCTCTTACGCCACCTTCTTGACCAGCAACTGCTTGTTGATAGTTTTTACCATCAATTGACAATGTCTCACCATTACCAATACGTTTAGCTAAGTCATAATCATTATCTAGATAAGCAGCACCTGCAGCTACATATAAGCCTTGAGCCCATGGATTAGAACTAGCACCCCATGGACGAATTTCAGCATTTAAATAGATATTGTTGTTGTCCATATCTAGGTCATATTTAGTACCATTTACAGATACATCATCTGTCCATGAAATATCGCCACCGTTATAACCCAAAGCTAAACCTACATATGGATTTGCTTGCCATAATAAAGCACCACCGTAACCAGTTGTGCCTACCTCAGCACGCACCCCCACAGGAAGTAATTGTTTTTGATCAAATGCGTAGCTGTCATGAACAACGGCTTCATCTGCCATTGCAGCACCAGCAGCAAATAAAGCTGTTGTTGTTACTAAAACACGTAATGCTTTCATAGTTTTCTCCTCAAAAAGGCTCTGTTTTTAATTTATTCATCTTGTGACTGAAATCATAATAATGACAGCTTAGATTCTTTTTTATACAAAAAATGCTAGATTTCTGTTATTTTTTGATACAAATTGAGTTAAATTTTTATTTTCAAATCATTTTTGTGTAAAAAACACTTGATTATCTAATAAGCTTATTTCGATTTACCTCATTTATATCATCAATCAAACGTAACACGTTTTTTGAAAGATTCTTGTCACAAATTAGTGTAAAATCTTTAAAATTTTTTATGGAAGGAAGATCATGTCTCAGCTTTCTACAATCATTGAGCAAGCATTTGAAGACCGCGCAAATTTTACTGCAGCAGATTGTTCAAGCGAAATTCGCCAAGCTGTTGAAGAAGCAATTGCTGGTTTAGATAACGGTACACTTCGAGTTGCTGAAAAAATCAATGGTGAATGGATTGTTCATCAATGGTTAAAAAAAGCTGTTTTATTATCATTTAAACTTAATGACAATAAACCAATCGAGTCATGTGATCTTCGTTTCTATGACAAAGTTGAAACTAAATTCTCTGGTTGGACTGAAGAGCAATTTAAAGCTGCAGGTGTTCGTGTTGTTCCTCCTGCTGTAGCACGTCGTGGTAGCTTCCAAGCTAAAAACGTGGTGTTAATGCCATCTTATGTCAACATTGGCGCTTATGTAGATGAAGGCACCATGGTTGATACATGGGCAACTGTAGGTTCATGTGCTCAAATCGGTAAAAATGTTCACTTGTCTGGTGGTGTAGGTATTGGTGGTGTTTTAGAACCATTACAAGCTAACCCAACTATTATTGAAGACAACTGCTTTATCGGTGCACGTTCAGAAATCGTTGAAGGCGTTATCGTTGAAGAAGGCTCAGTCATTTCAATGGGCGTTTTCATTGGTCAATCAACTAAAATTTATGACCGTGAAACTGGCGAAATCCATTATGGTCGTGTACCAGCAGGTTCAGTTGTAGTTGCAGGTAGCTTGCCATCTAAATGTGGTACTTACAGCTTATATGCTGCAATTATCGTGAAAAAAGTTGATGCGCAAACACGTTCAAAAACAAGTTTGAACGATTTGTTACGCGCTGACTAATTTGTTATAACTCTCCTGCGGAGCTTTAATCGCTCCTCATCTCTACGATCAAACTGATCGTAGAGATTTTATTTTTTATATAGTGTGGTATTTCTAGAATGGCTTCCTTACGTTCCTCTGCAATTCCTGTCTCAGACCCTGCGTCCGGTTTACGCATTACCGAGATTTTTTACTCGTTGCAGGGTGAAGCAAATGCCTCTGGCCTACCGACTGTATTTATTCGTCTAACAGGCTGTCCATTACGTTGTAGCTATTGCGATACCACCTATTCCTTTGAAGGTGGCGAACGTTTTTCACTTGAACATATCATTGAAACAGCTACACAATTTCAAACACCTTATATTTGTGTAACAGGTGGTGAACCTCTTGCTCAGCCAAACTGTTTGATTTTATTACAACGTTTATGTGAAGCAGGTTTTGACGTTTCTCTAGAAACCAGTGGCGCTCTTGATGTGTCAAAAGTAGACCCTCGTGTCTCTAGAGTTCTGGATTTGAAAACACCAACTTCTGGTGAAGAACATCGCAATCTCATCAGTAATCTTGACCATTTAACACCACGTGACCAAATCAAATTTGTGATTTGTAATCGTGAAGACTATGAATGGTCAAAGCAACAAGTTGAAAAATATCAATTGCAAACCAAAGTCAGTACCGTTTGGTTCTCCCCTGCCTTTGCAGTTGAAAAAGGTGCTGTAGGCCTGCCACGTCTAGCACGTGATCTGGCACAGTGGATACTTGATGATAAATTACCTGTTCGTTTCCAACTTCAGTTACATAAACTGCTTTGGAACGATGAATCAGGTCGTTAATCACTCAATAAAATAAATCATTCCGAATATGGAGAAAAATATGCGCTCTCGTGCCATTGTTTTACTTTCAGGCGGCTTAGACTCAACCACTTGCCTAGCTTGGGCACAAGCGCGCTATGAATGTATTGCTATTAGTTTTATGTATGGCCAACGCTCAACCACTGAACTTGATGCTGCAAAAGCATTAGCTCAGCGTTCAGGTGTTGAACATCGTGTAATTAATATTGATCTAGCAAATTTAGGCGGATCAGCACTTACAGATCACAACATTGCAGTACCAGAACAGTTACAAGAAGGTATTCCTGTAACTTATGTACCAGCGCGTAACACTATTTTCCTCTCATATGCTCTAGCAGCAGCCGAAGTATTTAATGCTGAAGCTATTGTTATTGGTATCAATGCCGTTGATTATTCAGGATATCCTGATTGTCGCCCTGAATTTATTGATGCTTTTGCGAATATGGCCCGTTTAGCCACTAAAGCTGGCGTAGAAGGAAAACCACTTAAGTTTGAAACACCCCTGTTACATTTATCCAAAGCGAATATCATACGTTTAGGGATTGAACATGGCGTAGACTATAGTCAAACGGTATCTTGCTACCAAGCAGATGCTCAAGGACGTGCGTGTGGTAAATGTGACAGTTGCCGTTTGCGTAAAGAAGGCTTTATCGATGCTGGTGTTACCGATCCAACACGCTATATACCGTAATAAGTAGGTAAAATTTATGAAGTTGTTAAAATCAAATCTTATTCTTTCATCTTTATTCTCAGCAGCTGCACTTATGGCTGGTTCAGTTCAAGCAGCTGAAAACCCAGTTCAAGCGGCATATAAAAGCACTAACGTTAAAGGTGCATTAGTTAACGTTTGTAAAGAACAAACTGCTAAAGGCGGCAAGTTAAGTTCATCTGAAGTTAGCAAATTCTGTAGCTGCCAAGTTGAAGCACAAGGTAAAGTGACTGAAGCACAAAAATGGGAAATCCAAAGCGCAATCAATGCGAAGAAAAGCCCAAGTTCTCTAGGATTTGTACAACAACAAAACCGCGATCTTAAAGCATGTTTCGGTCCTCAGTTAACAACTAAGCTTGAAAAGTTAACTGAAGATGCAATGAAGGCAGCTCAACAACAAGCTCCTAAAAAATAAGATTTTAATGTTCCAAATTAAGCCTGCATTTTTGCAGGCTTTTTTATAGTTTTGTTAAAGAGCTTGAGAACCGTGGCATTGATCCATGTGGTGAGGGCGGTGAATTTCATACGACTGTGATTGATGGGCCAATTTTTAACAAAGCAATCCCTGTAAGAAAACTCAATATTGTTTATCATGAGGAATACGCTTTTTTACCACTTGAATTAGATCAAATTTAACTTTTAAAGGATAAGAAATGTCTGAGAATATTCAACTGCCAAATCAGGTGTTCCCTACTACACACGGCGAAGTGAACTTGGCCGAAGTCGAAAATGAATGGTTAATCATTTACTTCTACCCTAAAGACTCAACACCAGGCTGTACAACACAAGCAGTTGGTTTTTCTTGTTTGAAAGATCAATTTGAAGCTTTAGGTGCCCGTATTTTCGGTATTTCACGTGACTCGGTAAAAGCCCATCAAAATTTTACAGAGAAGCAAGCACTTACTATTGATCTGATCAGTGATAAAGAAGAAACTCTTTGTCATCACTTTGATGTGATTAAAGAAAAGAATATGTATGGTAAAAAAGTCATGGGGATTGAACGTTCTACTTTTATTTTCCATAACAAAACTTTAGTTAAAAGCTATCGCAAAGTTAAAGCAGCTGGGCATGCAGAGCAAGTTCTAGAAGACTTAAAAGCCCTACAAACAGCTTAATAAACTTAAGAAACAAAAAGCGGGCATAATGCTCGTTTTTTGTATATCAACAAATTACTTACTCCTTTACTTTGGCGTATGATAAAGACATTAGAATAATTCACGCTAAGGTATTTACATGAGTGTGCTCAAAGTTTGTAATTTACTGTCTAGTGGTCTTGTTATTTCTGCATGCTCTGTTAGTTCATCCAGTATGCCGCCCTCAATTACATCATCTACCACACAAGTTGAAACTCCATCTATAAGAATAAGTTGCCAAGATTTACAAAACCCCGCCTATCAACAAGCTGTACTTAAAATAATTAATCAGATTCGCCAGCAATCACGCCAATGTGGACAACAACATTTCTCTGCAACCAGACCACTAAGTTGGAGTAATAATTTATATAAAGGTGCACTTTCTCATAGTGAAGATATGGCAACACACAACTTTCTCGGACATGTTGGCTCCACGGGGCTAGATTTAAAATCACGTTTGAAACTTTATAATACACTCGGTAAAGCCAACGGTGAAAATGTAGCGAGTGGACAAAAAACTTTAGATGAAGTGATGTCTAGATGGCTATCGAGTCCCTTACATTGTAGTAACCTAATGAACCCTAAATTTACAACTTACGCAATTGCTTGTGCTTCCGATCAATCTGTAAAACAAAAGAGCTATTGGACTCAACAATTTGGTACACGTTAAAAGGAAAAAAGATGCAATCAGATTCGATCACCCCTATTTTAAGAATTTTTGATGTTGGGTTAGCTCAATCATTTTATCTTGAGTTTTTAGGTTTTCAGCTTGATTGGCAACACCAATTTGAAGACAACTTTCCGTTATATTTACAAATTTCTAAAGATGATTGTGTTATTCATTTATCCGAGCATTTTGGAGATGCAAGTCCTCATAGTGCGATCCGTATTTATTGGGAACATATTTATGAGTTGCATAGTGAACTAAGCAAAAAAGATTATAGATTTTCTAAGCCTCAGATTGAAAAAACAGATTGGGAGACACTTGAACTCAGTATCACTGATCCTTTTTCAAACCGAATCATCTTTTGGGCAGATGCTTAATTTATATGCACTTACTCAAAATCATCTAAATTAGAGCGATCATCTTCTTCAAAGCGTTGTTGCAACTGTTGATAAGTGCGTGTTTTTTTAAATTCATCCAAAAATTGAATAGTTCCTACAGGGAAAAACTCTGTTTGGATTTCACCACGATAATAAGCTTCACGCATTGGCGTTGCCGAAATAGAGTCCTTTAAACTATCAAGTTCAACCATAATCCACTCAGGAAATAGTCGCAAATAATAGGAAGACTCATCCTTAAAGTGTCCAATCAAACCAACTTTTGAGTTCGGTTCAATTACGCCATTCACTAAAGATTTGACTTGTTTTACCCATTTTTCGTCATTATAAACATCTACTACATGTACAAAACGAATGCGTTTTTGTTCTTCTAATGAGAAATTTGACAAGATCATTTGCTCACGCTCTACTGCTAAGAATGGATTTTTAATATTACGTTCCATTTGAGCAGAGCCTAATGCCAAAACGACATAGTGGCTTTGTTGTAAGGCAATTTCAATTGTCTGCATATGAGCCAAATGAAATGGTTGAAAACGCCCTATAAAAACGAGATAGTCAAATTTATACATAATTAGATTTTCACTTTTTATGAACTCACCAGTTACTCGCATTAGAAAGAATATGCGCCATAATGAGAACCTAAAAATTAACAACGTGGTTTAAAGCAAGGATAGTACGATGACACTTAGCTGTATTCAACAACCTCATCAACATTTACACGCAAATTTAGAAGGTGGCGTACTCACCTTAGCCATAAATCGTCCAGAAGCAAAAAATGCGCTGTATGGCGAACTTTATTTATGGATTGCTAAAGCACTTGATGAAGCTGACCAAGACAAAGATGTACGAGTAATCGTTCTTCGTGGCGTAGAGCAAGATTTTACCGCTGGGAATGACATGAAAGATTTTATGGGTTTTGTACAAAATCCTAATGCTGGTCCGGCAGGTCAAGTTCCTCCATTTGTACTCCTTAAATCTGCTGCTAGATTATCGAAGCCGCTTATTATTGCAGTAAAAGGTGTGGCAATTGGTATTGGTGTTACGATTTTATTACACGCAGATTTAGTTTTTGCTGACAACACTGCTCTTTTCCAAATTCCATTTGTTAGTCTTGGTCTTTCACCAGAAGGTGGTGCAAGCCAACTATTGATTAAACAAGCGGGTTATCACAAAGCAGTTGAACTTCTATTTACAGCGAAAAAATTTAATGCAGAAACCGCCGTCCAAGCAGGTTTAGTGAATGAAGTTGTTGAAGATGCTTATGCATCGGCTCAGGCAACTGCTCAACATTTAGCAGCTTTACCACTTGCATCCTTAAAACAAACAAAAGCATTGATGAAACATGATTTAGATCAAATTATTGAATGTATTGATCATGAAGCTGAAATCTTTATGCAGCGCGTTCAATCTCCAGAAATGCTAGAAGCTGTACAAGCATTTATGCAAAAACGTAAACCAGATTTCTCACAGTTTAATTAAAATCAATTTCTATGATTTGAATAAACTCAAAGGCAGGCTCTTCATAAGGATGGCTTGCCTTTAATGCTTTTGCTACGGTCTTGGCATTTTCTTCAATTACAATTGTTTCTACACGCCATTCTTCAACTTGTTCGAGTTCACCCAGCTCTCCGATATAAGGATCTGCACCTTTGACTGGTTTAAATTGTCCTGTTCCTTTCACCTGCCATGCACAGTGTTCATAATTACCGATACCACCTGCACCAGCAGAAAATATAGCTTGTTTTGTCGACTCAAGATGTGACTCAGGTACGTAATAAATCAGCTTTAACATAAGTAGAATGACTCGAAACTAGTAAACTAGCTTTAAATCATACCTTTAAAAAAGCTTCTAAATCAAAGTCAGCTCATCATTACCAAATAATTTGCTCCAATAAAGAGGATTTGAATGGCAAGCGCCAAGCCAAACAAGCGCCAGCCCTTATCTTTGGTATACATTGTTCTTATGTGATACTTATTTTTCATCATTTTGATCTCCGATTTTTATCGTTGTTACAGAGAAAGCAAAAATTGATCCAATCTTGAACAAACTATAAAGTGTTAAATAGCCGAATGTCTATAGGCTTATAATTTTTCTAAAATGCTTAAAAGAGCTACACTCATTTATATGTAGCTCTTACTCTGAACAAAATTTTAAAATTCAGTGTACTAACTGCATCTTTATAAGTTTAAGCATTCTATTTCTTTAAATATCTGTTTTCATATATTGTCATCATAAATGCTAAACCACATAAAATTGCGAAGCCGCCAGTCATGGGAATTAATGTGCCGTTATATAGCTGCCCAATAATGGAAGCGAGAATAAGTGACAAAACAGAGGATGCTGCACCAATAATGGAAGCGAGAATAAGTGACAAAACAGAGGATGCTGCACCAATAATGGCCGAAGCCATACCAGCAACATGCCCCATTGGTTCCATTGCAATCGCGTTTAAATTACCAAATAAAGTTCCAAATAATAAAAATAAAATGCAGGCATAAAGCATAAACATCCAGAATGACACAGCCACGCCTAAAAGTTGAACTCCTAAGAAAACCAAAGAAATTAGGCACAAACCTAGAAAACCATAAATACAGATTGGACGCATACCAAACTTCATGACAATTTTAGAATTTGTAAATGAAGCGACGCCCATCACACCTGCAAGCACAGCAAAATAAGCACTAAACTCTTGCCCTGTTTTACCAAACTGCTGCATAAAAATTTGCTGAGAAGTACCTAAGTAACCAATGAATCCACCAAAGCAAAAACCTGCACATAGCAAATAGCTCATGGTGGTTTTGTTACTCACTACTTCTTTAAAACCTTCCTGAAATGCTTGTAGGCGCATAGGTAAACGATTTTCGGGAAGTAATGTCTCTTCCAAACGTAAAGCGACCCATGCCCCGACAACTGTGGCATAGACCATATATAAAACAAAGATCTCACGCCAACCAAAGAAATGGATAATGAGCTGCCCCAAACTTGGTGCAATTGCTGGGGCAACCATAAACACCATCATGATTAAAGACATGATGCGGGCCATTTGAGCTCCGCTGTATTTATCTCTAACAATTGAAATAGAAGCCACATAAGGACCTGATACTCCAACCCCCTGAATGAAACGTCCAACTAGAAACCATTCAAAACTTTGTGTGGTAAAGCACAACAAACTTCCCAAAAAGTAAATAACAATTCCTGTGAATAAAATACGTTTACGGCCAATCGCATCGGATAGAGGGCCTGCAATGAGTTGCCCAATTGTCATACCAGAGAAGATACCAATAATGACCCACTGTGTCTGATTATTATTTTTTAAGTCAAAAACTCGTCCGATTTCCCCCAAAGCAGGTAAGACTGCATCTATCGAAAAAGAAACAATAGACATGAGCAATGCCATCAGCAATGCGAACTCGCGGAAATGGATTTTTGATTTCATTTTTCTTCTCTACTATTTATTAATATTGTACTACATACAAATAAGCCACCTTACGGTGGCTTATTTCAATTTTTCTATTAACCAATAAACTTACGTGCGTTACGGAACATACGTAACCATGCACCATCTTCAGTCCACTCTTCTGGACTCCAAGAGTGTTGAATTGCACGGAAAGTACGCTCTGGGTGTGGCATCATAATCGTTGCACGACCATCTTTAGACGTTACACCAGTAATCGCTTCTGGCGAACCATTCGGGTTCAATGGATAATGTTGAGTCGGATTACCGTGGCTATCAACATAACGCAATGCAACTTGGTTAGATGCGTTCAAGCTTGCAATGTTAGCTTCACTTGCAACAGCACGACCTTCACCATGCGCAACAGCAATCGGTAAAATCGAACCTTCCATACCATCAAGTAATACAGAAACTGATTTTTCAACACGAACATTTACGCTACGAGCTTCAAAAACTTCTGACATATTGCGGTGGAAGCGTGGCCAGTGTTCAGCACCTGGAATAAGCGGCGCCAATTGTGACAACATTTGGCAACCATTACAGATACCTAAGCTGAACGTACCTTCACGGTGGAAGAATTGCTCAAACTGATCACGTAATTTCGCATTGAATAAAACTGATTTTGCCCAGCCACCGCCAGCACCCATTACGTCACCGTAAGAGAAACCACCACAAGTCACCAAGCCTTCAAAATCACTTAAGCTAACGCGACCAGCAAGTAAATCGCTCATGTGCACGTCAACAGTATTGAAACCAACCTTATCAAAGGCTGCCGCCATCTCAATATGACCATTTACACCTTGCTCACGCAAGATCGCCATATTAGGACGACGTGTGTTAATGAACGGTGCTTCAATAGGTTCATTCAAGTCAAATGTTGGTTTAGCAATTAAGCCTTGATGTGATTTATCTGCAATTAAAGCAAATTCTTGGTCAGCAGTTTCTACGTTATCACGTAAACGTTGGATCTGATGAGATACTTCAGACCAAGCTTGCTGTAACTCTGCGCGCTCTAAAGTCAAACCGTTTACAGATAATTGATCTGTGTTGTTTACACGACCAACTACAGCAATTGCATCTTTTAAGCTAGAAGCAGCAACTTCTGCTTGTAAAGCTTCCCAATCAGCTGCTTTGATTTGAAGAACTGCACCAATTTCTTCAGCAAACAAACTTGCTGGAGTTTGGTCTTCTAATGCAACACCTAAACGTGCAGCAAACATCATTTCAGCAACAGTTGCGAGTAAACCACCATCACCAATGTCATGGTAAGCTTGAATTAAACCACGGTTGTTCCAATCTTGAATTAATGCGAAGAACGCTTTGAAATCATCAAAACTATCAACGTCTGGAGTGATTGAGCCGATTGCTTTATATACTTGCGCAAGAATCGAACCACCTAAACGGAACTGGCCTTTAGATAAATCAATACGTACAAGTACTGAATCTTCTAAATTCTTAAGTTCAGGTGTTAAAGTTTTACGAACATCTGTTACTGGAGCAAATGCAGTAATTACACCAGTCATTGGAGATGTTACAGCTTTGTCTTCGCCGTTTTCGTTCCAAGTGGTACGCATTGAAAGTGAGTCTTTACCTACAGGAATTGCAATTCCTAAAGCAGGACACATTTCCATACCAATCGCTTTCACACCTTCAAACAACGCTTGGTCTTCACCTTTTTGACCAGCAGCAGCCATCCAGTTTGCAGAAAGTTTGATATCACTAATTTGTTCAATGTTTGCACATGCAATATTAGTAATTGCTTCAGCAACTGCCAAACGAGCAGACGCTGCTGGATTTAACAATGCAACTGGTGGACGTTCGCCCATCGCCATTGCTTCACCAGTGAAGCCTTGTAAGCTTGTCGTCGTTACTGCTGCATCTGCAACAGGAATCTGCCAACGACCAACCATTTGATCACGTGCAACCATACCTGTAATTGAGCGGTCACCAATGGTGATCAAGAATGACTTAGAAGCAACTGTAGGATTTTTCAATACACGGAAAATCGCATCTTTCAAATCAACTTTTGAAGCGTCAAACTCGTTACCTTTACGCTCAATTGTTTCATAAGAACGTTGCATACGCGGTGTACCACCAAGCATTACTTGCATTGGGATATCAACTGCATTGTTCTGGAACAATGGATCTTCAACAGTTAAGTGACGAGCTTCTGTCGCTTCACCTAACACAGCAAATGGACAACGTTCACGTGCACAGATTGCTTCGAACTGTTCTAATGATTCTGGACGAATTGCGAGAACATAACGCTCTTGTGCTTCATTTGACCAGATTTCCATTGGGCTCATGCCCGGCTCTAATGAAGGAATTTTACGAAGATTAAGAACTGCACCTAACTCATGGTCATTCACAAGTTCAGGCATAGCATTTGATAGACCACCCGCACCAACGTCATGTACAGAAACAATTGGGTTGAAGTCTTCTAAACGCCAGCACGTATCAATCACTTCTTGACAACGGCGTTCCATTTCTGGGTTTTCACGTTGTACAGATGCGAAATCAAGGCTTTCACCCATTGTACCGCTATCTACAGAAGATGCTGCACCACCACCAAGACCGATTAACATTGCAGGGCCACCCAATACAATGAGCAAGTCACCCGGTTGAATCGCATCTTTTTCTACATGGTCAGGACGAATGTTACCGTAACCACCAGCAATCATGATTGGCTTATGGAAGCCCTTCACTTCACCATTTACATTTTGTTCGAAAGTACGGAAATAACCATTTAAGGCAGGACGGCCGAATTCATTGTTAAATGCCGCGCCACCTAATGGACCTTCAATCATGATTTGTAATGGCGATGCCATACGTGAAGGTTTACCGTAGTTTTCTTCCCAAGGTTGTTCAAAACCAGGAATATTTAAGTTAGAAACTGTAAAGCCTGTTAAACCAGCTTTTGGTTTACCACCACGACCAGTTGCACCTTCATCACGGATTTCACCGCCTGAACCAGTTGCAGCACCAGCAAATGGAGAAATTGCTGTTGGGTGGTTATGAGTTTCAACCTTCATTAAAATATGAGCTGCTTGGCTCTTATATTTATAAACAAAGTGACCGTTTTCATCCGCTTTTGGATAAAAACGCATCGTGTCATAACCCACAATTACAGAAGCATTATCTTTGTATGCAGATAAAACGTCAGTTGGTGATTCTTTGTAAGTGTTTTTAATCATCTGGAACAATGATAATGGTTGTTTTTCACCATCAATTGTCCATTCAGAACCGAAGATTTTATGACGACAGTGTTCAGAGTTCGCCTGTGCAAACATCATCAATTCGATATCATTTGGATTACGACCAAGCTTACCGAATGCTTCTGTTAAATAATCAATTTCTTGTTCAGAAAGCGCAAAACCGAACTCATTGTTCGCTTTAACCAAAGCTTCTTTGCCTTGACCCAAGATATCAATTGAATTTAATGGTTTTGGAGCTGTTTCTGAGAATAATGCTTTTGCATCTTCAATTTGAGCAAAAACTGTTTCTGTCATACGGTCATGAAGTACTTGTTTAACTTCATTAGTAATTTCAGTAACACCTTTTAACGTGAATAAAAGACCACGTTCTAAACGGTGTACTGGTGTATTACAGTTTTTGAAAATATCAGTTGCTTTAGAAGACCAAGGTGAAATAGTACCCACACGTGGTGTAACTAAAATCTGAATCTCATCACTTGCAGATTGACGAAGTTCAAAAGACTCACCGTCATTTAATAATTGCAAAGCAGATTGATGTTGCTGCTCGTTGAGCGCTTGATCAAACAAATAGACCCATTGGCTGTCAAAAGATTGAACAGAACTAATTGACGATAAACGTGTTAATAGTTGAGCTTTCTTAAAAGAAGAATGTGCTGCTGCACCGGCCACGATAAACATGTTGATTTTGGCTCCACGGGCAGGTCTTGTGAACCTTACCGCAATGTGACTTTAGAGAGAGCGCATATTCTACTGCTTCTTGCTAAAATCAGCTAGATGTAGAATCAGTATTCTGTAACCTAATTCTGCAAGAAGTGATTTGTTTTTTGTTCAAAATCATTTTTTTAGTCATTCTTGCTAAAAATAAATTGTTGCATGTTTATTCAATAACATAATAAAACCCGAACTAAGACAAACTATGTCGCACCAAGCTAGTGCTTTTAAGTTTTTTTTGGCATGATCAGGTTTTATAGTTTTGAATAATGATAAATGGAACAAATGCGTTGGTTAGAGCTGCTTTCCGCAGTTCGTTTAGGTAGCAAAAAAAGTAGTACAGAACTGGCTCGTAGCCCATTCCATAAAGATTATGACCGCATTATATTTTCTCAAAGTTTTCGTCAGTTAAACCGTAAGACGCAAGTTCACCCTCTAGCACAGCATGATGGCATTCATACCCGCTTAACTCACTCCCTTGAGGTTTCCTGCATTGGTCGCTCAATGGGCATGCTTGCCGCAGAAAAAATAAAAGATGAATTACCAGTGTGGATTTCACCTGCCGATGTCGGGGCAATTATTCAAGCAGCTTGTCTGGCCCACGATATAGGTAATCCCCCTTTCGGACATGCGGGTGAATATGCAATTCGCGAATGGTTCGATGATGCCTCACATGATGATTTTTTGAAAAAACTCAGTCCTGAAGAAGAAGCTGACGTTCGTCAGTTTGAAGGTAATGCTCAAGGATTACGTCTATTAAGTCGCATTGACTATCATCCAAATGATGGCGGTATGCGCTTAACTTATGCAACTTTAGGTGCTTATCTAAAATATCCATGGCTTTCAAAAACAATTGCTTCGCAGGGTGACCGCCCTTCCCATCAAAGAGCAAAGTTTGGTTGTTATCAGTCTGAAAAAGAAATTTTAAAACAGATTGCGGAACAGCTCGGGCTGATTCAACTCGGGGAATATCATTATTGTCGTCACCCACTCACCTATCTACTAGAAGCTGCCGATGACATTTGCTATGCATTAATTGATTTAGAAGATGGCATTGTCTTAAATATGCTGAGTTACCAAGAAGTTGAACCAATATTCCTAAATCTTATTGCCGACTATGGTCAACCTGAAGAGTTGTCTCATCCAAATAGTACATGGCAACAAAAGATCTCGGCATTACGTGGCCGAGTCATGAAACGTCTTGTTGATGAAGTCACTACGGCTTTTGCCAAAAATCACTATGAAATCATTACAGGTCAGCTTAAAGGCAATCTTTTGCAATATTGTTCTCCAGATATTGCAATTGGTATCGAAACTGCCAAGAATCTGGCACGTGATAAAATTTTTGAGCACCCACAAAAGTCTGGTTTAGAAATTATTGCGCATCAAAGTTTGCAAACGATTTTGGATGCATTTGTTCCACTTACAACACCACATAAATCTTTAAGCTTTAAAGAACAACGTTTAATGTCTATCCTTAATCTATATGGTGCTAGCTTTAGCAATAATCACTACAGCAATATCATGCAAGTCCTCGATATTATTAGTAAGTTCTCAGATCATCAGGCTTATAGCTTGGCGCAAGAGTTGCAAGGTAATAAAATTGGCTTGTTTTAAGCTGGCTTGATATAGAAAGAAATAAAACCAGTGTCGTTTTCAATTCATTTTAGAACGACCAGATTTACAGTTACGAATAAGTGAAATTACGCTATGATCGGATGTTTAATTGGCGAAGTGTTTGCCTTAGAAGCCCCTACTGTCTTACTGAATGTAAATGGTGTGGGCTATGAAATTGATACGCCACTTTCAACATTTTGCCAATTACAAAAGGGCCAGAAAGTTACGTTATGGACGCATTTGGTTGTCCGTGAAGATGCACAGCAGCTCTACGGTTTTAGCGATGCTCAAGAAAAAACAATTTTCCGTACCTTATTAAAAGTAAACGGTGTCGGTCCAAAAATGGCATTGGGTATTTTATCGACGCTAAGTGTTGAGTTATTAGTTCAAACCATTGAACATGATGATATTAATACGCTAGTCAAAGTTCCGGGTGTTGGCAAAAAAACAGCTGAACGTTTAATGATCGAACTCCGTGATCGCTTCAAAACATTGGCTCAAGGCACGTCAACTACGGCGACCATGCCTCAAATTCAATTTGCTGCAAACTCTCCTGTTGCAGAAGCAGAAGCTGCTTTGCAATCTTTAGGTTATAAGCCACTTGAAGCACAAAAAGCTGTTGCTGCGGTTAAAGCCGATTACACAGAATCAGCCGATATTATTCGTGCTGCTCTTAAATCCATGATGAAGTAAAACACTTATGCAAGACCGTCTAATCAGTGGAACAGAAAAACCAGAGGATCATTTTGATCGGGCTATTCGACCAACTTCTCTTGCTGACTATATTGGGCAACCGGTCGTACGCGAGCAAATGGAAATTTTCATTGGTGCTGCTCGTGGCCGTGGCGAAGCACTCGACCATACGCTGATTTTTGGTCCGCCGGGTTTAGGTAAAACCACACTTGCTAATATTATTGCCCGAGAAATGGGTGGTAACCTCAAATCTACTTCAGGACCGGTATTAGAACGTGCGGGTGATTTAGCAGCAATGCTGACTAACCTTGAAGAAGGCGATGTTTTGTTTATTGATGAGATTCATCGTCTTTCTCCAGTGATTGAAGAAATTCTGTATCCAGCTATGGAAGACTACCAATTAGATATCATGATTGGTGAAGGCCCTGCTGCTCGTTCAATTAAACTCGATTTGCCACCTTTTACACTCGTCGCTGCCACCACACGTGCAGGCTTGTTGACCTCACCACTACGTGATCGCTTCGGTATTGTGCAACGTCTTGAGTTTTACTCTGTAGAAGACTTGACTCACATTGTGTCGCGCTCTGCAAACTTAATGGATGTACCCATTACAGTTGAAGGCGCAGAAGAAGTAGCTCGTCGATCACGCGGAACACCTCGTATCGCTAACCGTTTATTACGACGTGTTCGTGACTATGCACAAGTGAAAGGCACAGGCGAAGTGACCCATGAAATGGCGCAGCGTGCGCTTGATATGCTTAATGTTGATAAAGCTGGCTTAGATACCCTAGACCGACGTTATTTGAGCATGCTACTCGAACGTTTTGATGGCGGTCCTGCTGGAGTTGAAGCGCTTGCAGCAGCGATGGCTGAAGACAGCGGTACGCTTGAAGATGTGATTGAACCTTATTTAATTCAACAGGGTTATGTCATGCGTACCGCACGAGGTCGGATTGCAACCAATCAATCTTATTTACAGTTTGGAATGACACCACCTGAGCCTAAAAACTAATCAAAGGAAGAGAATTTTCTCTTCCTTTTTTAATTTAATCTCTCTATCTAATGAAATAATAATCGTCTTATCAATAAATTAGCCACTCCATACCTTTTAAGTCTATTTTTATACCTTATTGATTTTTTAATATTTTAAAAAACTGCATTATAAGAAATGTAGATATCAAATCTTATGAACAATAATATTTTTAGGATAAGGACATGTACAAAAAAACCGCTTTAATTTTTCCACTTGCTCTAATGAGTCAACTGAGCCTAGCAGATTGGGTAAAAGATGCTGCACAACAAAATGAAAATCAGGTGATTCAATTAAGACAACATATTCACGAGCATCCTGAACTCGGCAACATGGAATTTAAAACATCAGCACTGGTTCAAAAAGAATTGAAGTCTTATGGCATTCAAGTCAAAACAGGTTATGCAAAAACAGGGGTTATTGGCATTTTAAAAGGTAATAAACCCGGCCCTATTATCGCGCTTAGAGCAGATATGGATGCGCTACCTATGGAAGAAAAAAGCGGAGTTCCCTTTTCTAGTAAACAAAAAGCAATTTATCAAGGTAAAGAAACTTATGTGATGCATGCCTGTGGACATGATGCACACACAGCAATGCTATTAGGCGCAGCAAAAATTCTAGCTGCGAATAAAGATAAAATATCGGGTACCGTTGTCTTTGTTTTTCAACCCGCTGAAGAAGGTGGAGCAGATATAGACAACTTTAAGCAGAGTGATCAAATCGGCTCAAGAAAAATGATCACAGACGGTGCATTTAAAGATTATAAACCCGAAGCTATTTTTGGAATACATGTCATATCTGGTATGCAAAGTGGGCACCTTTATTATAAAGATGGTGCCATTTTAAATAGCGCAGATCACTTGCGTATTCAGGTTAACGGTAAGCAGGTTCACGGCTCGACCCCATGGTTAGGCAGAGATCCAATTTATGCATCTGCACAAATGATTAATAATTTACAGAGTCTTATTAGCCGAAGAACCGACCTCACCCAAGGCATGGGCGTAGTCACTATCGGTAATATTCAAGGTGGTACGGCAGGAAATGTAATTCCGGAACAAGTCAATATGATCGGAACCATTCGCTCTAACAACGAACAGATACGAGCAAATATCTTAAAAAGTTTACCCACCATGATAGAGCATAACGCTCAAGCCAACGACGTGACTGCCAAAGTTGAAATTGCTCCTTATGCTCCAGTAACCATGAACGACAAAGCGCTCACTCAGTTTATTCAGCCAACCCTAGCCAAAGTTGTTGGCGATTCAAAACTCCATGTTTTAGATCATAATGCAAGCGCTAGTGAAGATTTTGCCTATTATGGCAAGTTAATGCCCTCATTTTTTGTTTTCTTAGGGGCAACACCAGAAAATCAGGACTTAACTCAGGCGGCACCAAATCATAGTCCTTATTTTATTGTAGATAATAAGGCCTTAAAAACAGGGACCGAGCTACATGTAAGATTCGTATTAGATTATCCGAATATATCAAAACAAGTTCAAACTTCATGGAAGCCCTCTTAACTTAAAAAGCTTGCTAGCTATAAGATATAGCGTTTTTAGATTAGAAACACAGCAACCGCAATTGAAAGGTTGTGCCATAGGACTTAGTATGCAATCTGCTAAACTGCCCCGTATTTAAAAGCAGATGTATGGCTGTTGAATAGAACCAATGTTTTATTCGAAGCCATATTTTAAATATAAAGCTCTATAGTGAACTAAAAACGGAATACTCTCATGGCGAATCATTTTGAATTCAACATTCGTGTTTATATTGAAGATACGGACGCAGGTGGTATTGTTTACCATGCCAACCATATTCGCTATATGGAACGTACCCGTACTGAATGGCTCCGTGCTTCTGGCGTTGATCATTACTGGCATCAAAAAGACTACAACTTTGTCGTACACAAAATTGACGTAAAATACATGCGTCCTATTTTAATGGATGATTTAATTACTGTTACAGCACGTGTAGTTTCATGTAAAGCTGCGTCATTTGTGTTGCAACAAAATATTTATCGTGGTGAAATCTTGCTTGCTTCTGGCGAGGTTGAGTTGGCATGTTTAAGTAAAGAACTTGTAGCTCGTCGTCTTCCAGAAGAAATACGTGATCTTATTCGTAAAGAATTGGAACAAGACTAAAAAAACAACCGGCATATGTAACCTATGGCAACAAACATTGAATCAACCCTGCATATTTCTGACCTTATTTTACAAGCAAGTCCAGTCGTTCAGTTGGTCATGCTAATTTTATTGTTAGCATCGATCTTTAGTTGGTATCTGATTGCCAAGTTACATATGAGTTATAAAAAAGCACATCAAGACGATGAACATTTCCAAAAAATGTTCTGGTCTGGTGCTGAACTCAATACGCTTTACAACAATGCTCAACTCAACTCAAAGCGTTCAGGGCTTGAAGATATTTTTTATCAAGGGTTGAGCGAGTTTTTTAAACTCAAAAAACGTCAAGCTCCTGTCTCTCAAACAATTGAAGGCACGGAGCGTATTTTACGCGTAGGTTTGAGCCGTGATCAAAGCCATTTAGAATATGGTTTAGGGACTTTAGCAAGTATTGGTTCTGTGGCCCCGTACATCGGTCTATTCGGTACTGTTTGGGGTATTATGAATGCCTTTATCGGTTTAGCTGCGGTTGATCAGGTAACTCTAGCAACTGTTGCACCGGGTATTGCCGAAGCACTTATTGCAACTGCAATTGGTTTGTTTGCCGCAATTCCTGCTGTATTAGCTTTTAACCATTTCACTGCTAAAAGTGAAAGTGTTTATTCTGATCGCGCTTTATTTGCTGAAGAGATGATTGCTTTATTGCAACGTCAATCTGTGGGTTCATCACAGGAAGATGCATAATGGCAATTCAGCGTTCAGGGCGCTTTGAGCGCATAAAAAAACCATTAAAAAGTGATATGAACGTCGTACCTTATATTGACGTTATGCTTGTGCTTTTGGTTATTTTTATGGTAACTGCCCCTATGATTACCAGTGGTATCAAGGTTGATTTACCTCAAGCAAATAACCATCCAATTGAATCAAAAGATATGCCAGCCATGGTAACAATTGGCAAAGATGGCAATATTTATCTTCAGTATGAAGAGTACAAAGATGATGAACCATTATCTCGTGAAAAGCTTGAAGAAGTTTTAAGCAATGCTCAAAAACAAGCCGAACAAGAAAACAAACAACTCACAGTTTTAGTCAATGGTGATAAGTCTCGTCCTTATGGAGAAGTCGTATCATTAATGGCAAGTTTACAAGAAGCAGGCTTAACTCAAGTTGGCCTTCTGACAGAGCCTTTAAAATAAGCTATGAACAAAAATCAAAAGCCGCCCTTTAAACAAAATGCGATTGCATTGAGCTTTACACTCGGAGTTCATGCAATTGCCATTGTTGGCTTGCTTTTTTTAGGCTTGAGTAAACCACCTGAACAGCCAAAAAAGCTAACGACTATTTTAGTTAAGCCAGAAGATTTACCTCCTCCTTTAGCCAAAGAAATTGAACAAGAGACTACAGCTACAAATGAAGCAAAAGAGGTATTAGCCCCTATTGTGGATGAAACGCTTCCTCAAAATCTTCCAGTTGCGCCTCCTCCTCCAACAGCTCAACAACTTGCTGCTCAAAAGCAAAAGGCCGAACAGGCCCAGCAAGCCAAGTTAGCTGAGCAAAAGCGTAAAGCTGAAGAAGCTGCGAAAGCGAAACAAGCAGCAGAACAGCAACGCATAGAGGAAACTCAAAAACAGCAGGCTGAAGCTAAACGCCAAGCTGAGGCTAAAGCAAAATCAGAAGCCGAACAAAAACGTAAGGCTGAACAAAATGCAAAAGCTGCTGAAGACGCTAAACGTAAAGCTGAGGCTGATGCAAAATTAAAACGTGAAACTCAAAAGGCTGAAAAAGCTAAACTTCAAGCACAACAAGAAGCTAAGCGAAAAGCCGAAGCTGATGCTAAAGCTAAGCAACAAAAAGCTGCTGACGAGGCTAAACGCAAAGCTGAAGCTAAAGCTAAACAGCAAAAAGCTAATGATGATGCTAAACGTAAAGCTGAAGCCGATGCAAAAGCCAAACAGCAAAAAGCCAATGACGATGCTAAACGTAAAGCTGAGGCCGATGCAAAAGCCAAACAGCAAAAAGCTGCTGACGAGGCTAAACGCAAAGCAGAAGCTGACGCTAAAGCTAAGCAACAAAAAGCTGAAGACGCTAAACGCAAAGCTGAAGCAGATGCTAAAGCCAAGCAGCAAAAAGCTGCTGATGAGGCTAAACGTAAAGCAGAAGCGGAGGCTGAAGCAAAAGCTGCATCTGCTCAAAAAGCAAAAGAAGAGGCAGCTCAGAAGAAAGCTGAAGCTAAAAAGGTTGCTTCTTCAGCTAGACGCGATTTTGAGCAAAAAATTCGACGCTCTTGGGATGTCCCAACTGGCAGTAGTGGTAAAACAGTTGGTGTTCGCTTCACTCTCTCCGATTCAGGAAGCGTTAATTCTATTGTTATCACGCGTTCAAGCGGTGACGATGCTTTAGACGCAAGTATTAAAGCTGCAATTCAAGCCGCAGCGCCATATCCTATGCCATCAGATCCAGATGCAAGACGTGAAGCAAGAAGTGTTAGTTCTACATTTAGAGCGCAATAATTTTGAAAGAGTTACATGCTTTAAATAGTTTAAGGCATGTAACTATGCTACAAAATCAACAGTCACAAAAATACCTGCTATGACTTTAAACTTATGAATACGAGCCGCAAACACCTGCTATCTTTAGCACTGATCACAGCCTTAAGCCCTATTGCCTCTACAACTGCTTTTGCCCAGTTATATCTGGAAATTGCCAAAGCACCAGATCAGGCCCCCAAAATTGCTATTGTCCCGTTTAGCAATGACAATGGGCTCTATCCTATTGTTGAAACAGACTTAAACCGTTCTGGGCGCTTTACAAGCTCATCTAAAAACTTACCTGCCAATGCTGCAATCAATCAGATTCAAGCTTCTGACTGGCAAACTGCAGGTATTCCATATGTAGTGACGGGTCAAATTAAACAAACTGCGACAGGCTTTGAAGTTCACTACCAACTCTATGATGTACAAAAGCAACAATACATTCTAAATGAACTTTTAAATGTACCAGCTACACGCATACGTCAAGCTGGCCATATGGTAAGTGATGCTATTTTCCAAGCGCTTACTGGCATTCCTGGCGACTTTAGTGGCCGTATTGCTTATGTCCTAAGAAATCCTACAACACCTGCCGAGCGTTATACCCTACAAATTGCAGATACGGATGGTGAACAACCAAAGACTGTTTTATCGTCTCGTGATCCAATTCTTTCTCCGGCATGGACACCGGATGCTAAAAAAATTGCTTATGTTTCTTTTGAAACTAAACGTCCAGCAATTTATTTACAGGATTTATCAACTGGAACACGTGAAGTTCTTACCAGTTTCAGAGGACTAAACGGCGCACCAAGTTTCTCACCAGATGGCCAATCAATGCTTTTTACAGCATCTATGAATGGCAACCCTGAAATCTATCAAATGGATTTATCAACTCGCCAAGTCAAACGTATGACAAATGACTCGGCAATTGATACCGAAGCACGTTATACACCAGATGGAAAATCCTTTATTTTCACTTCTGACCGTGGTGGCTCTGCCCAAATTTATCGTTATACCTTTGCTGATGGCTCAGTAAAGCGTTTAACATTTAAAGGGTCATTTAATGCACGTGGAACTCTAAGTGCAGATGGCAAAAAGATTGCACTTGTTCATCGCCCAAGTGGCAGCAGTTATAAAGTTGCAATTCAAGACATTAATACTGGCATCACCAATATTCTTACCCCAACTAGTTTAGATGAATCACCAAGTTTCTCACCAAATGGGCAAATGGTGGTCTACGCAACTCGTGAAGGCAACCGTGGCTTGTTGTCTATTATGTCTACTGATGGACGTTTCCGTATGAATTTACCAAGCGAACAAGGTGAAGTACGTGAACCAGCCTGGGCACCAAAATAACTTTTAATTCCATTGACGGAGATGATCATGAAATCAATCAAATATTTAGCTCTACCCTTTCTTAGCGTAGCACTCGTAATGACAGGCTGTGCTAGCCGTAAACCTGCAGCGACTACCACGACTGGTACAAATCCAAGTACGGTAAACACTTCTGGTTTAAGTGAAGATGCTGCATTAAATGCTCAAAATTTGGCAGGTGCTTCATCTAAAGGTGTAACTGAAGCAAATAAAGCGGCTTTGGCTAAACGCGTTGTTCACTTTGATTATGACAGCAGCGATTTATCTACTGAAGACTACCAAACACTTCAAGCTCATGCTCAGTTCCTTATCGCAAATGCAAATTCAAAAGTTGCATTAACGGGCCATACAGATGAACGTGGTACACGTGAATACAACATGGCTTTAGGTGAGCGTCGTGCTAAAGCTGTACAAAGCTATTTAATTACCAATGGTGTAAACCCACAGCAACTTGAAGCTGTAAGTTATGGTAAAGAAGCTCCTGTTAATGCGGGACATGATGAATCAGCGTGGAAAGAAAATCGCCGCGTTGAGATTAATTACGAAGCAGTCCCTCCTTTATTAAAATAAGGGATATGCATAAAAAAACGCTCATAATAATATGAGCGTTTTTTTATTACTTAAGAAGATTTCTTTTCTTCTTCAGGATGTTGCATGGACTCAATCAAATCATGCTTATTAAAATCTTTATATTCAGGTTTTGCTTCATAATCTTTCCAAGCTTCCTGAACATTTTCTTTCGAAATTTCATCTAGATTGATTGGTTCACCTGCCGTGGGGGTCGCATCAAACTTCTTTGTTGTCATTTCGATTCTCCTAAAAATATACAATCCTTTGTAATGCAATCAACATACCATTTTAATTGGGTCTTGTAAGCATAAATCCAACACAAATAAAGTAAGATAATTTTTATTTTGTGACATTCTCATCTAGAATATGCCACGTATTTATCTGACTCATTTTGATGCTTGAAGCACAGGAGCGTTTTTTATGTCCAACCTCACTTTGTCCCAATTTTTACAACAACAAAAAGGGAATCTAACACCTGAGTTGGCTCAAGTCATCGATACTATTGCCACGACCTGTAAAACAATCGACCAAGCATTACAAAAAGGTGCTCTGGCTGGTATTTTAGGTAGTGCTGGTAATGAAAATGTTCAGGGTGAAACACAGAAAAAACTTGATGTGATTTCTAATGACTACTTAATTGATGCTTTAAAAGTACACCCACACGTAGGTGGTCTTGCTTCGGAAGAACTTGATGAGTTCACACCTGCACAAGAAAATGGTAAATACCTCGTTTTATTTGACCCATTAGACGGCTCAAGTAATATTGATATCAATATGTGTGTAGGCACGATTTTCTCTATTTTGCCTGCAAAAAATGCAGTAACACAAGCAAACGATTTCATGCAAGCGGGTACACAGCAAGTTGCTGCTGGTTATGTACTTTATGGCCCATCAACTATGATGGCGTTGACTGTAGGAAATGGCGTAGCATTCTTTACTTTAGATCCAGAAACTCAAACCTTCTTGCTTACTAATGAGAATGTACAAGTTCCAGCAGACACTCAAGAATTCGCTATTAACGCATCCAACCAGCGTCATTGGGAACAACCCGTAAAACAATATATTAATGAATTACTCGCAGGCAAGACATCTGTTCGTGAAAAAGATTTTAATATGCGCTGGGTAGCATGTATGGTGGGTGATATTCACCGTATTTTATGTCGTAGTGGTATTTTCCTTTACCCATATGACTTAAAAGATCCGAAAAAAGCAGGTCGTTTACGTTTAATGTATGAAGCAAACCCAATGAGTATGCTCATTGAACAAGCTGGTGGTGCTTCAACTACAGGTCGTGTTCGTATTTTAGACATTGAACCAACCGAGCTTCACCAACGTGTTCCTGTAATCATTGGTTCTAAAAATGAAGTTGAACGCGTAACAAGCTACCACTAATAATTTTAATTACTTAGGGCATCATAGTATGATGGTGCCCTTTTGTTGGATATTTTCTTATGGCGGTTATTTTTTTAGAATCAAAAGACAATGCAAAAATCAAACATTTGCGTGGATTAATCGAACTCAGTAACGCCCGAAAAAAGCACCAACAAACAGTTCTTGAAGGTACGCATCTTTGCTTGGCTTGGTTGCAACAGCAAAAAAAGATTTTTTCTTTATTTACTACAGAACAAGCATTAGAACACGAAGATTTAAAGAAAATAACAGAGCTACATCGAGGCCATATCTTTGTTATTAGCGAAGTTTTATATAGAGATTTAAGCACATTAGGCACAAGCTTACCTTGTTTAGCGATTATTGATCTACCTAAAACTGCCTCAACCATCGACTATAAAGTAGATACCTTAATTCTTGAAAATATTCAGGATCCAGGTAACGTAGGTACGCTGCTACGTTCAGCAGCAGCAGCAAATATTAAACAAATTATTTGCACACAAGGCTCTGCCTCACTTTGGTCTCCACGAGTTTTAAGAGCAGGTATGGGCGCTCATTTTAGCTTACATTGTTTTGAAAACTTCCAGCTGACAGATATCCTTCCGAAATTTCAAATCCCGGTTTTTGTTACTAGCTCTCATCGCTCAACCAGTCTTTATTCAAAAGACCTTTCTAAACCGTGTGTGTGGATTTTAGGAAATGAAGGACAAGGTGCTAGTGATTATGCATTAGATCACGCACAATCAGTGACTATTCCTCAACCGGGTGGACAAGAGTCATTAAACGTGGCAATTGCAGGATCTATTTGTTTTTTTGAGATGGTCCGCCAGCGCCAATAAAACGTTAATTTATTTTACATCGCACATATTTGTGAAAAAAATCAATTACACTAGTAAAAAATAACCGATTGTTGTCAACCTCCCACCTCTTTTCAACGTTATATAAGAGATATATTGAAGATAAGGTGGGTATGTCCAATGACAGGATTTTCCATCTCCATGGATTTAGCACCGAAAAAGTCTCGATCGGAAACATCTAGTGCTCATGCCAGCACGGCTGAGCAACGCCTGAAAGTTTTCATGCAAGATGTTACTGGTCGTGCTTTGGTAATGATGGAGAGTGCTACCCAAGGTCAACAAGGTATTGCGATGGATTTGGTTCAAGAAGCATTTATTGCTTTACACAAATCTTACGCCGATAAAAGTACTGAAGAATGGTATCCCCTGTTTTACACTATTTTGAATAACAAACTTCAGGATTGGCGCCGCAAAGAATCTCGTAGAGCAAACCCATTTTCATTCTTCAAAAAAGTTAGTCTGGATAATGACGACGACGAAGTTATCGATGTAGTTGATGAAAAAGCCATTAATCCTGCAGATTTTCTCGATCAAGCGGTAACCATAGAGGAAATTCGGGAAGCGATTGAAAAACTACCTGTTCGTCAACAACAGGCATTTATGTTACGTGCGTGGGAAGGGTTTGACACCCATACAACAGCTCAGATCATGAACTGTACCGAAGGTAGTGTGAAAACCCATTATCACCGAGCAATTCAGGGACTTAGAGAATACTTGGCACATTTAAATCCCTTGGGAGGTTCTGATGAATCATGATGATTTCACTAAAAAGGTGACATCCAAACTTGATAGTTTGGCAGATCACCATAAAAATAAAACAGTGGTCATGAATCATGTGCTTGACCATATTCAACAAAAACCAGCCTCTTATTATAGTGTCTGGAAAATGACTGGTTTCGCACTTGCCGCAGCAATTACAGGTTTTGTAATTCTGCCTAACTCAGTCGAGATTGTGGATAAGCCACAAAATCAAGTGATCGTAAATCCTAAATTATCTCCACAAATGGTGGAAGATTTAGAGATGTTAATGGTGTTGGGTGAGGATAAAGTACAACATGGCAGCTAAAAAATTAGCGCTTATCCTGTGTTCATTAAGTTTCTTGCAGACAAGTTTTGCAGGTTTTGAACGCTTTTGGATTTTTTCTAAAGATGCCAATGCACAAGTCGATGACACATGGGATGCCCTTTCCGAAGAAGAGCAACGTGCAGTCATTAAGCGTTACCAGAGTTTAAAAGAGCTACCAGCGAATCAAAGCACGAACTTACAGCAACGTATGGACTGGTTTATTCAACTACCTGAAGCTGAAAAACAAAAAATGCGTGAAGCATGGCAAAAAATGAGTACGCAAGAGCGAAAAGACTTACGTCAGCGGATGCTTAAAGCGAATGGTGAAGAAAGAACAGCAATTCGTGAAGAATACATGAATAAGTATTTGGAACACTAATTTGTTATTTAGCTAGCAAAAATAAGACACTAATCGCTCAATTATTTTGATTTCATTTCTTATAAAAAAGCCTCCAATTGGAGGCCTTTTTTATTCTTTATGTTTATTTACGGTAGCGTCTATAAGCTGCTAAACCAAGTAAGGATGCTAAAGACAAAATTCCTAAGCTACCACCGCCGCCTCCACTATTACCACCTCCAGCAGTAGTATTACTACTCACTAAACTGATAGTACCAGCATTTGAAATTTTATTATCAGCATCATATACGTAATAAGTTAATGTATCATTGAAGTTATTAAAACTATTTTTAGCTTGAATATAAATATTACCACCATAACAAGTATTATCCTTATCTTCACCTGGGCAAGGGCCTTCTCTGTCTGCCTTCACGACCGTAAAAATTCCATCTTTTGAGCTTTTACTTGGCAAATAGATAGGCAAGTCTGCAAACTGGGGTTTATTAGGCTTTGTAATAAGTGTATTAGCTGGACCATCTCCATCATCATTTGCATATTTAAGTAAGTTTAATGGAATGATTTCATTTGCTAAATACTGAAATACAACTTTACTATCACTTGCTACAGGTGCAACATTATCAAATCGTGCTTCTAAAAGACCAGATGATTGAATAGAACCATCTTTACTACTAACCGTATATTTACAATAATTGTAATCACCAGCTTGGGTAGTAATATCATCCGACCGATAGAATATAATTTGTTGTAAAGCACTATTCCATTCACAAAAAAGTTTATCGTCTTTTTTCGTGCTTGTAACTTTGTCGTCTATCAATCCTGTTCCAACAGATTCAAGATTAATATTATAGTCCGTACTATTAAAAAACTTTAGAAGATGACTACTATCTTCATTTGGCAAAGGCAAACCATTTGCCTTCAAATCAATATAGATCGCTCGATATTTTGCATTGGCCTTAGTTTGATCAAGAAGATTTTTATAATTTGCCAAATCTATTTTTAAGACATTCCACAAATATGAATAAAGTGGATTAGTGAGATTTTTTTCTACAGTATCATATTGGGTTTGATATCCCTCAAGTAAAGCGGTAAGAGATGTATTACCTAAACCTCTTAAATCACCAGCAGTTAACTTCATTACCTCTACTGAACCTATATCACAGCTATTACGAGCAATGTTATCGGGCTGATAATATAGTTTATTAGTTGGGAGTCGAGCTAAACCACGTTGATCTATATCAGCGCATATAGCTTTACCCTCAGGGTCTACATCTATTAAATCTTCTTTTCCAGTAGCTACCAATGGAAAATAAAGTGGTAAAAAACCAGTTACTGCTGTAGCTTTTTCATGGCGCTCAAGTAAAGAGTTAAATGGAACACCTGAAATATCAATTGTCTTATTAGCTGACGAAAGTACCTCTGTTGGTAAATCACATTTATCAGTATTATTACTTAAATTGAGTGCATTAAAAGATAATCTAAGACCCGTGTTTTTTAAATCTGCTGCTGAACCTGCTAAATATCGACAAGCATAACCAACTGGATTGTATCCAATTATATTAAAATTTAACTCTTTCCCACCTAAACTATCATATAGGAAAGTTGTATTTGCGTTATTTTCAACAATAGTATTATTTTGTAGTTTTAAACTACTTCCACCACTTAAAATAGTTGATGGATTTGTTGTATTACCAGGAATCGCATCTCCTGTAAATTTTAAAATAACCCCATTTACAGTGCTGGCAATATTTTGAGCAATTGTATTAATTGTAAAAGTAGCTTTCGGCTCGCCACAAAATTCAAATGTACTCGCAGAATTGCTTGAACCATTCTTGATAATACTTGAGGATGTAAGAGTAACCTCTCGTTTAGCATACTCAGTACCATTTTTACAACTCATAGCTAACACGCTACCAGTACTTGCTTGATTGCCTTGCAAGAGGGAATGCGTTATTGATAAATTTACTCCACTACCACCAAGAAAAACAGCTCCACCTTTTGGAGCTTGAGAGTTTAAAATTTGAGAATTTAATAATGTAACATTACCACCCGCATAAATAGCTCCACCTTGATTTAAAGCTATACCATTTTCTAAAATAATATTTTGCAAAAATAATGCTTTTTGATTTTCTGCTGTGTTAAATATACGCGACTTACCCGCAGCATTAATACGTGTTTTAAGTTCTGGTAGAGCAGGATAGTCATTTGTTAAAACATTTTTTTCTGACCAGATTTTATCCTCTTCACGTTCACCATAGCCATAAATAGAAATATTAGCATTGGGCACCAATTCTTTATTTAAAGTATAAGTTCCAGCTTTTAACTGAATTACCTGATCAGTATCAAGGCTAAATACAGTACATCCATAAGCGGATTTACGAGTTTCTGCGACTTTAATGGCTTCTCTTAATGAACATGCGTTCGTATTTTCACCATCTTCATCAGCAAAAGTTGTAACCTCAATTCTTTTATTTGTGGTGTCAGCAAAAAGTGGCATATTTGCAAGCACAGCTAATGCTAATAATGCCTTTTTATAATTTTTCATAGTCTCATCCCTGATTATGGCTTGAAACGGCGTAAAGCAATTAAACCGAATAAACTTAAAATAAAGGCTCCACCAACACTACCTCCACCACCTGTACTCACAGATTTGTCTTCAATTCCAGATAAAGGATCCTGAACAATTCTTGTCGGGATAGTGATATATTGAAACTCTACGCCTTCATTAAATCGAGACACACTCGTAACAACCTGAATGCTAAAAATATCCGCACCATGCCAGTTCCCATTTGGTGTATAAATTACATTTCCATTTTGATCTAAAGTTATACTGCCTTTAGAAACTGGGGTATCTGTACTTTGTTTAATTCTAAGGCATCCTGGTTGCCATTCTTCTCCATCAGCCCGCTCTCCGAATAAACGTTTGCATGTAGCCGGAGTCACTAGATCTGCTTCACTTAGAGAACCAAGAATATTAAATTTTGCAACTTGTCCATATCTAATATCTTGACCTACTGAGGATATCTCAGTATCTAAAATATATTCAATCGCTCCAAGATCACATAACTCATCATAACCACTACGTTTTTTTCCACGCTGATCAATAATTTCACAACTTGCTAAACCAACTGAAGTTCCATCACTATATAAACGACCTTTATTAATAATGAGGGAATCAGCTAAAGTATTATAACTCTCTAACAATCGAGGCTTGAAAAAGCCAAGAAAGCTATCTTTAGGGGTATTAAAAGGACAAAATAAGCCTTCTTTCGCTGTTACATCACATATCCCCTCATCTGTGCTACCTGCTATTAATTTTTCATTAGCGGGATAAAGAATATTAGGAAGCTTTGAAGTCGCATTCCGGTTACATTCTGCGGTAACCAAATTACTTTGTATAATTGCTTTATCAGCAGTACTCGCCTGACAGTTGACCGTATTCCCAACTAAAACACTATTTGAAATAGATGCATTACCTTGTGAAGCATCTAGAAATAATCCTTTGTCATTTTTAATCATCGTAATGTTATTAACAAACATCCCATCTTGAACATTTGCAATAAAACCCACTTTATTATGAAAAAAAGTACTGTTACTCAGGCCGGTAGAACGCTGGCTTAAATACCCCCCAGTACTCTCATCATCAAATTTATTTGCACTGAAGAAAAGTGATCCAGCTGCAGAACTAACTTCATTGTCTCGAATCACAGACTGCGTGATCAAATACAAAGGCTGCTCACTATAAATTACCCCACCTTCTGTTGCTTTATTATTTTGAATAAGAGTATTAGTAATAGTGACGAAACCGTAAGTCTGGCCACTTTTCGTGACCAATCCTCTATTATAAATCGCTCCCCCTTGAGCTGCGTATCCATCAATTAAACGAGAGTTTTGGATTTTCAATATTTCATGATTATCAATCAACCCACCAGTAACAGCTTTAAATTTTAAACCCGCACCTTGTAAATTAAGATCAGTTAGCGAAACCGAAATTGATGCTTTTTCAATACTCTCATCATCAATTTTAAATAACCGATCTGTACCAATCATTTTTATTGTAGCGTTATGCGAACCTGGTTGATCAGTATCAACTAACGTAGAATCATTTTTCGCAGTAGTAATTGTCAGAGGGGCTGTAATCTTTATTTGTTCTTTAAGTGCATACTCTTTATCTCTTTGCAAAATAATATTGTTTGAGTCACCACTAGTACAGCCACGATAACCATCTTTTACAGACGCAACAACCTTAGAATCACTTGAATTAAGTCTATTTAAAAGTTCAACAGCCTCACGTAATGAACAGACCGTGTTGTCGACGTCTTCATCATTTGTAGTTGTGACTTGAATATCGGCAGAATAAGCGTGTCCAGCAGCAGCCAATAAAGCAAAAGCAATGCTCCGTTTGAGCATACCCATCTCCTTACATCTTTTTTCATTTTTCTTTGTCAATATTGCAAAATATCCGCTTTTGCAATCGCATCCTTTGTGCGTACTTTGTCACAGCAAGTAGAATTTCTCAAGACATTTTGGTCGGTCTGTCGAGTCATTTTTGAACTAGATTACAAAAAGCTTCGTAGATCTAAAAAAGTTTTTTTAAATACAAAAAAGTGGCGTATTAAAAAATTAAAAGAAAATTTAGAAGATACAAATATAACTATTATGAAATGAAAAAACTTATGTAGGGAAAGCCATTTTTCATTGTATGAGTCTAATTTAAGCAAAACAGCAAACTTAAGTTAGAAAGTCTACTGTTGATACTCATCAATCAAAGCGTAAATTTGCCTTAAAGTTGCATTAGAAAGTTTTGTTTTTTCACCTTTAAGCAATTTTTCTAATTGAGCAACTGTTTGTAATAAAAGAGAAGCTTGATGAGGACCATGCAATAATAAGTAGTCAACAATTTGTTGATCAAAGTGGATACCACGTCTAGCCATTACAGATGTCACCAAGGCATAGCGGTCTGCATATAAACTTCCACTCGGCACTTTTACACTAACGGCTTGTGTAAGTCGTGATTGTAGATCTGGTAATTCCAGCTTTAATTCGATCGGGGCTACACGCGAAGAAAATATCAGTTGTCCTTCATGATTATTCATTAAATGAAAAACAGCTTTTTGCCAGTGAGGCACACCACTAATCGATTCAATATCATCCAAAGCAACAAGATCATAATGTTCTAAAGAGGTAATTGCCTCAATAGGTGCATCAAGCAGTTCAAGCAAAGATACTTTGATAGCAGACTTACCTATTTCTAAATAAGAATCACAAATTGCGGAAAGCAAATGGCTCTTGCCCGTTCCTGCTCCACCGTAGATATAGAATCTACTCACCAGACCAGCATGTAGTTGCCGCACGGCATCGACTACATGCCCCCAACCCGGTCCCGAAAAATCACTGATTCGGGCATCAAGTTGAGGTTCTATATCCAGTTGGAGTTGACGCATATATTGAATTAACCTTGAAATTATTTCTGGTTAGGGGATTTTAGTTCATCTGTATCTTGCTGTGTTTTAACTTCAAGATCAAGCTTAGTGCTTTCAGTTTCCACATGAATTTGCTCAATATCGCCATGTTGGATTACTAATGTAGAAGGGGGCGCATAAAGTGAGCTTCTTTCATAGTTCTCTCTTAAATGCTTTAACAACACTACAATAACGGCAGCAACAGGCAATGCAATTAACATTCCCAAGAAACCTGCAAGCTGTGCACCTGCCAATACTGCAAAAACAACTGCTACAGGAGATAAACCAATTTTATCTCCCAGTAGGAATGGCTGTAGGATATAGCCTTCTACAGCTTGGCCAACCATAAAAACTACACCAACGAGTAATAAATGCACCCAATCTAAGCCGAACTGAAACAAGCTGGCGATAACAGCTGCAATAATACCTACTCCAAATCCTAAATAAGGAATAATACTGGCAAGCCCAGCCACCATACCAATAATCAGGCCAACTTCTAAACCAATGAGCTGCAAACCAACCGCATATACTATGCCGAGTAATAGCATGACCAGAAACTGACCTTTAACAAATGCTCCTAAAACACTATGACATTCGCCAACGATTTGTAAGGTAGTAGCTTCATATGGACGTGGGATAAGACGACGTAAGTTTTGTAACATACGCTCCCAATCGAGCAAGAAATAGAAAGCAATAATTGGAATTAAAACAACTGTTCCACCAATCTGAATAAAATTCAGACCAGATTGAGCTAGTTTTAATAATACTGCCTGAATGCTGTCTGCACTATAGTTTGTCTGGACATATTCCATGACAGCTTTAGACAACTGCTCTGTATCAATTTCCATTTGCTGGACATTAAATGTCGAAGATACCCAAGGTAGAAAGGTAGCATTAATCCAATGGATACCGGCTGGAATGCTATCTCGGGCATAAACTAATTGTTTCCAGATAAGTGGAACCAAATACCAAAGTGCAATAGTTAAAGTTATGCCTATTCCAACGAATACCAAGCTAATTGCTAACCAGCGAGGCAATTTCATTTTTACCAGAACATCAACAAGTGGACTGAATAAATAAGCCAGGAAAAAAGCACCGATAAAAGGAATGACTACAGGCTTGAGCAAGTACAACACCCATACCAGCAATACAATACCTGCGAGTAAAAAAATACGGCGCAGTATACGATCTTGCATAAAATCTAGCCTTTTTTGATTTAATCGTTATAAATGGAAAAATATTTTTATTAAAGATAGCATTTTCGAGCATAAATAACATAAGAGTTTCGTATATTCAGGTTATAATCTGCCGCCAATGCGGAGACTTCATTTATGAGCAACTCAACTTCTACCCCAAATACCGGTTTAAGCTACAAAGATGCGGGTGTCGACATTGAAGCGGGCGACGCACTGGTCGATCGTATCAAGTCAGTCGCTAAACGTACAAGTCGTCCTGAAGTAATGGGCGGTCTTGGTGGCTTTGGTGCACTATGCAAAATTCCTAAAGGTTATGAAGAACCTGTTTTAGTTTCTGGAACCGATGGTGTAGGAACTAAATTACGTTTGGCACTTAATCTCAATCGTCATGACACAATCGGCCAAGACCTTGTGGCTATGTGTGTAAATGACCTTTTAGTTTGTGGTGCAGAACCATTATTCTTCCTAGATTACTATGCGACTGGTCACTTAAATGTTGACGTTGCTGCAAATGTTGTTACTGGTATTGGTAAAGGTTGTGAGCTTGCAGGTTGCGCACTTGTAGGTGGTGAAACCGCAGAAATGCCAGGCATGTACGAAGGTGAAGATTACGATCTTGCTGGTTTTGCTGTTGGTGTTGTTGAGCAAAGCAAAATTATTGATGGCTCTAAAGTAAAGTCTGGTGACGTACTTATTGGTGTTGCATCAAGTGGTGCTCACTCTAATGGTTACTCATTACTACGTAAAATTTTAGACGTTAAAAACGTTGATTTAACTCAAACAATTGATGGTCGTCCTCTTGCTGATGTCGCAATGGAACCAACTCGTATTTATGTAAAACCAGTTCTTGAACTCTGCAAACAAGTTGATGTTCATGCTATGGCGCACATTACTGGTGGTGGTTTACCAGGTAACTTACCTCGTGTATTGCCAAATGGTGCTCAAGCGGTTATTGATGAATCTTCTTGGGAATGGCCTGAATTGTTCCAACTTCTACAACGCGAAGGCAATGTAGAACGCTTTGAAATGTACCGTACGTTTAACTGTGGCGTAGGTATGGTTATTGCTGTTGATGCAAATGATGCTGAAAAAGCAATTGAAGTGCTTAATGCTCAAGGCGAAAAAGCTTGGAAAATTGGACAAATCCAAGAAAATGCCGAGTCAGTGGAAGGTGCAGACGAAAAAATCCGTGTGATCTTTGCATGATAAAAATTGCTGTTCTAGTCTCTGGGAACGGCAGTAATTTACAAGCCTTGATAGATGCAAATCTATCAGGGCAAATTGTAGGTGTACTGTCTAATAAAGCAGATGCTTATGCCTTAGAGCGTGCTGAAAAAGCTAATATTGCTACCGCTGTTATCTCCCATAAAGACTTTCCAACTCGTGAAGTGTTTGATGAAGCAATGCATCAGCAACTCTTAGCTTGGGAAGTAGATGTGGTTATTTTAGCTGGCTTCATGCGCATTTTAACTCCTACCTTTGTCAACAAATGGCAAGGGAAAATGCTAAACATACATCCCTCGCTTCTACCTGCTTACAAAGGTGTGAATACTCATCAACGTGTTTTAAACACAGGTGACCGTTTACATGGTTGTACCGTGCACTTTGTAACTGCTGAACTGGATTCTGGTCAATCTATTGCCCAGTCAGCTATTTCAGTTAAAGAACATGATACTGTCGACTCATTGGCAGATCGAGTGCACACACTTGAGCACTTTATCTACCCACAAGTTGCAGAGTGGCTGTGTAACGGTCAACTTACATGGAAAGATGGACAAGCCTACTTCCGTAATCAAGTTCTAAAAGACCCTATTCGTTTTGCAAGCTGGTAAAATATTTTACTAACAAACAAAAATAAAAAAGGACATGCTAGCATGTCCTTTTTTATTCACTTAAAAATCAATTTAGTTAATGGCTGATCAATTTCTTTATAGAATTTACTGTATCGATAGGATGTTCTAGAGGAAACATATGCCCCCCCTCAACCACAGTAAATGGAATTCCCATTTTTCGCTTTGCCATTTGAGGAAAGCCTCTTTTTAAGAAATCACTCTCTTTCCCTACAACTAAATGCACAGGCATCTTAGGTTTTGGCATAGGTAGCCACCACCAAGAAGGATTCTTACGGAAAATTGCAACTTCATCTTCACGAGAAATCGTTAAAGTTACTCCACCACGAACTGAATCTTCTTTCAAAGCATAATCAATATAAGCTTGGAAACAATCTTCATCAAAATTTTTATAGAATCCCTTAGGACGCAGTAATTCAGCCGCTTGCTCTCTCGATTCCCAATGTTCACGACGACGTGCAGATAAACCTGCTGGTGTCATCACATCAACCAATTTAGGGCGAAATAATTTTGCCATATGAAAAGCAAACGAATATCGCCCTAAAATCAGAGGCGGATCTAACATAATCACTTGAGAGAAAAGTTCAGGACGTCGAAAAGATGCCATCAATGTTAGAACGGAACCAAGAGAATGACCGAGCCCAATAACTTTACGTCCTTTCGCTTGACGCACAATACTATCAATAACCTGATCAACCAAAGCAGGCCAATGATTCGTCACAGGATAGCGCTTATCAGGACCAATCAAGGGAACATAAATGACGTCATATTCCCCTTTCAATTGGTCAAACAATTTTTGATACACTTTTGATGGTACGCCATTGGCATGAGCAAAGTGTATAACTGGTTTTGTTGACATACCGCTATCCTAAACAGATTTATTGTAATTTTGCGCTTTGACGAGTCTGCACTTCTTGAGCAATAGATTCACTTACCCCTTGCCCGATTTGTGCACCCATACGACCCAAAATAGATTCTAGTGGGTTACGCTCAATTGTGTAGTCAACTTTATTATCAAGATTTAGTTCTCGCATCAAGCTCGTAATATTACCTGAACGGTCAGCAACACCTAATTGAATTGCTTGATCGCCAGTCCAGAATAAACCAGAAAAAATAGCTGGATCATTCGATTTCAAGCGCTTGCCACGCCCTTCTTTAACTGCAGCGATAAAGTGAGTATGAACATTATCAAGAACAGATTGAATATGCTGCTTTTGAGCAGGATCAATCGGTTTTGTCATACTTAAAATGTCTTTATTCGTTCCTGCTGTTAAAGTGCGGTCTTCAATACCGAGCTTTTGAGCTAAACCAGTAATCCCATAGTTAGGCATGATGACACCAATTGAACCCACTAAACTTGATGGATTGACAATAATCTCATCCGCAGCAGAAGCAATATAGTACGCACCCGATGCACCCATATCACCAATAACGGCATAGACTTTCTTATCAGGATGTTGTTTTTTCAAATATCGAATTTCCTGCCAGATTTCATCAGACTGAACTGGAGAACCGCCAGGTGAGTTAATATTTAGTGCAACAGCTTTACTATTTGAGGCCTCAAAAGCGCGTTTGAGTGCTTTATTCGTATCTTCACTATTCACAGCTTGATTGCTTGAAGCATCAATCGTTCCAACAATATCCACCACTGCTAAATGGGCACTACTGCTACTTACTGCTGATCCATCTTTGCTGGTTGAACAGCCTTTGCCCATCAATACAATAATGAACAGTAAATAAATAAAAGTTAATGTTTTAAAGAAGATACCCCAACGGCGACTACGGCGTTGCTCTTCTACTGAAGCAAGTACAGCCTTCTCCAGAATTTGCCATTCTGGTCCATTTTGTTTAGGGATTATAGGTTCATTTTGTGGTTTTGGTGGCCAATCGGACATAAAATTCCAATCCAAATCAATCTAAAATGATGTCATTATATACGTTGATTTGATAAAAACTGTCTAAATAATATGATTTCATTTATAATATTTTTATCTTTTTTTACTTGTTGCCTCCTTTTTACCGCGATAGATGACCAAACTAGATGTAAAAAGCATGAACTATTATTTACTCAAAACTTTTAGCCGCCAACCAATTCAATTTGGACGTTTTATTGCCCGCATGTTGGCAGGATTAGTCAATACTTTAAAAATTACTAGAACCTCAAAGAGTATTGAACTTAACTTACAAATCGCACTTCCTCATTTAACGCCACAACAACGCATAGACATTACACAACAAGCTATTCGTAACGAGTTAACCTCATATTTTGAATTTTTAAGTATCTGGGGCTCATCAAATAGTAAGAATATTTCAAGAATTCATCATATTGAAGGTGAACATTACTTTCATGAAGCACTAGCGGCAAAAAAAGGTGTGGTTTTAATTGTTCCTCATTTTGGCACATGGGAAATCATGAATGCATGGTGTGCCCAGTTCACCTCAATGACAATTTTATATAAACCTGTAAAAAATGTAGATGCAGACCGTTTTGTTCGAGAAGCACGTAGTCGTGAACAAGCTAACTTGGTTCCTACTGATGAAACTGGTGTTCGACAAATTTTTAAAGCATTAAAACAAGGTGAAACCACTGTAATTTTACCTGACCATACACCAAATGTTGGTGGTGACATGATTAATTATTTTGGTGTTCCACTTGCCTCAAGTAATTTAAGTGCCAAGCTTATCCAGAAAACAAAAGCTAAAGCTTTATTCCTTTATGCAATTCGTAATGAAAATGATGGTTTTACGATGCATATCGAGCCTATGGATGAGAAGATTTATGAAGGTACAGCAGATGACGGAACGTATGTCATCCATCAAGCAATTGAACAACTAATTCATCAATATCCAGAGCACTACCACTGGAGCTATAAACGTTTTAAAGCAAATCCAGCTTTAGATAATATTTATAATATAGATCCGACTGAAGCACTTCAAATTGTAGATAAGCTTAAAGCAGAAGCGTCACAAATTCCTGTGAAGCCAAGTACGTTCGAAACGTCGAGTATATAAAACTATCTCATGATTGCGAGATACAAAGCTTAATGTTCCTTGTTCAACTGTACTTTTAAACGGAATATTAAGTGCTTGTACTCTCGCTAACACTTCTTTACTTGGATGACCGTATCGATTATTAAAGCCAGTAGAGGCAACAACAAGCTTTGGTTTTAGAGTCGCTAAAAAGTCATAAGCCGAACTATGTTTACTCCCATGATGACCTAATACCAGAACATCTACCTTTAAATCAGGATATTCTTTCATGAGTTGATATTCTGCTTCCCACCCTGCGTCGCCCATGATTAAATAATTTTGATAGCCATTTATCTGTTTTAAATGAATATAAACCACACAAGAATATTGATTTTGATTAGAAGGAACTAAGTTTAAATCATTTTCTTTAGGCCAAAGGATTTCAATATCTAACTGTGGATATTGCCATTTTTGCCCTTGATGGCAATAAGTAAATGGCTCTTTAATTTGCTCTGTCCATCGTTCATTTGATATGACTTGTTTAATAGGAAAAGCCTGAGCGATAGAAGGAAATGCTCCGCTATGATCTTGATCGAGATGAGACAGTACGACGTGATCCAGTTGTTTAATTCCCTTTTGACGTAAATATGGAATCACGACATTTTGACCAATACTAAAGGCTTTCTCATCATAAGACCCACCCGTATCGATGAGCCATGTCTGCTGCGGGTGTTGCAAGAAAATAGCTTGTCCCTGTCCCACATCTATAATATTTAATTGAATTTGCTGGGATGACTTATCTGGAATGATCAAGGGTAAACAACATATAAGACTCCAAGATTTCGGTAAAACACCACGCGGTAAAAATAAAATAATAATTGCACAGCTAAGACACAACAAAGCAAGTGGTGTCAGGCTAAAACCTTGCAACGGTAGAGATAACTTCTCTAAAAAACTAAAACATGTCAGCACTATACTGAGCAAAATATCGTTAATCTGAAAGAGTGCACTTCCAATTGAATTAAAAATAAGCCACACACAAGCAGCAAAAATATTCAAAGGAACAATAACTCCTCCTAGCAAAGGAACTGCAATAATATTTGTAAAAGGGGCAACCCATGAAATTTGTTGAAAGAAAATCAGCATTAAGGGACATAGGGCGATAAATATTTTGCCCTGAGATTCAATGAGGGTTTTGCTTAAAAGAATTATTCTAGATAGCAGACTCACTGAAGCAAGATCTGGAGTCTGTACTATGGTTTGATAAATGCGTAATAAAATAAAGCAAGAACCATAAGAGAGCCAAAAACCTGCCGATAAAACACTAAATGGATCGAAAAGCAAAAGTAGACTTGCACTGAAAACCAAGAGCGAAAATGGCTTAACAGGTAGTTTTACCAACAATAAAAAGGCAAATAAAAATACTGAAAGTAAAGTTCTTAAAGCTGGAATTTCAAAGCCTACAAAAGCTGTATAAATCAAAACACCGAAACATAATGGAAACATAGCCCAAATTTGTTTAGGTTGATACAAATAAAGCTGCGGATAATATCGTCGTACTAATTGATGTAATCCCCAAGCCAACATGATGGCAAAAATGAGTACATGAGGCCCTGAAATAGCCAACAAATGAGAGATTCCTAATTCCTTAAATTGATTTTTAATCTCATCATTTAAGAGACTTTCGTCCCCTGTTAATAAAGCTAATAACAGTCCTTTATTTTGCAAAGGAGATTGTTTTAACATTAATCTAAATGTTAGGCGCAACTTTTCTACATTTAACTTTTGTCTGTTAAAGAATTTTTGTTGTTCTTTTAAATGCTGTTGATAACCTAACTGATAAACTTCATTAGAGCTTAAAGGCTCAATATGCTGAACACTAAAACCAGACATTATATTTCGTTGAATGAACCATTGTTCTTGGTCGAAAACACCGGCCACTGCGTAACTATGAGCAGGTTTGGTTTTGCCATAAATTGAGCCTGTAAATTATTTTGTGTAAGTTCCATTTTTTATAAATGATCTTTTAATCGATCATCGAACTGAATCGTAAAC
>NZ_JABELE010000016.1 GCF_013009345.1 Acinetobacter geminorum | reverse complement strand
ACCCATGTGAGAGTAAGTCATCGCCAGCTCATTATTCCAAACACCCCCATTCCTATGAATGGGGGTGTTGCTTTTTGTATGAGAAAAATGTTTTAAGAGCTTATTCTTGGCTCAACTGTTTCAAAGTAGAGTTTTTATGGATAAGAAAAGCGTCAAATTAAGGCGTTGAGAACTGTATAAGCATGTTATTGCTACTCAAAATTCACTATGCTATAGAGTGAAAATAGATTTCTAATAGTATTATGGAAGAAAAACCTTATATCAGAGCCATAAAGCTGAAAGCTCCAGAGGGCTTGGACTGGGCCAGTTATCCCTATGTTATTCCAGCAGTAAATGATTTGGAAAATATTGAATTTCATCCTGATGTTACATTTTTTGTTGGGGAAAATGGTTCAGGCAAGTCCACTATTCTCGAAGCGTTGGCACTGGCATTAGGCTTTTCGGAAGAAGGCGGGACACGCAATGTTCAACTGAATACGGCTACCACTAGTTCTGTTTTGTATCAATCTCTGCGCACAATAAAAAGCTATAAAAAGCCTCAGGACTATTATTTTTTAAGGGCCGAAAGTTTTTATAACGTGGCAACTTATATGAAAGAAATAGATTATCTGGCGGGTTACGGTGGAGATATACATACGCGTTCTCATGGGGAGGGGTTTTTAAAGCTATTAACCATGAAGTTAAAAGGACAAGGTTTATATCTTTTGGATGAACCGGAAGCCGCTTTATCGCCAACCATGCTGATGACAACGCTATCAGTCCTAGATCGTTTATGTCGGGCACAATCCCAATTTATTATTGCAACACATTCCCCTATCCTTTTGGCGTACCCAAATGCAAAAATTTACCAGTTTTCGGAATCGGGAATTGAACAGGTGAGCTATGAAGAAACTGAACATTTCCGAGTAACAAAGGATTTTTTGAATAATTACCAAAAGAGATTAGCGCAAATTCTGGATGAGCAATAAGGAGTAGAAGATTAATGCTTGTTTACTCGTTATTTTTTGGTCATGATGCATTGAGTTAAAAGGGTCATTTACTTTTATTTTTTATACTTAAAATATTGAAAAATATTTATTTTTTATAATTTTTATCTTTACTGCTTTTCTCCTAATTCCACAAGTCTATAATGATTCAGAATCATTCCAAATCTAATAAGGATATAACATGTCTACCGATCAGCAATTCCCAATACCCAATAATTTAGGTATCGCAGTTTATTCAAATAATGCAGAAGCTATTGGTAATACTCCTTTAGTTCGTATCAATCGTTTAATTAAAACTGGTGCAACTGTATTAGCGAAAGTAGAAAGTCGTAATCCTGCCTTTTCTGTGAAATGCCGTATTGGAGCTGCACTTATTGCAGATGCAGAAAAGCGTGGTGTGTTAAAAGAAGGCATGCATATTATTGAACCAACCAGTGGTAACACGGGGATTGCGTTGGCTTTCGTTGCAGCGGCTAAGGGTTACCCAATTACTTTAACTATGCCTGCAAGCATGAGTCTTGAGCGTAGAAAAGTGTTAAAAGCACTCGGTGCCAATTTAGTTTTAACTGAACCAGCGAAAGGGATGAAAGGTGCAGTTGATGAAGCTGTGCGATTAGCAGCTGAACAACCAGATGTTTATTTCCTACCTCAGCAATTTGAAAATCCAGCCAATCCACAAATCCATGTAGATACAACTGGTCCTGAAATTTGGCAAGCAACAGGTGGACAAGTCGATATTTTGGTTGCGGGTGTAGGTACTGGTGGCACAATTACTGGTATTTCTCGTTATTTCGAACAAGTTCAAAATAAACCTTTGTATTCTGTAGCCGTTGAACCTGCTGAGTCTCCAATTATTACTCAAACTAGAAATGGTGAGAATATTACACCTGCACCACATAAAATTCAGGGAATTGGTGCGAACTTTATTCCAAAGAATCTTGATTTAGATCTTGTTGATGAAGTCCTACCAATAACTAGTGAAGAAGCAATTCAGTGGGCAAGAAATTGTGCAACGCAGGAAGGCATTTTAGTGGGTATTTCAAGTGGAGCAGCTTTGGCTGCGGCTGCTAAAATTGCAGAACGTCCTGAAAATGCTGATAAAACAATAGTTGTTATTCTGCCAGACAGTGGGGAACGTTATTTATCTTCTGTTTTATTTGAAGGTTTATTTGACGAATAAAATTAACTATATAAAAAAGCCCATTAATAGATGGGCTTTTTTATTCGAACTTAATTTATAATGCACTTTTTAAAGTTTTCTGATGACGTTTCACAGATCGAGCATATTTTTTTGCTTTGTGTCGGGTCCAGAAGCTTCGCTCATATCCAGTCGGTCCCACATTATAATAAGCTGTTGCTTTGAACCAACTATCAGCTGACTGATAATAGTGATTCAAAATATAAGCCCCACATTGGATATTAGTAGGTTCATCATACAAATTCCCAGCACAAGTTTGTTGCCAATAACTCGGAATAATTTGAGTTAAACCGACAGCACCAGTAGGAGAGCGAGCATTACTATTGTAACTAGACTCTTGCCTGATGACTGCTGCGAGTAAAAGAGGGGGGACATTATATTGGTCAGCACTTTGAATAATCATTGGCGATAGCCGATTGGCTGTGCTCGCTGGAACAGAATAAGCTTTTTGTAAGCCTGATGAGAGCTTATTAGAGCGCCAAGAAAATGAGCCACTGTTAGGTCCTAAGCTTGTACACCCTGTCATTATTGTCATCAATGCAATAATAAAAAATTTGAGGCTAAGGCGGTGTAATTGTGATGGTCCAAAATGATCTTGAGCTAAAGATGAGGTAAGCAAAATACAAAACCAATAATCAAATTTTAAATGAAATGATGGTATTCAGCCGTACTTATCAGATCAATATAAGTTCTGTTGCTCAGCACATCTAGAAAGTAAGAATTTTGTATAATTGAAATGAAAAAACCCCGACATCCTGTCGAGGTTTCTTCGTATTCAGCTTTATGTAGCTAACTCCTGTCAACTACCGCTTCCTGCGTTCTTATTCTTCTTCAATGAGACATCCTGTCTCTCTATGATTTATATACTATGAAAAAATACTAAAGCTGAATATCCGAAAATCACCGCAAGTTTTGTACGCTTTAACTTACAGACGTGCTTTTTCAACTTTCTTAAATATGATGTCGACTAGTTTCTGGGCTATAGGAGCACAAATCAATACACTTGGGAAAGCTAATATCCATGCAATAATCCAAGCTGATACCCATAATGAAACGAAGTGATGATTTAGCCCTACAACCTTGAAAGTTGAAATACCTGAAACTATAAAAGACATCATTCCCGATAAAATTAAGAGGAATAAAAGTTTCTGTGCTTTCACGGCCTTATATTCCTTGATAAGCACTTAAGGTCAATGCAAAATTTTCTCCAAATTGTTGAGCGGTTTTAATATCTCCTTCATCAAAACCAGCTGCATTACTGCCATGTTCAGCTTGAGCCATTAAGCCTGACCATGAACCGAGACGGTTAGCTGCTTTTGCATAGGCAACACCTTGATGTTGTTCTGGCAGAATTGGATTGCCAATCCAGAGCATACCGTGTTGCATACAAAAGGTAAAAATGGAAATTAGCGTGGATTGTTTATCACCAGCAGGAAGAGATGAAACGGTAAATCCAGCCGCTAATTTTCCTTTAAAACTTTGTTTTTTCCATAATGGACCAGTTGCATCCATGAGTTGTTTTAACTTGGAGGATACACCACCTAAATAAGTGGGGGTTCCCCAAATTAAGCCCTCATATTGGATAAGAATTTCTGGGCTGTTGATAATATCTTCGGTATTGAGTAAATCTACTTCAATATCTTGATGGCTCAAAATACCAGTTTGAATTTGCTGAGCAATAAATTGGGTGTGGCCTTGGCGGCTATGGTAAATGATGGCAACAGTTTTCATGAGCAGTCTCCTCTTTATTTAAATTTGAAATAGTTTTGCAGTGAGATATAAGCCATAGCCAAAAACACTATGGTTTATTAAACTTTTTAGACAGTTCAAAAAAGGATGAGGTGTTTTTGATGAAGCAAAGCCACTACCCATCGCAGGTTGCATAATAAAAAATGGAATGAGAATGGTGACTACACCAAACATTAGAGCTGAGTAAAACTGAGGATGGCTAAGCCAAGTTGAACCAATAATGAAAAGAAAACTCAATGCAAAGATAATCCCAGCACTATAGTGAGCAATCCAACCCAATAAATATTCGCCCTTAAGTTGAGGGCTTTTTGCAATAGATTGATGGATGAGTTTCCCTTGAAATATCCAACCAACCCAGCGGCCGAGGAAGGCAAAATTTAAGGTCGGAATTTTGAACATCTTTAATATTAATAGCCATATATCCATAACGACGGTTGCACCAATACCAAGACATAAAGCTTGAAAGAACAAAATAGAGGTATTCATTTTTACACCTTGCTTTTATACGTATGAAACGTGATAAATTTATTGTGCAAATTCAAGTTCACTTGAAGTCAAGAGGCTATTATGGATATTGGTGAAGTTTCTAAAAAGGCAAAAGTCACAACGGCTACACTACGTTTTTATGAAGAGAAGGGATTAATTAAATCGATAGGGCGGCAAGGCTTACGTCGACAATATGGCAAGCAGGTCATTGATCAATTGGCATTAATCTCTTTAGGTCGTGCTGCGGGTTTTTCTTTAAATGAGATCGCCACAATGTTTGGACAAGATGGTAAGCCTGAGCTTGATCGGCAAAAATTAAAAGATAAAGCTGAACAATTAGAGCAAATGGCAAAACGATTGCATTTTATCAGCCAAGGATTAGAACATGCTGCTGTATGTCCTGCTGAAAATCATATGGAATGTCCAACTTTCCAAAAATTTTTAAAAGCAGCAATTGCTGGAGAATATCAGCCAACAAAACTTTAATCAGTTCTCAGCGAAGAGGTCGAATTTTTAAGATTGTATTAAATAGTTAGTCTTGTCATATTTTCGCCATAAAGATTTCATCTTTTTGAAGTAAAAACTTCATATAAGCTTGATTAAATTTGCTTAATTTTTTACCAACTGTATAAAACCATGAGCAAAAAAACATTCGCAGTATTATTATGCTGCGCCAGTTTAGGATTGGCGGCATGTAATGATGATAACGACCAAGAACAAAATTCACCTAATGAAAAAGTTACTGAACCGACCTTAATTTCTTTTGCCAAATTACCTGTAGAAACTTATGCGGCTGGCCCAGACTCTGGGGCATATGTGAAAGGTGCAAATGGAATTTATCCTCCATTTAAGGGTCAACCTGTACAAGGCTTTTCTGCTGCATTAAAAAATGAAGATGGCAGTTATATGGCAATGGCCGATAACGGTTTTGGCACTCAAGATAATTCATCAGACTTTTTACTTCGTATTTATAAAATAAAGCCTGATTTCAAAACTAAAACTAAAGGCACGAGCCAAGTTACTGTACAAAGCTTTATTCAGCTGCGTGATCCGAACAAATTAATTCCATTTAATATCGTGAATGGTGATACAGCTGAGCGTTTATTAACGGGTGCTGATTTTGACCCAGAGTCGATGCAGCGTACTAGTGACGGGACCTACTGGATTGGAGATGAGTTTGGACCTTATTTACTTCATTTTTCAGCAGATGGCGTGTTATTAGATGCGCCGATTGCTCTGCCAAATCCGTTAAATCCGACTCAAGAATTACGTTCACCACAAAATCAATTTAATAAAGCGCAAATTAATTTTGTAGAACCTCTAGTTCAGCAAAGTGGTGGTTTTGAAGGAATGGCAATTTCACCAGATGGACAGTATCTTTACCCACTTATAGAAAAGCCAATTAAGTCAATTCGAGAAACAGAAAGACAATTATTGATTTCTCAATTTGATGTGAAGAAAAAAGCGTATACAGGAAAATATTATTGGTTCCAGTTAGACAGTAAGGCAACCAATATTGGTGACTTCCAACTCTTTAATGATAAGGAAGGCATTATTATTGAACGTGATGCAACGCAGAATAATTTAGGCGGCTATAAAAAATTAATTCGTATTAAATTGAATGAGTCAGGCCAGCTAGTAAGCCGTGAAGACTTAGTCGATTTAATTAAAATTGCTAACCCGAATATGCTGTATGGCACAGCTAGAGCAGGTGATATTGGTACGGGACAGGTTTTTGCTTTCCCATTTGAAACCATTGAAGATGTGATTATTGAAAATGGCACAACGCTGACGGTTTTCAATGATAATAATTTCCCTGGTTCTACAGGACGTAACGCAAAACTAGCTGACGATAACGAGATTATTCAAATTCGTTTGCCAAAAGCTTTGTTCTAAGCTCTATAAATAAAAACTAAAACTGCGGCGGATTTTATTCCGCCGTATTTAATCTAAGAATAAAATATTGAGTAAACTTTAATCAAATTAATTTCTATATTGTTGTTTTCGCATGTTTTATAAACAGGGAAAATGAATGAAATTCATGTTAAAATGATCGGCTTTCATCTTTAGATGTCTCTCCTTCATCTGCTAGCCGAGATTCGCAAGCCATGTCTACTGCCTACACCATGCAAACTGCGCCAAAAGCGTTGTTTGATTACGACAAATATTGGGCGTCGTGTTTTGAACCCGCACCATTTTTGCCGATGTCACGAGAAGAAATGGACCAACTCGGCTGGGATGCTTGTGACTTTATTTTAGTCTGTGGTGATGCTTATATTGACCATCCATCATTTGTATCGGGTGTGATTGGACGTGTGCTTGAGGCACAAGGTTTTCGTGTCGGAATTATTGCACAGCCAGACTGGACCAATGTTGAAAGCTTCCGCGTTTTAGGTAAGCCTACCATTGCTTGGGGTGTGACAGCAGGTAATATGGATTCGATGATCAACCGTTATACGGCAGATCGTAAAATTCGTTCAGATGATGCTTACTCTCCAAACAATGAGCCGAACAAACGTCCTGACCGTGCAGCAACGGTATATTGCCAGCGTTGTCGAGAAGCTTTCCCTGATGTACCTGTGTTATTGGGGGGTATTGAAGGCAGTTTACGCCGTATTGCCCACTACGATTATTGGTCAGATAAAGTCCGTCGTTCGATTTTGATGGACTCAAAAGCCGATTTGCTCATGTATGGTAATGGTGAGCGTGCCATTATTGATGTGATGCATCGTTTGGCTAAAGGTGAAAAAATCCACGAGATTACTGATGTTCGTGGTACGGCATTTATTATTAATAAACATAACAAGGCATCAAAAGCAAAGTTTGTTGAAGTTGCGAGTAATGATGTAGATACGGTTGGGCGTGTTGATCCAATTATTAACCCATATGTCATGACAGAAGATATTGACGGCTGTGAGGTTGAGAAAGAAAAGGGTAACTCTTTAGCTCAGTATCAAAATTTCCAAAAAGAGATTGTTGCAAATCCGATTGTGCGTGAAGGTGACAAACTTGATGATGACACTCAAATCGTTCAATTAAAGCCAGCACCGTCAAAAGCAATTAAACACAAATTACCACCACGAGAGTTGGCGGTTATTCGCTTACCTTCCTTTGAAGAAGTGGCAAATGATCAAGTGCTTTATGCACATGCAAACCGTATTTTGCACCTTGAAACCAACCCCGGTAATGCCCGTGCGTTGGTGCAGCGCCATGGTGAACGAGATGTGTGGATTAACCCTCCTCCAATTCCTCTAACCACTGAGGAAATGGATTATGTGTTTGATTTACCTTATGCACGTTTGCCACATCCTACTTATGGTGATGCTCGTTTCCCTGCATTTGATATGATCAAATTCTCGGTCAACATTATGCGTGGCTGTTTTGGCGGCTGTACGTTCTGTTCGATTACAGAACATGAAGGTCGTATTATCCAAAACCGTTCGGAAGATTCGATTTTACGTGAGATTGAAAAAATCCGTGATACAGCACCAAACTTTACCGGCATTATTTCAGACTTAGGTGGTCCAACAGCAAACATGTACCGTTTGCACTGTAAAGATCCAGAAATTGAGAAGAACTGCCGTAAACCTTCTTGTGTTTATCCGGGTGTTTGTCAAAACTTACATACCGATCACGCGCCTTTAGTGCAGCTTTATCGTAAAGCGCGCGCTATTAAAGGTGTGAAGAAGATTCTGATTGGTTCAGGCTTACGTTATGACCTTGCGGTACTAAACCCTGAATATGTGAAAGAGTTAGTACAACATCACGTTGGTGGTTATTTAAAAATTGCTCCTGAACATACCGAACAAGGCCCGTTATCTAAGATGATGAAACCGGGTATTGGTACGTATGATCGTTTCAAACAAATGTTTGACCGTTTCAGTAAAGAAGCAGGAAAAGAGCAATATTTAATTCCTTACTTTATTGCTGCGCATCCGGGTACTTCAGATTATGACATGATGCACCTTGCAATTTGGTTGAAAAAGAATGGTTTCCGTGCCGATCAGGTACAGACTTTCTATCCATCGCCAATGGCAACTGCAACAACCATGTATTATTCGGGTAAAAACCCGCTTGCTAAAGTAGCTCGCTATACTGAAAAAGTTGATATTGTAAAAGGTGAAAAACGCCGTCGTCTGCATAAAGCTTTCTTGCGTTATCATGATCCAAACAACTGGCCATTACTTCGTGAGGCCTTAAAAGAGATGGGGCGTGCAGATTTAATTGGTAATTCGAAGCAGCATTTAATTCCGACTTATCAGCCAAAAGGCACAGAAGGGGAATATAAGTCTGCTCGTAAGAAAAATTCGTCTACAGCAGGTGATTCGGTTAAACGAAATAACCAGCAAACGAATAATCATTCGAATCAGAAGCGTCCACAAAAAGGACAGGTTCTAACGCAACATAATGGTTTGCCTCCTCGTGAAACAGGAGAAAAAAGACCGTTTGGTGGGAAAAGTAAACCAAAGTCAAAAGCACGTGGATAATGATAAAAAAGGCTCTTAAACAGAGCCTTTTTTGTTTTTCATGACTCTATTTAAATCGTATAGTGAGATTTTTGAGGATTTAAAGTACAAAAACGTAACGAATAATGAGAAATAGCCAAAATCTGACGAGCTGCACTTGATTGTTGTTGACTCTATGATTATAAATAATGTGAGGGTGGCTAAATTTAAGCCAAGCTTGATAACTACAAGTGAAATTACTAAGTGAACCTTTTAAAAAACGGCTGTGTCGTTATCAATTAAAACAAAGTGTGATCTAGCAAAATCATTATAAAAAACTTAAAGGATTAGGCCCATGTATTATTTAATCACGATCTTATTACTATTTCTGGTTGTTGTTATGGCAGTGAAAAGTCTGTCACGAAGGCATCAACATGATAGTGCTTTAAAGCGCCGTGCAGTGTTAACTAGTCATGAGCAAATGACATTAACCAGACTACAAACAGTTTTACCTAAATTTACCGTGTTGGCACATGTATCCTTTGATGCATTATTAACTACAAAATATGCGCATACACGTCGAAAATATCAAAATATGGCAGCTGATTTTGTTGTACTTGATCAAAATTATCAGGTGGTTGTAGTCGTTGTTCTGGGGGAAAACGGTTTACGCCGAGCGCATCAACAATATGAACGTCGTTTATTACAACTGGCTGGCTATCGTGTGTTGCATTATAGCGCTGTGCCTGATTATCATGACTTAAGAAGAGATTTATTGAGTCCAGAATCAGAGCTGGCAACTTTACATGCGACACCGCAGCTAGAAAGAATGTCAAACGCTTTTGTGAAGTCTTAGACGCTATGCCTAGATGTCATAGCAATTTAATTTTAGGACTCATTAAAGAAGATTTGAATAAAATGCTGAAATTAAAACTTCTAAAAACATAAAAAAACTGAGCACTATCCTAATCAATATTGCTCAGTTTTTTATTGATTAAAATCAATGAAAATTATGGAAGGACCGCAACAACCGTCATTTCTACAAGCACGTCTGGCGCATAGAGTTTGGATTCTACACATGTACGTGCTGGTGGGTTCCCTTCGCTAATCCATGCATCCCAAACCGCATTCATTGCTGCATAATCTTTTTCAATATCTTTTAAAAAAATCATGACAGAAAGGATATGGGTTTTATCTGTTCCAGCTTCTGCCAATAGGCGGTCAATATTATCTAAAGTTTGTTGAGTCTGTCCTGTAACATCTACGCTTGTATCATCTGCGAGTTGCCCAGCTAAGTGTACCAAATTACCTGAAGTCGCAACTTCGCAGTAGCGTGAAGTAACGTGTAAACGCTTTACCGTCATAAAATGCTCTAATGTGGTTTTATTTAATAGTTTTGATTTTATGAAGAGTTGCTAGGTCGGTGCAAGCAAGTCGAAAAGAATTTCAGTAGATTATTGTGATGAAAGGATATCTAAGCCATGTATCAGAAGAGCCCTGCAATATTCGGATTTGGTCGTCACGCCAATCACAGGACGATATGCCGAAAGTAAAGGTTGCTTTGGCATGTTGCAAATACATGGGTAATGAATATGCGTTGATTAGGTTACTCTAAAGTTTCAGTAAAAGGGAGTCTATTTTGTTTAAAGTTTGCTCTTTTGGGTGAAAAGTAGTCAATTACCAAAGGTTAAGCTGGAAGTCGTCTGCTTGCGTCTGTAATTGATAAACGCCTATACCAATCAGGCGAAACTGGAAATGTTCGGGAATCTGCATTTCATTTAATAATAAAAATAAAACTTGAATTAAGTCTTGTAGTGACTGGATAGGCCTTTTAAAGCTTTTACTATGTTGTAAAGTCTGAAAATTCTTGAGCTTAAGTTTGATATTTACACCACGTGCATTGAGCTGTTTTCTCTCTAGTGTTTGCCATACTTTTTCGGCTAATCCCTGCCAATAGGGCTGGCATTGAGCCAAAGTAAAATCACTGTCAAAAGTTGTCTCTTTCGAAATTTGTTGTCGAGCTCTTTCAGCTTGAACAGGTCTATGGTCAATGCCCTGAGCATATAGATAGAGTTGTTGTCCATATTTACCAAAGTGGTGAACTAAAACAGCTTCTTCAACTTTCTGTAAATCACCTAAGGTATGTAACTGAAGCTGTTGTAATTTCTCCTGAGTGACTTTACCCACACCAGGAATCTTTTTAAGTGGAAGGTCTTGAATAAAAGTAGCAACTTGCGAAGGTTTGATTACACATAAGCCATTAGGTTTGTTCCAATCCGAAGCAATTTTTGCCAAAAACTTATTTGGTGCCACACCTGCCGACGCGGTCAATCCGGTTAATCTAAAAATATCTTCCCGAATATGCATGGCAACTTCGGTTGCACTCGCAATCTGTTTTAGGTTTTCAGTGACATCTAAATAAGCTTCATCTAAAGATAAAGGCTCAATAAGTAGCGTATATTGCTGAAAGATCGAGTGAATTTGAGCGGAGACCGTACGGTATTTTTCAAAATTTGGTTCAATAATGACAACTTGAGGGCATAGTTTTCTTGCCTGACTCATCGACATGGCAGAACGTAAACCAAATTCACGGGCAGGGTAGGAGGCAGCAGCAATCACAGCTCGCGGATGATGCGAAGAAATAACGACGGGGAGATGCTTTAGATCAGGACGCTCTCGCAATTCGACCGATGCATAAAAGGCATCCATATCGATATGAATGATTTTGCGCATATTATTGTGCTTTCACGATGCCTTGCTGCTGTAAAAATTGATGCCATTCTTTGACTGAACCCTCATAAACATTTAAGTCTACTGGCTTTGTCATGCCTTCAATTTTACCCTGATTACTATGCTGCCAAAAGAGCCATTTTCTTTTGTCTTTCAGCTCAGGTTTTCCTTCGTAATCTCTGACCCAAAGCGGTGTATTAGGGAAACTTCCTATTAATACAATGTGGTAAAAAGTTTTGGAAATATAAAAGATAGGTTGTTTGCCATAATGCTGTTTTAAGCGATCATGCATGATGCCTATTTCTTTAAGTAATTGTTCTTTGGTGTGTGCATTAATACAGTTACCGTCATATTCTAGATCGATAACAGGAGGAAGGGCATCGGCTTTGTTGGGTACAGTCTCAATAAAGTTATCAGCTTGCGTTTTACCATCACGGCATAGACGATAAAAGTGATAAGCACCTACATGAAACCCATGTTCGCGTGCCTTGAGCCAATTTTCCTGAAATTTTGAATCTTTGTAATCGCCGCCTTCAGTCGCTTTTAAATAGACGAATTGGAATTTTTCCGGTGATATTTTTTTCCAGTTAACATCACCTTGATGATGAGAAACATCGAACCCTTGCACCGGATAATCCTGCGCAACGGCTTTTTGTTGATAGAACAGACCAAAATAAGCTAAGACTCCCATAACACAAGCTAAGCCAATTCCGATTAGGGTATTGTGCCGTGATGTGAAAAAAGTTTTAGCCAGTTTGCTCATTCAAAACTCGTTAAAATTTGAAGTCGACATCATAGCGTGATTCGCGAGCGAGAAACTATGCTAAAAATGCAACTGCTTATACAGACGTATCCTTTGGAATTTGCCAGAAAATAAATGCAGTAATGACATTGATACAACCGAGACAAATGAGAGTGACATGAAACGCTGTTGTCACGTGATCTGCACCATAATAATTAGTAAAAATATTAATGAGGGTACCTGCCAGTGCTACACCAATACTCATTGATAGCATCATGATCATCGACAAGAAACTATTACCGCTACTCGCATCTTGTTGAGGCAAGTCTTTCAAGGTTAATGTATTCATGCCAACAAATTGCAGTGAATTTAATGTGCCAAATAAGAAAAAGTGCAAGGCTCTAAACCAGGTTGGAGTATCGACGGTCATGATTGCAAAAGAGGCAATACATAGCCCAACTAATGTTGTGTTAATAAGTAAAAAACGTCGGTAGCCAATTTTTTGAATAATAGGTCTGACAATTGGCTTTGAAAATAATGAGCCCAAGACCAATGGAATCATCATTAAACCTGCAATAAAGGGTTCAAAACCAAAAGCGACCTGTAGCATGAGTGGTAAAACAAAAGGTAAGGCATTCCCACCAAAGCGAGCAAAGAAATTACCTAAAATACCAATCGCATAAATTTTGTTTCTAAAGAGTCGGCTACGAAATAATGCATTTTGATGAGTATGTGAATGATAGGCATACCAAAGCGTTGCGATTATTCCGACGACTAATAATGAAATGCTAAACCATTTTGAATATTCAGGTGAGGCTAGATGTTCGATCCCTAAAGACCATCCGATCATGGCTACAACTAACAAGATGAAGCCACCCAAATCAAATGTTTTGACTGAGGGTTCCTTTACATTTGGCATGACTTTCAATGTCATTAATATGCCAAGTATGCCCATAGGAATATTGATGAGAAAAATCCAGTGCCAAGTTGCAACTTCAACCAACCATCCGCCCAAAGTTGGACCAGCCAAAGGCCCGAGTAAACCTGCAAGGCTCATTAAGCTCATTGCAGCTAAGAACTGAGTTCGAGGAATAATTTTTAAAAGTGATAATCGGCCAACAGGAAGTAGTAAGGCGCCGCCTATGCCTTGGATGACTCGGAAAAATAAGAGCTCATTGAGACTCTGAGAAAGACCACAACCTAAAGAAGCCAGAGTAAAGATTACGATTGCCGACAAGAAAATATTTCTAACACCAAAGCGGTCTGCTAACCATCCACTTAGAGGAATGCAGGCAGCAACCGATAATACATAGGCCACCACTACACTATGCATGCGTAAAGGATCTTCATTTAGATGATGAGCCATCGCAGGAATAGCAGTATTTACAATGGTTGTGTCCAAGGCCTGCATAAAAAAGCCAATAGAAACCAAAAGAACGAGTAGTCGATATTCAGGTTGCAAAGCTTGGTGTGTTGGCGTGGCATTCATAACATTTGAAAATTAACCTTTTGGTCTAGTGTAAAACAAATTGAATTTAAAAGAAGCGAAACTAATAAGAAGCCTATTAGGGTGTAATCCACATGGAAATGTCATCAGAATTAAATGGTGTGCTTATAAATTAATCAATTTAAAATAAACTATGGATATTAAAATGAAATTTAAGTTTACTGCACTACTCGTTGCAATTTTATCAGTGGGGATAAGCGCTTGTAATGATAGTGACGATACCGTAAGCCAATCAGAAACAGAAATAACTCCAAATAATATTCAGTTAAGTTTATTGGGGCGATATGAAACAGGTGTTTTTGCTCAAAGTGCAGCGGAAATACCTGCTTATGATCCACAAAGTAAACGCCTATTTGTAGTAAATGCACAAAAAGGATTGGTTGATGTTTTAGATGCTTCTAAACCTGAGAAACCAGTCCATATTAAAGAATTATCTGCTCGCCTATATTTAGCCGATTCAGAGGTAAATAGTGTTTCAGTACATAATGGGATTGTGGCTTTAGCTGTACAAGCAAAAGTCAAAACTGATCCAGGGATTGTTGTATTTTTTAGAGCCAGTGATCTTAGCTTTATGAGTAAAGTTGAAGTTGGTGCTCTGCCGGATATGTTAACTTTTACGCCAGATGGTCAGAAAGTTTTGGTCGCAAATGAAGCTGAGCCTAATGATGATTATTCTATCGATCCTGAAGGTTCAGTGAGTATTATTGATGTGAGTAATATTCAGCAGCCAAAAGCAGTTATTGCCGATTTTAAAACATGGAATAATCAAAAGGCAGCATTGTTAGAAAAGGGTATCCGTATTTTTGGTCCAAATGCGACTGTCGCACAAGACTTAGAACCTGAATATATTACGGTTTCGGATGATAACAAAACTGCTTGGGTCACATTACAAGAAAATAATGCATTGGCACAAATCGATTTAACTCAACAAAAAGTGATTGAGCTTTATCCACTGGGTTATAAGGATTATAGCATTGCGGCAAATGCATTAGATGTGAGTGATCGCGATGGCCCACAAGATAGTAAGGGTAACCCAACTGGTAAAATCAATATTCAGCCATGGTCAGGTCTGGTAGGCATGTATCAACCAGATTCAATTGCGCATTATACGGCTAATGGCCAGACTTATCTGGTAACTGCCAATGAGGGTGATGCCCGTGAATGGCTGTCAGATGAAGATGCCTATTTTGTCGGGGATATTACCAAAGATTTTGCTGAAGAAATTCGTGTAAAAGATTTATTCAAGAAAAAAGGATTTAATACAGACGGAGATTATCCTGCACATCTACAAAAAATTGCAGCAGGCGTAAAAGGTGCACGTTTGAATCCAACCATTTTTGGCTATTGTGGTGCAACTCTAACCGATGCCGCTGGATGTCGTGAAGATAATCAGTTAGGCCGTTTAAAGGTCACTTGGACCAAAGGCTACCAAACCAATAATGACGGTTCACCTAAATTAGATGCTGATGGTTATTTAACCTATGATAAGCTTTATGCGTATGGTGGACGCTCATTTAGTATCTGGGATACTAAAGGGCAGTTAGTTTGGGACTCTGGTAGTGAATTTGAACGTAAAATTGCTGAGTTGTTCCCTGATTATTTTAACAGTGATCATGAAGAGGTGACCTTTGATAGCCGTAGTACAGGTAAGGGGCCAGAACCTGAAGGTGTTACTGTTGGAACTATTGGCAAGAAAACATATGCCTTTATTGGATTAGAGCGAGTAAGTGGTATCATGGTCTACGATATTACTAATCCGCAGAAGCCGCAGTTTGTTGAATATTTTACGACTCGAAATTTCAAAGAAACTGATATGGCAAAACAAGGTGACTTAGGTCCAGAGGGTTTAATTTTTATTTCTGCAAAAAATTCGCCAAATGGTCAGCCGTTATTAGTAGTAGGTAATGAAGTCAGTGGCAGCACGGCAATTTATCAAATTAATTTAAAATAAATAGATCAAAACAACCTACAAATAAAAAGAGCCTATGAGGCTCTTTTTATTCTTTAGTAAATTACACAACAAATCTTTTTGGCATTTTTAAGTTTTTAATTACGTTGTAAATTTGATTGACATCTTGACATACAATTAATTTAGCTCGGTGTTGAAGGGGAAGGAAACCTTCTTGAACTGCATGGTCTAATTGGGCAATTAATGCATTATAAAAGCTATTTACGTTATATAAAATCATGGGTTTTTGGTGTTGGTTGAGTTGGCCCCAAGTGGCTATTTCCAATATTTCTTCAAATGTTCCTAACCCCCCCGGTAAAGCAATAAATGCACTTGCGCGTTCTGCCATCATGGCCTTACGTTCGTGCATAGTTTCGACCACATGTAATTCAGTTAGACCCGCATGTGCGACTTCATAATCAAGCATAAATTCAGGGATCACACCGACAGCTTCTCCGCCGTTTGCGAGAACGCTATCTGCGACTTGTCCCATTAAGCCGATACTGGCACCGCCGTAGACTAAACCAAAACCTTGGTCAGCAATTCCATGAGCAAGCTCAATTGCTTTTTCTCGGTAAATTGGATTATTTCCTGCACGTGAACCACAATATAATGCAATAAGAGGTTGTTTTGTTTTTACAGCTGTTATTGGTGAATCATTTACTGCCATTGTTAATACGCTATTCATTGCTTTATTTTCACCTTATCACGTTCATATTTCTTGTCTACACTAAGCAAAAGATATGACAACTTTATAAGCAGATTTATAAGAAAGAGTCATGTTTTGTATGGGTTTGGTGAATGCTAGTCATGAACAAATAAAAATGATGAATTTATGTTAAATCTTGCCTATACTAAAAATTCGTTTAACAACATATGAACAAATATGGGTAGTGGTTGTAGTCGCTCCGTTTTAATTTCTTGTCTTAAAAAAACATTTCCCCCCCTTTGTGTAGGCGCGCCTATTGTGCTGCCCAATAAAGATAAAGCCCTATTAGCACAGGAGCAGGATCAATGATATTTGAATGGATGTCTGATCCCTCTGCGTGGGTGGGCTTAGCTACTTTAATCATTCTTGAAATTGTACTGGGGATCGATAACCTCGTTTTTATTGCTATTTTGGCTGAAAAGTTGCCGCCAGAGCAGCGAGCTAAGGCGCGAGTAATTGGTTTGGTACTCGCTTTGGGAATGCGTTTAGTCCTTTTAGCTGCTATTGCTTGGGTTGTGACACTGACTGAGCCACTCTTCCATATTTTTGATCATCCATTTTCTGGTCGTGATTTGATCTTGTTGTTCGGTGGTGTGTTCTTGCTTTTTAAAGGCACCATGGAATTGCATGAGCGTATGGAAGGCAAACAACTGCAAAAAGAAGATAATCCAGTTCATGCTGCATTCTGGATGGTCATTGTCCAGATTGTTGTGCTTGATGCTGTATTTTCATTAGACAGTGTGATTACCGCAGTGGGTATGGTCAAAGACAAAAGTGTGATGATGCTGGCAATGATTGTTGCTGTGGGTATCATGCTGTGGGCATCAAGACCACTTATGGACTTTGTCAATAAGCATCCAACAGTTGTCATTCTATGTCTTGGCTTTTTAATGATGATTGGTTTCTCTTTGGTCGTGGAAGGTTTTGGTTTCCATATTCCGAAGGGCTACTTATATGCTGCAATTGGTTTCTCTATTTTGGTAGAAATAATCAATCAGAGCATGCGCCGCAATCAGGAAAAGCTAGTTACAACCACAGACTTGCGTTATCGTACTGCCTCTGCGGTTTTACGTATGTTAGGAAGTAAAAGCAGTGGTTCTAGTTCAGATACTCAATCTGCTGATAAAGAAGATGTACTAGCGACACAAGCTTTTGCTGATGAGGTTTTTGACGAAGAAAATGGCGCTTATCACAGTGTGCTGGTACAAGGTGTACTTGGTTTATCAGAGCGTCCTGTAAAGTCTGTTATGACTCCACGCCCTGAACTTGAGTGGATTGACTTAGACGATGAGCCTGAAGTTTTAAAAGAACGTTTAATGTCGATGACACATTCACGTTTAATCATTGCTCGTGGTGAGCTTGATAATATTGAGGGTATCGCATTAACACATAAAGTTTTAAATAACTTTATTGAAACAGGTGTAATTGATTTCCAAAAGCATCTACGTGAACCTGTGATTGTGCATGAAAATGCTCAAGTGCTTATGGTGATGGAGCAATTGCGTCAAGCACCTTTACAAATGGCGATCGTATTAAATGAATATGGTTCCATCGAAGGTATCGCAACACCAATTGATATTTTAGAAGCAATTGCTGGTGAATTCCCTGATGAAGATGAATTAGACGCTGCTGCTGAAAGCTTGGCAGATGGTTCATTAATGCTTGAAGGTTCAACTGACATTCGTCACGTATCTCTTTTATTAGGTCGTGATCTCGTTGACGAAAGTGAACAGTATTCAACTTTGTCCGGCTACTTGTTATTCCATTTAGGCCGTTTACCAGAAAATGGTGAAGCTGTTGAGGCGGATGGTTATCGCTTTGAAGTGATTACCATGGAAGGTCATAAAATTGAGAAAGTTCATATTGTTTCTATCGAACAAGATGAATCAAAAGATTAAATGATCTTTTAAGTCTAGAAACATCATAAAATAGCTCAACTCTGAGCTATTTTTTTATTTGAGACACACCAAATGACCGAACAAACTTGTCCATGTGGAAAAGGCAGCTATACACAGTGTTGTGAGCCTTTACATTTAGGCACAGCCAAAGCACTAACGGCAGAGCAGCTTATGCGTTCACGTTATAGCGCTTTCGCATTACAGCAAATTGATTATATTGTGCAAACGACTGCTTTAGGTCAGCAAACAACACTTGATAAAGATGCTATCTCAGAGTGGAGCAAACAAAATCAGTGGTTGGGTTTAGAGGGGGTTAACGCCAACGAAAAATTAGATAAAACGCATGCACAGGTTGAGTTCAAGGCTCATTATCATGATGGACAAAAAAACCAAATTCATCATGAGGTTTCACATTTTGTTTATCACCAGCAAAAATGGTTTTTCCTCGACCCAACGGTTGATATGAAGGTCACGATGAAACAACCTTGTATATGTGGTTCAGGAAAAAAATTTAAGCAATGCTGTGCACAATTTCTGTAAGTTTATCTTAAAATACGCCCACTGTTTGGCCTGAGGGAAAGGGCGATGTTACTCACCGTTATTTATATTATTGCGATTACTGCGGAAGCCATGACAGGTGCATTATCTGCTGGTCGACGGAGTATGGACTGGTTCGGTGTCGTACTGATTGCCTGTGTAACTGCTTTGGGTGGTGGTTCTGTGCGCGATGTATTGCTTGGTCACTATCCTTTAACTTGGGTAAAACATCCGGAATATTTGGTTCTGACCTGCTGTGCTGCATTTGTCACGATTATTATTGCCAAATGGATGCGTCATTTACATAACATCTTTTTAGTACTTGATGCTTTAGGCTTGATTGGTTTTACAATTATTGGTTGCCAGATCGCCCTACAAATGGGACATGGTTTTGTCGTATCAGCAGTAGCTGGGGTGTTGACTGGAGTATCTGGCGGTATTTTACGTGATATTTTATGTAACGATGTCCCATTCGTTTTCCGTCGTGAACTCTATGCGAGTATCTCTTTTGTGGCAGTCATCTGTTACTGGGTCTGTCAGGATTTAGGATTAAGTTTAGAGCTAACTGTCATTTCAACCTTGGTTTTTGGCTTTACCTTACGTCTGATTGCAATCTATTTTGGCTTAGAAATGCCTAAATTTATTTATAAAGATGATGATGCGGAATCTGCTTCTTCTACCGACGAACATTAATCATGCAGAATTCGATGTGGGCATGATATAACAATTAAATATATTGTCTTGCTCACTTATTTTTTCCAGTAGAGTTTTTCCTATGGATCTGGTTTCACGTATACAAAATCTTCCAATTGGCAAATTTCACTACACACTACTGTGGGTGGTTGGTTTAGGTTGGATGTTTGATGCGATGGACACTGGTATCATTGCTTTTATCATGACAACGCTTGTTAAAGACTGGGCATTAACACCAGCCGAAAGCGGTTGGATTGTGAGTATTGGTTTTGTAGGAATGGCTATTGGAGCTGTTTGCTCAGGGGCTTTAGCAGATCGCTTTGGCCGTAAGACAATATTTGCTGTTACCATGGCGATCTATAGCATTGCGACTGCCTTATGTGCTTTTGCTCCAGACTTAACGTGGTTATTAATTTTTCGTTTTATTGTTGGTCTTGGACTTGGTGGACAGTTACCCGTTGCAGTGACATTGGTGAGTGAATATATCCCTGCGCATGTACGTGGTCGTTTTATCGTACTGCTCGAAAGTTTTTGGGGTTTGGGTTGGTTAGTTGCTGCACTCATTTCTTATTTTATTATTCCTAAATTTGGTTGGCATATTGCCTTTCTTATGGGTGGCCTCCCACTGATTTATATTTTAGTAATTTGGAAAAAACTCCCTGAATCGATACCTTACCTGATTAACCGTGGACGTGTTGAAGAAGCACACGTCTTAGTTCAAAAATTAGAAGCTCAAGCAGGCGTTCAAATTGTTCACCACATTGAAGTCGTGCCTGTAGCCATGCGACAAAAAGTCTCTTTTAAACAACTTTGGAGTGGTCAATTTGCTCGTAGAAGCTTAATGCTTTGGCTGATCTGGTTTGGAATTGTGTATTCCTACTATGGCATCTTTACATGGCTACCAAGTTTATTAGTGAAACAGGGCTATGATATTGTCAAATCATTTGAATATGTATTGCTTATGATTTTGGCTCAGCTACCGGGTTACTTAGCAGCAGCATGGTTTGTAGAGCGTTTAGGTAGAAAAATTACGCTCGCTGCGTTTATCGGTTTTTGTGCCTTGTCTGCATATTTCTTTGGACAAGCCGATAGTGTAAATAGCATTATGTTTTGGGGCTGTCTCATGTCATTCTTTAATTTGGGTGCATGGGGCGTGTTATATACCTATACACCAGAGCAATATCCTGCCAACATTCGGGCTTTTGGGTCGGGATGGGCATCGGCAATGGGGCGTTTAGGTGGAATTTTAGCACCGATAGTCGTCACTCATATGATGGTTTCCAAGAATGGGTTTAGCCATGTTTTTATGATGTTTACTATTGTTTTACTTTTGGTTGCAGCTGTAATTTTAATATTAGGTGAAGAAACCCAAGGTAAAAGACTAGAGTCGATAGGCCTTTAGTTTGCCTAACTTTATAGCAAGTAACTAAAAATATAGAGAGATGAGACATAATTTGACGCTCAGGTGACAGAGTCCCTCTTGTGTCTGTAACATAGCCCACTTAGCATAAGACTCACTTAAAATAACGACTGATTTGGAAGATAAGCTGACTATGACCAGCCTTGCGCATCAAGCGACAGAAAACCGCTCTGTAGCCGAATTTACTGAACAGGCTTACCTGAACTATGCCATGTACGTCATCATGGATCGTGCATTGCCACATATCAGTGATGGCTTAAAGCCTGTACAGCGCCGTATTGTCTACGCCATGAGCGAGTTAGGCTTAAAAAGCAGTGGTAAGCCAAAAAAATCGGCTCGTACTGTGGGTGACGTACTTGGTAAATACCATCCGCATGGTGATTCGGCATGTTATGAAGCCATGGTATTGATGGCTCAGCCATTTAGTTATCGCTATCCTCTAATTGAAGGTCAAGGGAACTGGGGTTCACCAGATGACCCTAAATCGTTTGCTGCGATGCGTTATACCGAGGCAAAACTTTCTGCCTACAGTGAGTTATTACTAAGTGAGTTAGGACAAGGCACGAGTGAATGGCAAGATAACTTTGATGGTTCTTTAAAAGAACCAATTACCTTGCCGGCACGAGTTCCCAACATTCTACTAAATGGTACAACCGGTATTGCGGTTGGTATGGCGACTGATATTCCGCCACATAATTTACGTGAAGTGATTAAAGGAACAATTGCCTTAATTCGTAATCCGCAAACATCAGATGAGAAATTGGCTGAATATATTCCAGCACCGGATTTACCAACCAAAGCTGAAATTATTACTCCGCCTGAAGAATTACTCAAAATCCAGACTACGGGTCGTGGTAGTTACCGCATGCGAGCGGTTTACACTATTGAAAAAAATGAAATCGTGATTACGGAATTACCGTATCAAGTATCGGGCTCGAAGGTAATTACTCAAATTGCCGATCAAATGCAGGCTAAAAAGCTGCCTCTAGTAGTGGATGTGCGTGATGAGTCAGATCATGCCAACCCAACGCGATTAGTGATTGTACTTCGTTCTAATCGTATTGATGCTGAAGCAGTGATGAGCCACCTATTTGCAACTACGGATTTAGAATCGAGTTATCGTGTTAATTTAAACATGATTGGTGAGGATGGTCGTCCTCAGGTTAAGTCGATTCGTCGTATCTTACTTGAGTGGATTGAGATACGTAAAAAAACGGTAACTCGCCGTTTAGAATATCATTTAAACCGAATTGAAAAACGCTTGCATATTTTGGCAGGTCTTTTAATTGCTTATCTCGATATTGATACGGTTATTCGTATTATTCGTGAAGAGGATCAGCCTAAACCTGTATTGATGGATCATTTCAAAATTGATGAGATACAAGCAGAAGCAATTTTAGAACTCAAGTTACGTCATTTAGCAAAACTTGAAGAGATGGAAATCCGTCAAGAGCAGGATGAACTCTCAGCAAAAGCAGCGATTATTCGTGAACAACTCGAAAATCCAGAATCTTTAAAAAATCTGATCATTGGTGAATTAAAGGAAGATGCGAAAAAGTTTGGTGACGAGCGCCGTTCTCCAATCGTAGCGCGTGCTGAAGCTGTTCAGATTAAAGAACAAGATTTAATGCCAGCTGAAGCAGTAACGGTGGTTTTATCTGAAGCTGGATGGATTCGTGCCGCAAAAGGTGCAGATGTTGATGCAGAGAATTTAAACTATCGTGCTGGCGACCAATATTTAAGTCATGCGGTGGGTAAAACCAATCAACGAATTTATTTCCTTGATGAGACAGGGCGTAGTTACGCCTTGCCTATTAGCAGTCTGCCATCAGCAAGAGGTTTAGGCGAGCCATTAAGTTCGAAACTTGCTCCTGCAAGTGGAGTCGCGTTTATTCAGGTCTATTTAGATGATGAAGAGTCAGAACTTATTGCTGCTAGCTCATCAGGTTATGGATTCAAAACTCAAACCAAACAGCTAGATACTAATGCCAAAGCAGGAAAGACATTCTTGTCGGTTCCTGAAAAATCAAAAGCTTTGCCGTTAGTATCTGCCCAAAACATGACACATTTAGCTGTGCTCAGCTCAGCAGGTCGACTCTTAATTATTGATTTGGCAGAACTACCAAATTTAAATAAGGGTAAAGGTAATAAGTTGATACAACTTGAAGCAAAAGAGCAGATTTTATCCATGACAACCCTGAACTTAGATGAAATAATTCAGGTGGTTGCAGGTCAACAACATCTAAAACTAAAAGGTGATGATCTACAAAAATACATGGGTAAACGTGCTTCAAAAGGACACCTCTTACCACGTGGATATCAAAAAGCAAATAAACTGTTGATTCAGAGATAAAGCTAGCGTCGGGCAACATAAATACGCTATATATGGCAACATGTTCAAGCAATGAACTGAACTTGTTGGTATTGAATAACGATTAAAAGGACAGCAATTTGGAGTACGTAATTTGTACTCCATATAAAAAATTTGACAGGGTCAAATTGTCAAAACTTCTGTCTCATAATCTTGTTCGAAAGTGTCATGAATGTGCCAATAAGTTTTAAATATGTTCTGGCACCAAGAAGCTAAAGAATAGCTGGGGCATTGAATAACAGTTATTACTAAGGATTACGAATCGGAGATAATGGCATTATGGAAAAAATTTGGTTTGCAGAATACCAAAAGACAGGGATTCCAGAAACAGTAGCATTGCCTGCGGAAAATACCTCACTAGTTGATATTTTTGAGAATAATTTCCAAAAGTTTGGTTCTCGTGATGCTTTTATCTTCATGGATAAGGCAATGTCATTTAACGAGTTAGAACTTGCAAGTCGTAAGTTCGCGACCTATTTGCAAAATTTGGGGTTAGCAAAAGGGACTCGTGTTGCAGTAATGATGCCAAACGTATTGCAATATCCTGTGGTGGCATTAGCTGTTTTGCGTGCGGGCTTAGTTCTAGTGAATGTAAACCCACTTTATACGGCACGAGAACTTGAGCATCAATTAAATGACTCGGGTGCAGAAGTGCTCGTGATTATCGAAAACTTTGCTAGTGTTTACCAGAGCATTTTAGGTAAAACCCCTGTCAAGCACGTTGTGGTTGCTACAGTAGGGGATATGCTGGGTACGCTTAAAGGTACGTTGGTAAATTTTGTATTACGTAAAGTACGTAAGCAAATTCCTGCTTGGAATATTCCTGGGTACGTTAAATTTAATGCAGCATTAAATAAAGAAAGCCCAAGTAATTATAAGCGCCCGAATTTAACTTTAAGCGATACTGCCGTACTTCAATATACTGGCGGTACTACAGGGGTTTCAAAAGGTGCAGAACTGACACACCGCAATTTGGTCGCAAACCTTTTACAATGTGACGGTATTTTCCAGAGTAAATTTGGTGCTAATGATGGTGCCAAAGGTGACCGCATTGTTTGCGCATTACCGCTTTATCATATTTTTGCGTTCATGGTTTGCGCGATGTACGGTATGTATAAAGGTCAGGCAAATATCTTGATTCCTAACCCACGTGATTTACCTGCCGTGATTAACGAATTACGTAAATATCAGCCATCATTCTTTCCTGCAGTAAATACATTATTTAATGCTTTAGTGAATAATGAAGAGTTTAAACAATTGGACCATAGCAATTTAAAAATGGCGATGGGCGGTGGTATGGCAGTTTTACCTTCTACAGCAGAGGCTTGGAAGAAAATTACTGGTACAACCATTATTGAAGGTTATGGTTTGTCTGAAACTTCTCCAGTCGCAACTGCAAATCCTCCAGCTTCTACTGAATTTAGCGGCACCATTGGTATTCCATTGCCTTTGACAGAAGTTGCTATTTTAGATGATGACGGTAATGAAGTTGCTTTAGGTGAGCAAGGTGAAATCTCGATTCGCGGTCCTCAAGTAATGAAAGGTTATTGGAACCGCCCTGACGAGACAGCTAAGGTCATGACAGCAGATGGTTTCTTCCGTACAGGCGATATTGGCGTTATGGATAGCCGTGGATATGTCAAAATTGTAGATCGTAAAAAAGATATGATTTTGGTTTCTGGTTTTAACGTGTACCCAAGTGAAATCGAAGAAATTATTGCTAAACATCCAAAAGTATTGGAAGTTGCTGCAATTGGTGTTCCAGATGAAAAATCAGGTGAAGTGCCTAAACTCTTTATTGTGAAAAAAGATCAAAGTTTAACGACTGAAGAAATTTTGAGCTTTGCTAAAGAGAACTTAACAGGTTATAAGCGTCCTCGTTATGTTGAGTTTATGGACGAACTACCTAAATCAAACGTAGGCAAAATTTTACGTAAAGACTTACGTAAGCCAGCCTAAAAAGTTAATAAAAAAGCGCCTTAGGGCGCTTTTTTGTTTTTTTATATTTTATGACTTTTCATAAACCAGCGGTCTATATAAGGACGACCTATCCCAATCATTCCAACAAAAACAAGCATTGTGCCCAATTGCAAACGCAGGTGAGTTAAATCGAGCTGACCATAACTTAAATAATTATCTGCTAGGCAATATAGGGTAATCACAATTAACCAATGCCATAAAGGAAGTCGTTTAATACCGACTGCAATAAAAGTAATTGTTAAAATAACAAAGGTGCCCAGTGTCGATTGCCAATTTAGATTTGCACAAATCACACTCAATAAAAAAGCGACAATAGGAAGTACAATTTTTAATATACGGTCTACCTGAAGTTGATTTTGTTTTTGCTTTTCTAAGACTTCAAACAATTCTTTTTGATCAGGTTGTTGCATACATGGCCCTATTAATCAGTGATGACAAGTGATTGCATAAAATTTCAGGTAAAAACGCAATGTTATGATAGCATGATCAACAGTATTTTCAGTGATGGATGGCACTATGCAGGGCATCAGCGGCATTATCTATATTATTTTAGTGGCATGTTTGCTGCCATACGCATTTACCGTAATTGCAAAATTTACAGGTGGTTTTCAGCCCGTCGATAATCAAAACCCGAGAGCTTTTTTGGCTAAAACAACAGGCCTTGCTGCTCGCGCTAATGCCGTACAACAAAATAGCTTTGAAAGCCTACCTTTATTCTTGACTGCTATTTTAATGGCTGAATATATGGTTGTTCCGGAATATTTTATTCTGAGATTAGGTTGGGCATATATTATTTTAAGAGTTATTTATGGTATTTGCTATTTAAGTAATTGGGCAACTTTGCGCTCGATTGTTTGGTTCTTATCTATATTGTGTCCAATCTTCTTACTTGTGGTCACGATTAAACTGACTTGAGTGTCATTCTGTCATCATTCATATCAACTTTCGCGTGTGCCCATTGTATAATCGGCATCATTTTGATGATATCCACGCTATAATCGAGTGGATTTTACATCTGACTTCATAACGAAAGAGTATTGATATGAGTTACAGCAATATCCCAGCAGGTAAAGATGCGCCAAATGACATCTATGTCATCATTGAAATTCCTGCAAATGCAGCACCAATTAAATATGAAATCGATAAAGATTCTGATGCATTGTTTGTAGACCGTTTCATGGGTACAGCAATGTTCTATCCAGCGAACTATGGCTATGTTCCAAATACTTTGTCTGAAGATGGCGACCCATTAGACGTACTTGTTGTAACTCCACATCCTGTTGCTGCTGGTTCAGTCATTCGTTGCCGTCCAGTGGGCAAATTAAACATGGAAGATGACGGTGGTATTGATGCGAAATTAATCGCTGTTCCACACGAAAAATTATCTCCACTTTACAAAGACGTGAAGGAATATACAGATCTTCCTCCGTTATTGATTAGCCAAGTTGAGCATTTCTTCAGTCACTATAAAGATTTAGAACCAGGTAAGTGGGTAAAAATCAGTGGTTGGGAAGGTGCTGATGTTGCTAAAGCAGAAGTATTAAAAGCAATTGAAGCTGCTAAATAAGCTTTAATTGATAAGCTCAGAATGTCTGAATTGATATTCTGAGCTTAATAAAAAACCTACATCTGTTGCCAGACGTAGGTTTTTTTATGCTTGATAGATTTGTGAATTAGAATAATTTCACAGGAATATCAAGGAAGATACGCCATTCATTAGTATCTGGCATATAGTCTGTAGTATAAGCGCTGTCTGCACGGTGAATTGAATTACGTAAGCGTAAGCTTGAACCTTTAGCAAAACCACTTTGAACTGTATATTTTACTTGGTTGAAGAATTCGCTTTCGTTTGAGTCGTCTGCACCGTTAGATGTTTTGATATCCCAGCCATACACATAAGCTGTAGTCCAGTTTAGACCAGGTAATACACCTAACTTGCCAAAGTCGAGGTTATATTGGATTTGTGCAGATTTTTCATCATTACCAATGAAGTCAGACAAATAAGAGTTTGGCAAGTAAACACTTTGACCGCCGTCTTGGTTTAGACCATAGTTATAACCAATGTTACCGCTGTTTTGTTGGTACGCCAGCATCACACTATGTGGGCCAGTCGCATAAGTACCTGAAATTGCCCAAATATTGTTGGTTTTGTCTTCACCAGCTGGGCCAGTCGCGTACGAAAGATTAGCATCTTTATCAAATTTAGTATGATAACCACTGAAGTCATAAGTAAGTGAGCTGTCATTAGCAAGCGGTTGCTTGTAGTTCACATTGACATAATGACGATCAAGTTTGTCTTTTACATCAACACCGTAGTAAGAACCACTGATTTGATCGTCAAACTTATATTTTGCACCCCAAACCACGGCACGATCTAAACCATTTTGGTCAGTAGCAATTTGGTCAGAATATTGGTTTTTAGTAAATTTACCAGCAACCACTTCTAAGTCTTTAATTTCATGGCTAGTTAACAAAGTACCAGTGAAATATTCAGGTACTAAACGAGCCGTGTTGCTTGCAAGCACAGGCAAATCAAGCACTTGAGTACCATAACGTACAGTTGTATTTGAGAAACGTGCTTTTACGTTAGCACCACCACGCGCCCAATGATCGTAAGCTGAACCATCGTTATGTTGTGGAATCATGTTATTACCAGCGTTTTTATTTTCGCCGATTTTAAATGAGCCGTCACCAACAACGCCAACACCGAAACCAACAATACCAGGAGTAAAGCCAGAGTCGATATTTACAATTGCCGTTTGAGCAAATGAGCTATTGTCAGCCCTTCCATCTTTTTTATCACGACTGATATAACCGGTACGGAAGAGAATAGAACCGTTCGCATCTTCAACAAATCCTTTTGCCTCACTTTGCTCGCTTGCCTGAGCCGAGGAAATTATTGCCGCAGAAATGAGAACTGCTAATGTAAGTTTTTGTGCTTTTAGCATATTTAAAGAACCTCATAAAAACGATAAATCCTGTGCCTTGTTATTATTCAGGGCCTAGGATTTCCATCAATTGTATAAGTAATCTATAAAAAAGATATATTTTTGTTGATTTTATTTTATATATGCTATGCAGAAATTGATTAATGTGCTACTGGTTGTTTAATGAATTTAATAATAGTCTTTTATACTTAATCTATTGTTTAAAATAAAAAAAGTAATTTATTTTTTAGTTGATTTTTACCATTTATTTTATATTTAAACTTCAAAAAATAGTTGATTCTTGTGTTCATTTTTTACTCTTTTTTGTTGGATATGTTTACTTTTTAATCTTATCTCACGTTACTTTTTTCACCTCTTTATTTTAAAATCTATCTAAAATGTTACTATATAACATTGTTTTAAAAGTATGATGTACAAAAATAGATCACGAATAATAGGTCAACAGTATATGTCTGCGCTGATCAAACTTAGTGCAAGATGTTGCTTGAATTTTGTGCACTCTTCTTTTTATTCATATTCCTGCTTAAAAAAGACCCAAAATAGCTCATTGGCTTGAACTCAAAAATAAATAAAGTAATTGAGTTAGTAAAAATGCTCATTCAGAGACCATTACAAGCATTGCCTTCAATAAATTTACATACTTTTTATATCTCGACTCTAAGATTAAATAGAAAATTTATGTGCAACAAATGAATACTCCTTACCTCGTTTAGTAATTTCCGATAAGGTGTTTTTTGTATGACTGGTATTTTTTATTTTATAAAAAATATATTTTATCATCATGTTTTTTATAGATATATTTTTATGAAAAATAAACAAGGATTTCATAATAAAGTGGTTTTGATCTCGGAAATTAATGAAGAGCACTTATGACAAATTTGTACTTGGCACAGCAATTGCTAAAGCTCAAGTAACACAATTTGTTTAATTCGTATAAATCGTGCGTTCATTGTGGGGGAGATCAAAATGATGAAATTTGCACTTAAGGCAGTAACTCTTGGTATCTTTGCAGCAGGGTCAACTATGGCTATGGCTGAAGATGCTCCATCTTTTTATGGAATCACGGCAACAGGTAGTGTAGCGGCAACTACAGACTACCGTTTCCGCGGTGTTACACAATCGTCAAATAACCCAGCCATTCAAGGTGGTTTTACTTTTTCTCATAAGTCAGGTGCCTATGTTGCGCTTTGGGGGTCAAGCGTTGACTTTAATACGCCAGGGGTTTCAACTGAAACCGATATCTCTTTAGGTTATACAAATACATTAAAATTGTCTGATACGCTTGCACCAACTTATGATGTGGGTGTAATTCATTATGGCTATATTGGTTCTGACTCAAAATTTACTAACCCATACAATGGTGATACAGGTTTTGACTTTACCGAGTTTTATGGAAAATTAACGTTTGCTGATTCTTTATTTAAAGGTGATGCACTTAGTGTGGGCGTAAGCTATTCAGATGATTATTGGGGCCACTCTGATGAGTTCTGGTATTTTAACGTAGGTTATTCAGCACCAATAGCTGACACAGGATTTACAGGAATTGCTTCAGTTGGTTATAACAAGCTAAAAAATAAAGACTCTTTACTTGTAGTTGCAGGTGGACCAGGTGAAGATGATAGCTATATCGATTATAAAGTTGGTGTGAATTATAACATCTTGGGTATTGTCGCTGAGCTAGATGTTGTTGGTACAGACATTAGTACTTCTGGTATGACTGATGCTGGTAAGAAACCTTATGACACAGGCTTAGTGTTTAGTTTAACTAAAACATTCTAAGTTTGAATTGTAAAAAAGCGGGTTTATTTACCCGCTTTTTTTATTAGTCCTCTATTTGAGCAAGTAACTGTTTTAATTGACTAAGCTCAACATCATTTGCTTTGATCAGAGGTTTACGTGGCGTACCCGCAGAAATCCCTTTTAGCTGCAAACCTGCTTTAATCGTTTTAGGTAAACCACCACTTACGATAAAGCGTAGTAGAGGGAGTTGCTGGTAAAATGATTTTTGAGCCTGATTTAAATTACCATTTTTCACATGCTGAATAAGTTGTTGGGGGAGCTGACCTAATAGATTAGGCGCTGCTGTACACCAACCACTGGCTCCAGAGCATAAAGCTTCTAAAGCTAGAGGATTACAGCCGTTATAAAACGGGAGTTCTCCTTTTGATAGCTCATAAATTTGATGCATACGCTGAATATCACCGCTACTTTCTTTCACCATCGTAATGTTTGAAATCTGATTAAACATACGCACGATTAATTCTGGAGACATATCAACACCACTGGTCGCAGGGTTGTTATAAATCATAATCGGCAAAGTCGTTGCTTGTGCAATTGACTGATAATATTCAAAAATCTCTTGATCTGTTAGCTTCCAATAAGATACAGGAATCACCATAAGTGCATCTGCACCATAGCTTTGCGCGATCTGCGCTTTTTTGATGGCTTGATCCGTCGTGAGTTCTGAAATTCCAATAATGACAGGTACACGTTTATTAATGCTTTCAATTGAAGTCTTAGCGACTAAGCACCACTCATCCCATTCAAGATAAGCACTTTCACCAGTACTACCCAAAGGTGCAATCGCATCACAGCCATTTTCAATAAGCAAATCGAGCATCTGCTTTAGAACAGGAAGGTTAATGGTGTTGTCATCAGAAAAAGGGGTAACAGGATAGCCAATAATGCCGTTTAGTTTCATGATTGAGGTCTCTTTTTAAATACAGTCAGAATGTTTTTTCAAAGCTTTACGTGCGTAGTAAGCAAAGTTCACTTTGTTGCGTTTATCGGTAGAAACCCAATCATGAGCTTCTGTTGCTAAAGCATGAGGGATGGGCTGGATTTGTCCGGCAGACATGGCTAGCAGTTGCAGTTGAGCTGCACGTTCAATTAAAAGCGCCAAGTTGCAGGCTTCTTCAATGGTTTTTCCTGTAACCAGTTGTCCATGGTGAGACAACAAAACAGCACGGTTTTTACCCAAAGCAGAAGAAATCAAAATACCTTCTTCATTGCCCACAGGAACTCCCGGCCAGTGGCCTACAAATGAGCAGTCTTCGTAAAGTGCACAGACGTCCATTTGAGAAATCATGAGTGGAATCTGAAGCATGGAGAGAGCAGCAACATGGGTTGGATGCGTATGGATAATGCAGTTCACTTCTGGATGTTCTTTATAAATCCATGTGTGAAAACGATTGGCTGGGTTTGCCATTCCTTCTTGATTGATTGGTTCTAAGTCTTGATTCACCTCAAGTAAGTTTGAAGCAGTAATTTCATCAAAACCTAAACCGAAACGTTGGGTAATAAAGGTTTCTTTATTTTCACTACGGCATGTAATTTGACCTGCCAAACCAGCATCATGACCATGATCAAATAAAATACGACAAGTGAGTGCAAGCTTTTGACGATCACTTAAATCTGTGTCGCTAATCCACTTTTGCATGTCTTGCTGTGCGTGTTGCATGAGGTCTTGTTTGTTTACAGAAGCAGTCTTCATCTCTTCTCCAGTCCAGTTGACCAAATTAAGTAGGTGAAGGCAGAATAGAAAACAACTGGATGAATCAATACATCCAGTTTTCATAAGTTATATGGTCCAGATGGGGCGAATATGCTAAGACCTTGGCAAGTACATTTTCGTATCGATGAAAGAGAAGAAAAAACGGTTTTTCTAAAGCTTACTAACCTAATTAGTCAGGAAATTTTAAGTGGCCGTTTAGTGCAGGGGACTATGCTGCCCGGGTCTCGTAGCTTGTCAAAAGAACTAGAAATTAATCGAAAAACCGTACAAGCAGTTTACGAAGAATTAGAAGCACAAGGTTGGCTTGTGACTCGTCCCCGAAAAGGTACATTTGTAGCGGATGTTTTGCCGGAAAAACAGCTTCAAATAGAGCCAGTATCTGAACGAAAAGTTAATGATAAACCAATCATTCAAGAAGTGATTCAACGCCCACATAACGATGGGGTGCCAGATCCACGATTGATTCCCTACGAATTATTTTCACGGGCCTATCGACATGCACTGATTAAAATTACTCAAAATCAGTACATGGGCTATGGCGACCCACGGGGAATGATTGAGTTAAGACAAGCCTTACAACAAATGCTATCGATGGAACGTTTTATGAATGTTGCCGAAGATGAGATTTGTATTGTGCGTGGTAGTCAGATGGGAATTTTTCTTGCCTCTCGAGCATTACCCAATCGGCAGGGTGTGATCGTTATTGAGGAATTATATTATCCATCTGCTTTTAAAGCATTTCAGTCAAATGGCTTTCAAGTGGTTTCTGTTAAATTAGATAAACAAGGTATTGTCATTGAAGATTTAGAACGGATTTTACAAGAACATTCGGTTGCTGCCATTTATACAACTCCGCATCATCAATATCCCACAACTGTCACGATGCCAATGAATCGCCGTCTTCAACTCTTGGAGCTTTCAAAAAAATGGGGCTTTTATATTATTGAAGACGACTATGACCACGAATTCCACTATGCCAGTCGGCCTATGCCACCCTTAGCAAGTTTGCCTCATTCTGAACTGGTCATTCATATTGGCTCATTGTCTAAGGTCTTTGCACCCGGCGTCCGATTGGGATATATGGTAGCGTCTCCAATAATCATTCAATCCATTACTGAAGATATTTTAGTGATTGATCGCCAAGGAAATAATATTACGGAACTTGCGTTAGCAGATTTAATGCAGCGAGGTGAAATAAAACGACACATCCGCAAAATGAAAAAGATATATCAGCTACGCCGTGACCATGCATTAAATGAGTTCCATCGAGTTTTTGCAGAGAGTGTGCAAATACAGCCACCTGCAGGTGGAATGGCTTTGTGGGTGAAGTTCCAGAAACCATTTACTCAAGATCAGCTTATAAAATTAAAAGAACTCAACATTGATACAGAGCATAAGTTTAAACAAATCGAGTCTTCTAATTGTTGTATTCGCTTTGGTTTCGCTGCTCTATCAGAGAAAGAAATTACTTCCTTAATTGAGACCTTAAATGAAGCTCTTAATAAAAGAACAGCGGACTCATAATCCGCTGTTTAATTTTAAGAGTGATTACCTCGATAAGAGAGTGCTTCTGTAAGATGAGGACTTTGAATGACCTCACTTTGGGCCAAATCGGCAATAGTACGAGCAACCCGTAAAACACGATGATAAGCACGAGCAGATAAATTTAAACGTTGCTGAGCCATTTCCATCATTCGCTGTGAAGTACTATCGAGAACGGCATATTGCTCGAGTTGTTTTGGTGAGAGTGCTTGATTTAAACAATCTTGTCTTTGCATTTGTTGTTCATAAGCATAAATCACACGATGCCGTACAGTTGTAGAGTCTTCAGCAGGTGTTGGATCTTGCAGTTCCTGAGCTTTTAAAGGAGGTACATCAATATGTAAATCGATACGGTCAAGTAATGGCCCTGATATACGGTTTTGATAGCGCTTAATACTTTCTGGTGAACATTGGCAACGGCTGTCTTGATTAAACGCATAACCACATGGACAAGGATTCATTGCTGCAATGAGCTGAAAGTTTGCAGGATAGGTAATTTGCCGAGCTGCACGTGAAATAATGATTTCTTTTGATTCAAGTGGCTGACGTAAGACTTCTAGCACTTTTCTGTCAAACTCGGGGAGTTCATCTAAAAACAAAACCCCTAAATGAGATAAAGTAATTTCACCCGGTTTAGGATGTGAGCCGCCCCCAACTAGTGCAATGGCTGATGCTGTATGGTGGGGCGCACGAAATGGACGCTGACCAAAGGTATGCGGTGTATTTGAAATAGAATAAATACTCGCGACTTCAAGCGTTTCCTGATTAGAAAGCGGTGGCAAAATTGAAGGAAGACGTGAAGCGAGTAAAGTCTTACCTGTTCCTGGTGGTCCTTTAAAGAGCAGCGAGTGCCCGCCTGCGGCTGCTATTTCTAGTGCGCGACGTGGACGTAGCTGACCTTTTACATCTGCCAGATCAAATTTATAAGGCATTTGGTTTGAGGTCGTTGCAGGTTCAATCGAAGATAGCGATTTCATGCCCAGAAAATGATCACAGACTTCTTTTAAATGGCTCACTGGATAACATTCAAGATTCGGTAAATGGCTAATATCCTGACTATTATCGAGAGGTAAAAGCATTTTATGCTTGGCCTGTTGACACGCCATTGCCAAAGTTAAAGTACCTGACACTGGTCTTACATGGCCATCTAAAGCTAATTCACCAATTAATTCAAAATCTTCGGCACAGTTTTCTGGGAGCTGGCCAGATGCAATTAAAATACCTACAGCAATAGGTAAATCTAGACGTGAACCATCTTTGGGCAAATCTGCTGGTGCAAGATTAATGGTCAGCCGTTTTGTTGGAAATTGAAATCCACTATTAATAATGGCTGAGCGAACCCGGTCTTTACTTTCTCTTACCGCCGCCTCTGCTAGGCCGACAATAGTAAGAGAAGGTAAGCCTTGACTCACATGTACCTCAACTTCAATCAGAGGCGCATGTAAACCTAAAAGTCCCCGTGTATAAATTTTAGAAAAAGACATCTTATTGTTCCATTATGGTGCTTCATTTTTAATCGTTGTAAAGTATAAATGCGCTACGTTGGTGCTTATTTTTTATTCTTTAAAGTTTCTTCTAACAAACTTACTTGTCTTTGTAGCTCTTCTAAACGTTGATTGGCTGATTGAAGTGCAGTCTTTTGACGGTCGATCTCTTGTTTGGAAACAAGCTCTAACTTTTCGACCGCTTCATTTAATAATGCACGTAAATTTTTTTCCAAATCTTTTTTAGGCTCATCAATTTGTTCCAGAATGGCCTGTAGCAAAGTTTCTAGCATGAAATATCCAAAGTGTTGTATTACTTTATGGTTTACAGTTTAACACTGCTTAAGCGCTGGATATAGGTTTCAATTCTTTTAGTGCAAATAGATCATTAAATCAGCATATAACACTACTGAAAATTCATTTTATTTTTGATAGCTCATCTACATCTTGCTCACTAAATAGGTTATAAAGAAAGTTCATGCAAAAGATTCATTTCCCTCAACCTTTGAAATATTGGCATGAAAATTGAACATAAAACCTTACTGGTGAAAAGAAGCCGAAGGAAACAAACATGAAGCTTGTAACTGCAATTGTAAAACCGTTTAAATTGGATGACGTGCGTGAAGCACTCTCTGACATTGGTGTACAAGGGATTACCGTAACTGAAGTTAAAGGTTTTGGTCGTCAAAAAGGGCATACAGAACTCTACCGTGGTGCAGAGTATGTGGTTGATTTCTTACCTAAAGTAAAAATCGAGATTGCGATTAGTGATGAAATGGTCGACGCAGTAATTGAATCAATTACGCGTGTAGCAAGCACTGGAAAAATCGGCGATGGTAAGATTTTTGTGACTAACCTGGAACAAGTAATCCGTATTCGTACGGGTGAAACTGGACCGGATGCTGTCTAAATTGGCACAAAGCTTGCTGAGTAGAAAATAACTCGCAAATGAGGTTGGGGGACACGAATGAAAAAAATGCTTATGGCGCTCAGTCTATCAGGCGCTCTTTTGGGTGGTACTGCCGTTTGGGCAGAAGAAGCTGTAACAACGCCAACATCGGAAGTTGCGGCTGTATCAACATCTTCAGCTACTGCAACTACTGCAGAAGCACCAGTTGCTGAAACTCCAGCAGCTCCAGCACCGACACCTACTCTTGATACGGGTGATACCTCTTGGATTTTAGTTTCAACCGCATTGGTTCTATTAATGACCATTCCGGGATTGGCATTATTCTATGGCGGTATGGTACGTAAAAAAAATGTACTCAGTACGATGATGTTCAGCCTTTCAGCTGCAATCTTGGTAAGTTTGCTGTGGGTGATTGCTGGTTACTCAATCGCGTTCTCTGGCACAGGTGCATTTTTTGGTGATTTGTCTAAAGCAATGCTAAACGGGGTGGCGTTTGATGCATTAAGTGGGACAATTCCTGAAAGTCTCTTTGTTATTTTCCAAATGACTTTTGCCATTATTACAGTTGCGATCCTTAGCGGTTCTATTGCAGACCGTATGAAGTATTCAGCTTTCATGGTGTTTATTGCAGTTTGGGTGCTCGTTGTTTACGCACCAATTACCCACTGGGTGTGGGCTGCAGATGGCTGGTTATTTAAAGCAGGCGCATTAGATTTTGCTGGTGGTACAGTTGTACATATCAACTCAGGTGTTGCAGGTCTAGTTGCTGCTTACATGCTTGGAAAACGTATTGGCCTTGGCCGCGAATCTATGGCTCCGCATAACCTGACTTTAACTGTAGTGGGTGCAAGCTTACTTTGGGTGGGTTGGTTCGGCTTTAACGGTGGTAGTGCTCTAGGCGCTGGCGCTCGCGCAAGTATGGCAATTTTAGTGACTCAAGTTGCTGCTGCCGCTGCTGCATTCTCTTGGTTGGTTGTTGAACGTATGATCCGTGGTAAAGCATCTGTATTAGGTGGTGCTTCTGGTGCGGTAGCTGGTTTGGTTGTGATTACACCAGCCGCTGGTTTTGTCGGTGTAGGCGGTGCTTTAGTGATGGGCCTTATTGGTGGCGTAGTGTGCTTCTGGGGTATTACAGCACTTAAACGCTTACTTAAAGCCGATGATGCTTTGGATGCGTTTGGTTTGCATGCGGTAGGTGGTATTGTCGGTGCGATTTTAACTGGCGTATTCTACAGTGACGAAATTATTAAAGCAGCCAACGTTGCATTAGCGCCAACATTCGCTGGTCAATTATGGGTCCAAGTTGAAGGCGTATTGGCAACCATGGTTTACAGTGGTATCGCGACTTTCATTATTCTTAAAGTGATTGATCTTGTGATTGGTATCCGTGTTAACTCTGATGATGAGCGCATGGGTCTGGATTTAAGCCAACATGGCGAACGTATTGAATAATCATTAATATATCTGTCTTAAAAGAACAGTCTTGCGCTGTGATCAAAGCGATGCTTTGATCTTGCTCAGGACTGTTTTTTTGTCTCATAGAATGCTGGTTCTGTAAGTGTGGAAATTTTGCTACACTAGGTCAAAGTAATCGACCCTATAAATCCGCTATGCATTGTCCATTTTGCAACGCCGCAGATAGTAAAGTCATCGATTCACGTTTAGCCGCCGAAGGCTGTCAGATTCGTCGACGTCGTGAGTGTGTAATTTGCGGTGAACGTTTTACCACTTTTGAAAGCTATGAAGTGGTAATGCCCCGTGTGATCAAATCGAATGGAAAAAATGAACCTTTCGATGAGGCCAAATTACGTCGTTCGTTAATGCATGCTTTGCAAAAACGTCCGGTCACACAAGAGCAGATCGAAACAGTTTTAAGTGATATTCAGTTGCAGATTCGCCGTTTAGGTGAGCGTGACGTGAAATCTAGAACAATTGGCGAAATCGTCATGCAATCTTTATTTGCCCTTGACCATGTTGCTTACGTCCGATTTGCTTCTGTCTATCAAGATTTTCAGGATGTTGAAGCGTTTCGCCGTCAAATTGAGCAAATGCAACAACGTGAACACTAATCATTTGAGATATTTATGTCTGAGTTGAAACAAGATCAGTATTGGATGCAGCAAGCTATTGAACTTGCCAAACGAGGACTATATTCGACCAAGCCTAATCCAAATGTTGGTTGTGTGATTGTCAAAGATGATCAGTTAATTGGCCAAGGTTTTCATCCTAAAGCAGGTCAGCCACACGCAGAGGTCTTTGCCTTACGCGAGGCGGGTGAACATGCACAAGGTGCAACGGCTTATGTCACGCTTGAACCATGTGCGCATTATGGCCGGACTCCTCCTTGTGCCGAAGCATTGGTGAAAGCCCAAGTTAAAAAAGTAGTGGTCGCTTGCCCTGACCCCAATCCATTGGTTGCGGGCAAAGGTGTTCAGATTTTAGAAAATGCCGGAATTGAAGTAGAAGTTGGCATTTGTAAAGATTTAGCATCAAAACTTAATCAAGGTTTTTTAAAGGCAATGTCTACAGGCATGCCTTATGTACGTTTAAAGGTAGCCTCAAGTTTAGATGGGCGTACTGCAATGGCATCAGGTGAGTCGAAGTGGATTACAGGTTCTTCGGCCCGTCAAGATGTACAACATTGGCGTGCCATTTCTGGAGCAGTGATTACAGGTATTGAAACTGTGATTGCAGATGATTGTCAGCTTAACGTGCGTTCACTCAATAATTTTGATATCAAGACAGTTGCTCAGCCAAAACGTGTTGTTTTAGATCGCCAAGGACGTTTACCACTTAACGCTAAGATCTTAGAGAATCCTGAAACTGTGATGGTGATGGGGCCGTATCGTCAAGAACTTGCTGATTTAGGCGTGATACAATTAGAAACTCAGCCTTTAAAAATGCTGTTACAGACCCTATCTAAGCAACATCAAATTTATGATGTGTTGGTTGAAGCTGGCGCAACATTGTCTACTGCCTTTTTGCAAGAAGGTTTGGTGGATGAATTGATCAGTTATATTGCCCCGACCTTATTGGGGAAAAGTGCAAGGGCCATGTTCAATGCAGAATTTGAATATATGGCAGAGCAACTTCGTTTTACACTTCTTGATGTGACACAAATTGATCAAGATATACGCTTAAGGTTAATCCCTACGCAAGAGAAAGTATGAATTCAGAGCCTTCGGTTTATCACAAACGTCGTCATGCAGCCCGTACAACAGACGAATATCTTTTCCATCAGCTTGTGCCGTACTTGGGTAACAAGCGCCGATTGCTCCATCTAATTTTAGAAGCCCTTGAAATTACAGGGACACTGAATAGTAAGAAAAAGAATCCACCGATTTTTGCCGATTTCTTTGCTGGCAGTGGCGTCGTGTCTCGTTTAGCACGTCAAAATGGTTACCGCGTGATTGCGAATGACTGGGAACCTTATAGCCATGCTTTAAATCATGCAATTTTAGCCTGTGTTGATGCGCCTGCTTTTAAAGAACTGGGCGGTTATCAAAAGGCTATCGACTATTTAAATCGCTTACCTGAAGTTAAAGGTTGGGTAACGCATAACCTTTGCCCGCGTAATGATGATATATACGATCCAACTCGTGATCGTTTATTCTTTAAACGCCGTAATGGTATGCGTATCGATGCGATTCGCCAGCAGATTGCAACATGGCAGGCACAAGGTGCAATTAATGATGTAGAGATGAGTGCTTTGCTTGCACCATTGCTCTATTCAGCTAGTTTTGTCAGTAACACGAGTGGCGTATTTAAAAGTTTTCACCAAGGGTGGGGCGGACGTACTCAAACTGCGCTAGAACGAATTGAGTCATTACTTTGGTTAACACCGAGCCGTTTTTGTGAGATTGGTGATCGTAAACGACCTGCTGCTGAAATGTGGTGTGTAGACTCCCAGCATCTAGCAAATCAAATGAGTGGTTTTGAAGTCGATGTTGCCTATCTCGATCCACCATATAACCAACACGCATATAGTAGTAATTACCATGTTTTAAATGCATTAACTTTATGGGATCAGGTGGATTTACCTTCACCGGATACCAAAGGTTATAAGAGTGGAATTGATAGAGCGTGGCGTAAAGAGCGTCCAAGTCCATATAACTCTTCTAAACATGCAAAAGATGCGTATGAGAAATTACTTTCAACGATCAATGCACGCTATATTCTGACCAGCTATTCAACTGATGGTAATATCGAGCCAAAAGATTTGCTTATGGCTAATCTTGAGCGGGGCAAAGTAACCTTGTTAACACAAGATGTGCCGCGTTATCGCGTAAGTAAACAACGACAGTCTGAACGTGCACGCGTGCTTGAGTTTATTGTGATTACTGATACTCATGCCAAGTCAGGGCCACCATTGCGTCAGTTATTAGGCCAGCTTTACCACTTCGCCGAGCTAGGTGGTGTAGATACCTCAGGTAATAGTACACAGCTCGCACTTTGGTAAGCGCTGCAATTTAAGCAGTGTAAAAAGATTTGGAGATTGAGCCATGTTTACAGGCATTATTGAAAGTTTAGGTAAAGTAGAAAGCCTGCAAAGTGTAGGTGGTGATGTGCGTCTACGTATTCAGACTGATCTGGATATGTCAGACGTACATTTGGGTGACTCAATTGCAACCAATGGTATTTGCCTCACAGTCATTGAATGGGGTGATAACTGGTACGCAGCAGATGTTTCTCGTGAAAGTTTAAATCGAACGACTTTGGGTAACTGGAAAGTTGGGCAACGTGTCAATGTTGAAAAGGCAATGTTACCGACAACGCGCTTTGGTGGGCATATTGTAAGTGGTCACGTTGATGGCGTAGGTGAAATTACCGTAGTGCGTGAAGATGCTCGTTCAATCTATTATGAAGTTACAGCACCGGCAGAACTTGCTAAATATTTGGCGGAAAAAGGTTCGGTAACCGTTGACGGAATTAGCTTAACGATTAACCACTTACGTGGAAATATTTTAAGCTTGAATTTGATTCCGCACACCGCAGAACGTACCAATATTGGAACGTGGCAAGTAGGCAGTAAGGTCAACCTTGAAGTCGATGTGTTGGCGCGTTATATCGAGCGTTTATTGCTCGGTGATAAAGCAGCTGAACAAAAAACTGAGTCAAATATTAGTATGGCTTTTTTAGCTGAGAATGGTTTTTTAAAATAAAATCCTGATCATCAAAAATAAAAAACCGGACATATGTTCCGGTTTTTTATTTTTAAAAATTAATGCTTGGTGAGAGTAACCGAATGCGTGCCAACCCATGGTTTATTATGCTGAGTGCGTGTAATTGAAAATTCACCTTTTTCCGATGCTCGTGTCAGCAAGATTGAAAGTGAATTAAAGTCGTTATGACTCATATAAAGTTCTTGTGCTGAAAATGTCCATTGTTCACCCTGATTAAGCTGCTCAAGTTGCTTTGAAATCTGATGCGGAATGTCCATTTCTTACCCTCATTAATTATCTTAAATCACTACTTTCTATTCTCATAATCAATTGATCTACAAGAATAATATTTGTGTCTATTTTGTGACATATAGGTGTCAGTTTTATGACAGAAGAAGTTTTTAAAACTTTACTTTTCTATTTTTTCATCAGAAAACTTAGAATTCTTTAAAATGTATTCAATTTCTTCTTGAGCTGCCACATGTAGTTTGGCTCGGAAAGCCGTTACAGACTCTTCAATTAAGTTCTCAGCTTCAAGTTCTAAACGAATGCGTAAACTTTCAAGCTCAGATAAGATTTGATCATCGGTAATACTAAGTTTTACGCCAGCAGAGTAATTGACTGCTGGTGTTTCTGGATTTTTCTGATAACGTGCAGTTTGTTCTGCAACTTCTTGTTCTAAATGGCTACGTAATGCCTGTAATGTTTCAGTCTGTTCATTAAACTTGCGAATTTCGTCCGCTTGCAATGCCGCAGCATAAGCAGCTTCTGATGCACGTTTGTCAGCAAGCGCTTTTTCTAAAGCGAGCTGACGACGGATACGTGCTTGCTCAATAAGCTCTGCCTTAAGGTCCGCATAAGCTTGTTCAATTTTTTGCTGTGATTCTAACTGCGCTTTTTCGTCATTTAAAACCCAAAGCTGAATAGGAGTTTGGGGTTCTAATAAGTCACAAATACGTGCCAGATCCTGTTGATAAGCATGACGGACAGCTTCAGGCGCATTTAACCATCTTTTTTTAAAATCTTGCCCGACATTTAATGCCACCACAGTTCTCCTTTACTCAACAGTTTCAACATTTTATCGCGTTATAATTTAAAGGTCCGCGGTTCTATACCCAAACGGCGATACATTTTAAATTTTTCTCGACCAATTTGCTTGGCTGTTTCATTATTTTCAACAATTTCTATAATGTGGCTAAAATGATCAACTTGTTCAAGTGCATGATTGTTAAAATTAAATACTAACAGGCCTTGTTCAAGCGGTTGTTTAGCCGAAATACATACAGCAGCCTCAGCTTGATCAACTCCATGTGCAATGAAGCTGACAGGGTCGAAATCCCATAATCTTTCATCAAGAGTTTGTTGTAGCTGCACATCTGGGCAATACCACCAGATTTTAGGATGCTTCTGTAAAATCTTTCGGCATAAACGGCAAGCACTATCGACTTGCCGTTCTTCACTGGTTTCAAACAGATAAAAACTAATTTTAGCCATTCGTATTTACACGATTCGCTAAAAATTGCATGAGTAATGGCACTGGACGGCCTGTTGCACCTTTAGCTGGACCAGATAACCATGCTGTTCCTGCTACATCTAAATGAGCCCAACGATACTCACGTGTAAAGCGCTCAAGGAAACAAGCTGCCGTAATTGCACCGCCGTATGGACCGCCGATGTTTGCAATATCCGCAAATGGTGAATCAAGTAATTCTTGATAATCTTCAATGACTGGCATACGCCATACACGGTCAAATGATTGCTCACCCGCTTGTTGGAGTTCAGCTGCTAAAGCATCATCTGGTGAGAACAAACCACTCAGTACTTTACCTAAAGCGACTACACATGCACCTGTTAATGTTGCGATATCAACCACGACAGCTGGATTGAAGCGTTTGATATAGGTCAATGTGTCACACAGTACAAGACGACCTTCAGCATCCGTGTTTAAAATTTCAACAGTTTGTCCGCTCATGGTTGTCACAATATCACCTGGGCGAGTTGCTTTACCTGAAGGCATGTTTTCTGCAGCTGCAATTGCTCCAACGACATGAATAGGGAGTTTCGCTTCACATAGCGCACGAATAGTACCTAATACAGAGGCTGCACCGCACATATCGAACTTCATTTCATCCATGCCTAGGCCTGGTTTTAAAGAAATACCGCCTGTATCAAAAGTAACGCCTTTACCGACAAGTACAACAGGTGCTTCATCGATTCCAGCTTGGTATTCAAGTGTTACGATACGACCCGGACGTTCAGATCCTTTGCTGACTGCAAGAAAAGCATACATGCCTAAATCAGCCATTTGCTGTTCATTTAAGACAGTCACTTTGAGTAAATCAGGGAATTCTGCGGCTAAAGCTAATGCTTGTTCTGCCAAATATTCAGGGAAGCAAATGTTACCCGGACGATTTCCAAGGTCACGTGCATACGATTGACCAGACTGTACGGCATGCACTAAAGCCAGTTGTTTTTCATCAAGGCTCGTCGTTGAACTAATTAAATCAACCTGTTGTAACATAAATTCATTTTTTTTCGATTTAAACTCATCATAACCATAAGCTGCTTGAGTTAAGCTTAAAGCGAATAAATAATGGTATTCGACAGGTAACGCAGCAATATCAATTGCGATATGCTTAAATTTATTTTGTGTCGATTTGATAATGGTTTGGGCAAGTTTAGCGAGCTTAACCGCCTGAAGTTCGGCTGTTTTTCCTAAGCCAAGTAATTGGCTATGAGGTTGATTTGAAACCTGACCGAATAAAGGCAGAGTTTCATTGAAGTTGCCTTTGAATTGGGTGGCAGTAAGAACGCTTTCTAGGTTATTGATTTGATATGTGTTGATGTTGCTTTGTAGCTGTTCTGAATCAACTAAAACCCACAAAGATTCATTAGATGTCTGTTCGGGAAAAGTTGTATAAGTTGTAAATTTCATGGCTGCCGTGATTGCCTATAGAAAGTTATGATGGATTAAAACATTGAAACACTTTCAAGCATAGCGTTGCAATGTGCGGTTTTATATTTTTAACATTCGGGTAAACTAGCACACGTCCCGATTAGCCTTTTGGAAGTATTACTTTGATTATTCGGCGTTATCTCGTCAAGCAAGTTGTCTCTACCTCATTGGTGGTCATTTCTTTACTGACCCTAATCATGATGGGTGGTCGTCTGATCAAATACTTTGGTGTGGCGGCGCAGGGGCGTTTAGATGCCAGTATCTTGTTTAGCATCATTGGATATCGTTTACCTGAATTTCTAACACTCATTTTACCATTGGGTTTTTTCATTGGTTTAATGTTGGTGTTTGGTCGTTTATATGTTGACCATGAAATGGCTGTATTGAATGGTAGTGGTGTAAGCCGTCATCAATTAGCACGATTACTCATTCCAATGACACTGGTTTATATGGTATTTCAGTCGGTACTTATGCTGTGGATGACGCCGTGGGGACTACGTGAGTTTGAAAAACTGACAACCACACAAGCTGTTCGGACAGGTTTCGATTTGGTTCGACCAAGAGAGTTTATTTCTTCTGGGCCATATACGATCTATGCGGGGTCATTGTCGGAAGACCGAAAGAATTTGAAGGATATTTTCTTTTATCAGCGCGCTGCTAAAGAAGATAAGCCAGATGTTATGATTTTGGCAAAAGAAGCGACTCGTGTAGAAGTTGCAAATGACACTGCCAATGTTGTTGATCTGGTACAAGGTCGTCGTTATGAAATATTCCCGGGACAACCAAAATATACACAAGCCGAGTTCCAGTCTTATCGTCTACGTTTAGAAAATGACAAAGATCTTAAATTTGAGAGTGGCGATGTAGAAGCACTATCAACAACAAAACTCTTTTCAAAAACGAATGATCCAGTTATTAGAAGTGAGTTGGGATGGCGTTTATTTGGGCCATTCACCATTGTTATTGCGTTAATGCTATCAGTGGCATTGTCTGAAGTGAGCCCACGACAAGGCCGTTATTACCGTCTTATTCCGGCGATTTTTATTTTTTCCAGTCTGATCGTATTAATGATTGCAATCAAGACTCGTATTAGTAAAGAAGAACTCGATATTTGGGCTTATCCTGCTGTGTTAGTTGTGTATGGCGTTGCTGCCGCCTTATTCTCACGTAAGCAGAAGTTAGGACCAAAAATCAAGAAACAGATCAAGCGAGTGAAATTATAATGTTAGCACGTCGAATAGTCGCCAAATATGTGACGAAAACCACTGCGCTTGCGATGTTTGGCACCACAGTTGTTTTGTCCATTCTTCAGGTCTTATTTACATATCTTGGTGAGTTGGGTGAGCTCAAACCAGACTATAACGCATGGCAAGCTCTCGTCTATGTCTTGTGGGGAGCTCCTCGCTATCTCTATGAAATTTTACCTATCTCTGCCTTGATTGGTGCTGTGATTGGACTGGGCTCATTGGCAACGAGTAGTGAACTCATTGTTATGCGTTCAGTCGGTGTTAGCTTATGGCGTATTGTTGGTTGGGTTATGCGCTCAGCTTTACTGCTTATTATTTTGTCGTTTGCTTTAAGTGAATGGGTTATTCCTTACACGAATGAAAAAGCCCAAAGTGTTAAAAGCCATCGTTCTGTAGCTGCTTTAGGTGAAGTTAAAGGCTATTGGTCACGTGAAGGGCAGCGATTTATCTATATCGACTACGCTAACTCTCAAGGCAATTTAAGAGACATTCAAGTGGTCGATTTTGACCAAAACTATTACTTGCAATCATTAATTAATGCTCAGCAAGGACAGTTTATTAAAAATGGTCAATGGGCTTTGAAAAAGGCTGAACAAATGGACATTTTGGCGGCAGGAAATGCCATCAAAACTGATCATGAAGAACAATCGCTTGCTTTAGCATTACAGCCTAAATATGTGCATATGGTGACTTTAGATCCTGAAGATTTATCACCAAGCCAACTGATTAGCTTTATGCGTTATATGGATGAATATAGTCAGGTACCAAAGACGTATCAATTGGCTTTCTGGCAAAAAGTTGCTTCGCCATTTTCACTCATTGCATTAGTTCTAGTGGCGTGTTCTTTTATTTTTGGACCGTTACGCCAACAATCGATGGGCTTCCGTTTGGTGATCGCATTGTTCATTGGTTTGAGTTTCTATTATTTGCAGGATTTCTTGGGCTATGCGAGCTTGGTTTATTCTCCATCTCCAGCATGGTTTGTACTCGTACCTATCTTGCTAATGTTTGGCGCTGGTAGTTATTTGCTTTACCGCGCTCGCTAGTAATAATTGATATTTATGGTTTTCATCAATCGCAGATATTGGTGAAAGCCATAGGAATAAATAGAGTCTTGACCGAAAATTCGGTAAGATATTGTGACGAAATTGTAGACAAAAGAGAAATTGATTATGACGGATGCAACTGCTGGCAAGATCCCTCACGTTCTGGTCATTATGGATGGTGTTGGACACCGTGAAGCGATTGAAGATAATGCTTTTCTTGCAGCAAAAACACCAAATTTGGCGGCAATGAAAGCCAAGCATCCAAATAGTCTAATTTCTGGTTCAGGTGAAGATGTTGGATTACCTGATGGACAAATGGGGAACTCTGAAGTCGGCCATATGAATCTTGGCGCTGGCCGTGTGCTATATCAAGACTTTACCCGTATTACTAAAGATATCCGTACTGGTGACTTTTTCAAACATGAAGTGTTGATCGACGCTGTTGAAAAAGCCAAAGCTGCTGGTGGTGCTGTCCATATTATGGGGCTACTTTCAGAAGGTGGCGTCCATTCACATGAAGATCATATTGTGGCGATGTGTGAGCTTGCATTAAAACGCGGTGCAAAAGTTTATTTACACGCTTTCCTTGATGGTCGTGATACACCTCCACGCAGTGCTCAACCATCTTTAGAAAAATTAGATGCATTATTTGCTCAATATCCGGGTCAAGGCCGTATCGCAACCATGATTGGTCGCTACTTTGCAATGGACCGTGACAACCGTTGGGATCGCGTTGAGCAAGCTTATCGCTTGTTAACTGAAGGCGAGGCACTGCGTACTGCGCAAACAGCAGTTGAAGGGTTGGAGTTAGCTTATGCAGCCAATGAAAATGATGAGTTTGTAAAAGCGACTCGTATTGGTGATATCGCTAAAGTTCAAGATGGTGATAGCGTTGTATTTATGAATTTCCGTGCTGACCGAGCTCGTGAAATTACTCGCGCATTTGTAGAGAAAGACTTTGCTGGTTTTGAACGTAAAGTTGTACCGAATCTTTCTAAGTTTGTGATGTTAACGCGTTATCAGGCAAGCATTGACGCACCAGTTGCATATATGCCAGAAGCCCTCAAAAACTCATTGGGTGAGTATTTATCTTCTTTAGGTAAAACCCAGTTACGTATTGCTGAAACTGAAAAGTATGCGCATGTAACATTCTTCTTTAGTGGTGGTCGTGAAGATGAATATCCGGGTGAAAAGCGTATTTTAATTCCATCTCCAAACGTTGCGACATATGACCTTAAGCCAGAAATGAGTGCTTATGAAGTCACTGATGAGTTGGTTAAAGCAATTAATTCAGGTGAATACGACTTATTGGTTGTGAACTACGCAAATGGTGATATGGTCGGTCATACGGGTGTGTTTGATGCTGCGGTTAAAGCAGTTGAAGCGGTTGATACTTGTTTAGGTCGTGTCTATGAAGCAGTTATGGCAAAAAAAGGCCATATGCTCATTACTGCTGACCATGGTAACGTTGAACAAATGCAAGACTACGAAAGTGGGCAAGTGCATACTCAACATACAACCGAGCTTGTGCCGTTTATCTATGTTGGCCCAACACAAGCAACAATTGCAGAAGGTGGTGTGCTTGCAGATGTAGCACCGACAATTCTCAATTTAATGCAGATTCCTGTTCCTGCCGAAATGCAAGGGCGTAATCTGATTACACTATCTGCATAAGTTAAAGGTGATTGGATGCTGCAACACATTAAATATAAAAAACTTATTGTAAGTATGTTGCTGTGTTGCAGCCAATTTGCTTTTGCAGCGCCAGTTGTAAAAGAAAAATTGTCACCTTTGCACTCTGATTCGGAAGAACCGGAACATAGCTATGCAGAAGTGCCGATTGAGTCTATTCAACAGTTTGTGCAAATCTATGGAATTGTTCGAGATAACTATGTAGACGTGAAGTCGGACGATGCGTTGTTTCAACAAGCTATAAAAGGGTTGGTGAGTGGGCTAGATCGTTATTCACGTTATTTATCGGCAGAAGAATATCGCCAACTGATTCAATATACTGAAGGTGATCTTGCGTCAGTTGATTTCGCATTAAGCACTGAAGCACATGCCCATAAGTGGATGATTCGTGATCTTAAAACGGGTTCAGACTCCTATAAATTAGGTTTGAGAAATGGTCAGACGATTCTAAAGATTGATAATCAAGATTTAAAAAATTTAAACCAAGATCAGGTACTCGGGCTACTTTACGGTTCTATAGGAAGTACACTTCAAGTACAAGCGGAAGAGCTAAACGGAAACATTAACTTAGTCCGTAATAAAAAAATAGAAACCGATATAGAACCTGTAATGTTGCATAATCAGGTGCTTGTACTCAAAATTAGAGTGTTCCAACAAGACACTGCTAATGAAATTAAAAGATTAATTGAAGAAAATAGTTCCCCACGTTTAAAGGCTGTTTTAATCGATTTGCGAAATAATCCGGGTGGATTGTTATCGGCAGCGGTAGAGTCAGCAGATTTGTTTTTAAATAACGGAATTATTGTTTCAACCAAAAGCCGTTCGGAAGGTAACCAGCAGTTTCAGGCACTGCCTGGTAATGAATTTCAGAATACAAAATTAGGTATATTAATTAATCACCGTTCTGCTTCTGCGGCAGAAGTTTTTACTGCGGCCATGAAAGAACACCAGCGTGCTTGGGTGATGGGTGAAAAAAGTTATGGAAAAGGTGTAGTGCAAAAGCTATTTCCTTTGCCAAGTGGAGCAGCTCTACAGATGACGGTCTCACATTACTACACGCCAAATGGCAATATGATTGAAGGGCAGGGTATTCAACCTAATCAGGCTTATCCATTGCCAGCAGAAATGAAAGAGGACGTATATTTAGACCGCGTTGCAGATTTACTCCTAAAGAGGAAGTAACTTTTATACTTCCTCTCCCATTTCGGTATCTAAACCAAATTTTTTAAGTCGATAGCGCAAAGAACGAAATGTCATTCCTAGCTTTTTAGCTGCCAAAGTTCGATTCCAATGCGTCATGTTTAGTGCATTTAGTAAAATGTCTTTTTCGATATTTTCTAAGTAGCGTTCTAAACCTTCTATTGGAAATTTTGGATGAGTTTGAGCAGTTAGCGTTTGATTTACCTGTTTAGTTGCGATTTGCGGACTAACACTATTGCATCTAACAGGAGGTGCCAAGTGTTTCAAATCAATATATTCATCATCACTTAAAGTAATAGCTCGTTCAATCATATTTCTTAATTCACGAACATTACCCGGAAAATCTTGCTGCAATAAGTAAGTTTCAGCGCTCGCTGTTAATTGTTTGCTTGAAATTCCCCATTCCGTACAAACCTTTTGAATAAAATGATTGGCTAAGAGCAAAATATCTCCACCACGTTCACGCAGTGGTGGCAACATGATATCCATAACATGGATACGGAAGAATAAGTCCTGACGGAATTTACCTTGTTGGACTAACAAATCTAAATCTTGGTGACTCGCACTAATTACTCGAAAATCTACATCAATTTCCTGATCTGAACCGACAGGGCGAATTTTCTTCTCTTGTACCGCCCGAAGCAATTTAACCTGCATACTTAAAGGCAATTCGGCAATTTCATCTAAAAATAAACTGCCGCCATGAGCTGATAAAATCAGGCCTTGTTTGTCTTGGGTTGCTCCAGTAAAGCTCCCTTTTTTATGTCCAAAAAGTTCACTTTCCATGAGCTCAGTTGGGATTGCTCCGCAGTTAATTGCAATAAATGGCCCTTCACTGCGGTTACTTAAGCGGTGCATAAGATTAGCAACAACTTCTTTACCAGTACCAGACTCACCGGTAACAAACACAGGTGCTTGGGAGCGGGCTATTTTTTTAATAGCTGTCCGTAAGTTTTGTATAGGTGGTGAGCGCCCAATTAATAAGTCATTCTCTAGAGTTGTTTCACCGAACTCATGTTCTGGTTTTGGCTGGTTAAGCGCTTTTTTTAATAGCTGATCTAAATGAATTTGATTAATAGGTTTGCTGACAAAATCAAAAGCTCCAGCTTTTAATGCTGCAATTGCAATATCCATATTGCCGTATGCGGTTAAAACAGCAATGGGTGTGTGAGGGTAAGTTTGAGAAACATGTTTAACCAATTCCAAACCACTACCATCGGGTAAGTTTAAATCGGTCAAGCACGCATCGTAATGAAATTGAGTAAAGAGTTGTTTGGCCTGTTCAACCCGATAAGCAAGATGTGTCTTAATCCCCATTCGTGCAAGAGTCATTTGCATTAAAAGGCACAAATCTTCTTCATCGTCTACAAGCAAAACGAGTGGTTGCTGTTCTGCCATTTCCCCAAAAACCTAATAAAAAATCAATATATTATTGAGCATTCTATTCTGAAGCATGCCCCTTGTTTTTGCTCTACATAAGTGAGCTTTGCATGGTTTGCCTCACAAAAACTATGAGACAAATATAATCCTAAACCAGTTCCATTAATTTCGGTACTAAAAAATGGTTTAAATAATTGAGATATATCACGTTTTGAAACACCTTCACCGTAATCGATCACATCAATATAAATTTTATTTGTTTGTGAATGGATATTGATCAGAACATAGGGAGAGTCGGGTGCATTGTGGCGTAGAGCATTTCTAACAAGATTAATGAGTACTTGTCTGAGTTGCTTTTCATCAAACAATAGTTTTAAGGATAAATCAGAACTTTTAAACTGGATCGCATGTTTAACATCAGATAAATCTTCATCTAATAACGTTTTTATGAAGTCGTTTAGTTCAATCTGGATTGGATACGTTCTTTCACTGCGGGCAAGTCCTAACGTGTCTTGAACAATACTATCAATGCGTTTCGTTTGCTTGCTAATCATATTGCGCAAAGTGTTTTGCTGTTCCGCGTCACTATCTTTGAGTAATTCATTCGCTTGAACAATGGCTGCAAGAGGATTACGGATCTCATGTGCAATACTTGCTGAGAGTTGCCCTAAAGCGGCAAGTTTGAGTTGTTGAGCTTGCTGATTAATCTGCTGTGCATCTTGTAAAATGAGGAGTGTTAATGCTTGCTGTGGTACCAAAAGGTGTTGCACTTTAATATTAATAGAATAAGCCGACAGTTGAGATTCAAAAATAAATCGATCACCTTCTTTTAAATGATCAAACTTAAGAATTTCAAATAAGTCAGCATGCCATTTTGCTAAGGGATATTTTTCACTGGCAAATTGAGGTGGAATTCCTAAAAGAGAGCAGGCGGCTGGATTACTTAAAACAATGTCGTAGTTTTCATCTAGAACTAAATAGCCCTCTTCAATTTGTTCCAAGATATAGCGGTTAATATTTTGTAGTTGATAGAGTTCTATTGATTGATGGAAAGTTAGTGCTTCAAGTAGTTTAAAGCGCTGGACTGCAATTTGTCCGATTCCGTGTACTACAAAAAATAAGAAGGCCAATAAGGCGCTATTACCAATCGTATTTAAATTATTGTAGTCAAATAAACTGCCAACGAAGCGTTGGTAAATAACCGCAATGACTGCAAGTAATGTAATGAGTAAAGACATTCTTGCGCTAAGTAAAATCGCCGAAGTAAATATGGCAATAACATAGAGCAAGCTGAGTTGAAGATTTGGTTCACCTACAGAAAATGTAAGTAAACTCAGACAGATAATATCAACTACAAAAAATAAAATGAGCTGCCTTGTTGCCTGAGTGGCAATAAACTTAAAGCATAAAAGTTGAAGTAGGCTTAAGAGCGAATAGCCGAGTAGTGTATAAGAATATAAAGCGGGTTGTTGTAGGCTATTGTCGATTTGAGCATCGGTTAAAACCAAAATAATATTCAGACTAACCGCAATAATAAGGCGATATAAACCATACCACGTGCCCAAACGAAATATCGTATGGGACAAGGATGAGTTTAAGGGAAATTGCATGTAAGTCTGATTAAGGTTTGATCAGACCGTAACGAATCGCGAGATGAGTTAGTTTAACATCACTATCAATGGCTAGCTTTTCAAAAATACGGTAGCGGTAAGTATTCACTGTTTTGACACTTACAAAAAGTTTGTCTGCAATTTCTTGAGCGCTAATACAATTTACAACCATCATTGCAACTTGCATTTCTCGTTCAGATAGTGAGTCAAAAGGCGATTGTTGTGTATCGGATAAATATGAGCTCGCTAATTGCTCGGCAATATCGGCGCTGAAGTATTTGCCACCTTGCATCACTTTATTAATTGCGCGAACCATTTCTGTAATTGGAGCACCTTTGGTAATGTAACCTTTAGCTCCTGCTTTAAGCAACAGAGATGGGTAAGGTTCTTCTGCTAAGCCACTGACTGCAATCACTTTTGTATCTGGTGCGGTTTGTAGTAAACGGCGGGTTGTTTCTACGCCACCGATGCCAGGCATGTTGACATCAAGTAGCACAACTTGAGGATGTTTCTGACGAACAATAGCAATTGCTTCTTCACCCGATTCGGCTTGTCCAATGACCTCTACATCGGCATGATCTTCTAACATACGGCAGATACCTGTACGTACAAGTTCATGGTCATCCACAACTAAAACTGTAATCAAGAAGACCTCCTTTCTTTCAAAAAACAAGTTTTTTGTTACATAAAGCAAAATTAGCTTGCAATGGAATGACAAAATTAGCAATCCTATTCTCATATAGTGAGCGAATAGTTGTGCACAATTGTGTCGGTAAAAGCGTTATACCTTATCCCTCAAATGTAAGGCATAATGATAGTAAGCGCAAATGTGTATCACCCTGAGTCGAGTATTGTGCCGTGAAAAATTCTAAAAAGTCTTTAATGCATGTGCTAAGCATGTCTATTTTGCTTAGTTTGAGTTCAACAAGCTTTGCAGAACTCGTCAATAACCCGTCCTCAGGGAATAGTGGTACTGCAAGCTTAAATTGGTCAGCAGCGGATGCTAGTCAATTTTTAAATGATGAAGATGATGAACCAACTCCGCAAGGTTCAACATCTGTAACTACAACTTTGCGTGGCAGTAATGCGCCAAAAGTTATTAGCTCTACACCTAGAGTTGCTCCAATCCGTGATACCGTGGGTTATAACGCCCAGCCGAGTGTCAGTGCACGTGCGGCACTTGTGATGGATGCGCAAACTGGTGAAGTGCTCTACAGTAAAAATACCAATGCATCGGTACCTATTGCATCTATTACCAAATTGATGACAGCAGTTGTAACCGCAGATGCACGTTTGAACATGTCAGAAGAAATTACACTTGAGCAAATTGATTTTGCTGGTGCTGGTGGGAAAAACTCAAGTTCAACACTCCGTGTTGGCGACAAGATGAACCGTGCAGAAGTTCTTCTATTTGCTTTAATGAAGTCTGAGAACCCTGCAGCGGCTGCTTTAGCGCGTACTTATCCAGGTGGTCGTCCTGCATTCGTAGCTGCAATGAATGCTAAAGCACGTGCACTAGGTATGACGGCTACCCATTATATTGAATCTACGGGTTTACATCCGCAAAATGTATCTTCAGCACGTGATTTAGGTATTTTGGTAAGTACAGCATCTCAATATGGCTTGATTCGTCAATTCTCAACTACACCGACTTATGACTTTAACTTGGGGTATCGCGTGTTGAAATCTAACAACACAAATGCTCTAGTTCGTAATGGTGGTTGGAATATTAACTTGTCTAAAACTGGATATATTAATGAAGCAGGTCGCTGTGTTGTGATGCACACGACTGTAAACTCACGTCCAGCAGTCATTGTATTACTGGGTGAACCAAGTACACAGGCACGTAATAATGATGCAACTAACTTATTGGGTTGGTTAAGTAATTTACCAAAACGTATTTAAGTTCAATATTCTAAAAACGCTTCTATCAAGAAGCGTTTTTTTATGGCTATAAAAAGACATAAAAAAAACGGCTGTTTAATACAGCCGTTTTTTGAAAAATCAGATCTTACATATTAGATAAAATCGAATCTTTTACTTGGTCCATTGTTGCATCAATTGACAACATAACTGCATCAGCACATTGTTTGATTGCAGTGTCAGGATCTTTCAAGCCATTACCAGTTACTGTACATACAATTACAGAACCTTCAGCAATTTTACCCGCTTTAATATCACGGATCGCACCACCGATAGAAGCAGCAGACGCTGGCTCAACAAATACACCTTCATACATAGAAAGTAAGCGTTGAGCTTCTAAAATTTCGCTGTCTTGAAGTTCATCAAACCAGCCTTTAGAGTCACGTACTACAGCTTTTGCATGGTTCCAGCTCTGTGGATTACCAATACGGATTGCAGTTGCAACAGTTTCAGGGCTTTCAACTGGAGCGCCACGTAAGAATGGAGCTGCGCCAGAAGCTTGGTAACCTACCATAGTTGGTAAACCTTCTGGTTTTGGACCAGTGAATTGATCAGTAGCAGCATCATAAATCACTTGTTCAAACTGATCAGCAGGCTGGTTTGCTACAGCTTCGGTATAACCCATCCAGTGAGCTGTGATGTTACCTGCGTTACCTACAGGTAAGCAGTGGTAATCAGGTGCACGGCCTAAAGCTTCAACGATTTCATAAGCAATAGTCTTTTGACCTTGCAAACGGTAAGGGTTGATTGAGTTTACAATCGTTACAGGCGCTTGATCAGCGACTTCTTTTACAAGACGCATACCATCATCAAAGTTACCACGAATTTGCATAGTGATCGCACCATACATCATCGCTTGTGCCATTTTACCCATCGCAATTTTGCCTTCTGGAATCAAAACAAATGCTTTGATACCTGCACGTGCAGCATAGGCAGCAGCAGCAGCAGAAGTGTTACCAGTAGATGCACAGATAATCGCTTTAGAGCCTTCTTCAACCGCTTTGGTTACAGCCATGGTCATACCACGGTCTTTAAATGAACCAGTTGGGTTTAAACCCTCGTATTTCACATAAATTTCAACATCTTTGCCAATAATACGTGGAATATTCTCAAGTTTAATGAGTGGGGTGTTGCCTTCACCCAAAGAGATAGCACGAGTAGTTGCCGAAACTGGCAAACGGTCACGATAACGATCTACAAGACCAGTATAACGATTGGCATTAGACATGATGGTGTTCCAATTAGAGGTGAAGCGGGAGAGGGAATCTTTCCCTCAACCTGATTAACTATCGAGCGATTCTAAACGAATTCTTACGATTTCGCCACGAATTGCAGGTAATGCTTGAATTTGTGCAAGAGCATCATCCATTTTTGATTCAACGATTGGATCGGTCAGAATCACGATTGGAATAAGGTCTTTTAAACGAGATTGTTGCATGATCGCATCAATACTAATTCCAGCGCGACTTAAGATGGTAGTTACATCTGCAAGTACGCCAGTTTGGTCTTCTGCATTTAAGCGGATGTAATAACCTGTGGTCATTTCTTCACGGCTTAAAATTGGCACATTGGTTAATGCTTCAAAAGCCAACTGAGGAATTGTGCCTGCACCGTCTTCGGTATAAGAGATGTCACGGACAATATCAATAACATCAGCAACAACCGCAGAAGCTGTAGGACCTGCGCCTGCACCCGCGCCGTAATAGAGTGTTGGACCTACGGCATTTGCCTGAACTAAAACAGCATTTTTAACGCCGTTTACATTCGCAATAAGCTGTTCATCTGGAATGAGTGTTGGATGAACACGTAATTCAATACCTTTTTCAGCACGACGTGCAATACCGAGATGTTTAATGCGGAAACCAAGATCTTCTGCATATTTCACATCTTGTGCGGTGATTTTGCTGATACCTTCGGTATAAACCTTATCAAATTGAAGAGGAATACCAAAAGCACAAGACGCTAAAATGGTAAGTTTATGCGCAGCATCAATACCCTCAACGTCAAAAGTTGGGTCTGCTTCTGCATAACCGAGTTCTTGAGCTTCTTTTAATACATCATCAAATGCACGACCTTTCTCACGCATTTCAGTCAGAATAAAGTTACCTGTACCATTAATAATACCTGCCAACCATTCGATATGGTTTGCAGCAAGACCTTCACGGATCACTTTAATAATTGGAATACCGCCAGCAACTGCTGCTTCATAAGCAATTTGCACAGCATTGTCTTCTGCTGCTTTAAATAATTCATTGCCATGTTCAGCGAGTAACGCTTTGTTTGCAGTCACGACTTGTTTGCCATGTTTGATCGCTTCCATGATAACTTCGTAAGCAGGGTGGATCCCACCCATAACTTCTACAACTACATCAACGTCTGGTTGACGAACGATGTCAAGTAAATCGGCGCTTTGTTTAATCCCTTCCAATTCAAGATCTGGACGAGGGCGGCGTGTTCCAACGTGGGTAATTTGAATTTCTCGACCGGTGCGACGTTTAATTTCAGCGGCATTTTCTTGTAGTAGTTTAAGGGCTCCTCCACCTACGGTTCCTAGACCGAGTATTGCCAGGCGAACTGGTTTCACGTCACACTCCATTCATCATTTAATCATTTAGTTGAAGCTAGATCATAGCTAAAAAAAACGCCAGACTCTAGCGCTTTTAGTGCTTGTTCAATGAATTAGAGTGCGATGTTTGGAAAAGAAGAGTAGATCAGTCTTTAAACAGAGGTTGTTTAAATATTAATTATTGAAAAAACAAAGCGCTGCAATCAGAGCAGCGCTTTTTAAAAGAGATAGATGATTAATCATTCACCAGCTTAAAGGATGTTATTTATCCAGACGTTTAATTAATTCATCCGGTGTTAGGTATCCACCTAGGTACTCGCCATCAACATTGTAAATAGCTGGTGTTCCATTTACACCCATGTTTAAGCCAAGTTGATATTGTTCTCGAACAGGGTTTTTACATTGAGCAGGTGGGATATTGATACCTTGTACTGCTTGGTTAAAGGCAGCTTTACGGTCTGCACTACACCATACAGCCTCCATAGTCGGCATAAACTGTTCACCGCGTGGCCAAGCGATATAACGTACCTCAATACCTTTTTCATTAATTTCAGGTAAATGCTCATGTAATTTATGGCAATAAGGACAGCTTGCATCGGTAAACACATAAATCACATGTTTAGCCTTACCACCTTTAGCTGGGTAGACAATCAAATCTTCATTTTTTAAAGCAGCAAGATGCTTCTTGTTTTCTGAAGCTTGAAGATTATCGCCAATATTATGCAGTTCTTTACCGCCTAAACGAATGACATCACCTTGAATCAGGTATTTGCCATCACTGGTTGTATAAATCGACGTCATTCCTTCGAGATTTACCCAATATAAGTTAGGCACTTCAGTAGGCTTGATATCTAGAATTTTGGCGTTGATGTTTGCATTCTTAAATTGTTTTTGCAAAGTTTCAATTAACCGCTGTTTCTCATTGCGTTCAATGATGGTTGAAGCTTCCCCAGTAGCAGGTGCGGTCGCAGTGAGCGCATCTTCTTTTTGTGGTTTGTTTTCTTTAGAACAAGCACTGAATAACAGGCTAGAAGCCAACGCACAGGCAAGAAAAAGTTGAGATCGGGTAAAAGACATAGATAACCCTTATTTCATCAGTATTTATAGTCAGAAGCTGCTAAGCATAACAAAAAATCTAGTTTGTATTGTTAAAACTTTCTTAACCTTTGTGAACGAAATCAATTGATTGTTGGGTGTATTTCAAATAATAAGTTTTAAATTTTTTAACCTCTAGGATGATGTTTTTCATGCAATTGTTGCATTCTTACTTGTGCTACATGTGTATAAATTTGAGTCGTTGATAAGTCACTATGGCCCAGTAACATTTGTACTACGCGTAAATCGGCGCCGTGATTAAGCAGGTGTGTTGCAAAGGCGTGACGTAAGGTGTGAGGTGATAGTTCAGCTTGAATATTGGCTTGAAGCGCGTAACGCTTAATGGCATACCAGAAGTTCTGACGGCTCATAATCCCGCCATGCTGAGTTAAAAATAGGTAGTCGGTTGAACTTTTATAAAGTTGAGGCCGAGCATCCTGTAAGTAGCGTTCTACCCATTCACAAGCAAATTGGCCTAGCGGGACCAAACGCTCTTTATTACCTTTACCAGTAATTCTTAAATAGCCTTGTTTTAGGTTAATAAGTTCTAGGCGTAAGTTCAGCAGTTCTGAAACACGTAAACCACATGCGTAAAGAACTTCAAACATTGCCCGATCACGCAAACCCAGTGCCGTATCAATATCAGGAGCCTGAATCAGTGCTTCGACATCTTCTTCTGATAAATCTTTGGGTAAGGCTCTGCCAATTTTGGGAGAATGATGGGTTGCTACAGGATTATCGCTTCGTAATTTCTGTTCACGTAAAAATTTGTAAAACTGGCGTAGAGTAGATAAGCAGCGGGCAATCGAGCGCGGGCTTTTTCCAACTTTAGTCAACTCAATCAAAACATCAGCGATATCATCACTAGTCCACTCTGGGAGAGCTGATTTTTTATGAAGTTCACTGCATTGAATGAGGTCGGATAAATAAGCATTACGTGTATGTGGACTTACCGTCTGAGCAACGAGGTAGTCACGAAAACCTTGTAAAAAGCTTAAATGTTCAGGTATTTGAACAGGGCTTGGAATACGCGGTTTTTTATTCAACATACACTACATCCTCTAAACCTCTGTACTTTAAAAGAAACTTTAAGGTTTGTCGATTAAACTGAATAAGAAGTGAAATTTAACCTTATTTGGTAATTATTCTCATTTATATGTATACTATTAAAAAAGGTTTAGGATCGGATGCGGTGCGTTTATCAGCTTTAAAAGTGAAGCAAGCGGCGACCATCACCAAAGTGAATCGGATAGAACTAGAGTCCGAGCAACAAGATTTGGTCGCAATTCGTTTGGAAAGTCTGGGCTTTGTACCGGGCACACGAGTGGAAGTGATTACCAAAGGTGTTTTTGGTGGTGATCCGATCTTGATCCAAATAGGCTTTACTCGTTTCGCTTTACGTAAAGCAGAAGCGGAAAAAATTGAAATTCAAGTAGAAGAAGGAGTACCCGCATGAGTGATGCGTTACGTATTGCCCTTGTGGGAAACCCTAACTGTGGTAAAACCTCTCTTTTTAACCATTTAACTGGAACTCGACAAAAAGTCGCCAACTATGCGGGTGTAACGGTCGAGCGTAAGGTTGGTCATTTTCAGTTGCCTTCAGGTCGAGCTGTGCGTGTACTCGATTTACCGGGTACATATAGTCTTAATGCAACCAGTCCTGATGAAGTGATTACCCGTGATGTCTGCTTGGGTAAAATTGAAGAAGAGGGGCAGCAAGATGCCTTTTTATGTGTGGTTGATGCAACTAACTTAAAATTGCATTTAGGGCTAGTGCTCGAAATGATCGAGCTAGGTCGCCCGATTTTACTTGTACTGAATATGATGGATGAAGCGCGCCGTCGTGGTATCCAAATTAATACTCAAAAGCTGTCCCAGCGTTTGGGCGTACCCGTTGTTGAAACAGTTGCTGTTCGAAATGCGGGTATTGAAAATTTATTACACGCTCTTGATCAAGAAAAATACAGTGTGCCACAAACCGAACTGAGCGGTTTAACTGGGACTCATCATCAGAAAATCGATATGATTTTTAAAGATGTTGTTCATTATGTTGATCAGGGTGATAAGCGGACTGATTTTCTAGATCGGATTTTCTTACATCCAGTTTTAGGCCTACTTAGCCTTGCCATCATGATGTTTATTGTGTTCCAAGCAGTTTTTGCATGGGCAGCTCCTTTTATGGACGGTATTGAGGGCTTCTTCGGCTGGCTGGGTGAAGTAATAGGAAGTGTGATTACGCAGCCACTACTGCATAGTCTGGTTGTCGACGGAATTATTGCGGGTGCAGGTGGCGTAGTTGTGTTCTTGCCACAAATTTTAATCTTGTTCTTCTTCATTTTGGTATTAGAAGAATCGGGCTATTTACCGCGTGCAGCATTCTTGCTTGATAAATTAATGTTCCAAGCTGGCTTAAGTGGTCGTGCTTTCATTCCTTTACTTTCGAGCTTTGCTTGTGCAGTACCGGGAATTATGGCAACGCGTAGTATTAGTGACCCTCGTGATCGTTTTACGACCATTATGGTTGCACCTTTAATGACCTGTTCGGCACGCTTACCTGTATATGCCTTGCTGATTGCTGCCTTTATTCCAGAGAAAATGGTCTGGGGTATTTTCAACTTACAAGGTTTAGTGCTTTTCGGTCTGTATATGGCTGGTATTGTGAGTGCTCTTTGCGTTTCATTTTTAATGAAGTTTTTGCAAAAAGATAAATCACAGCATGCTTTACTGCTAGAGCTGCCAAGTTATCGTTTCCCTGATTTAAAAAGTGTGGGAATCGGTTTATTGGATCGTGCAAAGATCTTCTTGAAACGCGTCGGTGGAATCATTTTTGCGCTCTCTATTTTGCTTTGGTTCTTGTGTACTTTTCCGCAGCCACCAGAAGGGGCGACATTACCTGCCATAGATTATAGTTTTGCAGGTATGCTCGGGCATCTTATACAACCTTTATTTGCTCCAATTGGTTTTAACTGGCAAATCTGTATTGCTTTAATTCCAGCTATGGCAGCTCGTGAAGTGGTAGTCGCGGCATTAGGTACAGTTTATGCCTTGTCTGCAACAGATGATGATGCTGTGGCACAAGGTTTGTCACATCTGATTAGTTCGGATGGAACAGGTTGGTCTTTGGCAACAGGTTTATCGCTTTTAGTGTGGTTCATTTATGCTCCACATTGTTTGGCAACATTGGCAACGGTACGCCGTGAAACAGGTTCATGGAAACATGTTGCAGCTATGACTGCATATCTGTTTGGTTTAGCTTATTTTGCATCGTTTGTTACCTATCAAATTGCTTCCCACTATTGGGGTTAAGGCAATAAAGGAGGTTGTATATGGTTCAATATCTGATTATTGCGGTTTTAGTGATTTGGAGTGCTGTAGTTGTTTTTAAGAAAGTATTTCCAAAAACAGCAAATTCAGTCTTTTCATCACTCTCTACATTTTGCGAAAAGCAGGGTTGGGTAACTTTGGCAAAGTGGCTTAAACCGAAAATGACCTTTGGTTGTGCTGGCGGTTGTGGTTGTTCAAGCGAAGATAAACCTACCAATACAGTTCAAGAAATTAAGCCGATTAAATGGCAGTAGATTCAGTATTTCTTGTTTCGTTTAAAAAGCCATCATATTGATGGCTTTTTTACGCACTGACACAAAAAAAGATGAATAAAGTTCAAACTGAAAAAGCATTCAAAACAGCAAAGTGCTAACATTTTTGCCATTCTGTCGATTGATAAATTGTGGGGCAAAAATGTTAATACAACGTGGTGGGTTAAAAGTTGTAGCAGGCTTGGGAATCTCAGGCGTTTCTGCTGTAAATTTCTTGCATCAACAAGGCTACCAAGTTGCAGTAACAGACTCTCGCCCCACGCCGCCAGGACATGATCAGATTCCAGCTGGCGTTAAAACTAGTTTCGGTCAACTTGACCAAGAATTATTATTACAAGCAGAAGAAATTATTTTAAGCCCAGGCCTTGCACCACAATTACCAGAAATTCAGGCAGCTATTGCTAAAGGTATTTCTGTGGTAGGGGATATTCAATTATTACGCCGTGCAACCGATGTGCCTATTGTTGCAATTACTGGCTCTAATGCGAAAAGTACAGTAACGACTTTAATTGGCTTAATGGCTAAAGATGCGGGTAAGAAAGTTGCCGTGGGTGGCAATCTTGGACGTCCAGCTCTAGATTTATTAAAAGATCAACCTGAATTAATTGTACTTGAGCTATCAAGTTTTCAGCTAGAAACCACGTCTCATTTGAATGCTGAAGTTGCTGTGGTTCTCAATATGAGTGAAGATCACTTAGATCGTCACGGCAATATGTTGGGTTACCATCAAGCAAAACACCGTATTTTCCAAGGTGTTAAAAAAGTAGTATTTAACCGTGATGATGCTTTAAGTCGTCCTCTTGTTCCAGATACAACACCAATGCAAAGCTTTGGTCTAAATGCTCCAGACTTAAATCAATATGGTGTTTTAAGAGATGGCGATGGCACGCTTTGGCTTGCACGTGGTTTGCAGCGTTTAATTAAAAGCTCAGATTTATATATTCAAGGCATGCATAACGTAGCAAATGCTTTGGCTTGTCTCGCATTAGGTGAGGCAATAGGCCTGCCTATGGAATCCATGCTTGAAACCTTAAAACAATTTAAAGGATTAGAGCATCGCTGTGAATATGTAAAGACTGTGCATGATGTACGTTATTACAATGACTCTAAAGGCACCAACGTTGGTGCTACGCTTGCAGCGATTGATGGTTTAGGCGCTGCAATTGAGGTTAAAAAAGGTAAAGTTGCCTTGATTTTAGGCGGGCAAGGTAAAGGTCAGGATTTTGGACCATTACGTTCTTCTATCGAAAAATATGCCAAAGTTGTGGTATTGATTGGTGAGGATGCTCCGGTTATTGAACAAGCAATTCAAGGTGCAACCAAAATTTTACATGCAGCAACGCTTAAAGAAGCTGTAGAGCTGTCTCAACGTGAGACTCAGGCCGAAGATGTGGTGTTGTTATCACCAGCATGTGCAAGTTTTGATATGTTTAAAAGTTATAATGACCGTGGTCAGCAGTTTGTTGCCTGCGTCAATTCGTTGGTTTAAAGAAAACATGATTAGGAATGTAGTATGGCAGGCTTAGCTCAGACCACAATCCAGAAAATCAATCATTGGTATGAACGGATATTGCCTAAATGGCCAGCGGAAGTGACGCCACGTAATGTCCTGATTTTCTGTGTCGTTGCATTATTGTGTATCGGTTCCGTGATGGTTGCATCTGCTTCGATGCCCTATGCTGAATATATGCATGAAAACCCGTTTCACTATGTGATTCGTCATGGTATTTCGATTGTCGCTGCGGGTGTAGTGGCTTATTTGACCTATCGAATATCACTAAATACGTGGTTTAAAAATACCTTCCCGCTGTGGTTATTAACCATGGTTCTGTTGCTTGCTGCTTTGGTAGTGGGTTCGGAAGTCAACGGTTCTACACGTTGGATTAAGATCGGTGGCTTTACCTTGCAGCCAACCGAGGTTGCCAAAGTCATGATGGCGATCTTTACCGCAGACTACGTTGTACGCCGTGCCAAAGAGGTTCGTACTCATTGGAAAGGCTTATTGCGTTTAAGTGGGGTTATGGCAATCACGGTTGGTTTAATTATTGCTGAGCCTGACTTGGGAGCAACTGTCGTTATTGTCATGATGATGGTTGGGGTGTTCTTTTTAGCGGGTGCGCCGCCAACTCAGTTCTTAATCATGCTTGGCGCGATTGTCACGGGTATCGTGTTTTTGATCTTATTTGAACCATACCGTTTCCAGCGTTTGATCTCGTTTACTGACCCATGGGCAGATCCATTAGGTGTAGGTTATCAGTTATCAAATGCACTAATGGCTTTTGGTCGTGGTGAATGGTTTGGTACAGGCTTAGGTCACAGTGTACAAAAACTATCTTATTTACCTGAAGCGCATACTGACTTTATGTTGGCAGTGCTAGGTGAAGAATTTGGTTTCGTGGGTATTTCTATTGTTATTGGCTTGTCTTTCTTGATGCTAGCATGTTGTATCAAAATTGGTCACCGTGCTTTGAAACATCATTACCTTCGTGCAGGCTATTTAGCTTACGGTATTAGCATTATTTTCTTGCTTCAGATTTTGGTAAATGCGGGCATGAATATGGGTTTAATGCCGACGAAAGGTTTGACTTTGCCATTCATTAGTTATGGTGGTACGTCTTTAATGATGTGTGCTGCGATGATTAGCTTAATCTTAAAGATTGATGCATCAACACAAGAAGTCAACCCAGAACGAGAAGAGTCAAACTTCTAATTGAGTATTTAGAAGTTTAAAAAGCCTGATTTGATATCGGGCTTTTTTATTATTTATAGATATGTTCCGCTGAGCTCTTGCCCATGGGGAATCAAATCAACATTCCACTGCGCTACAGCCTGTTTGAGCATCGCTCTAGGCTGATCTAAATCAACGTTGGGTTGTCCCAAGGCCAGTATTGCTTTTTGAAGTAATTCAGGCGCTTTTGATAAATCGAGTGCTTGGGCTAGATTTTGTTTAGAGAGCTTTTGCCCTTGGTCATTCATGGCAAGGGGAAGGTGCATATAGCTCAATTTAGGGTAACCCAGAAGCTGGCCTAACCAAATCTGACGTTCGGTGTTATCTAATAAGTCCGCGCCTCGAACGACATGGGTAATACCTTGTAGATAATCATCCACAACGACCGCAAGTTGATAGTTAATAATTCCATCACGGCGCTTAAGAACAAAATCTCCAAGATCATATTGTAGATTGGAGCAATGACGTCCTTGCAATCGATCATCAAAACAGATCTGCTGATCTTGAACTTTTACCCGAATCGCTTGACCTTGAAAATCAAGATTGAGATCGCGGCAAGTACCTGCATAGATTGCATTTGAACCAAGCATTTTGCGGGTACATTGACATGCATAGATAAGACCTTCTTTTTTGAGTTGGTCTAATACGCTTTCATAAATGTCTAAACGATTTTTTTGAAAGATGATGTCTGTATCGGGTTCGAACTGGAAGGCTTCAAGTGATGTGAGAATATGCTCTTCGCTGCCGGGATAAATACGAGGAATATCTGTATCTTCGACACGAACGAGCCATTTGCCTTGATGGGCTTTTGCATCGCAATAGCTGGCAACAGCAGTAATGAGTGATCCAAAATGCAAAGGGCCGGTTGGCGATGGCGCAAACCGACCTGAGTATGAAAAGCTAGGCTTTTCTTGAGTAGCTACAGCGGTCATATTAACCGTTATTTTGCTTCTCTTTAATTTCTGCCAAAGTTTTGCAGTCAATACATAACGTTGCAGTTGGACGCGCTTCTAAACGACGTAAGCCGATTTCAATACCACAAGTTTCACAGAAACCGTAGTCTTCATTCTTAATAGCTTCCATAGATTGTTCGATTTTACGAATTAACTTACGTTCACGGTCACGTGTACGTAATTCAATTGCAAATTCTTCTTCTTGGGTCGCACGGTCGTTTACATCTGGCAGTGCAGTTGATTCGTCTTGCATCGTATTTAAAGTACGATCAACTTCAGACATTAATTCAGCTTTCCATGCTTGCAGAATTTGTCGGAAATGCTCGAGCTGTCCTTCAGACATGTACTCTTCATTTTTCTTAGGTTGATAAGGTGCAATACCAAATAAACTTGCAGTTGTGCCTATGTCAGAAGTTTTAGGTTTCACTTTACGTGCACGTTTTGCAGAAGCTTTGTCACCTTCCACTACAACTTCTGTATGTTCATCCAAAACTTGGTTGTGGTTGTCATTCGCCATAATAGGGCATTCCTCATCATACACGTATTATCTATACGCAAAAAATATGGTGATATGCAAGTGTTTTTATAGAAAACCATCGATGGGATTTTCCCATCGGGTCGTCATCATATAGATTTTTCCTGCAAGATGATAGTCATTCCGCCCCGTAAATATTTTCAAAACGTGTTTGCCCCAGTCATAATTATATATAAGCATATAAGAAATAGGGCTAATAGCCTGAAATATCAGTGTTTATATGGCCATGAAAATTTTCAAGACGGAAGACTTCTGTTTCAAAACTACCATCGTTTTTTAGACGAATGTAACGGTAGCCGGGAGCATTTTGATCGAGTGCAAAATCATTACTAAAGGGTTTAAACTGAACACTTGTCGAAGGTGTAGAGAAAAATTCGACCCCTTGCCAAATGTTGATTGAGTCTTGATGAACATGCCCGCAGACCAAAGCTTTTACATTTTTAAACGGCGTTAATGCTGTAAGTAAAGCATTAGAATTTTGTAACTTGTGATGATCAATCCATTTTGACTTCATGGCAAAAGGGTGGTGATGACAAGCCAGCAAAATCGGGTTATCTGCATACTCTTCAAGTAAAGCCGTTAAGTTCTCTAGCTGTTCTGCTGATAGATGTCCATCAATATGACCTTTTACCGCACTATTTAATAGAATAATCCGCCAGTTCCCTAAGCAAATGACCACAGGTTCCTGATGATTCTCTTTATGCAATGGAAAATGGTCAACATTGTCATGATTACCTAAGGTCTGAAAAAAGGGCAGACCAAGCGTTTGCATATATTGAATATAACGTTTGTAGGTAATAGGCGTTGGTGCCTGAGCTAGGTCCCCGGTATGGATAATTGCATCAGTTTCAGGATGTTTATTAAGTATCTGTTGAATAATGGCGTGAAAGCTTTCTTCAGGATTCATACCCACAAATTCTAAATGCGGATACTCCAATAGGTGGGTATCGGTAATTTGTATAATGACATGGTCTTTTTGTGAAAGTGTTGAGACTTGAAAAGTCACCGTCCTACCTCTTCGGGTTTATTATCGTTTTGCTGTGTTGGGCCAGCCATTGTAATGCCATAATGACAGGAGCATTTCTTAAACGTCCGCTGTCGAGTAGAGTCTGGATTTCACTATAATTAAATAAGTGCAATTGAATATTTTCCCCCTCATCATCTACGCCAAAAACACCCCCTTCAGCGGGTAATTCAGTTTCGGCAACATAGAGATGAAATAACTCTGAGCAAGCACCAGCTGACGGGTAAAAGCTAAATAGATGCTCTAAATTTTGAACTTCGCAACCTGATTCTTCAAGGCTCTCTCGTCGAATACAACTTTCTGGTGATTCATCACCATCTAGCACGCCTGCAATTATTTCTAACTGCCACGGTGATTGAGCATCATCTAAAGCCCCAACACGGAACTGTTCAATCAGAGCAAACTGTTGTTTTTGATCGTTGTAGAGTAGTACGCCAGCTGCTTCAGGCCGATGAACGAGTTCACGCTGCAATACATGAGTATATTCAGATTGATTAAATAGACGATGTCGAAGGCTGACTTTTTCAACTTGAATAAAACCACGGAATAGAGATTCACGTGATGTTACTTCGACATCTTTAGATGTATAACTTGGACGTTCAACAATACTCATGATTCGATCAGGACGAAATCTATTTATTTCATCCTAACCGAGAATCAGGGCTAGGCAAGTGTTTTTTTTGAATATTTACACTTTATGATACAGTTTTTGACCTTGCTCCTGATAAACCTCTTTCATCGCTTTGAGGCCTTCTTCAACCTCTGAATCGTTATTGGTGAGGTTGTTGGCATAGTCGCGTACATTCTGAGTGATTTTCATTGAACAGAATTTTGGACCACACATTGAGCAGAAGTGTGCAGATTTATGAGCCTCTTTTGGTAAGGTTTCATCGTGCATACTACGTGCTGTATCAGGGTCTAGACTTAGGTTGAACTGATCATCCCAACGGAATTCAAAACGAGCTTTTGATAAGGCATTATCGCGAACTTGAGCACCCGGATGCCCTTTCGCAAGATCGGCAGCATGTGCTGCAAGCTTGTAGGTAATAATTCCGTCTTTAACATCTTTTTTGTTTGGTAAACCTAAGTGTTCTTTTGGTGTCACATAACAAAGCATCGCTGTGCCGTACCAACCAATCATGGCTGCACCAATTGCAGAAGTAATGTGGTCATAACCCGGAGCGATATCTGTTGTTAATGGTCCAAGCGTATAGAATGGTGCTTCTTTACACACTTCTAACTGAAGGTCCATGTTTTCTTTAATCATGTGCATTGGTACATGACCAGGGCCTTCAATCATGACTTGAACATCGTGTTCCCATGCACGGTGAGTCAGTTCACCTAATGTTTTGAGTTCGCTGAACTGTGCTTCGTCATTTGCATCTTGGATACAGCCAGGACGTAAGCCATCACCTAAGCTAAATGAAACGTCATAAGCCTTCATGATTTCACAGATTTCATCGAAATGTGTGTATAGGAAGTTTTCTTCATGATGTGCTAGACACCACTGCGCCATGATTGAACCACCACGAGATACAATACCTGTTAAACGGTTTGCTGTAAGTGGTACATAGCGAAGTAATACACCAGCGTGAATTGTGAAGTAGTCAACACCTTGCTCGGCTTGTTCAATTAGTGTGTCTTTGAAGATTTCCCAAGTTAAGTCCTCTGCGACGCCATCAACTTTTTCAAGTGCTTGATAGATTGGCACGGTACCGATTGGAACAGGTGAGTTACGAATAATCCATTCACGTGTTTCATGAATGTTTTTACCTGTCGACAAATCCATAATGGTGTCGGCACCCCAACGCGTTGCCCAAGTCATTTTCGCAACTTCTTCATCAATTGAAGAGCCAAGCGCTGAGTTACCAATGTTGGCATTAATTTTAACCAAGAAGTTACGACCAATAATCATTGGTTCAAGTTCTGGGTGATTAATGTTTGCAGGAATGATCGCACGACCTTCAGCAACTTCTTGGCGAACAAATTCAGGTGTAATTTCTTTTAAGTTTTTTGCACCGAAATTTTGTCCAGCATGTTGACGCATATCAACACCTTCACGCTGGCGTTGATTTTCACGAATTGCAATATATTCCATTTCAGGTGTGATAATACCTTGCTTGGCATAGTGCATTTGAGTGACATTTTTGCCTGCTTTGGCACGGCGCGGATTTTGAATGTGCGCAAAACGAATATCAGCGGTACGAATGTCTTTTAAACGTTCTTGACCAAACTTTGAAGTTAAACCAGAAAGTACGTCAGTATCGTTACGCTCTTCAATCCAGTTTTGGCGAACTGAAGGTAAACCTTTGTCTAAATCAATTTGAACATTTGGGTCGGTATAAACACCTGAAGTGTCATATACCATAACAGGAGGGTTATGTTCACCACCAAGGCCAGTTGGGGTGTCGGTTAAAGAAATTTCCCGCATTGGAACCTGAATGTCAGGGCGAGAGCCTTCAATATAAACTTTTTTAGAAGCGGGTAAGATGCGAGTTAAATCTTTTGCATCTTGTTCATGTTGTGCTGAAATTTCAGCAGAAGAAAGATTCGTTAACTGGTTCATCACATGATCCTTATGAATAACATCAACGAATCAAGCACGACCAAAAACGATGGCGGATTTATCTTTATTAGATAAATTTAAGGCTTTAAGTTTTCAGATGGCTTGATTCCTACGCAGGTCTTAACCTGATCAGGTTCAACGGTACTTGTGATCAAACTTGTGTCGCGATAACACAGAATTTACACAATCTCAGCGAGCTATTACTCGCGCTCCGTCAAGCGATTTACAGACTAACATGTTTTAGGTTGGCTGGCATTGTCAATTTGTATCTATACAAACTGCATCCATATGGCAGTCACGATAGACTTCCGTGTTCCATGGCGAATCAAATTTTAATAGCTGCTCAAGCTGTTCATGAGTAATCTGATAATTTGATTTTTTATCACCATTTTTATCAGTTAAATCTATTTTAAATTGCTTATTACGCTCCTCTACAGGAGTGGCAATAAACTTAAGAAACAGTTGAGCGGATTTCGCTAAACTCGACTGATTTTGTGTAGACAAAAACCGAATTTGTTGAAGAGCATCTTTATCAAACCACGTATTCGGTGCATATTCATCTGACACTGGCGTGTTATCTAAACCAAAGAAAATAAAATAGCGATATTCATTAAATAGTCGTTTTGCATCACTAATAAAGTGGCTTTTTGGATATTTCTGAATAAATTTTTCCCAAAAAAGTGCTCGTTCAGTAAGTTCTTTCCATGAAACAGCCAACGCACCATCGTTATAGAAAATATCCTGATTATCTTTGGCCATACGAGTTAAGAACTCTTTTTGGTCTGCTGGTAAGGACGTAGAAAAAACCTCAACTAAATAGTTTGGCTGACGTCGATAGGTAAACATACCCTCACCTTGATAGAGAAGTTCAATGTAGGCTTGGCCTTCATGTTGAAGTAAATATTGATCACGCGGGCTAAGTTGGTCGAAGAGTTTTTTCTGGGTTTGGATGACCTTTTTAAGGTCTTGTTTCTGTTCTAAAACGGCATAGCCAAATGCTTCAAAAGCTCTCCCTGTTTTTTCAGTGTAGTCTTGTTTAAGAAAACGTTGATACATCGCAGTTGAAGCATCAATAAGCTTAAGCTGCTCATCATTTTTTAAAGAGGGAACACAGCTTTTAAGCTTTTCATTAATTTGATTTAAATCTTCTATTTTGCTGTTTTGGTTGATTTTCTGCGTAGCAGCCATAATTTGTAAGCAACTGCTGTCTTGTTTTTGAGTAGCCTTTTGTTCAGTTGGTTTTTGCTCTTTAGATACAGCCTGATCTTGCTCTGATGTTTTATTACATCCAGCTAAAAGTAGTGCGCTGCATACACTCATCATTAGAACTTTTTTCATCATTGTTTTTTTATCAAAGTGAATATTGCTCAAATTATAACTCGGAAAAAGATTGCATCATTGTTAGAAATCTTTATTATTAGGTAGGTCGGTCTACTTAAATTAAAGCTATGAATGATAAAACAGCAAGACAGAAAATTCTCGATGCAGCAGCAACCTTGTTTTATAACGATGGCATTACTGCAACAGGAATCAATTCAGTTACGGCTAAAGCCGATGTCGCTAAGATGTCGCTTTATAATAATTTTTCTTCAAAAGGCGATCTTGTTGATGCCTATATTGCTGCACGCCATCAAGAGTGGCTCGATCTCTATCAAAAGCGTTTAGCAAAAACAAACACAGCTAAAGAAGCCATTTTGGCTGTGTTTGATGCCTATCAGGACCATGCAGAATTTGCCTACGAAAAAGGGTTTCGAGGCTGTGGGTTATTGAATGCTGCCGCAGAGTTTCCAGCGAATAGTGCAGGGCGTAGTTCTGTAAGGCAGCATAAAGAAGAAGTGGAAGGTATTGTTGCTGAGCATTTAAAAAAATTAATACCAGACTCACAGCGCGTTAACTATGTAGCTACGCAGCTTTCTTTTCTTTTAGAGGGTTCTATGGCACGAGCAGGCTTAGAAGGAAACAGTCGTCAACTTCTATTAGCAAAACAAATGGCAGAAGATATTTTAAATAGAGAATGCCTACATGATTAGCCTCATTAAAAATAGTAGCTATGGGGGCACAATTGCGATTTTGGTTGCTTCTGTTTTGTGGGGAACAACAGGTACGGCGGCAGCATTTGCACCGACACTTGGCCCACTCGCTATTGGTGCCGTAGCGATGGGCGGTGGAGGACTTTTACAAGCTTTGGTTGCATCACGAGCAATACGCGAAAACCGTCAGTTTATAAGGGAAAATCTTTCAATACTGCTTTTAGGGGTAGCGGCGGTTGGTGTTTATCCTTTGGCTTTTTATTCCTCAATGCATTATGCGGGCATTACGATTGGCACCGTTGTTTCAATTGGTACCGCTCCATTAATAGCAGCAATTTTAGAGCGATTTTTTGACCGCAAAGCTTTATCGGCTATATGGTTTCTAAGTTTTGTGTGCGGTGTGCTTGGTGTAAGTATGTTATCGATGGGGGAAAGTCATGCGATCCAAGAGAGTACAAATCAATGGAATAAATTCTTCGGTATTTTTCTTGGGCTTGTCGCAGCTACAACTTATTCACTTTATTCATGGGCCGCAAAAAGATTAATAGATCGGGGTGTTGCCTCTAAAGCTGCAATGGGCATGATTATGGGTGGTGGGGCAGTTATTTTGCTTCCTACTTTGTTGGTTACAGGTGGAGGGTTATTGCATAGCTCAACCAATTTACTTGTGGCTGGTTATATGATGCTGATTCCTATGTTTTTGGGTTATTTACTTTTCGGTTTTGGATTAAAAACAGTAAATGCCAGCAAAGCGACGACCTTAACTTTATTTGAACCTTTAGTGGCTGCGATTTTTGCCATCGTTTTGGTGGGTGAGCATGTTTCATGGCTGGGTTGGATAGGCATGTTGCTGATTTTTATTTGTATTTTAATCTTGTCAAAAACTAAGAACGCTTAAAAAACTAAAACTTTTAATGGCTTGAGTTTGATTTGAATTTTTCTTAGTCTTAAAGGCAAGTTTTATCGTTGATTTGAACAATGAAAATAAAATTAATGGTCGCTGTTGGCCTTTGGAGTTTTGCATCTTCGAGTTTTGCTCTAGATTTGGTTGAAGCTTATGAGCGCGCAAAACAAAATGACCCAACGTGGCAAGCCAATCAACAACAATATGAGGCAGATCAACTGAACTTAGGCTTAGCAACGGGGGCGTTATTACCTACTGTCACATTGTCTGGAAACATTACCCGTAATCGACAAACTGTAAAACGTTCAAACTTTCCGGGTGTTGATCAAGAGGGCCTGTCAGATGCTTTGGTAAGTAGTACGTCAACGACTCGACAAGCGACTCTCACTGCACGTCAGCCATTATTTCGAATGGATGCTTGGGAAGGTTATAAACAAGTTAAAACTTCGGTTGCACTTAGTGAAATCACTTTAAGGCTGCAAAAACAAGATCATGTTTTAAATGTGGCAGAAGCCTATTTTAATGTGTTGCGTCAGCAGGCTCTGAGTGTTGCATACTTACAAGAAGAAAAGGCTTTGCTTGAACAACTCAATATGATGAATGCCAAACTCAAAGAAGGTTTAGTGGCACGTAGTGATGTGAGTGAAGCAAATGCTCAATATCAAAATGCTAGAGCCAATCGTATTTCAACCAATGTTCAATTACTTTTAGCCCAAGAGCAGCTTTCTGAATATATCGGTTCTTATCAAGATAAACTCGCTGTACTGCGAAGTGATTTTAATTTTCAAAAGCCTTATCCAGCAGAGCTTAATGACTGGCTTTCTTTGGCACAGCAAAAAAACTTAAAGATCCAGCAAGCCCGTTTACAGCAAAAATATAGTGAAGACCAGCGCCGTGTCGAAAAGGCAGCACTTTATCCTCAAATAGATGCTGTGGCGAGCTATGGCTATACTAAACAAACACCAGAGACACTCATTTCGACTGACGGAAAATTTGATCAGGTCGGTGTAGAAATGAACTGGAATTTATTTAATGGTGGACGGACCCGAACATCAATTAAAAAAGCCACTGTAGAAGCCAGTAAAGCGCAGGCACAACTTGATGCAGCCATTCGCCGTGCCAATGTCGATGTGAAAAGTGCGTTTATGCAGGTCGACACAGATCAAGCCAAACTTGAAGCAAGAAAGGCTGCAATGGATTCCTCTTCTTTGGTTTCTCAAGCTTCAAAAGCGAGTTATAACGAAGGCTTGAAAAGTATGGTTGATGTTTTATTGGCGCAGCGTAATGCTTTTTCTGCAAAACAGGATTATCTTAATGCTCAGTATGACTATTTATTGAATGTGCTTCGTTTAAAAGCTGCGGTAGGCCAGTTAGGCGAAAAAGATCTAGTCGAGCTTAATAGCTGGTTAACTTATCAGTGATTAAATGCTTTTATCTGAAATTTAATTTTGTCATAAAAACTTAATGATTGCTGTGTTTTAATGCTCAATCATTTTATTCCCGCGCCATCATGTTGGAGGCTTCCCTTGAGTCCGAGTAATCCGGTGTTAAGCCATCATATTTCTTCTCAATTTAATGAAGATTTGCAAGATGTAAACACAAAGTTTATGACCATGGGTGGCTTGGTCGAACAGCAGGTAGCAAATGCAATTCATTCTTTACTTGATACCGACGCAAATTTAGCGATTGATGTTCAATTTAAAGATAATGCAGTCAATCAATATGAACGTGATATTGATGAAGGCTTGACGTTGATTTTGGCGCGTCGTCATCCGGCAGCGATTGACTTACGTATGGTGATTGCCATGAGCAAAGCCAATACTGACCTTGAACGCATTGGTGATGAAGCAGCGAAAATTGCCCGTATTGCACAAAATCTGTGTGAAGAAGGTGGATCACCACGTGGCTACATGGAAACACGTCATATTGGTAATCAAGTTCGTGTCATGATTCATGATGCACTTGATGCTTTTGCACGTTTAGATGCAGATCAAGCTTTGCGTGTACTTTTAGCTGATGCTGACATTGACCGTGAATATCAATCAGCAACACGTACATTAATGACTTATATGATTGAAGACCCGCGTCATATTGCTCGTGTAATTAATGTCATGTGGGTTTTACGTTCATTAGAGCGTATTGGCGATCATGCTCGTAACATTGCTGAGCAAGTGATTTATATGGCCAAAGGCTTTGATGCTCGTCATACCAAAATTGAAGAAATTGAAGCCAAAGTCCACCAAAAGTAATCTTGAGCTGAAATATTTAAAGGCCTTGTTTGAAGCAAGGCCTTTTTATTTTTAAAAATAATAGATAAAAAAATGTCCCGAACTTTGGGGGGAAGTTCAGGACAGAAAATCAAGTGCATAAACACGACAGGGATCGTGTTCTTCTTGCTATAGAGTGATATTAAGTTCTTCGCTTTTTGATGTCATGTAGAGTCCTGTGCGCTCTATGTAAGGCTTTTTATGTTTGTGTAAGTTTCACGTAAAAAAAGGCGGATCTATGTATATAGACCCGCCTTTTTAATGATGATTAAGCTAAAACAAACCGATTATTCTGGTTTCCAGCCTTCAGCTTTTTCTACACTTTCATCATTGTTAAAGAACTTCTCACGTTGTTCTTCCAGAAACTTTTTAGCTTCTGGTTCAAACACGTTTAAACGCTTTTCATTAATTAGCGTAGTTTGGTGTTGTAACCATTCTTGCCATGCTTGCTTAGAAACATTTTCAAAAAAATCTTGGCCTTTAGCACCTGGGAAAGGAGCGAAGTCTAAACCTTCCATTTCCTTTTGATATTTACGGCAAAATACTTGTCGACTCATGATTTATCCTTAAGCGTATAACTGTTCTAAACGTGTATGGGCACGAGCAATCGCAGCTTCTACTTGTTTTGGTGAAGTTCCGCCAATATGATCACGTGCATTTACAGAAGCTTCTAGAGTTAAGGCTTTATCAAATACATCTGCTGTAATTAAGTCAGAGAATTGCTGTAACTGCTCAAGTGTGAGCTCAGATAAATCTTTTTCTTCCGCAACACCTAATGCTACTGCTTTACCTACAATTTCATGCGCATCACGGAACGCTACGCCTTTTTTCACTAAGTAGTCGGCAAGATCAGTTGCAGTTGAGAATCCACGAAGAGCAGCTTCACGCATGATTTCAATATTTGGAACCAATGCAGGAATCATGTCTGCAAATGCCATGAGTGAACCACGAACTGTATCGATTGCATCAAATAAAGGTTCTTTATCTTCTTGGTTATCTTTGTTATATGCCAATGGTTGACCTTTCATGAGCGTAAGTAAGCTAATTAAGTCACCAAATACACGGCCAGATTTACCGCGAATAAGTTCTGGAACATCCGGATTTTTCTTCTGTGGCATGATTGAAGAACCGGTACAGAAGCGATCAGGAATATTCACAAATTTGAACTGTGCAGAAGTCCAAAGAATGAGCTCTTCTGACATACGTGATAAATGCATCATGATAAGTGCAGCAGCTGCATTAAATTCGATGGCAAAGTCACGGTCAGATACAGCATCAAGAGAGTTTTCAGATACAGCTTCAAACCCTAAAAGCTCTGCTGTATATGCGCGGTCAATTGGATAAGTTGTACCCGCAAGAGCAGCAGATCCAAGCGGCATACGGTTAACACGTTTACGGCAGTCTTGGAGACGTTCAGTGTCACGTACCAACATTTCAAACCACGCTAACAAGTGATGACCAAAAGTTACTGGTTGAGCGGTTTGTAGGTGTGTAAAGCCTGGCATAATCGTATTTACATTTTTGGCAGCCAAGCCTAACAAGCCTTTTTGTAAACGTTCTAATAATTTTAAAATATCATCAATTTCGTCGCGTAGGTAAAGACGAATATCAGTTGCAACCTGATCGTTACGGCTACGACCTGTATGTAATTTTTTGCCTGTAATGCCAATACGTTGAGTCAAACGTGATTCAATGTTCATGTGAACATCTTCAAGATCGATGCGCCACTCAAAGTTTCCAGCCTCAATTTCTGAGCGAATGGTGCTTAAACCTTCAATAATGTCATCGCGTTCTGCTTCTGTGAGTACGCCAACTTTCGCAAGCATGGTAGCATGCGCAATCGAACCAGCGATGTCTTGCTTATAAAAACGTTGGTCAAACTGAACAGAGGCGGTAAATTCGGCTACAAAAGCGTCCGTCGCTTCAGAAAAACGACCACCCCACATACCTGAGGTTTGGTCTGGGGTTACTGAATTAGGGGGATTTGAAGATGTGGTCATGGTGGCTCAGTAAAATAAAAAAGAGTATATCACTTGCCGAAGCTCAACAAACAAAGTTGTTTTCTACAGCATACCGAAATCAAAATTCCTCCTATTTTTTTACGAAAAGTGGGCGTTGGCAACACTTATTCGAATTAATTATCGCAAGTAATGTTTTGGCATTGGTTCTGGCATTGGCTGAAGCGCAGTCTTGGCAAGCCTTAAGCGGGGAAAGGCTTTTTCAATACATCGTTTTTATTAATTGGGTAATATTGTCCTTTTTTGCATTGGTTGAACGCTTTCAAGGTTTTTTTAGCAGCTTACGTCAAGAATTTGCTTTGGTTATTGGTTTTGTCATGCTGCAAAGTATTGTTGTTTTGACCACTTTAATGAGTAATTTTTTTCAGTTTGGTCTTTTAAATAAACATGCGTCATTAACGCAGGGCTGGGGTGTTTATTTTACCAATGTACCTTTATATCTAAGCTATGGAATATTACTCGGGGCCTTCTGCTTACGTTATTTATATGTCAGGGAACAATGGTTGCATCAGCAATATGCCGAATTAAATGCACGTATTCAGGCCATGCAAGCACGAATTCACCCTCACTTCTTATTTAATAGTTTAAATAATGTGGTGAGTTTAATTGCGATAGATCCAGATAAAGCAGAAAGCATGCTCATTAGTTTGTCGCGTTTATTTCGAGCGAGTTTCCAAGAATTAAAATTGGTGAGTCTGCATGAAGAAATCGAGCTGAGTAAACAATATTTAATGATTGAGCAGGTCCGTCTAGGTGAGCGTTTAAAAGTTGATTGGAAGATCGAGCTTTCACCTGTGCAATTAAAACAGATCACTATTCCTTTATTGACATTACAACCTTTGTTAGAGAATAGTATTTTTCATGGGGTAGAACCAATGATGGGCAAAGCAACCATAGGGGTATTGGTTGAAATATTGCAAAATCAGGTCAGTATAGTCATTACCAACCCATATACAGACGATACAATAAATTCACGGAAAGGGCATGGAATCGCTCTTGAAAATGTTAAGCAGCGCCTGAAAGCGTATTATGGGAACACCGTTAGATTTCAGGTTTATAAAGGTGAAGCTTTATATACCACTATTATGAGCTATCAATATCAAACAAAATAATAAGTCAGTCAGAGTTAACCATAAAAAAATGGACCAAGTTAACGGTGACAAGGAGGATGAATGAAGGTGCTAATTTGTGATGATGAACCACTTGCAGTGGAGCGTTTATCACGTTTAGTTTCAAAGATGGGACATGAGGTTGTATCAACGGCTCATCATGGACAGGAGGCCTTGGAACAGGCACGGCTTCATCAACCGGATGTAATCTTACTTGATATTCAAATGCCAGGTATGAATGGGCTTGTCTGTGCAGAACAGTTAAGTCAACTCAATCCCCGACCTGCGATTGTGTTTTGTACCGCCTACGATCAGCATGCATTGGAAGCTTTTAAAGCTCAGGCTCAAGCATATCTTCTTAAACCGATTGATGCAGTTGAACTTGAGCAAGCTTTAAGTCAGCTAACTCAACTTACTAAAGCACAGCTCAATGCATTACCGAATTCTGAGCTTTTACAAGATTTAAAAACACAGCGTCATCAAATTGCCGCAAAAACCTATCGCGGGGTTGAACTGATTCCTGTTGAAAATATCTATTACTTTTTAGCAGATCAGAAATATGTCACTGTGAGACATAAAAATGGCAGTGTATTAATAGATGAAACATTAAAAGAGCTTGAAACCGAATTCGCAGATCAGTTTATTCGTATTCATCGAAATGCGTTGGTTTCGGTTGCATATCTAGATGGATTGGAGCTAGTCAGTTCGGGGCAATATCAGGTTAGATTACGTGGTCTTGATGAAAGACTTTCGGTGAGCCGTCGGCATTTATCTACGCTTAGAGAGCGAATTCATCAGCTTTAAATTTAAAAGAGTTATCTGGGACTTGCGAGATTTTACTTGCAATTTTAAGGGATCAAGTTAAGTTTAGGGTGTATTGTTTGACCAGCCCATGCTTGAATTTATGAAAACCTTGAAAATTGCTACACGACAAAGCCCACTTGCTCTTTGGCAGGCAGAACATATTCGTGCCCGTTTAGAGGAGCTTCACCCTGATTTAACGGTGGAACTGGTTAAATTTGTCACGCAGGGCGATAAAATTTTAGATACGCCTTTAGCAAAAATTGGGGGCAAAGGGCTGTTTGTTAAAGAATTAGAAGCAGCACTTTTAGATGGGCGTGCAGACTTAGCTGTACATTCAATGAAAGATGTTCCAATGGCTTTGCCAGAAGGTTTAACTTTAGCAGTCATTTGTGAGCGTGAAGATCCGTTAGATGCTTTCGTTTCAAATCGGTTTGAAACATTCGCTGATTTACCACAAAGCGCAAAAGTTGGTACATCAAGCTTACGTCGTAAATCTCAAATATTAAAACAACGTCCTGATTTACAAATTATTGACTTGCGTGGAAATGTTGGTACACGGTTAGCGAAGCTAGATGAAGGTCAATACGATGCAATTATTCTAGCTAGTGCCGGTTTGAAGCGTTTAGGTTTGTCAGAACGTATTCGTCATTGTTTAACACCAGATATTAGTTTGCCTGCTGTCGGACAAGGTGCATTGGGTTTAGAGTGCCGCGCAGCTGACCAAGATGTATTGGCTTTAATTCAACCTTTATTACACGCAGAAACAGATGTTTGTGTACGTGCTGAACGTGCATTTAATGCCTACCTTGAAGGTGGTTGTCAGGTCCCAATTGCAGGTTATGCCACACTACAAAATGGTCAAATCCATATCGAAGGTCGTGTTGGAAGCCCAGATGGTCAAACATTATTACGTGCTGAATTGACCGATGAAGCCAATAATGCTCAGCAATTGGGTGAAAACCTTGCTCGAAACTTACTTGATCAAGGCGCTGGTGAGCTATTAAAGGCTCTTTACTAAACCATGTTGTTTATTAATACTCGACCTGATTCTCGGGCTGCAGAATTAACAGAAGTTTTGCAAAATGAAGGTTATCAGGTTGAGTCTTTACCTCTTTTAGAACTCGTTGCTAAACCCTTTTCCGAACATTTACTTCAGCTTTACCAACAATTAGTTAAGGCACAAGCTATCGTTGTAGTGAGCCCAACCGCTGTTGATGTGGGGATGAAGTATTTACTGCAAAGCGGTTTAAAGCTCCGTGATTTAAAACATATTCAGTGGATTGCTGTTGGGCAGTCAACGGCCAATTGTCTAAATGAATATGGAATAGAAGCACATATTCCAGATGTTGAAACCTCTGAAGGGATGTTAAATCTCCCTATTCTCCATAATATGAAGCAAGCTGGTAGCGTCGCTTTTTGGCGGGGAGAAGGTGGACGTCAATTTATGATGGAGACCTTGCAACAACAAGGAATTCAAATTTTAAATTTTGTTCTATATCATCGGCAGTGCCCAGAAGCTTCATATTCTACATTCAAACATCTGACACAGAATTCGAATTATAATTTAAATAAATGGCTCGTCTTAATTACCAGTGAAGCGAGCTGGAAGTATTGGTTAGAGCTTTGCTTAAAAAATAATGTACAACCTGATGGTGTATATCTGGTTTTGGGACCTCGTCTTTTTCAAATTGTTAAAGAGTATCGCGATCAGCAACAGGCTCATTTTCACATTATTCAACTTGAAAATTTATCGCCTTCGGGGATGATTCATCACATTCAGGCATTATAAGGATTCATATGAGAAAACTTGTTTCTATCATCATTTTGCTGGGCATAGCTTGGTTGGCTAAGCTCAGCTACGATATGTGGCAAATTTCTCGTACTGTTCCCGAGCTTAAACAAAGCCTGCTGCAATCCGAACAGCACTACGCCAATTTAAATGATCAATTGGTTGCTTTACAGCGCCAGTTGCAGAATCAACCTGTGAATACAGGGAGTAAAACCAGTTCAGTCACTCAACAAGATGCACCGCCGACAGGTATTACTCCTACAGTTCTAATTAAACAAAAATTAGATTTAATTCAATTTGCAATCGATCAGCAGCAGTTGATTTATGCAGTTGATCAATTAAACCAGTTACAGCAATCGCTTGTGCACTATGAAATTGCTCCAGCATTGCAACATAGCTTGAATCAATCGCTCGAGCAAGATAAACAGGCAGTTCAACAGTTTACTTTGGCTCAAAATCAACGCCATCAACTAATCGATGATTTATTACAGACCATTGATAAGAATATTCAACAAGTCTTAGCCCAGCCTAAACTTGAAATGGATCAATCCGAGACTGTGTCTTGGTGGAAAAAGTGGTTCCGAATAGAAAAAGTAGAAACGCCGTCTATTAATTTAATGAGTCGAAGTGTCGTGCTTAAAGAAGTGCAATTAAGATTGTTAATTGCCGAACAAGCACTCAATCAAGGGAAAATGACTGAGTATCAAAATGAGTTGCAATCTGTGATGCAAAAGTTAGATGAAATGCCTGATGCAACAAGTCAGCAGTTAAAAAAACGTATTGCTAAAGTGGCACATTTATCAGTCGTGCCAGTTCCTAAACTCTCTACACTTGGGCTAATTGGCTCATAAGGAGGATATATGAAGCACCTCCTGTGGGTTTATGTCGTCATCAGCTTAATACTCTTTGCAGCCTTAGCTTTATTTAGTTATGGCTATGGAATGGGATATGTTTATATTTACTGGCGGCAATTACAACTGCAAACAAATGTCTGGGGATTAACTCTTAGTTTTGTAGTGATGAGTTTTATTGCTCAACTCGTATGGCTGTGGATTAAACGTTATTCCTCTCGTGAACAAAGGAAAAGTGAAAACATCTTCCAGTTTAAAAACCTTCATCCTTATGAACAATTAGGTATTGTTTGGTTATTAGAAGCGGCCGAAGATCAACGTGTATTTATTGAACGTGTTTTTACTCAATCAGGGCTTTTAAAAAATATTATTGATGCCAGATTTCTGGTTTTAAGTGGGGATTATCCAAAAGCATTGGCTGCTCTCGATCAATCACCACCTATGGCATTTGAATTGGCAGAGTTACAGCGAATTGAAATATTTTTGGCCGAAAATGAAGCCGACCGTGCATTAACTCATCTTGAATTTTTATACCAGCATCAGTTATCGCCTTGGTTACAAGAAATAGAAACTGCTTACCAGCAAAAATTAACTGCGTTATGGGGGCAATTAGCGCTGCAACATCCATGGGTGTATTTACGTTCCATGAAATATGGTTTGCTAGATGCTGAGCACCGTGATTTATGGTTGCAACAACTTCTTCAGCAATTTGACCAAGCCTCTATTGATGACTTACATGCCTTACAGCAACGTTATTTGGATTTAGAGTCTGAGATTCAAACTCGACCTTATAGCAGTAAGTTGTTATGGCTAAAACTATTAGCACGTATGCCAGATATGAGCATGCAGCATGCGGCCTTAACGCTACACTTGTTAAACGAGCAGTTTGACCCAGAAGTATTCTATTTATGGTTTCAGCAACAGTTGCTTAAACAAGTTCCAGACTATGCCGATGTTGAAGAAAAAATTATTCAATTTGAAAATCAATATATGAATTTGCCAGTTTTAACCTTTGCAAAATGGCATGTCTATATGGCAACTGGACGTCAAATAGAAGCTGAAACATTATTATCATTATATCCAGATAATATTTTAATGAGCTATTTACGTATTAAGTCCACGCTTAAAGAAGATGACGTGTTAATCAAGCAGTTAAATCTAATCTTTGAAAATGATGCAAATTTTTTAAAGTTTAAAATATGAGGTAAAAATGAAAGAACTGTCTGTCTACCCAGTAATATATGAACAGAAAGTAGCGTGGGGAGATATGGACGCTTTTGGCCATGTCAATAATGTACAATATTATCGATATATTGAAAGCTCACGTATTTTATATATGGAAGCAATCAATATATTAACCCCACATTTATATACCGTTGTAGCTTCGAGTCAGTGTAAGTATTTAAAGCCTGTTTTTTATCCAGATGTATTGAAAGTAGGAGTTCGTGTGGAAGAGCTTCGTAATAGTGCATTCCGTATGGCTTATATATTGTGGAGTGAAACCCAACAGCAAATTGTGGCTACTGGTGAAGCTGTTATGGTATGCGTAGATAAATTAACAGAACGAAAATGTGAAATACCGCAGGAAATAAAACAAAAAATTATTGAGCTAGAAAAATCAGTTGGGCATAACTTAATACATTTATCTTAAATAAATATTAATAAAATATATTTCATTTATAATTGGTAATGTAATTAAAAGGTAATTTTTTTGGTTATTCTGATGAATACGGCTTTCAAACTATTGCTTATTGAATAGATTATAAATAATATTGGTCTTGATTTTATGTTTTTAAATTTTGTCTGTATTATTTTGAATTGTCTGTAAGACTGGAGTATTTATTAATGAAACCGGATATCAGTGAATTATCTGTTGAAGAGTTAAAACGCTTACAAGAAGAAGCAGAAGCTTTAATTGCAAGTAAAAAAGATCAAGCAATCGAAGATGCTTATAATCAAATTATCGAGATTGCTGAAAATGTTGGTTTCAGTGTTGAACAACTTCTCGAGTTTGGTGCTCAAAAACGTAAGAAAACAACACGTAAATCTGTTGAACCTCGTTACCGCAACAAAAACAATGCTGAAGAGACTTGGACTGGTCGTGGTAAACAACCACGCTGGTTAGTTGCTGAAATTGAAAAAGGCGCAAAACTTGAAGATTTCTTAATCTAATCAAATTGTCTTTTTTAAAAGCCAAGTAAATTTGCTTGGCTTTTTTATTGATAAAAATATCTCAAAATTTTGCTATAAATATTATTTAAAAAATTGAGTGTTTAAATTGCTCTTTAAATGAATTGTTGAGATCAAATGTGCATTTACTTCATTGAGTGCCAAGTTTTCATGATTTTGTCATACGTTCAACTTATAGTCTTAATACCGAAGCCAAGCCCAATTGCTTGGTTTTTTTATATGAAGTGAATTGGCGATGTTGAAAAAGTATGCATAATGTCAGACTAGGGAGCTACTCTCAAAATAAGGACGATAATTTGCATGTTGGTAAGGCTGAATGAAGAAAAAGTCTAAGCAATGGAAGTGGTGGTTTTTTGCCCTCATTGCATTTTTAATTTTTATTATTTTACAGATCCCAGCGACTTGGCTTATTTCTAAATTTTCAAAGAATAATCAAACTCTACACAATGTAAGTGGAAATATCTGGCAAGGCCAAGCAGATTGGCGGCGTGGTACTTTGAGAGGTTCGATTCATTGGAAAACTAGACCTCTTGACCTGTTTTTATTAAGGTTCGCTGCTGATGTAGATATCCATAGTGGTAATACCCAATTGGCTGGGGTAATGGGCTATGGTGTGGGGAAAAAAGTAATTGTAAAGGCTATGAATGGTCAAATTGCGCCTGAAACATTAAAACAAATTGTGAATTGGCAATGGCCTACGAACAGCATTCAACTGAAAGATATTGAGTTTAATTATAAGAAAGAGCAGGGTTTCGCAGCAGTTGATGGTCAATTACATTGGGGTGGCGGTGCTTTAATTTATAATATTGGTGATCGTCAAGACCGTATGAATATGCCTTCTTTAAATGGCCAATTAACGGATCAAAATGGACAATTACAAGTTGATATACGTGATCAACGCAGTCAAAAAATGGCGAATCTCTTATTAGATGCCAACATGATGCTTGATGTGCAGCTCACCCAAAGATTATTACTTAATATTCCATCTTATGATGGAAAAGCTGGTTTGGATACGTTTGTCATTAGTTCTCGTCAACCCTTAATACAAGGGGGTAACTAATGAAAGTATGGATTGAGAAATTACAGCAATTACAGTGGCAAAAATTAGATCGGTTAAGTGTAGTTGTATTTGCCTTTTTAATTTTATGGTTGTGTTGGAAATTAGCTTCATTATTTTGGTGGGTAATTGCGCCTCCTCAAATGATGCAATTTGATCGAGTTGAGTTAGGATCACAGCAGCCACAAATTCCTAACATTAGTACTTTTTCACTTTTTAATGAACCTTCAGCCAATGCAGCACAGGAAAATGTCAACCTAGAATTACAAGGCGTAATGCTGGGTTATCCGAATCGTTTTTCCTCAGCTGTTATTAAGCTAGATAATACTGCCGACCGATATCGGGTAGGAGAAACAATAGGTTCTACCTCTTATCAGTTGGCAGAAGTTTATTGGGATCACGTGATATTACGTCAAGGTAATGGAAGTACTCGTGAACTCCAATTTAAAGGTTTGCCAAACGGTTTATATCAACCTATGACGCCAGATGCATCACAACCAACTGCTACTGCACCTCAGTCGTCAGCACCTGTTAATACTGCTCAAGAAGCGTTAGGGCAGGCTATTCAGCAAATGCAAGGCAACCGTGAACAATATCTGCGTGACATGGGTGTTAGTGGGAACGCCACTGAGGGTTTTGAAGTTACAGAACGTACACCCACTGCGCTTCGAAATAAGTTAGGTTTAAGGCCGGGTGATCGGATTGTTTCATTAAACGGTCAAACGGTTGGGCAGGGACAAACGGATGTGCAGTTACTTGAACAGGCTCGACGAGCTGGGCAAGTGAAAATAGAAATAAAACGTGGTGATCAAGTGATGACCATACAACAAAATTTTTAGTGATAACACGTCACCATAAGAGTTAGGAATTATCGCAAGTTATGGCTTTATTGAATCATCAACGTCCACTTTGGGCATTACTTGCAGCAGCCCCATTGATTGCGACAGTGAGCAGCAGTGTCTATGCCCAAACATGGAAGATCAATTTACGTGATGCTGACTTAACTGCATTTATTAATGAAGTGGCAGATATTACGGGTAAAAACTTTGCAGTAGATCCACGAGTACGTGGTAACGTCACAGTTATATCGAATAAGCCTCTGAATAAGAATGAAGTTTACGACCTGTTTCTTGGAGTCTTAAACGTAAATGGAGTGGTGGCAATTCCTTCGGGTAACACCATTAAACTGGTACCAGATAGTAATGTCAAAAATTCGGGAATCCCTTACGATTCGCGAAATAAATTGCGTGGTGATCAGATTGTTACCCGAGTAATTTGGCTTGAAAACACCAATCCTAATGATTTAATTCCAGCACTTCGTCCTTTAATGCCACAATTTGCGCATATGGCTGCGATTGCAGGGACTAATGCACTGATTGTTTCGGACCGTGCAGCAAATATTTACCAGCTTGAAAATATTATTCGTAATCTAGATGGTACTGGCCAGAATGATATTGAGGCAATAGGCCTCCAATCGAGCCAAGCGGAAGAAATCATTACTCAACTTGAGGCGATGAGTGCTACGGGAGCATCTAAAGATTTTAACGGTGCACGTATCCGTATTATTGCAGACAACCGAACCAATCGTATTTTAGTTAAGGGCGATCCTGAAACGCGTAAGCGCATTCGACACATGATTGAAATGCTAGATGTGCCTTCGGCCGACCGTTTAGGTGGTTTAAAAGTTTTTCGATTGAAATATGCAAGTGCAAAAAATTTATCTGAGATTTTGCAAGGCCTCGTAACAGGACAAGCTGTTTCTTCGTCAAATAGTAATAACAGTTCTTCTAATTCATCGAATCCGATCAATAATTTGATGGGTAATAACCAGAATTCTAGTTCAAATACCTCTGGTTCAAATGGTAGCTCAATTTCTACACCATCTATTAATTTAAACGGTAATTCGAACAATAATAATCAGAACAATATCTCTAGCTTTAGCCAAAATGGTGTGAGCATTATTGCGGATAATACCCAAAACTCGTTAGTGGTTAAGGCAGATCCTCAATTAATGCGCGAAATTGAATCTGCTATTCAGCAGCTTGATGTTCGCCGTCAGCAAGTTCTGATTGAAGCTGCAATTATCGAAGTGTCAGGAGATGATGCAGATCAACTTGGTATTCAATGGGCGCTTGGTGACTTATCTAGTGGGATTGGTTTGCTTAGCTTTAGTAATGTAGGTGCTAGTTTATCTTCTATTGCTGCTGGTTATTTATCGGGTGGTTCGGCTGGGGCTGCATCAGCTATCGCTAGTGGTGCTAATAAAGGTAATGGGGCAACCTTGGCTCTGGGTAATTTTGAGAATTCCCGTAAGGCTTATGGTGCATTAATTCAAGCGCTTAAAACTAATACCAAATCAAATTTGCTTTCGACACCATCCATTGTGACGATGGATAATGAAGAGGCTTATATTGTTGTCGGTCAAAATGTTCCCTTTGTAACAGGATCGGTCACTACAAACAGTACGGGTATCAACCCATACACTACGGTTGAGCGTAAAGATGTCGGTGTGACATTAAAAGTCGTTCCACATATCGGTGAAGGTGGTACAGTTCGTCTGGAAGTAGAACAAGAAGTCTCTGCTGTTCAAGACAGTCGTGGACAAGCAGCTGACTTAGTGACAAGTAAACGTGCCATTAAAACTGCTGTTTTGGCTGAACATGGACAGACAGTAGTGCTTGGTGGTTTGGTGTCGGATGACACGTCACTTTCAAGACAAGGTATACCTGGGTTAAGTAGTATTCCCTATGTTGGGCGTTTATTCCGATCAGATAATAGAAGCAATGTAAAACGTAACCTTCTGGTTTTTATCCACCCAACAATTGTGGGTGATGCAAATGATGTGCGCCGTTTGTCTCAGCAGCGCTATAGCCAGCTTTATAGCTTGCAATTGGCTATGGATAAAAATGGCAACTTTGCAAAACTGCCTGAGCAAGTTGATGATGTCTATAATCAAAAGATGACACCACCTAGTATTGCCTCTCAGCCAAAGAATTATCAACAGGTTCCATCAGGTGGAAAAACCTCGACGGTAACTACACCTGTAGCGGTAGAGCCGGCAGTGCAAAAGCAAACCTTACAGTTACCTGATCCTGAAGTTAATCGTACTAAAAATACAGTAACAACAACGACACTGCGCCCAAGCACAGCACAGTAGTAGCATGTTATGATTGATAAAAAATGAATAGGACATACGCATGACTTGGAAACTACAAGCAATTACTGGTGAAATTACTGGCCAAGAAATTAATGTTGATCGCGATATGTTGGTAGGGCGTCATCAAGATGCTGATGTGTTGTTACAAGCTGCTGAAATTTCACGTCGCCATGCTGCATTGCTTCTAAAAGATCAAGTGCTATGGGTGCAAGACCTTAATTCATCGAATGGCACATTTGTAAACGATATTCGTATTGAGCAAGAAAAGCAGCTACATGATGGTGATATTGTTCAGTTTGCTAGTTTTAAATTTTCTGTATTGGCACCTGCACAGAAAATCACGGAATTACCTGAAATTGAAGCCGAGCCTGTAAATACAACATCATCTCCAGATTTAAGCGATCAAGGAATGCCGAGCCTTGCAGAGCGTGCTGCAGAAGTGGAAGTTCGTCGCGATGGTATGCCGCAGAATATTTCTATTCCAAAACCTGCACCTATTCCAGAGGGTGTAGATATTAATGCACAACAGCAAACACCTATCGCTTTTGATGAGCCAGTTTCTCGTGTTGCTGAAGAAAGAGAGCAACAGAAGAATGCCTCAGTTGGTTTAATCACTATTATTATTTTAGTAATTTTAGCGGTATTGGCATGGTTATTCTTTAAATAATCCTTTGCTGCTTTTACAATCAAGGCATGCTAAACGCATGCCTTTTCAATTTTGAGTAGAAAAAAGATGTCTGTTGCACAACTAAGTAAGCGCGATTTAATTTTATTTGATCTAGATGGGACGTTGGTTGATTCTGCTGCTGATTTGTATCGGTCTATGAATTTAAGTTTAGAGGCGCTAAGTTGGCCATTGGTAACAGAAGTCCAAATACGAGAATGGGTGGGTAAGGGAGCTTCAAAACTCTGTGAAAGTGTTCTACTCCATATTTTTGGAAAATTAGATCCTGAACAACATAAAGTCTTATTAGAAAAATTTATTGATATATATAGTGTAGAACTCTGTGTAAATACTCAAATTTATCCTGGTGTAACCGAGTTTTTAAAACATTGTAAAACTTTGAACATACAAATGGCATGCGTTACCAATAAGCCTGTACAACTTGCCCAGGGATTGCTTGATGCTTTACAGCTCTCTCCATATTTTCAAGTCGTACTTGGTGGGGACAGCTTACCTGAGAGAAAGCCTCATCCATTGCCATTATTGCATTGCATGCAAAGCCTAAAAATATCTGCTTCACAATCATTAATGATTGGCGATTCAAGTAATGATATTGAGGCTGCGCGTCGTGCTGGAATTGATTGTATTGTGGTTAGCTATGGCTATAATCATGGAGAAAATATCTATGATTGCCAACCTCAGCAAGTTGTTGATAGTCTTGCTGAGTTAATTATTTAATGAATGAAATGGAGATCAGAATGAATAAGCGTATGGTTTTTCGATGGCGTGTCTAAACCGAATCTAGAAAAACACACTTTTAAATCGAAACCATATTAGAGAAAATTCATGACAACATTAGCGCAATTCGAGCAACTTAAGGCTGCTGGTTACAACACAATTCCAGTCTATCGCCAACGCTTAGCAGACACAGAAACACCTTTATCTGTTTTTGCTCGTTTTAAAGACCACACGCAAGCTTATTTATTTGAGTCAGTCGAAGGTGGTGAAAATTGGGCACGCTACTCTATGATTGGTTTAGGAGAGTCGACGGTTTTCTCGTGTAATGCAGGTGTTCTATCTATACAACATGCTGATGGCTCAATTACACAACAAGATTGCCAAGACCCATTTCAATATATTCGTGAATTTCAGAAGCAATTTAAAGTGCCATCTGCTGAGCTTTTGCCAAACTTACCGAGTTTTACGGGCGGATTAGTGGGTTATTTGGGCTATGATGCTGTTCGTTACATAGAACCACGTTTAAAAAATGTTCCGGCAGCTGACCCAATTACATTGCCGGATTTGTGGTTGATGCTCTCAAAGACAGTCATTGTTTTTGACAACCTTAAAGATACTTTATTTTTAATTGTTCATGCGGATACAGAGCAGAGTAATGCTTATGAAGACGCTCAGCAAAAATTAGATCAATTAGAGCAATTGTTAGCTATACCAGTAAGTCTGCAAGCTAAGCCACATACACCTCCACATTTTGAATCAATTACTGGTAAAGCGAAATTCTTAGAAACAGTCGAAAAAGTTAAAGAATATATACGTGCTGGTGATGTGATGCAGGTTGTTCCGGGGCAGCGTATGGTTTCTGATTTCGATGGAGAGGCTTTACAAGTTTATCGTGCTTTACGTCATTTGAACCCATCGCCTTATTTATTTCTGGTACAAGGGCAAACGATTACAGATAAAAAGCCATTCCATATTGTAGGGTCATCGCCAGAAATTCTTTCTCGTTTAGAAAATGGTATTGCGACAGTGCGTCCTCTTGCAGGTACCAGACCACGTGGAAAAACTAAAGAAGAAGATCTTGCTTTAGAAAGAGACTTACTTTCTGATGAAAAAGAAATCGCTGAGCATTTAATGCTGATTGACCTTGGTCGAAATGATGTGGGGCGCGTATCAAAAATAGGAAAGGTTCAAGTAACGGATCAAATGGTGATTGAACGCTATTCACATGTCATGCACATTGTCTCAAATGTACAAGGCGAAGTTCGTGACGATATCGATGCGCTAGATGTATTTAAAGCAACTTTCCCAGCCGGTACTTTATCGGGTGCACCAAAAATTCGTGCAATGGAAATTATTGATGAAGTTGAGCCTGTGAAAAGAGGCGTGTTTGGCGGGGCAGTAGGATATTTGGGATGGCACGGCGAAATGGATATGTCGATTGCAATCCGTACTTGTGTTATTCGAGATAAAAAGGTCTATGTACAGGCTGGAGCAGGCCTAGTTGCAGACTCAAATCCTGAATCTGAATGGAATGAAACGCAAATAAAAGCTCGCGCAGTGATCAAAGCGGTTGAATTATCATCAAACGGATTGATTTTATGAGTTTTTAGCGGTTTTTTTTAAAAAACCGCTTGCATCGTTTGGAAGTTTTGCTAAACTGCACACCGTTCCGATACGAAACGTACGAAACACTAAGAAGAGCCGGCATAGCTCAGTTGGTAGAGCAACTGACTTGTAATCAGTAGGTCCACAGTTCGAATCCGTGTGCCGGCACCAT
>NZ_JABELE010000015.1 GCF_013009345.1 Acinetobacter geminorum | reverse complement strand
ATCTCTTGAATTAAATAATTTTGCTGATTAATTTGATCAAATAAATTGTACGTTTTTTGATTTATGACGGAAGTCTAGTAAATGTCGATTATTCAACGACTCTAAAAATTGATCAGGTTATGCCTTTAGAAACCACCACAGATTTGGTTTATCAAAATAAGTTTTTACCAAAATTTCCCCTTAAATTAGATATTCCTATTAAATTGGATGTGCCTTTTAATTTAAAACGTAGTTATACCGTTCCCGTTAAAATTGTTTTTGATGGTCCTGTTTATTTTGAATTCGATGAACCTGTAAATTTATCGGTGAAACATCAGTTTAAACCAAGCCTAAACGTAAATGATCCTATGGAAATGGGGAATGTCTCGTCATTTAATGCCATCATGTATAATTCTGTGCCAAAAACAAAAGCAAATCTTGATATGCAAATGACCTTACCTCTGCGCAATGTTCATCCTTGATAATTAAATAAATTGGCTAAATTTTATTTTTTATAAGGATCCTATTTGCAAAACTAAAAGCATCTGCTGGATTAAAGATAAAACAGATCGTTATAAATGGAATTGTTCCATTTTCTATTCGAGAATTTTATGAAAATATGGCAGAATAGGCGGTTTTAGAGTTTTTAGAGGATTGGCAGATGCGCTTTGTTGATGAAGCAGTCATTACCGTAGAGGCTGGCGACGGTGGCAATGGCGTAGCCAGTTTTCGCCGTGAAAAATTTGTACCATTTGGTGGCCCAGATGGTGGTGATGGCGGACGTGGTGGAAGTATCTATATTCAAGCTGATGACGATACAAGTACGCTAGTCGATTACCGTTACACACGTAAATTCCGTGCTGAGCGTGGAAAAAACGGTGCAGGTGCTAACTGTACTGGACGTGGTGGTGAAGATGTGGTTTTAAAAGTACCCGTTGGTACAACAATTGTTGATACAGATTCAGGCGATATTATTGGCGATTTGGTTGAAGACGGCCAAAGAATTCTGGTTGCTGGTGGTGGTGAAGGTGGTTTAGGTAACACTCACTTTAAATCATCAACTAACCGAGCACCACGTAAATGTACGACTGGTACAAAAGGTGAGTTTCGCGAAATTCGTCTTGAATTAAAAGTATTGGCAGATGTTGGTTTGCTGGGTATGCCAAATGCCGGTAAATCTACTTTCATTCGTGCTGTAAGTGCTGCAAAACCAAAAGTGGCAGATTATCCATTTACAACCATGGTTCCAAACTTGGGTGTAGTCGATGCTGACCGCCATCGTTCATTTGTAATGGCCGATATTCCTGGGTTAATCGAGGGTGCAGCAGAAGGTGCAGGTTTAGGGATTCGTTTCCTTAAACATTTGGCACGTACTCGTATTCTTTTACACATTATTGATGTACAACCAATTGATGGTTCAGATCCAGCGCATAATGCAAAAGCGATTATGAATGAGTTGGTTAAGTTTTCACCAACTTTGGCGAAACTACCAGTTGTTTTAGTACTCAATAAACTTGATCAGATTGCTGAAGAAAGCCGTGAAGAGTGGTGTCAGCACATTCTAGACGAACTAGAGTGGACTGGACCTGTCTTTAAGACATCGGGCTTATTAAGCGAAGGTACAAAAGAAGTTGTGTATTACCTGATGGATCAGATTGAACAACAACGTGAACGCGAAGTTGAAGATCCTGAATACGCAGCAGAAGTAAGAGCTTTCCGTGAACAACTAGAAGTTGAAACACGTGAACAAACCATTGCGGCAAAAGAAGCATATCGTGCAATGCGTCGAGCACAACGTCTCGAAAGCATGATGGACGATGATGATGATTTTGACGATGATGAAGACGACAATGATGTAGAAGTCATCTACGTTCGTGACTAGAAAACCGAGGGAAACATGATAGAAGTGGTCGATGGGCAACGTCAGCTCAGTGAGTGTAAACGAATCGTTGTTAAAATCGGATCATCTTTACTTACAGCTAATGGGCAAGGTTTAGATCTAGATGCTATTTCGCATTGGGCGAAACAGATTGCAGATCTGCACAATGCTGGACACGAGATTATTTTAGTGTCATCAGGAGCTGTAGCAGAAGGTATGGTTCGTATGAAGCTTGCGAGTCGACCCACCGATCTACCCAGTCTACAAGCCTGTGCTGCAATTGGGCAGATGGGCTTAATTCATACTTGGTCTAGTGTGCTTGAAAACCACGGTATTCGTACTGCTCAGGTTTTATTGACTCATGATGATTTGGCAGATCGCCGTCGTTATCTGAACTCTTGTGATGCTTTGCAAAACTTGATTGATTGGCGTGTGATTCCTGTCATTAATGAAAATGACACGGTGTCTACCGATGAGATCCGTTTTGGTGATAATGATACTTTAGCTGCGATGGTGGCAGGTCAGGTTCATGCCGAATTACTGATCATTTTAACCGATCAGCAAGGTATGTTTGACTCAGATCCGCGTCATAATCCTGATGCTAAATTACTCTCTACCGTTCGTGCTATGGATGATGATTTATTCGATATGGCCGGCGGCGGTGGTGTACTCGGGCGAGGTGGGATGGTCACTAAAGTTCGTGCTGCACGTTTAGCTGCTAAATCGGGCTGTCCAACCCTCATCGCGAGTGGCGAAAGTGATAATGTCCTGTCACGTGCGATGGCAGGTGAGATGCTAGGCACTTTGTTTACTACAGATAAAGACCGCATGACTGCTCATCAACAGTGGCTTGCTGCTCATTTACAAACAGCGGGTCGTCTTGTGATTGATGATGGTGCTGTTGAAGCGATTAAATTGAAGCATCGCAGTTTACTCCCTGTCGGAGTTAAAAATGTTGAAGGACATTTTGATCGTGGTGATGTGGTTGAATGTGTCGATAAACAAGGTAAACGTATTGCGGTAGGTCGAGTGAACTTTAGCTCACGATCAGCCGAAATTATTAAAGGCTTAGCCTCAGATAAGGTTTATCAAGTGTTAGGTGAAGCTCGTTCACTTGAAATGATTCACCGTGATCATATGGCAATTTATTAAGTTGTGTTCAAATAAAAAAGCTCGCTTTATGCGAGCTTTTTTTCTGGTGTTAAACGAGGTAAAACACGGTCTTCACCTACCATATATGGATGTGTGGCAAGACTGAGCATATCGAGGTCTTCTGAACTATTACCATAAGCATAAATCTGGTGGTAATGCTGTAGCGTATATTGCTGATGTATTCTCAACTTCTTTTGTTCACTACTACAATCTGGAGTGGAGTAGTAACCAGTCATCATACCGTTTCTAATTTGAGTTTCGGTACAAATCAACTCGATATCTAGTAACTTGCAAAGTGGAACAAGATAGACATCAATTGAAGCCGAAACTAATACGACCTGATCACCACGTAATTGATGGTGTTGTAACTGAGTAAAGATTTCTGGCGAAAGCGCAGAGACTAATTCTTGTGCGTATTCTTCACCTAATCTTTGCAATTCAATTGCAGGGGTATCTTTAAACATGCTACGGAATAACTTGGCACGCATAGCATGGGCTGGATAAAAGTTAAGATAGTAGGCTTGAATCCATGGTAGAATTTTTAAGCCTTGCTTAACAATGTGGCGCTTAGATAAAGCATAAAAGATGAACCCTGTAAAACTATCTTTACTACACAAGGTTCCATCAAAATCGAACAGGGCGAGACTTTTTATAGTCTTATTCTTTTCGCTCGTTGCATACATGTTTCATATCGTCCGTTTACGCGGGTTGCGTACCAATTAGTATTATAATCACGACTTAATTTAGGCCCAGAAATCACTACTTGAGGCATAATTGCATAGAGTGGCTCTTTGCTAGTTTTGGATTTATAAAGTTTAGTCAGCGCAATATAAGTTTGAGTACTCTCAAACTTTTTCTCTTTTTCTAATTTAAGATCATTACGAATTTGTCTTGGTGTAACTAAGATATTATTTTTTGCAAATACCGTAATCAGCTCTTTTTCTGACTCGCTTTGAGTTGCGCGCGGATCACCATCTTTTGTATAAAGAAGTAGATCGCCATCAAGGCTTATATCTTTATCAGTAAGTTCTCGTAGCATTTTTTGAAAAGCTGCATTACGGCTAGAGTACATACCAGAGTTATAATCCGCAAAACGATAAATAGCTTTATCATAGTCTGCCGGATAAACCATTAAACGATGTATGCCGTAATATAAACCACCATATTCAGTATAGAGATCATCGCGAAGCGCAGCAGTACTCATACTCGAACGCTTGTTTGCTTTTGCATAATTAATATGAACTTGCATTGAGCCCAAAGTCGTAATAGGGTTCATTTTCTCGCCAATATCTTGACCAACCAATTTGGCTGCGCCAGTTAAGGCACTCACATGATAATGTTTAGCCATGAAGTCGAAAATTTCTCGGTAAAGTAAGTCGAGTTCTTTCTCGGTTTTAACTTTACGCATTTGACTCATATAGTTGTTATCAGGAGAGGGCTGAGTTCTTAGAACTTCTTCAAAATAACCAGCAATTGTTCCACCAACAGTTTTGCCAAGTTTATCTTCAAATTTTTCATTTAAACGTGTACTCACTTCCTCAACAGCCTTTTGTCCTAATCCAGACACCTGAGGGTTGGCAACAAAGTTAGATTCTTGATCGACAACGGCAATAATACTGCAGACATTTTTTTTATTTTTTTGAATATCTAACCCTCTCATGATGTCATCGATATCATTTGCCCATGACTCACGGTCATGCACACGCGATGGAATTAGACGTTTAATCTGTTGGCTTTCTAGTTCAGGCTCATCATCGTTTGACCACCAAGCTTTATCACCACAAGCAGCTAAACTCATGCATACGGCAGCCATGCCGAATGATTTTAATAAAAAACGGGAAGACAACGGTTTGTTCATGGCGAGGAAAGCACCTGCATAAAAAGATGAGCCGATTAAGCGGATGAAGTATACTATGTTGATCATCAATTGTATGAATATATATGTATATTGGTCCCTATCAACTGTCAAATAATTTAATTGTTGCTCCTATGGCTGGAGTTACTGACCGTCCATTTAGAACACTCTGCAAGTATTTTGGCGCAGGCCATGCAGTCAGTGAAATGATGACTGCTGATAAAACTTTGCGGATGAGCAAAAAGAGCCTCTATCGTGCAAATTTTGACGGCGAACTCGCTCCAATCTCTGCTCAAATTGCAGGTTCTGATCCTGAGCAATTAGCAGAGGCTGCACGTTATCAAGTAGCAAATGGCGCACAAATTGTTGATATCAATATGGGATGTCCTGCCAAGAAAGTATGTAACAAACTAGCTGGTTCAGCATTATTACAAGATGAAGACTTGGTGGCGCGAATACTTGATGCAGTTGTCGCTGCTGTTGATGTTCCCGTGACTTTGAAAACCCGTTTGGGATTTTTAAATGGTCAGGAAAATATTTTAAGAGTAGCAAAAAGGGCAGAAGAAGCGGGGATTGCCGCACTAGCTTTACATGGCCGTACTCGCGAAGACATGTATTTAAATACAGCACGTTATGATTTGATCAAACATGTTAAAGAATTAATCAATATTCCACTGATTGCAAACGGTGATATTGATAGTCCTGAAAAAGCAAAATATGTACTCGACTATACAGGGGCAGATGCAATTATGATTGGTCGCGCTGCTCAAGGTCGACCATGGATTTTTCGTGAAATTGCTCATTATTTAAAAACTGGTGAACACTTAGCTGCACCTAATATTGAAGAGGTGAAACAGGTACTACTAGGCCATTTATCAGAACTTTATCAATTTTATGGTGAATACTCTGGCTGCCGTATTGCCCGTAAACATATTGCTTGGTACACCAAAGGATTACGTTCGAGTAATGAATTCCGCCAAAAGATGTATAAAGTTGAAAGTACTGCTGAACAGGCAATAGTAGTCGAAAATTATTTTAATCAGCTATTGGCTGAAGGAAATTTGATGAGTGATGTTCAGGTTGAGCAGGTTAACTTATTAGAAACTCATTAAATAAAAAGCCAGTATCTGATTACTGGCTTTTTTAGATTTACTCATCTTCTAGCATTTCTACGACTAACTGGTTAACCAGATCAGCAGCATCTAGCTCTCGTATTTGCGAGACATTACTACCTGCCCAAAAAGCACCGAAGCCATAGTCTTTATTCTTGCTTGCAATGGCATTTAATTGCTTAGCTAAATCATATGCATATGGATATTCGGGTTGAGGAGGGCGATTTGGTAAATCAATTTGTGTGTGCCAATGGTTGAGCAGGCCACGGGCTGGACGGCCAGAAAGACTGGCGCTGATTTGTGTCACAGGCTCATTAAATAAAGCTTTACGATATTCGGCTGATGCATTTGATGTATGGCATTGAACAAATGCTGTTCCGAGTTGAACAGCAGTAGCTCCTAAGCTCAACATATATCGTGCTTGTGCGCCATTCATAATACCGCCAGCGGCTACCACAGGTCGTTTGCAATGCTTGACAATAAGGTGTACTAAATCACTCGTTTTAATTGCTGCATCAAAGGTTTTATTAAAGATTCCACGATGTCCACCAGCCTCAATACCTTGAGCAATAATAATATCTATACCAGCCGCTTCAATGGCTTGTGCTTCAACTAAATTAGTAGCAGCAACCATCGTGATAATTCCTACATCTTTTAATGCCTGAATTTGATGGGGATGGGGAATCCCAAAATGAAAACTGACCGCTTTAGGTTTGGTTTCTAAGACGACATTTAGAAAATCATCGTTATCAAGAAAACTTGGATAAATACAGTTTAAGTTTTGAGGAGGCTGTTCTCCGAACTTTTCAAATTGTGGGCGTAAATATTCAATCCATTGTGTTGAGGTTTGAGGGTTAAGTTGTTCGGGTTGATGGCAGAAAAAATTAACCTGAAATGATTTTTCTGTAAGTGTTTGGGTTTTTAAAATCTGTTCCCTAGCACTTTGCGCCGTATTTGCGCCTAGACCTAAGGACCCAAGACCACCCTGATTAGAAACTTCTGCTGCAAGTTCAGGTGTAGACACACCTGCCATAGGGGCAAGAAAAATCGGATGTTTAATTTCAAGTTGTTGTAACAGGCTCATTTTATTCACCTCATTTCTTTCTCTTCACCATAACGTGAAATCAGAAGTAAGAGCAAATAATATTGGGCATTTAGTTTTTAAATATTTAGTTCTTAAATATTTATAAGTTCTAATTTTTTAAAGTGGAGTAACATGAAATAAAGAGCCGATCCAGCTTGAAAAAGCCATCGCTAAAATTCCCCATAAGGTAATGCGCAAACTTCCTTTAAGTTTAGATGTACCTGCAAAATGACTTGATAGCGCTCCTAAAAAAGCTAATGAAATAATGCCAAATATTAAGACTGTTTTTTCGATCCATATATCTGGACTGAGTAAAATAGCCAGCATAGGAAACAATGCCCCAAATGAGAATGAGCCAGCTGAAGCTAATGCGGCTTGAATAGGATTTGCTGCGGTATTTTCATGAATACCAATTTCATCACGTGCGTGAGCCCCTAATGCATCATGATTTGTAAGTTGGGTAGCAACTTGTCGAGCTAAATCAGGTGTTAAGCCTCTGGTTATATAAATTTGGGTGAGTTCATCTAATTCGCGCTGCGGATACTTTTTGAGTTCTTGTGCTTCAAACTTTAAGTCTGCTTTTTCAATATCTTCTTGCGATTTTACGGAAATATACTCTCCGGCAGCCATAGAAGTTGCACCAGAAATTAAACCAGCAATACAGGCAATAAGTAGAGTATGGGCCGAGGCCCCACTTGCTGCCATTCCCATGATTAGACTAGTAACAGAAATAATCCCATCATTAGCCCCTAAAACGGCAGCTCTTAACCAACCTGAGCGGTGAATAAAATGATGTTCTGGATGTTGAGAAAAGGACATATTTTTCCCTACTTGTAGTTATAAATTTTTATCTTATCCTATAAGATTATTTACAATAATACGATTAAAAAATGTGTCATTATAGGAAAAACAATCAGATAAGAACTTTTCAAGAACATAATATAAAAGGAGATGAAATGAACAAATTAAAGAACTCATATATTTATATAAACAGTGTCATTTATGAGTTTAACTATAATAAATATTTGTTAAATAAACTTTAACTTTAACTTTAACTTTAACTTTATTACTAGACAAGCATTCTATCCATTTTACTGTAGAGGTCTCAATGAATAGCAAAACAATAAAATCTATAACCCGTTCCTTTATCGTTATTGGTTCGATCTGTCCAGCTTTAGGCCTGTTAAGTATTGAGACTACATTTGCCCAAGAAATTGTTAATCAAGAATACAAACCTGGAAACCCAATTTATGATAAATGGGATCAATTTTATAAAATTGAGAAGACTCAACCTGAAAATGCCGAGAAATTATTATTAGAACTTGGAGAGATGACACCACAAGATATTAAAGTCTGGAAAAGTTTAACTTACATACAGATTCGGTTAGGGAAACAAGATGCTGCTTTACAAAGTCTAAGAAAAGCAGAGGCGTTAGATCCAGCAGATGATACTTTAAAACTCCAAGAAGCCTATCTGCTTAATTCTCAAAAAAATAACAAAGAGGCTTTGGTGGTTTTTAAAGAACTCACCCAGTCTAAAGATGCTGATATTGCGAGTAAAGCGACACAGGCTGTAAAAAATCTAAGTGGAGGAGAGGTCAAAACTTATTTTCGAGATGTTTATTTTGCACCTTCATATGAGTCACGTTATGACGATGTAATTTTCCCACTTAAAGCTCGTTATGGCAAGAACCTAGATAATGGTCGAGCGCAGGTGTACGGCTTTTTAAGTCTAAACCGCGATACTCAATCTCAAGGTGGTGTTCGACCTGAAATTATTGATGAAAATGCACTAACTCTAGGTGTGGGCGCTAATTATCAACCTTGGACTTCTATACCTGTGCGCATGTATTTAGAAGTAGGGGGAAGCTATGATCTAATTGATCGAAATAGAGATAAATTTCGTGAAAGTGTTGTCGGTGGGGTGACGGGTTATCAAGAGTGGTATTCTCAAAATAATTGTAATCATTCACTTTGCTTTAATGATTACTTCACTGATTTATATGGTAATGCGGCAACTTATTCTAGAGAAGATTATAACGTTATTGGTGACTTGCGATTACGTACGGGTTTGAATGTCTATAAGGGGGAAACGGGCACTGTACAGGCTTATATGAAATTGCATGCCTTAGCTGACAGTAAAGATGAGTATTACAATAATTTATTTGAATATGGCCCAGGTATTTCATGGCAGCCTTTTAATTATCAACCTATAAAATTACGTGTAGAACGACTATATGGCAATTACTTTAAAGATGTGCCAGTAAATACAAAAGATCATTACAACAATACTCGAGTAGAACTCGTTTTTTATAAGGATTTCTAAAATGAAGAAAATTTTTATATCTATTGTATTTGGAACCCGTCCTGAATTAATCAAACTTGCCCCTGTGATTTTATTGGCAAAACAAGACCCTCGCTTTCAAGTTGAAGTGATTTTTACTGGACAGCATGACGAATTGGTCAGAGATGCGATAGATTTCTTTGGGGTTGAAATTGACCATCGTCTTAAAATTATGAATGCTGGACAAAGTTTAAATCAGCTCTTAATTCATGGTTTGAGCCAAATCGAGAATGTGTACACTGATGGACAAAAAAGAGATGCGATTGTTATTCAGGGTGATACAACAACTGTTTTAGCAGCTGGCTTAGTCGCGTTTTCAATGAAAGTTCCTGTTGCGCATGTTGAAGCTGGTTTACGTTCTTATGATTTAGATCATCCTTTTCCAGAAGAGGGAAATCGTCAGTTAGTTTCACGTATTACCAGATGGCATTTTGCTCCGACAGAACAATCAAAAAGAAACTTACTCAATGAACAAATTCAGCCAGAGCTCATTACAGTTACAGGCAATACCGTTGTTGATGCGGTATATCTAGGACGTAAATTAATTGCTGAAAAATCTGATTTGAAAAACCAGCTTGAACCTTATGGAATTCAATTAAAGCAGGATGACAAAGTTGTACTTATTACTGCCCATCGCCGTGAGAACTTTGGCGGTGGAATTCAAAATATTTGCAACGCGGTTGAGCACTTAGCCCAAGCCCATCCTGATTTACATTTTATTTGGCCAGTCCATTTAAACCCAGCAGTACATGATGTGGTGCATGATAAGTTTAGAGATCATTCCCAAATCCATCTTGTTAAACCATTAGACTACCCAAGTCTATTGGCAGTCATAGACCGATCTACTTTTATTTTGACAGATTCGGGTGGCTTGCAAGAAGAAAGCCCATCATTTAATAAGCCAGTTTTAATTTTGCGAGACACTACCGAGCGACCAGAAGTTGTTGAGGTGGGAGCAGGCGTTTTGGTGGGTACAAATCAACAAAAAATTATTGAAGAAGCTGAAAAGTTACTCATTGACCAACAGCACTATGAAAAAATGGCGCACGTAGAAAACCCATTTGGTGACGGGCAAGCAGCTCAACGTATTCTCGATCAAATTGCTAAATCTTATGAATTGGCATAATTAACAGTTAAAGGTTTATTCTCACTTACGGAGGTATTCTTACCACCATAAGTGAGGCGATACCACAAACTCACAATATTGACGCACCAGCGGCTCATGTAATGTGGCCCATCAAAAATATAAACAGTTTTGCCTTCATACGCTTTTAGCTGAGAAATAATTTCCCAAGGATACGCGGCTCTAAATTGCCCATTCTTTTTCACTCTAAAAGCTTCTAACACTATAATTACTTTGTCTTTTCCAAGTTTATGTTCAAGCTGGTCTAAAATATGTTTGGCTTGTTTAGGTGATCGAACCCCTACGCCTACGCCATCTTGGAAAAAAACTCCCGTATGGTCAGGCAGCCAGCTTTTAACCCATAAATCATAATGTTCGGGCTCAGTTTCGCCACTATAAATACTCACCCAGACTGGTGAGGGAAGCTTTGACAATACATGGCCTAAAGCACTGACTCGTAGCCAAGTTGGATCTGCCTCTACTGGAAAATAATAACCTTTAGGTATCGTTTTTTGTTCTTTTATAATTTGAGCAGATTTTTCACCTAACTCAATGACATTTGCCCGAGCTTTAGGTTCATTATATTCACCAGCTAAGCCTAATATGAGATTTTTAGCCCAAGGTTCTTGTTTAATCTTTTCTAAATTAATGGCTTTTTCCCATTGAGGAAAATTTGATTCTTTCCACCATGATTTAGATTCAACTACAGACCATTGAGGAACAAATGTATTAACCCCTAAATAGTGCCAATTTCCCTCTGGAGGAGTCGTATTATTGTCGGGCTGCCAGAAAATGCCTTCAATATTGGGGGCTTGACCTTGATGTTTGAAAAGCCCCGCATACACGATGACACTACATATAATTAAAATAATAAATGCAACTATTTTAATTGGTATCTGTTTTCTCATTATTTCGTCTTAACCAGTACCACAAGAAGATAATTATTATCATAATTGCAGAGATAATCACAACTAGTAAGAAGAAAGAAGACTGTTGGATTAAAGGGGCCTTTTGATTTCCGACAATGAGTTTTTGTAAAACATAAATATTCCCATTTTCTGAAACCAACATTTTTGTCACGTTGTTTGGAATCTTATGTTGGATCTTTTCCCAAAGATGCATGAAAGTTTGTGCGCCACCCTCTGAGTCGGTAATTACATCAAAGCGATTATTGTTATAACTGACAATAAATCCATTCTGCGCAGCAGGTGCATAGATAATATCCTGATGCATTAATACCTGTTGTTGATAAATATCTTTATTCACGCGAACATTTATGGATTGAGGCGCACTTGGTGAATAACGGACTAGGTTGAGAGGCATTGGTGCCGGTGTTAAAAGCATTTTTTTCGCGGTTTGTCCTAATACAATCGCGATATTTAATGCACCAGATTGATCATCAATCGCTATTGTAGGAGTCGTTGCTAAAGTCATTGAAATTGCAGCTACACCATTTTTAAGTTTGTGGGGTAGCTTTACAGTAGACTTGGCTGTATCAATCCAGAGTGAACCATGCGCGTTAGGTAAACATTGGGAATTGGCAATCACTGAGTTTTCAAGCTTTAGACTAAAATTTGTCGTATTAGAAATGGCTTTTGCAAAAATATTAAACTGACGGTTTACTGGATCGGAAGCCAGATCAGCCGTTTTCATACTTCCTGCAAGTCCACCATCAATCCAAGCTGTAATATTGGAACCTTGTAATAAACCACTTTGAATACGAAGTGCAATTTGCCCTTGCAAGATATCGGTTGGTTGCCATACTGAAGGGAAGTCAAGGAATAAGTTTTTTTCAGCATGATTTAATCTGAAATCTTCAATTCCTAAATCAGCAAGTGTATTGATTTTTTTTAATTGAGCCCAAGCAGGATTAGATATCGTATTTGGAAAAATCGCAGTCCCTGTACTAAGTTGCTGTACATAAGATGGATTAATTAACCCGTTTATTGCGCTCGTTAAATCTTGTTGAGTGTGGTAAGTAATTGATAGAGTCGGCACACCTTCTGCAGGTTTCGCGATTTGTACTAATGCTCCGCCTTTTAATGGCGTAGGTGAGCGAATAATTTCGATGATAAAGTTTGTTTCAGGATTTAAATTAGTCTGTCCTGAATCGACCCATTCAACAGGCGTTATTGAAGTCCATGAACTTGCTAATCTAGCGAGCATAGAAGCTTCTATAATCTCTTTTCGGTTATATTTTAAAATGCCAACAAATGGGGTAGGCCGTCGAGCCTGTGGGTTAAATAAAGCATCTGGTAAGTACTTTAGCTGATAGTCTTTTCTAATCGGTGTGAAGTCGAGCTGGGAATTATTAAAGTACGTTAAATGATCAATATCTTCAGAGCAAAAAGAATCTTTAGTTTGATTTAGAGTGGTGGGTTTCGCATATTGTTGAATAATAAAATCTAAGCGATGGAAGCCACTTTGACTTGGTGGAATATCAAACTTCAGTAGTCCATTACCGTTTAAAGTGGTGTTATAGATGAGCTTATCATCATATTTTACGAGTAATGATGTATCATTCTCAGTAGCGTAGTTACTTGAAAATTGAACATTTTGCCATTGGGCACCTTTTCCAATATAGAAAAAATGTGACTCAACCGTATATTTAGTGGAGGTACTAATATCGTCTAGTTCCCATGTGTTTGCATAACTAGAAGCCACAAACATGAAGCTGGTGCTGGCAAGGAGTACTTGAACCATTTTGTAGAAATTAGAAGAGTATTTCATTTATTTTTCTCCTTGCTACGTTCCGTTTTGTACCATTGAAGGGAGTTGCCCTGTATTTTATTTTTAAGCATGTCATATGCGGCTTTAAATACAATAAATAGAAATATTTGTGAGTAACTTACATAAGATAAAACAGAGTAAAAATAGAGTTCTGGTTTGGCTCTTTCTAAAGATAGGGTAAACCACATTTGTGCAACGTACAGGCAAAATGAGAGGCCCCACAGTAATGTGAATGGACCAGGAACCGAGATTCCTGCGATACCTAATAACCCAAGGGTTAAGGTGATATGACTCCAAAATAACGCGGGTACGAAAAGTATGTAGCACATAATGTTATTCAGAATTTCAATTCCAATCGGAAAAGGCGTTCTTAACGCTACAGGTAAATATTTACGAGTCACATAAAAATTACCTTGAGTCCAACGTGAGCGCTGTTTAATAAATACACTCCATAAAGAGGTGAGCTGCGATAATCCATAAGACGAGTGTTCTTGCTGGGTTCTTTTGTTGCATGTGCGCTCTGGCTACCTTTTTTGTAATGTTAATTTTTATACTTTTTTAATGAACTGTGATGTTTTTTGAATTTATTGTTGTGTTTGTCCTTTTATAAATCCCTTTAGAATTATTTTTAGAGTAAAGTCACAATATAGTCAAATTTCTAGTTTTTTTTTAATCAAAAATAAACACAAAAGACAGAAGTAGCGTCTAAATGTTCTTGAATGTTTCAATTGCTTTAATACGAGTTTCTTTTAAATCAACAATTGGTTTTGGATAATTTAACTGAGTATTTGTTTTGGTCGAGTAGGGCTCATGAATGGCTTTATTGTCTAGATGAGCTAATTCTTCAACCCATTGACGAATATAATCTCCATTTGGATCAAATTTCTTTGATTGAGCAATAGGATTAAAAATTCTAAAGTAAGGTACAGCATCAGTTCCAGTAGAAGCGCACCATTGCCAGCCACCATTATTTGCTGCTAAATCACCATCGATTAAGTGCTCCATAAACCATTGTTCACCTGCTCGCCAATCGATGAGCAAGTTTTTACATAAAAACATGGCTGTAATCATGCGTACACGATTATGCATCCAGCCAGTTTTTAAAAGTTGACGCATACCCGCATCAATAATCGGTATACCTGTCTGGCCCGTTTGCCATGCAGCTAGGTGCTCTGGATTGTGACTCCACTTAATTTTTTGAGTATCTTTTTTAAACGGAATGTGTTTAGAAACATGGGGGAAATCAAATAAAATATGCTGATAAAATTCTCGCCAAAGTAACTCATCTAGCCAAGTCTGCTGACCTTCATTTGTCAAATGAAAGTTGCCATGTTCAGCCCTAAAAAGAGCTTGCAGGCACTGGCGGATAGACAAAATCCCAAGGTTTAAATAGGGAGAAAGTTGGCTAGTTCCTTTTACATTGGGAAAGTCACGTTTAGATTTATAATCAGATAGATGATCTTTAATAAATACGTCGAGTTGCTCTAGAGCAAAAACTTCTCCGGCTGGCCATAAGTCTTGTTGCTCTTTAGAAACAGAAGGCTCAAAAAAAGCTTCAATATCTTTTAGAGTTAAGCTGTTTATTTTTGAACAAGAGGTCGGGTAGGCATTTTGCTTTTCAGGAATCGGATAGCATTGAGGTAACCCACTGATATCCAATTTTGAATAACATGCTTTTTTGAATGCACCGAAAACCTGATAAGGCTGCTGTGACTGGTTGCGAATAGAGCGTAAAGGAAAAATCGTACGGTCATGAAATAAAAAAAGTTCTTTGCCTTGTTGATTTAAAAAATCTTGTACAGTTTTATCTCTTTTTAATTCATTAACGCCGGTCTCTATATTTGAATAGACGTTTTCAATATTAAGTTGAGTGCTAAGTTCACCAATATAATCAGCGATATCTTTCCAGTAAGGAATGACTTGGATAATAAGGGGAATATTAAGTTGTTCTAGTTCTTTTTTGAGTTGTTGAAGTTGACGTAGATAGAAATTAATTTTTATAGGTGCATCGTGATGCATTTTCCATTGTTCAGGCGATAAAATAATTAACCCAATACAAGGCCCTTGTTGAGAGGCATGCCATAAAGCAGCATGGTCTCGAACTCTCAAATCTTGACGAAACCAAATTAACTGATTTACGTTTGACATGAAAATTGGCCCTTTTAGAGTGAAGTGAGTTAAAGAATTATTATCAAAATATTATATAAAAATAAATACATAAAAAAAGCAAAGCCGAAGCTTTGCTCTTATCATCTTTAAAGATGAATTAGTGGTGATGACCACCAGCACCGTGTACGTGACCGTGATCTAATTCTTCTTGAGAAGCGTCACGGATTTCTACGATTTCAACTTCAAAAGTTAAATCTTGACCAGCAAGTGGGAAGTTAGCATCAACAACAACGTTGTCGCCTTCAACCGCTTTAACAGTAACGATCTGTACGCCGTCATCTGTTTGAGCTTGGAATTGCATGCCAGGTTGAATGTTCTCAACACCTTGGAACATTTGAGCTGGAACTTCTTGTACTAGGTCAGGGTTGTATTCGCCATAACCTTCAGCAGCTGGAACGTTAACAGTGAATTTTTCACCAACAGTTTTACCTGTTAATGCATTTTCTAAACCAGGAATGATATTGCCTGCACCGTGCAAATAGGCAAGTGGTTCACCTTGAGATTGATCAAGTGTTTCACCCTCAGCGTTTGTTAATTTGTAGTGGAATGAAACCACGTGGTTATTTGCAATAGCAGTCATGTTTTTGATCCATTCAATCAATTGAAGCGTACATCATAAAGTGAAAAATAAATTTTGTAGACTACAAAATCTTAATCTTTGGCACTTTTTCTGATGCGTTTTTATATAAATAGGGACGAACTTAAAAAATTCAACTTAATACAGCTTAATTTTTGGACGTACACGTCTTGTAAGTAAATCTTTCATTGTGAGTAGTCCAGCCTGAGTATATCCGTGAATCGTTGCTTGATGTAAACGATATAAAGAGACATACATTGTTTTTGCAATATAGCCTTGCACGCTGACATCCCCAAGTAATTCTCCAACGGCTTTATTACGACTTAAAGACACGAGAGAACCTTTGTCGTTAAACGTAAACATTGGCTGTGATCGACCATTTAGTCGAGCAGCCATAGCATCGACTAAGAAGCTGGCCTGTTGGCTTGCAACTTGAGCACGCGGGCCAAGTGGAGGATGTCTTGCATCAAGTTGGCAATGAGCACAGTCACCAAACGCAAATACATTTGGATCAGAATAAGTTTGCAACGTTGCATAGACCATCAGGCGGTTAATGTTATCGCGTTTAAAATCGGTAAAACTTTCTAATACCTTCGGTGCTTTTACGCCTGCGGCCCACACGGTAATATCACTTTTGAGTTGATTACCATTACTAAAGTAGATGCAATGTTTATCAATTTTTTCAACACGATGTTGAGTTAAAATTTCAACACCCATTTTTTTAAGTTGTCCTGCACTGTGTTCAGCAGTTTTATCATTTAAAGCAGGTAAGATACGTTCAGAAGCTTCAATCAGTGTGATTTTGACTTGGTTGGGATGAATCTTCTTTAAACCATATCGATAAAAGTTTTTAGTCGTTTCAATTAACTCAGCTGCAAGCTCTACACCTGTTGCTCCCGCACCAACAATTCCAATATTTAAAGTTCGCTGATTTGGTTGATTTTGAGCTTCAATATAAAGATGTAATAAATCTTGCTGGAAAATATCGGCTTGCTTTCTGCTATCAAGGAAATGGCAGTTTTCACGCACACCTGCTGTATTAAAGTCATTTGATACTGAGCCAAGCGCTAAAATAAGTGTGTCATAACTTAGCTCTTGCGAATGATTCTGTTGATCCTTAGACACTTGAGGGGGCATTAGTTCAATTAATTTTTTATCTTTATTAACCCCAACTAATGTTCCGAGCACAAATTCGTAATGATGTTTTTCTGAGTGCGCAAAATAGTTAGTTTGTTCTTCGTGGGGATTTAAAGAACCAGCAGCAATTTCATGAAGCAATGGTTTCCAAATATGGGTAAGGTTTTGGTCAACCAATGTAATCTTTGCTTTACGATTTTTCCCAAAAGTTTCACCGAGTTGTGTTGCCAGTTCTAAGCCGCCAGCACCACCACCAACAATTACAATATGATGTAAATTTTGGGCCATTTTTTCACCTAATTATTTTTCTATAAAAAAAGATGGCTAAATTATGCCATCTTTTATTTATAAAAATTATTGTGCGTCTGTGCACAATTTGATGTTTTTAGTGCGAATCTACTGGATAGAGTTTTGCAGCACTATGTTCACTTGATGAAAAAATAGAGAAGAGGCTAGAAAACCACATTGCGATTTTTTGGAAAATATTGGCTTCTTCAATATGTACGTTATCTTCGATTTGAAGACTACGGATAAGTTGATTATTTTGATAAATCGATACTGTTGCCAAACTTACGACTTTCATTAATGGCGCAGTTAATTGTTTTTCATTGAGTTCAATGTTTACATGGGTCTGAGTCGTTTCAAGTGGAGCAATCACCTTTAGCTGTTGATTGCTATCAAGTACTTGAACGCGTTGAGTCACATTATCAAAAGTATTTAGGTCAATTGGTGCTGAGTCTGCGTATAAAGATGTCGTTACAATTGTCGGTTGCTTTGTTTCAACCTTAAACATTTTTAAAGTCGACTTTACAACAGGTAGTTCAGCAATTAATTTCTGCTCAGGAATAATCACTTCATCACGTGTATAGGTATAAGCAAGATTCATTAATTTATCTGCAATCTCAGCGCGTTTTACAGCACTCGGTGTACCTAAAACAATGACTAATAAACGTCTTTGACTTAAGTCAGATGAGAATGAAGGACGTGAAGCTGTTAAAGCCAAGTTATAACCTGCTGCCTTGGTATATCCCGTTTTTAAGCCATCTACAGATGGATCATATTTCAAAGCAAGATTAGTCGCGTGGTGGAAACGTTGGTTATAGCTAAAGCTTGGCATTTTTGAATAATGTAAATATTCAGGGGTTTGTTTAATTAATGCCTGACTTAATAAGCTAAGGTCGTGTGCTGTAGTGAAATGGTCAGGCATTGTAATTCCAGCAGGATTACTAAAATGAGTATCTTTCATACCCAAAGCTTGAGCTTCCTGATTCATACGCTGCACGAAGCGTGGAACATCGCCAGAGATTTTTTCAGCTAAAGTCACGGCTGCATCATTAGCAGACATCACGATTAGACCTGCCAATAACTGATCAACTGAAATTTGTTCACCAGCTTTAAGATACATTTGTGATTCATCCCACTGCACAACACTAACCACTGGAGTTGCAGTAATGATTTCTTCTTTTTTCAGTTTTCCAGCTTTAATCTCTTTTAGGGCAATGTATGCAACCATCATTTTGGTTAAAGATGCTGGTGCGCGTTGAACATGGCTATTATGTTCAGCAATGATTTGACCCGATTGAGTATCTACAATAGTCCATGCAGCAGCTTCAACACTTTCAGGTGCAATATTGAGTAATGCAGCATTGGTTAGGGTAGTACAAAAAATACTAAAGAGGGTAAAAAGAGATAGAAAAAATTTCACGGATGACCTTAACTTCACTGGCAAATACGGGACACAGATGCACAGCATGCTATGCCTTTTTTTCATGGAAGGCTAGTGTGAATTGTTGCCAAAAAATACATCTACGCAAGACGATACAAAAAAGTGATAATCTAATGTGAAGCCGTTCTTATTTTTAAATTGAAGAATTTATGTTGCATTATCAAATTGAGTTCGATGATTACAAACAGCACCTTGTTCACGTGACAATTCGTTTTTTAGCCAACCCGAATCAGGAACTTTGGTTACCAACGTGGATTCCGGGTAGTTATCTAATTCGAGAGTTCTCAAAACATATTGAATCCGTTAAAGCTTATGATGAAGCTGGACGTCTGCTGGACATTAAAAAAACGAGCAAGAATCGCTGGCGTTTATTTAATACAGACCACGAATTAATGACGATTGAATATGATGTGTATGCATATGATTTGTCTGTCCGTGGTGCGTATATAGACCAGACTCGTCTATATATTAATCCTGCGTGTGTATGTTTGGCTTTAGAGGGGCAGGAGCAGTCTGCTTGTGAAGTCGAAGTTTTCTTGCCAGATGAATTAAAGCATTTTCAGTTAGCAACGGGCTTAGCTTCAAAAAGCTTAGTTAAAGGTCGATTTACTTTAAAAGCAGATCATTATGATCAACTGATCGATAGTCCATTTGAGTTGGCTGATCAAACACGCTTTAGTTTTGAGACGAACGGTATTGAACATGAGTTCGTAATTTCTGGTTCGCACAATACCAATATTGATCGCCTAAAAGCCGATATTGAAAAAATTTGTGCAGCTGAAATAAATATGTTCGGATCAGCACCATTTAAAAACTATACCTTTATGACCATGGCAACAGGGAATAGTTATGGCGGATTAGAGCATTGTAATAGCACAAGCTTGATTACACCGCGTGATGATTTGCCAAAGTCGAATGAACCCACTGAACCTTCTAAAGATTATCAACGCTTTTTAGGCTTATGTAGTCATGAATATTTTCATTCATGGTTAGTCAAGTTTATCCGCCCAGAAAACTTTGCAAACTATAATTTGCATCAAGAAGGCTACACGTCTTTATTGTGGATATTTGAAGGCTTTACTTCATATTACGATGACCTGATTTTATTACGTAGCGGTGTGATTTCTCAGAAGTCTTATCTTGATTTACTCAAAGCACAAATTGACCGTTATTTGCAAAACCCAGGCCGTTTTATTCAAACAGTTGCAGAGTCAAGTTTTGACGCGTGGATTAAATTTTATCGTCAAGATGAAAACTCGAATAATGCGGGTACCAGTTACTACAATAAAGGTTCGTTAGTTGCGTTATGTCTAGATTTAGGCTTACGTCTACGTGGTTCTAGTCTTGATGCTTTAATGCGTCGCTTATATGAAAACACTCAAAATGGTATGCAAGTAAATGAGCGAACCATTTTTGATTTATGTAAAGAACTGACGGGTGATAGTTGGATTGAACAAATTAATCATTTGATTAATACCACTGATGAATTGCCACTTGATCAACTGTTCCCTGAGTTTGGCTTAAGTTATAGAGTTAAAACTGACAAATCTTTGCCACTTGGTTTGAAACTTGTTGATAAGCCAGAAGGAGTACTCGTGCAAAGCGCTCGCCGTGATAGCGCAGCTGCTAAAGCAGGTATTTCTGCCAATGATGTAATTATTGCAATTGATGGTTTAAAAGCGACCACTAAACTTGTTGAGAAGTATGCAAAACAGGGCGGTACTTATACTGTGTTTGCTTTCCGTCGCGATGAGTTACTATCTTTTGAAGTTGAGTGTGCTACATCTGATTTAACTGAAGTTGAACTTATTATTGAAGATCAGGCTAAAACTGAAAAATGGTTAAAAGCTTAAATAACAGTTAAATAGTTTATAAAAAACCGATGTTTTGTACATCGGTTTTTTATTTTTAAGTGCTACTAAACGATGAGATTCGTTTTATCTTTGAGTTTGTTTTGAATGAAAAGTATAATAATTGTCAGAACTCTGAAAGATATCTCATGTAATTTAATCATATTCAGTCCATAAAAAAGTAATGATGAATGATGTATTACTTAAAGTTGGGTATAGGAATATTATCAATAGATTTAAATTATGTATTATTTCGCTGCGAAATGTCGTTATCACTGGATATTTCGTTGACTGGAAGACAATGAGAGCCGATACTCTCAGGGTTTTATTTAAGCATATCGGTTCGTAGGCACTGGGCCACAAGCTCGGTCCTCAACACTCAATCAAACGGAAGGGGCTATATATGGCTGGTGAAAAGTCAACTATTATTTACACACTGACTGATGAGGCGCCATTATTGGCGACCTATTCGCTACTGCCGATCATTGAGACCTTTACCAAGCCAGCTGGCATCGAGATTATTAAAAGTGACATCTCTGTAGCTGCACGTGTGCTCGCAGAATTCGCTGATTACCTAAGTGAAGAGCAAAAGGTATCCGACAACCTTGCAGAGCTAGGTCGTCTTACACAAGATCCAGATACAAACATTATCAAACTCCCGAACATTAGTGCGTCTGTTGCGCAATTAACTGCATGTATCAAAGAGCTTCAATCAAAAGGTTACGCAATTCCTGATTATCCGGAAAATCCAACGACTGAAGAAGAAAAATCAATCAAAGCTCGTTATGGTAAGTGCCTTGGCTCAGCAGTAAACCCTGTCCTTCGTGAAGGTAACTCTGACCGCCGTGCTCCAGCAGCAGTTAAAAACTATGCGAAAAAACACCCTCATTCAATGAGCGAGTGGAAACAGTGGTCACAAACTCATGTTTCACATATGGAAGAAGGTGACTTCTACCATGGTGAAAAATCAATGACACTTGATCGCGCGCGTAATGTGAAAATGGAACTTATCACGAATAGTGGTAAGAGCATTGTTCTTAAGCCAAAAGTTGCGCTTCAAGAAGGTGAAATCATTGATTCAATGTTCATGAGCAAGAAAGCACTTTGTGATTTCTATGAAAAAGAACTTGATGATTGTAAAGAAGCGGGAATTTTATTCTCTTTACACGTAAAAGCGACAATGATGAAAGTTTCACACCCGATCGTTTTCGGTCACTGTGTGAAAATCTACTATAAAGAAGCTTTCGAAAAACACGGTAAGTTGTTTGACGAATTAGGTATTAACGTAAATAACGGTATGGCTGGGTTATACGAGAAAATCGAAACTCTTCCAACCTCATTACGTGAAGAAATCATTGAAGATTTACATGCTTGCCAAGAACACCGTCCTGCACTTGCGATGGTTGACTCAGCAAAAGGCATCACTAACTTCCATTCACCTAACGACATCATCGTAGATGCTTCTATGCCTGCAATGATCCGTGCTGGTGGTAAAATGTGGGGTGCTGATGGTAAGCAATACGATGCTAAAGCAGTAATGCCAGAATCAACATTTGCCCGTATTTACCAAGAAATGATCAATTTCTGTAAATGGCATGGTAACTTTGATCCAAAAACAATGGGTACAGTACCAAACGTTGGTTTGATGGCTCAAAAAGCTGAAGAATACGGTTCTCACGACAAGACTTTTGAAATTCCTGAAGCAGGTATTGCAAACATTACTGATCTTGACACTGGTGAAGTGTTATTGACTCAAAATGTTGAAGAAGGCGATATCTGGCGTATGTGTCAGGTGAAAGACGCTCCGATTCGTGACTGGGTAAAACTTGCAGTAACTCGTGCACGTAACTCAGGCATGCCTGCGATCTTCTGGCTTGACCCATACCGTCCACACGAAAATGAATTGATCAAGAAAGTACAGAAGTATTTAAAAGATCACGATACGACTGGTCTTGATATCCAGATCATGTCTCAAGTACGTGCAATGCGTTACACACTTGAGCGTGTAGTTCGTGGCCTCGATACAATTTCTGTGACTGGTAACATCTTACGTGACTACTTAACTGACTTGTTCCCAATTATGGAACTTGGTACTTCTGCAAAAATGTTGTCTATCGTTCCGCTTATGGCGGGCGGTGGTATGTACGAAACTGGTGCTGGTGGTTCAGCGCCTAAACACGTACAACAACTTGTTGAAGAAAACCATTTACGTTGGGATTCACTTGGTGAGTTCCTTGCGCTTGCAGTATCTTTAGAAGAGATGGGCATTAAAGAAAATAATGCTCGTGCTAAGTTACTTGCGAAGACACTTGATGAAGCGACTGGTAAATTGCTTGACAATGACAAGTCTCCATCACGTCGTACTGGTGAAATCGACAACCGTGGCAGCCACTTCTACTTGTCACTTTACTGGGCTGAAGCGCTTGCTGCTCAGAACGAAGATGCTGAATTGAAAGCTAAATTTGCTCCTCTTGCTAAAGCTTTAGCTGAAAATGAAGAGAAGATTGTTGCTGAACTTGCTCAAGTACAAGGTAAACCAGCGGACATCGGTGGTTACTACGCAATTGACCCAACTAAAGTAAATGCTGTAATGCGTCCAAGTGCTACATTTAATGCAGCTCTTGCAACAGTTGAGGCTTAATTACTAACTCGTTAGTAATTAGCTTAAGAGCCGGTGCATATGCACCGGTTTTTTATTGCCTAAAATAAAAGACATTAAAAAAGCCCACCTAAGTGAGCCTTTAAAAGATTAAATCTTATCGACTATTGCGGCCACGACCACGTGGTGCTTTGGTATTTGGACGAGTTGTACCATTAGTCTTACGACGTGGTTTCTCGCTTTCATCCATTTGCCAAATACGTTTTGTACCAGACTTTTTCGCAGAACCATCTTTGTTTTTGCGAACAATTGGTTTGCCACCCGTACCGCCTGGCTTTTTCACATATGAACGTGATCGATAAGGTTGTTCAGCTGGCACATCTTTAAAGTCAGGGTAAAGTAATGGTTCAATTTCTTTTACATCACCCGGTTTTAAGCCAAGTTGAACTAAATCGATTGAGCCAATTTTAGTACGAATTAAACGTAAAGTTGGAAAACCTACCGCAGAAGTCATACGACGAACTTGGCGGTTACGGCCCTCACAAATTGAAATCTCGATCCAAGATGTTGGAATATTTGCACGGTAACGTACGGGTGGATTGCGTTCCCATAACCATTCAGGTTCACTGACTTTAATGGCTTTTGCAGGAAGCGTCATACCATCATTCAGTTCTACACCTTTACGAAGTTGCTCAAGCGCTTCTTCGGTTACATCGCCATCAACTTGAACTAAATACGTTTTGTATTTTTTATTTGCAGGGTTGGTAATGAACTGATTCAGACCACCATGATCGGTTAAAAAAACTAAACCCTCAGAGTCCATATCGAGACGGCCTGCCAAGCGCAAAGTCGGGTCATCAACAAAGTCAGAGACGGTCATGTGCGCTTCGTCTTTACGAAACTGGGAGAGAACGTCATAAGGCTTGTTGAGAATCACAATTTTCATAAAAAATGGCTTCTTCTTTCAAATAACTAGAGAAAACATTGAGCTATATTTAAGTGCGAAATTTGCTTATTTCCCACATAAATCTCAAAAAGAATTAAATTCGATTAAGCTATTATGCGTTAATAAAAGTTGAAAGTATTGTTTATCGATAATTATTTTTAGTTAATTAAGTATTATAAAAGGGAGAATTTACATAATGGGTTATCAGAAGATCGTGGTTCCTGCCGACGGCGACAAAATCAAAGTAAATGCAGACCTATCACTGAACGTACCAAATCATCCAATTATTCCTTTCATTGAGGGTGATGGTATTGGTGTGGATATTACACCAACAATGAAAGTAGTCGTAGACGCTGCTATTTTAAAAGCATACGGTGGCAAACGCTCGATCGAATGGATGGAAGTGTATTGCGGCGAAAAAGCCAATAAAATTTATGGCAACTATATGCCCGAAGAAACTTTCGAAGCACTTCGCGAGTTCGTTGTATCAATCAAAGGTCCTTTAACCACACCAGTTGGTGGAGGCATTCGTTCACTCAACGTTGCTTTGCGCCAAGAACTAGATCTATATGTTTGCGTACGCCCAGTGCGTTGGTTTGAAGGTGTTCCTTCACCAGTTCAACACCCAGAATTAACTGACATGGTCATTTTCCGTGAGAATTCGGAAGATATTTATGCAGGGATTGAATGGAAAGCCGATTCTGAAGAGGCAAAAAAAGTCATTAAGTTCCTTCAAGAAGAAATGGGTGTCACAAAAATCCGTTTCCCTGAAGGATGTGGTATTGGAATTAAACCTGTTTCAAAAGAAGGAACACAACGTTTAGTCCGTAAAGCCATTCAGTTTGCAATCGAAAATGATAAGCCTTCTGTGACGCTGGTTCACAAGGGTAATATCATGAAGTATACCGAAGGGGCATTTAAAGAATGGGGCTATGAATTGGCTCTGGATCGTTTCGGTGGAGAGCTAATTGATGGTGGCCCATGGGTTAAAATTAAAAACCCAAGAACTGGTAAAGATATCATTATCAAAGATGTGATTGCAGATGCCTTTTTACAACAGATCCTCATGCGTCCAGCCGATTACTCCGTTATTGCTACTCTAAATTTAAACGGTGATTATATTTCTGATGCTTTAGCAGCAGAAGTAGGCGGCATTGGTATTGCACCTGGTGCAAATATTGGTGGTGCAATTGCAGTTTATGAAGCAACTCATGGCACTGCGCCTAAATATGCTGGTCAAGATAAAGTAAACCCTGGTTCTATTATTCTTTCTGCAGAAATGATGCTACGTGATATGGGGTGGACAGAGGCTGCTGATCTGATCATTAAAGGAATTTCTGGAGCAATTGCAGCCAAAACCGTAACTTACGATTTTGAGCGCCTAATGCCGGGTGCAACCTTGTTACGTTGTTCTGAATTTGGTGATGCAATTATCAAACATATGGGAGATTAAATAAATTTCCCTTAAAAAAGCCCTCAACTGAGGGCTTTTTTTATTGCATAAATTCGGGATGTTTCGGAGTTTTAATAAAGCCGATTTTCTTTTGATAACTCTGGTCTAGGGTCTGAATAACAAGAACAAAGGCAATTAAAAATAGCGGGAAGAACAGAGATTTCATGATTTGGTTTCTCCGAGGGTTGAGATGAAAGAAGGGTGTAGGGGAGTTAAAAGGCAAACTGCAAAGAGTAGAACGGTTCCACTCAAAAGAAAGAGATGTGCATAAGACCAATTCAAATGATGCAAAGTACTAATGACAACCCCACCTAAAAGCTGAGTGCTAGCAAAGCCAATGGTGGCAAAGCTCCAAAGCTTTTGATAATGTTGCTCATAAATCTGTAGCAGACTATAAGAACTAATAAATACGGTTGCGGGGGTTAGTAAGCCTGTCAAAAGCGAAGATAAGGCCAGTAAAGATGCGGTATGTGAAAGGAAAGGCAAAACAACGGCTAAGCAGTAAATGCCATATAACCATTTAATGGCCTGTAGATATCCGATTAGTCGGCTTAAGCAATAAGCGACAAGTGCACCAATGCAGCTTCCCACTCCATAGAGAACCCAAAATAAATTCCTTTGCTGTAAGGGAAAATGCAGAGTTCCGGATAAATAGTCCATCCAAAATAAAGAGTGTGGAATATAGGCAAAGGCACTACACATATAGGCAATAATAATGACAAGGCCTAAACGTGATTTTTGTGAGGCTTGTAGAGAGGTCGATTGTGGTTTAATAATCTGGGCAGTATTAGGACTTGATAATCGATAAAGAGTTAAGCTTCCTAATAGCGAAAGACCAGCAAAAATATACCAAACATAATAAATAGGCATATTTTGAAGTAGGGGAATAATAATGGTGGCGGATAACACCCCCACACCAATTCCGCTAAATCCTAAGAAATTAACTTTTAATCTTTGCGTGGTGGGAATGTATTTCATCGCAAAGCTAGGCGCCAAAATCATAAGTAAGCCGCCAGCAATACCTGAAATCGTACGCCAAAAAATGAACCACACCAAAGGTATATCCATGAATGAACAGCCGAGTAGGCTGAGGCTGCCAGCTATAGCCGACAAGACAATCATGGGTGGGATGTACTTTTCCTTAATACTCAATAGGGCGAATAAAGCACCAATGAGATATCCCAATAAATTTGCGCTGCCTAAGTAACTGGCAAAATCATGGGTCCAATGGTATTGCTCGATCATGATGGGCATGAGCGCGGTATAGGAAAACCTAAAAACACCAATTCCCAAAAAAGTTGCCAAAAAGACAATTAAGCTCATTCGATAAAACGTAGACATGAGAGGACGCTCAATTTTTTTATTATTAAAAGCGAGTTTTTAAATCTTTAAAAATGATTTAATATGATAGTTGTTATCTTATTTTGAGATAGTAGTATGTTGCTTAAGTCTCTAGAGTTTTTTTTAGCAGTTGCAGAGAGTGGAAGTTTTTCATTGGCTGCACAAAAAATGTATACGGTTCAATCGAATATCACGAGCCATATAAAAAAACTTGAAGAAGAGTTAGAGGTTATTTTATTCAATCGTAATAACCCCGTGACTTTAACGAATGCTGGACAACAGTTACATAGCTATGCTGTTCAAATGATTGCATTGCACGATAAAGCTAAGAAGATCTTTCAAGAAGGTGATATTGATCCGAATGAATCCATTCGTTTGGGCAGTATGGAAACGACAGCAGCAATACGTCTACCTCAATTACTCAATCAATGTATGAGGCAGTATCCTACTTTGCCTATTGAACTTCAAACTCATCCGACCCGTTATTTATTAAATGCAATACATCAGGGGGAGTTAGACTGTGCTTTTGTGGCATCGAAACATTCGATTCCTGAGTTATATAGTTTTCCTGTATGGCATGAAGAGCTGGTTTTGGTTTGTCCTAAGCAACAACAGGGTTTCCCAGACAAGGCGACTCTTGCAAAGACCAGATTTATTGCATTTCGGCAGGGGTGTTCATATCGACATGCAATTGAGTTGTTTTTAAATGATCACAGTGTTCCGCCTTCACAAATTATGGAAATGGGCAGTCTTGACGGGATTGTAAGCTGTGTCGAATTAGGGGTGGGTTTTGCTTTATTACCGAAATCATATCTCACAAAAGTTGCAGATAAAGTTTCAGTCAATTGTTTTGGACTTAATACTGAATCCGCTCATTTTACTACTTACTTGGTTGCCCAGTCTCCTGAAACATGGGGAACCAATTTAAAGCAGTTTATTCATTTTATTGAGCAACAATTTCAATTAAAGGTTGCTTAGGTTGTGATTGATTTTCATACGTAAATATCTAACTTAATTTATAAATTAAAAGTGATATATATGTATGAAAAAGTCATTTTATATTCTCACAGAGGTTTGTAATCATCTTGATGCTATAAAATTGTTGAAAAGGGTAGTTTATATAGGCCGGCTATGGTCAAATATGCCCCCTTGAAAGATGACACAAGCAATAATTTGGAGTTTGGGAATGAATATACCCTTAATCATCAATATTGTGGTTTTTGTCGGGTTAATATTTTTACTCGCCCAAACACGTAAAACGGACTGGAGCTTATCGAAAAAAGTTCTGGCTGGCTTAGTTCTAGGTGTGGTGTTTGGTTTAGGACTACATTTGATTTATGGCGGTGGCCATCCGATTCTTGCTGAATCTATTAGCTGGTTTAATATCGTTGGAAACGGCTATGTAAAACTTTTACAAATGGTTGTGATGCCTTTGGTATTTGTGTCTATTTTGGGAGCGGTGGCAAAATTACACCAAGCATCTTCTTTAGGCAAAATCAGTTTTTATACGATCGGTACTTTACTCTTTACAACGCTGATTGCTGCACTGGTAGGGGTATTTGTTACCAATCTGTTTGGCTTAACGGCAAAAGGTTTGGTGCAAGGTGCTGCTGAAACTGCACGTTTAACTGCGATTAATACAGATTATGTAGGTAAAGTTACCGATTTAAGTGTACCGCAGTTTATTCTTTCCTTTATTCCAAGTAACCCATTTGCTGAATTAACTGGTGCAAACCCAACTTCAATTATTAGCGTGGTTATTTTCGCCGTCTTTTTAGGTATAGCAGCGCTTAACCTAATGAAGGACGACGCAGAAAAAGGTCAACGTATTCTGACTGCGATTCAGACGTTGCAGTCATGGGTAATGAAACTCGTTCGTCTCGTGATGACACTTACGCCGTATGGTGTATTTGCGCTTATGACCAAAGTTGTGGCTAGTTCAAATGTCGCAGATATCTTAAATCTAGGCGGTTTCTTGGTGGCGTCTTATTTAGGCTTGGTGATTATGTTTATCGTACATGCCATTATTTTGATGATGACGGGTGTTTCTCCTCTTAAATTCTTTAAGAAAGTTGCTCCAGTTTTAACGTTCGCATTTACTAGTCGTTCAAGTGCTGCCAGTATTCCATTGAGCATTGAAACACAAACTCGTCGTTTAGGTGTGCCTGAATCTATTGCAAGTTTCTCTGCTTCTTTTGGGGCGACTATTGGTCAAAATGGTTGTGCAGGTTTATATCCGGCAATGCTCGCGGTGATGGTTGCACCTACTATGGGTATTAACACCTTAGATCCAATGTGGATTGCATCGTTAGTTGGTATTGTGACTTTAAGTTCAATTGGGGTTGCCGGAGTAGGTGGTGGTGCGACTTTTGCTGCGCTGATTGTTCTTCCTGCAATGGGTTTACCTGTAACTTTGGTTGCGCTTCTTATTTCAATTGAACCCCTCATTGATATGGGACGTACTGCATTAAACGTAAATGGTTCAATGACTGCGGGTGTAGTGACGAGTCAATTCATGGGCCAGACTGATAAAGAAATATTAAACAGTGAAGATGAAATTGAATTAACTCAACATCATTAAAGATCAGTAAAAAAAACGGCTCTCTATTCTGGATGAGCCGTTTTTTATATGCATAAATTATTACTGTGATGTTAATTTTAAAAAAACTGTATCTGTTTTTCTTTTAAATAATTTTCGAAAATGAGCCTATTACAAAAGAGAGCACTATCATGAAAATGTATCAAGTCGATGCTTTTACAAAAGAGTTATTTCGTGGAAATCCAGCCGCTGTCGTTGTTGAAAAAGAGTGGTTAGATGTAGATTTAATGCAGAAGATAGCACTTGAAAACAACTTATCTGAAACTGCTTTTGTAAAAATTATAGACTCTGAAAACTATGAAATCCGTTGGTTCACTCCAACGATCGAAGTTGATTTCTGTGGGCATGCCACACTTGCCAGTGCTTTTGTATTATTTAAAGATTTTACCGAGAAAAAGACTCTTAATTTTCATGTCCGAAATTTAGGGCTTTTTATCGTTCACCAAGATGAAGACGGTAAAATCAGAATGGATTTTCCAATTCGCAAAGCTCATCAAGTTGAAGATTATCCAGCTCTTTTACGTCAAGCATTAACAAAACCCTTTAAAGCGGTTTATCAAAATGTTCAAGCCTACATTGTTGAGTATGAATCAGTGCAAGACGTGTTAGATGAGCAGCCTGACATGAACTTACTTAAAGCCTTAGGTAAACGGACTGCGATTACCACTGCAGGGATGGATGTTGCAATCACCTCAAAAGCCGATCAACAATATGATTGTGTATCGCGTTATTTTGCACCTGTCGCGGGCATTGAGGAAGATCCAGTTACGGGTTCAATTCATACGGCAATAGCACCATTATGGGCAGAGAAACTCGATAAAAATAATATTATGGCTTATCAGGCTTCTAGCCGTGGAGGCGTTTTATATTGCAATATCCTGAATCAGGAACGTATTGAAGTTTCAGGGTATGGGAAGCTTTATATGCAAGCTGAAATTTTTCCTTAAAATATAAGGCCGTTTAAATAAACGGCTTTTTTTTCAAAACTTTACTATGAAAGTCAGCTTAAATTTCCTACTATAGTCCCACAACTATTGATTTTTTATTATTCAAATTAATTGGTATTTATATGTTTATGCAGTTTAAACAACTGACACTCTCCCTATGTATTCTTGGTTTAAGTGCTGCGTCTTGGGCACAAACTACACTAGTAAAAAGTAAGCAAAATATTGAGGAATATAAATTAGATAATGGTTTTCGGATTGTACTTGCGCCGAATGACAAAGAAAATAAAATCTTTATTAATACCATTTATTTAACAGGCTCATTAAATGACCCGCAAGGTAAAAGTGGCTTAGCTCATTTGCTTGAGCACTTGGCTTTTAAGGGGACACAAAATGTTAAAGGGGAAGAATTCCAGCGTCGTTTAGATCAATATACATTGATGACAAACGCTAGTACCGATTATTACTCGACCAAATATACCAATATTGTTCGTCCAGAAAAAACTGCGCTTGATCAGGTGCTGTATCTTGAATCTGAACGTATGGATAAATTAGTTCTTCAAGAAAAATTTGTTCCTTCTGAAATTGAAATCGTAAAACGCGAACGTGAGGTCCGTATGGATCAGCCTTTTGCTGTGCTGATGGATCAAATGTGGAAGTCAGCTTATGGTAACCAATATTTAGGTCGTTTACCGATTGGCGATTTACCTGAGCTTAAATCGATTAAAATGCCTGAATTAAACCAGTTCTATCGTAGCTGGTATGCACCTAATAATGCAGTCATGGTGATTTCAGGTAAGTTCGATAAGACAGATGTCTTAAAAACAATAGATCAATATTTTAGCCCAATCGCGGCAAGAGCTGTTCCTAAGCCTGTACAGATTCCTGTGCTCGACTCTACAAAAATAAAAAATCGTCAGTTTATGGTGAAAAAGGGGAGCGATCTCGCTAAATTCCATATCTATATGAATGGTAAAAATACCAAAATTCAGCCCACGCTCGCTTTAGCGCCTTTGTTATATACAATGCAGCCAAGTGGTCACTTATACCAGAACATGGTTGAAACAGGTATTACCACAAATGTTGATGCGAGTACTTGGCTAGATCAAGATTTTAATGTGGTCTTTCTTGGTGCCATTTATTCACCTAGTAATGACCCAAAAAAAGTTGAAAGCTCTTTGTTAGCGGGCATTGAAAAAGGGAAGCCTTTTACTGAGGTTGAATTAAATCGTGTTAAAAGTTTAATGAAAACTCAAGGTGACTTAATCACTAAAGATGCGGTAGCACTTGGGTCACGGTTAAGTGATTACACCGTCGCTGGCGGGCAATGGGATCAATATTTTAAAGATTTGGATTCAGTAGAAAAAGTTAAGCTAGATGAAGTGAATCAAACTTTAAAGCAGTTCCTTGTGGCTGAGCATCGTATTGATGGCGACATTTTGCCAACCCCCGAAGACCAGAAAAAAGCTCAACAGCAAAATTCAAAAGAGTCGCCTAAAACTCTAGATCAGGTCGAAGCAAAGGCTGAGCCTTTAAAAGATCCGAAAGTATATCAACAAGAAGTTGCTGAGTTTTTAAAAACTTCAAAGCAATATGTTGAAAGCAATGAGAAAAAGATTATTCGTGGAAAACTAAAAAATGGAATGAAGTATGCTTTATTCCCAGTTGAAACACGTGATGATCGGACTTATGCAACGATTACGATGGACTTCGGAACAGAAAAATCTTTATTTAATAAAGGTACGGTAGTTGATTTAACGTCATACTTATTGCTTCGTGGTTCTGATAAATACAGTTTGCAAGATATTGCTGATAAATCAATTGATGCAGGCGGTGCGGCTTATGCAAGTGCTGATGGCAATGGCATGACCATTAATATTCAGTCTAAATCAGAAAAATTTGATGAGTTTTTCAAGTTTGTTCTTGATGTGATGAAAAATCCGAAATTTGAACAATCTCAATTTGATTTAATTAAATCGCAAAGCTTATCAAGCCTTGATCGCCCTTATACTGAGCCAGATGTAGTGGCTGGCTTAACACTTTCACGGTTGCTTGAAGAATATCAACCAGGTGATTTGCGTTATCACTTTGAACCTGAACTGGCAAAACAGCAGTTGAAAAATGCAACTCAAGAACAGGTGAAAGAGTTATATGAGCGTTTCTTTGCAATGAACCATGCTCAAATTGCCATTACAGGTGAATTTGATGCGAAAAAGATGCAGAAATTACTGAATCAGGAATTTGGTCGTTGGAACGGTAAGCAACCATATCAAAAAATCTTGATTGATCACGTTGATTTTCCAGCACAGCAAGTTCATGTTTTGTCTGAGCAGCGCGAATTTGGTAGCTACCAAAGTGTGCTTTCAATTCCAGTTGGGAAAAACCATCCAGATGCATCTGCTCTCATTTTAATGAATTATATTTTAGGGGAATCTCAAATTTCATCACGTTTAGCTCAAGAGCTTCGTGAGAAAAATGCGTTGGTGTATGGTTTTGGAAGTGGGCTGCAACTTGACCGTGACACGAATGTAGGGGCTTTGAGTATTAGTGCAAATTATACTTCGGGTCGCTCAGCACAAGTGTCTGCATCAATACATAAAGTGTTAAATGATTTGGTTAAAAACGGTGTAACTGAGCAAGAGCTTGAAGCTGCTAAAGCAGATATCATGAAGAAACGAGTTACGGCACTAGAAGATGAGCGTAATATTCATGGCATGTTAAATCTACAGCTTGAAACAAACAAAACATTGCAAGACCGAATTCGTCATGATCAAGAGTTAACTAAATTGACTGTTGCTGACATTAATAGAGTAATTAAGAAGTATATTAAACCTGAACATTTAGTCGAAGTGATGGCTGATCAATATGGTCAGGCAGCAAAAAAATAAAGTCTTCTCGTAAATAAAAAGCCACTGAAAAGTGGCTTTTTATTTAGGTCTTTAAATCATATTAATGATCATGTTTGTGCGCGTGAAAATCTTCATTTTTACGGAAACGTAAATAATTTTCGAATTGTTCACAATACTCATCGAAGTTATCTTCAAGCATCATCTGAAACTGCTGAAGAAGGTAAGACATGACCTGATCTTTCGCATCACGCATTTCATTACCATCTTTAAAGTTATTTGCTGCTACCCACGTATTGAAACGGGCAGTGGCAAATAACATTGCAGCACTCACTTGACCACGTAGCTCAGCTGGATCTACTTTTTTATCTTTTGGCGGGCGACAAAAATCATTAGCTTGTTTAATAAATTCATCCGCACGCTCAAAGAAAACAGCATTTAATGCTTCTTCTTCAGTAATATCTGTTGCATTAATCTTTTGAGACATGACTTATTCCCGCAAAAATAGAGCTGCTTATTATAGGCAAACGCTTGCGGAAACAAAACCTTTGACTTAGTCTGTAAATAGCCTAAGTATTGGTAGGAGAAACTAATATGCAAGATGCAATTGCTATTCAAAGTTTAAAGACAGATATTGCTTTATTACGCCAGCATGTTTTCCCACCTCAATATTTAGAGCATGTCGAAGGATTGCCCATTTATTATGGCTTGCAAGAAGAAGTCGAAAACTACTACCGTCAATGGCAGGGGCTAATTGAAAGGGCGCAAGAGCTTTTTCAGCCATTTATGGAAGATGAATTACCAGATGCGATTCATTTGCCAAGTCATTTAAATTTACCGCTATTCTTTTTTCACGTAGACCGAATTCGGATTAATAAAACACGCGCAAAAGAATCTAAAACTTTTCGCGGTGTTGCGAGTCTTATTGAAAAATGCGGGCAGTTCGAAACTGATCAGATTTTTACGATGCAAGAATGGTTGCAAAGTGATGATACCGCGGCTCTGGTTGCTCACCGTGAATTCATCGATTTAAGAACCTATGTATTCCAGCATGGACAAAGCGAATATACACGTTCACGCTTTTATACTAATGGGATTGTGCTAGGGATTGAGCCGCATTTTAAACTGGTCGATGCTCGTGATAAGCCAAGAAAACAACGCAGCGATAGCTATAGTGATCCCTTAGCAGATAACGGCGTATGGAAAGTATTTGGTAAATACCGATAAAAAGTCGCTGCTTGTTTACAGCGACTTTTTATAAATTACCAGAAAGTTTCAACCTCACTAAAAGCCTGTAAAGCTTTTGCTGAGCGCTTTTGTAATTGTGGCTGTTTGGCTTTGACCCAGCCTAGAGCAAACCAGAAAGACGGATCTTGTTCAACCACATTGTTAAAAATACCTTCTGCAATAAACAAATCGTTATATTGACCTAGGGTATTTTGCACAGGTTGTAGCTGTTTTAAATATTGCTGTACTTTTTTATTTGGATAAAGGCTCGAAATAAACTCAACACAATAACGTAACTGTTTAGCTTGCTTTCTTATTTTGTGCTGTTCATTCACTTCAAGCTCAGAGAAGTGTTCAGCATTATTAATCACTTGATGATGTAACTTATCTAAACTCTTTTTAATGTGTTTTTTTAATCCACCTGTTTTGCTGTCTGAATCTTCTTCTGAATAAGCAAATGCTAATAAATCGAGTAATAGCTTAATCGTGTCCGCAGAGGTAAAGATTGTTGAGAGTTCTTTTGAGGGCTGAGCTGAAACTGGTAGTAAAAGTTCAGGTGATCCATGTTGTTGAATAATAGGTAACACTTCGGTGCGAATCGCATCTTCATCACGAGTGTCTCCAAGTTTACGGAAAAGCTCGGCAATTTGTTCTTCCCAAACAGGATTTAGCTCGCTTGACCAACCTGCAAAATGCTTAAGGGCACTACGTAAACGACGTAAGCTGACACGTGCCTGATGGATATGCTCAGCTTTGGCAACTCCATCGGCAATGACAGCCATATTTGGTAAGAATTGCCCTAAACAGTTTTCGACAATCTTTTTTAGAGCCTGTTCAGCAGTAATATCTTTATTTAATGTCAGACTTTTAGCATGAACAGCAGGTGAGGCGGCTTGTCCTAATGCTAATAAGTTGCCACGTTCGGCTTTGCTTCTTACATCAAGCCAAAGTGCGTAACGATTAATCCATTGCTGCGCAAACTGAATGAGCGTTTTCACAGCCCCTTGTTTGAGTTCAAATTCGACTTCACAAATTACACTTTGTGCATCCGCTGTTTTTACGACCCCATCATCTAAGCAAACTTCAATCGCTGTATTATCTGCTTCAAACACATGGTAGGTGCGCTGTACATCAGTCTCAAACTGCAAACTTAATTTTTCGGCTTCTGTTCCTAAAGCCGTATTAATTAAATCAGTTACCACTTTATTATCTTGATATAACTCAAGGTTTAAGTCAGGTTCTTGGTCACACACACCTAAATGAATTTCTTCTTCAACACGGTGGAGATGGCTTTGACCTGCGGCTTTAAATGTTTGTACCCATTGATCATCTTCTTTACGTAAACGTAAGGCCATACCGTTTTTTGCAAGCAGTCGATCAGGAGTATCGTAATACTTTGCCTGTAAGTGAATATTCTTTGCTTTGTGTTTTTTTAAGTATTGCTGGACAGTTTTTTTCTTCGATTCAGGTAACTGAAACTTTAGTTCGACTTCGACCATAATATATCTCCCTGAATCAGGTATTTAGACTATCTTGAATAAGTATAATAGCTTAGCTCTAAAAATAATGGTTTTGATAGAGAAAGTTACAATCAAACATATGACGCTACACTTTTATTTAGGTGTACAATCAGGTGACGTTTTGATCAAATAAAAATCAGGAAGATGATCGTGAATGCACCAGTGAACTTTAGCCATGAAGCTCAGCCAGAGTTTGAATTGCCGATTAAAAATTATCAGGAATTTTATCGTTTTTATTTAACTGAACACCGTAACATCATGAGCAGACGTTTGCATGTGGTGGGTAGCAGTATTGGCATATACTTTTTTTCAAAAGCAATTCGTAAGAAACAAGCAAAATATGCACTCTATGGTTTAGTGTCTGGCTATGCGTGTGCATGGATTGGACATTTTATGTTTGAAAAAAATAAGCCTGCCAGTTTTAAACAACCTTTCTATAGCTTTATTTCTGATTGGCGAATGTTGTCTGATGTTGCACGTGGCCGTTTGAGTTTGGTTGATCGTAAACACGACAAAATTCCGAGTTAATTTTTACTTTCTCTTTTAAATATACCGATTGGTACTGGTAAGCCTATATCAATCGGTACTTATGATGGCCTATAAATCCGTTATACTAGCGAAGTTTTTAAAAGCGAGAGTAGAGTATGCGCGGTTTATACCTCATTACCAACGATGACCCAATCCAACTATTATTAGAAAAACTAGATGCCGCACTCGCAACTCATCAGGTCGCAATTTTACAGTACCGCCGTAAGAAAATAGACAAAGCAGAGCAACCCGCAGAAGTCGAACAAATCAAATTATTGTGTGAAAAATATCAAGTTCCTTTTGTCATTAATGATGACCTAAAACTGGCCGCTCAGTTTGGTTTAGGTGTGCATTTAGGGCAAAGTGATGGCGAAATTACTGATGCAAAATCGCAATTACCAGAAGGCGTCATTATTGGCCGTACTTGCCTGAACTCATTAGAACTTGCACAAAAAGCAATTACAGATGGCGCGACTTATATTGCATTTGGTGCGGTCTATGCGACCTCTACAAAACCTGAAGCAGGTAATGTGGGGATCGAAGTGATTAAGCAAGCAGCAGCCCAATATGATTTACCAATTTGTGCGATTGGTGGTTTAACTGTTGAAAACTCACAACCTGTGATTGAGGCTGGGGCTGACCTGTGTGCAGTCATTAGTGATATATTAGGTCGATCAACTGCTGAAATTCCTGCCCGTGTACAGGCGTGGGCACAATTATTTTCTTAAGCTTTCAAAATTATTTTTTAGATATTTAAGACGAGCATTTCCATGAGTTTATCTCCAAAGCAAGAACAGTTATTTAAACAAGCCAGCAAACACATTCCAGGTGGTGTGAACTCTCCGGTACGTGCCTTTAATGGCGTTGGAGGAACACCGGTTTTCATCGAGAAAGCAAAAGGTGCTTATTTATGGGATGTGGATGGTAAGCGTTATGTTGACTATGTTGGTTCTTGGGGACCGATGATTTTAGGTCATGCTCATCCAGAGATTATTAAGGCTGTACAAACAGCAGCAGAAGATGGCTTAAGTTTTGGTGCACCAACCGTACACGAAACAACACTGGCAGATATTATCTGTGAAATCATGCCATCAATTGAATTGGTGCGTATGACTAACTCGGGTACAGAAGCGACCATGACCGCTATTCGTTTAGCGCGTGGTTATACTGGCCGTGACAAAATCGTGAAGTTTGAAGGTTGTTACCACGGCCACTCTGACTCACTTTTAGTAAAAGCGGGTTCAGGTTTACTGACTTTAGGTGAAGGTGAACCAACTTCGAAAGGTGTTCCTGTTGATTTTGCTAAACATACTTTAACGCTGCCGTATAATGATATTGCTGCATTAAAAGAATGCTTTGCTAAGTTCGGCCATGAAATTGCGGGTGTTATTATTGAACCAGTCGCGGGTAACATGAATATGGTGAAACCAATCGACGGTTTCTTACAAGCCATTCGTGATATTTGTGATGAATATAAATCTGTATTCATTATTGATGAAGTGATGACAGGCTTCCGTGTTGCTTTAGGCGGTGCGCAATCAGTTTATAACGTTAAACCTGATTTAACGACTTTAGGTAAAATTATTGGTGCAGGTCTGCCTGTTGGTGCATTTGGTGGTAAGCGTGAAATCATGGAATGCATTGCACCTTTAGGTGGTGTATACCAAGCAGGTACATTATCTGGTAACCCACTTGCTATGCGTGCTGGTATTGAAATGTTTAAACATTTACGCCAACCTGACTTTTACAGCAAATTATCTGCTCAACTTGAAAAGTTACTTGCAGGCTTACAAGCTGCAGCTGATGAAGCGGGTATTCCATTTAAGACTCAGCAAGCTGGCGCAATGTTCGGTCTTTACTTTACCGACCAAGAAGACATTACAAGCTTTGACTCTATGTTGGCATGTGATATTGAAGCTTTCAAAAAGTTCTTCCATGGCATGTTAAAACGTGGGGTCAACTTGGCACCTTCAGCATTTGAAGCAGGCTTTATTTCATCTGCACATTCTGATGAAGATATTGAATTTACGATTCAGGCTGCAAAAGAAACATTCGCTGAAATGAAGTAAGCAAAAAAGCCCGTGTTAAACGGGCTTTTTAATTTGAGCTATTTTTATATTTGTAGAGAACAATGTTTTATCCCTTACCTCGAAAAATCCAATTAGCTGCAAGTACTTCAAATTGGTCAATTGAGTCAGCGCAAAGTATTTTGCTCATGGTTGGGCTCAATGAGCTTAAACTACGACCAGATTGGTCTGAGCAACCATTGGCGAACCATTTGGAATTGTTGATTAAGCGCGCTCAATCACTCGAAATTCCAATTATTTTTATTGAGACATCTCAGCTTCAACAAACCATGTTGGAGCTTGGTCAGCGTTTGTCATCAAATACTAAAGCCCAAGTTATGATGGCAGGTGATTTGTCGCCTCTGTTTAAACAAGTCATGCAGCTTGTTTTATCGATTACAGATCAGGTCAGTGTTGTAAATGATGCGATCTTGGCGGCTAATCTAGAGCAGCATATCCAATGGGTTGAAAAGATCAGTTTTGACCATATAAAACATTTAAATACGCAGAGCTTAATGCGGTTATGGTCTTTAAGTGCGCCGTCCTCTTATATCTTGTCAGATAAAGGAATCTTATTGGCAATTGCTGAACAGGTGGGGCGACATCCTATGGAGATCCATCCTGAAATTGATTTAAGAAACTACGGACTAGATCAGTCTGCTGTGAATTATCTGGTCGATCTATGGCGTGCAAATGGTGCGAGCTTAAGTGCTGAAGAGATAATGCAAGCACCGACATTGCAACATATTATGCAGTTATTGAAGCCTTGACTGACTATAGACCTCAAGTGATCCATAATATTTGCAAATTCTGCTGTTAATTTACCCGAACGGCATTGTAATTCGGACGTAAGCTTTTTATTATTGCCCGCTTGTTTTTCATCTTACCTTGGGAATACAACTTTGAGTGATTTTCTAAGTGAACATCTGATCTATCGTGATGATGATTTTATGGTGATTCATAAACCTTCGGACATCTTGAGTGTTCCTGGTAAGGGTGATTTACATGATAGCGTTTTGACTAGGTTGGTTGCGATTGAACCTAAAACTTTGCTCATTCATCGTCTAGACCGAGATACCTCAGGTATTTTAGTATTTGGTTTATCGAAGCGCGGTCAAAGTGCGATTGCACGTCAATTTCAAGATCGTCAGACTTCAAAAATATATGAAGCGCTTGTCGCAGGTCATTTAGAGGGTGAAGGGACTGTAGATATTCCTGTCATCTATGACCCAAGCCGACCACCTTTACATATTGTCGACGCTTCTCACAACAAGCCTGCTTTAACACATTGGCAGGTCATAGAACATTTTCAGATTCAGGGACAGCCTGTAACTCGTGTGAAATTAACACCAATTACGGGCCGATCTCATCAACTCCGTGTACACATGCAATATCTTGGGCATCCAATTGTAGGTGACACGCTGTATGCAACACCGGAGCAGCAACTTGTTCCGCGTTTATGTTTGCATGCCAAACAGTTAAGTTTTAATCATCCTGTCACAGCAGAAACATTAACTTTTGACTGTCCTGTACCGTTTTAATGTAAAAATTTTAATGCGTGATTTTTTGTAGCAAAGCGATTTAATTGGTTTTTGCTTCAAAATTTTGCTTTAAAGACTACATAAAAAGATGCAAAAATAAGCTAATTTGCATCGTACAATATGTAGTGCGAACTTGAGAGAAAGGTGGAAAAATTGCAGCAGTATGCTATTGGTCAACGTTGGCTATCAGACACAGAAACTGAGCTCGGTTTAGGTGTTCTTATTGATGTAGATGAAAGATCTGTCAGCATTTTATTCCCCAAAAGTGATGAGACACGTGTCTATGCACGTAATAATGCTCCACTATCTCGTATCATCTTCAATACGAATGATGAAGTTCAAGATCAAGAAGGCCAGAAGTGGATCGTTGAGTCTGTTGAAGATCGTCATGGCGTTTTGCGTTACAACGTTGTTCGTACTTTAGAGAATGGCGAGCAAGAGCGTAAAGCACTCAATGAAACACGTATTGGTGCGCAAATTCAATTATCTAAACCTTTAGATCGTTTGCTTGCAAGTCAAGTTGACTATAAAGAGTGGTATGACTTGCGTATTGAAGCGATGTTGATGCAAGCACAAATGCAGACCAGTCCTCTACGTGGGATGGTCGGTGCACGTGTTGGCCTGATCCCTCATCAGCTTTATATCGCACATGAAGTTGGTAAACGTTTTGCTCCTCGTGTTTTACTTGCCGATGAAGTTGGTTTAGGTAAAACAATTGAAGCTGGTTTAATTATCCACCAACAGCTTAAAACTGGTCGTTCAGAACGAATTCTGATTTTAGTCCCTGATTCTCTTCAGTATCAGTGGATGATTGAAATGCGTCGCCGTTTTAACTTGCAATTCTCTCTATTTGATTTAACGCGTACAGCATCTATTAAAGAACATGATCCAGAGCTTAACCCGTTCTTGACTGAGCAATGCATTATTGCCAGCGTTGACTTAATGGTTGACCATGATGATTTGCGTGAGCAAGCCATAGAAGCTGGTTTTGATTTGCTTGTGGTTGATGAAGCACATCATTTGATGTGGAGCGAAGAAGAAGGCGGTAATGACCGCTACGATTTAATTGAAGAGCTTGCTGAAAATACAGCAGGAGTATTATTACTCACTGCAACACCTGAACAATTAGGTGTGGAAAGTCATTTCGCACGTTTACGTTTACTTGATCCACAGCGTTTTAGTAGTTTAGAACGCTTCTTAGATGAAGAGACTCAGTACCAGCAGACTGCAAAAATTGCTGAAGTACTCATGTCGGATCAAGCTTTAGCCCCAGAGCATTTATCTGCTTTAGAAGGTTTGTTAGGTCACAGTATTGAAGACCAGCCAGATCAACGCTTTAGAGCAATTCACGAATTATTAGACCGTCACGGTACTGGACGTATTTTATTCCGTAATACGCGTGAAGCAATTCAAGGCTTCCCAGGTCGTGATTGTCAGCCAGCACCATTACCAGCACCAGAAGATTGGTCAAAAGACGGCAAACTGCGTGAGCAAATGTGGCCTGAAGAAGCACAGATTGATGGTTCATGGATGCAAAATGATCCGCGTGTGCCATGGTTAATGGAAATTTTACGCAAAGATCTTAAGCATAAAAAAGTGCTTTTAATTGCGCGTAGCGGACCAGTAGTTGAATCTTTAGAAAATGTGTTGCGTTTGCATGCAGGTATTCGTACTGCAATGTTCCATGAAGGGATGAGCTTACTAGAACGTGACCAAGCGGCTGCTTATTTCGCTGAAGAAAGCTATGGCGCACAGATTCTACTGTGTTCGGAAATTGGTTCGGAAGGCCGTAATTTCCAATTTGCCAGTGATCTAATTTTATTTGATCTACCAGCTAACCCAGATGTTTTAGAGCAACGTATCGGCCGTCTAGACCGTATTGGTCAAGAAAACCGTATTCAAATTCATGTGCCATATCTTGTGGGAACAGCTCAAGAGCGTATGTTCCGTTGGTATAACGAAGCATTAAATATTTTCAGCAATATTTCTCCAACAGCACAAACGCTGCAAGAGAACTTTATTGTTGAGTTAAAAGACTGTTTACTTGCAGACCAAGGTCAAACATTTGAAGATTTGCTTGAAGAGGTGAATGTTCAACGTCAAGCCTTAGAAGCTGAACTTCAAGCTGGCCGAGATCGTTTACTTGAATATAATTCATGCCGTCCTATTGTGGCACAAGAAATTGTTCAAGCTCTTGAAGACTATGACGACAATACAACGCTGCCAATGTTTGTGAAGCGTTTCATGTCATCAACCAATATCGATTTTGATGAACAAAGTAATGGTACGGTGATTATTAAACCGACCGACCAAATGCAAGTGCAAGGTTTGGCATTAGACGAAGAAGGTATGACAGCCACTTTCTATCGCGATCAAGCTCAGCTCCGTGAAGATGCTCAATATTTAACTTTAGAGCATCCATTCATTGAAAGTGTTATGGAGATGATCCGTACGCAATCATTTGGTAGTACCAATGTTGCTGTACTTAAATCTAATGCATTAAAGCAGGGTTCAGTGTTAATTGAAGTCTGGTTTAAAGTGGATGTTGTTGCACCGAAGTCACTGAATTTACCATCAAGCTTACCTAAGCAGCTTATTCGTGTATTGTTAAGTGAAAATGGTCAGGACTTATCTGAGAAAATTGATCCGACAATTTTAAAACCATATTTGCACCATTTAGATGGTAATAGCTGTCGTCAAGTAGTTAAAGCTCGTCGTGATATCATTGAGCAGCGCTATAAACAAGCGTTAGAAATTGCGAAAGTTGATTTACCGCAGCTTCAGCAGCAAGCAAAAGAACACTATGGTAATAAATGGCAATATGAAATTGACCGTTTAACCTATCTAAAACAGTTCAACCCAAGTATTCGTCAAGATGAAATTGAACGTTTACAAAAGTTGCAAAAAGAAGGCTTGAGCTTGCTTGACGGTTTAACTGTTACACCAGAAGCAATTCAGGTGTTAGTTGTGGTTAAGCCGTAACTCACTCAAAACAAAAAAAGCGCCGAGAGGGCGCTTTTTTTATATATTGATTTTGAGTTAGATGAGACTGGCATCTTTTAACTCTAGCTTTAAATAAGCATAAAAAATTGGAGCAGCGATTAAACCACCTAAACCAAAAATTGACTCAAATACTAGCATTGCTAATAAAATTTCCCATGCATTGGCATTGATCTTATGCCCAATAATTTTAGCATTAATAAAATATTCAAGTTTGTGAACAAGAACGAGATAAAGTAATGCTGCTCCTGCTAGTCCAAGAGAAATGGTAAGAGCGGCAATAAATGTCAAAGTATTTGAAATCAGATTACCTAAAATTGGAATCAGTCCAAACATAAAAGTCAAAATGGTTAAAGTTTTTGCAAAAGGAAGATGGACTCCCCACAGCGGTAATAAAATAAATGCAAACAAAATAAAGAGCAGCGTGTTAATAGCTGAAATTTTTATTTGGGCAAAAACAACATTTTTAAATGAAATTGATAATTTTTGAATACGTTGGATAAGCAGTGACTTAAAAACAGGCTGAGGCGTACGGCGATGAAAACCATGTATCGCCACCAAAATACCAATAATTAATCCCATGACCATAGTCACGAAGTTATGCAAAATATCGGAACTGGTATTTTTTAGGGTGGTGACGTTATCTTTCATAAATGCAAAGATTTCGTCTTTTAGATCTGTCACGCTATCAGGAATATAACCTGGAAGATATTTTGTGATTTCTGCTTGTAAATGAAGTAAGGTTTGATCAACTTTGCTATTAATACTATGTAATCCGACGCCTTTTAGATCGTATACAACGAAACTAATCAGACTGGTAATGAAAAAACCAATAAGCGAAATGGTAACAATACTAAGTAAAATACTAATAAAAATACGGGCTCTTTGGCCGTCAATATAACGTTCTACAACCGAACTTAAGCTAATAATAATTTCATAAATGAGAAAGCCTGCAAAAAAACTTGCTAATAGATGTAATGGGATAACCGAAAGCAAAAAGATGCCCATAAGAATGTAGCTTGCAATCAGACTTTGACGATTATTCAAATTTTGCATGTGGATCCCTGAGATCGTTGGGAATATAGGAGAAAGAGCAAACGGAATGATTATTTATACTCTGGCAAGCTATTCGCTTCAATCAGTGAATTATATTTTTATTGGAAAATAGAGGAGTTAGATGTAAAAATGGCCTGTTCATCAACAAGCCATTCATTAGATCATTTTAGCGAATTTTTGCTTCATCTAGATGACGTGCGCCTTCTAAAATCATCCGAATCATAATCATGGTTTGTTCAGCAACTTCTGCACGTTGATTAATCGGTAAATCAATCACTTTGGCACCCATGTGAAACACAAGTTGAGTAATAGCTTTTGCAACAAGGTCTGGGTGATACAGGTGATTATTATTTAAGCGCTCAAGACGAATTAAATCTTCTTGTAGCTCTTGCTGAAAAAAGTTGAGCTGGCGGTCTACGGCAGCCTTATAAGAAGCAGAACCTGTAAAACTTTCACGTAGTAATAAACTTAAATTACCTTCATCGGCATCGAGTTGTTGAAGGAAAATATCGACAGAACTACGAATAATACTTTCTTGTAAGGAAGCACGTAGACGAGCCTGACGGATGATTTTACGTAAAACGATACCTGCACGGTCAATTAGAGAAATTGCTAATTCATCAATATCTTTAAAATGTCGATAGAAACTATTTGGTGCAATTCCTGCTTCTCGAGCTACTTCTCGTAAACTCAATGAAGCAATACTTTTTTGCGGACCAATAAGGTTTAAAGCGGCCTGAAAAAGTTCTTCTTTAGTAATTGTCGCTTTTCTTCCAACAGAACGCGTAGCTGTTTTAATTTCAATGACATCTTGTTGTTGAGGTGTGTCATTCAGGTTCTGAGAAAGTGAAGATTGGGTCATGCTGTTCAATATATTTGTAAACTCTCAGGATTATAGCCTTAGAAGCTGAACTTGTGAAATTGTAATTAAAAGTACGGGTGTATATACAAATATATATACATGTGTATAATAATTAAAAAAGAGCGACAGAGCCTTCAATTATGCAAGCAATCGAAAAGAGAAATTCTCTATTCAATTCATTGACACAAGCCATCTTTGATAAAGAAATGGCTAATTTCTGGCTACAAAAAGTTAATCCTTTATGGTCTGTAAAGCACGGACTTGTTCAAATTGTAAAAAAAGAATTTGTCGCTCATGACATGGTGAGCCTGACGCTAAAATGCAACCGCCTAGTAAAAATGGGTGTTGCAGGCCAGCATCATCCTGTGATTGTAGAAATTGCTGGTCGTCGCTATGAACGTACTTACAGTTTGACGCAAATAGATGCGCAGCACTTACGTTTAACAGTTAAAAAAGTTGCTGATGGTATCGTGAGTAACTGGTTTATTTCAGAAAGCAAAATTGGTGACGTTTTTGAGCTTGGACAACCGTATGGTGACATGCAACAAAACATCAAAACATCGAATTTAACTATGTTGGCTGCAGGTAGTGGCATTACCCCAATGTTGAGTCTAATTACTGCGATTAAACAAAGCCAGCAGTTAGATAAAGTTCAGGTACAACTTTTATATTGGGTAAAACAGCGTTCAGATGCGGCTTTTGTTGAATACTTTGAAAAAGTTGCACAGCAATATCCGAACTTTAATTATCAGATTTTCTATACACAAGAAACCCCAAATGATGAACGTTTAAATGCAGAGCATTTAGCTTTAGTTGATGATGTCGAAAACAGCACAATTTATGCGTGTGGACCTTCTGGTTTTGTGGCGACTGTTGAGCAACTTTTTGAAAAAGCTCCAGCCATTTTAACAGAGGCCTTTAGCCTAACAAATGAAAGCTCTGCTGATGATATTGGTTATGTGAATGTCACATTAACCGAGTCTAATAAGGTAATTGCAATTCCTAAAGGCCAGTCAATTCTGGTTAGTCTTGAACATGAAGGTCTTAAACCAACTCATGGTTGCCGTATGGGAATTTGTAATAAATGTGTTTGTAATAAATCACAAGGTTCAACACGTAATTTACTCAATGGTAGTGAAAATACTGAACCAAGCCAATTACTTAAAATTTGTGTGAACTCAGCACAATCCGATCTAGTTATTGATCTTTAAGAGAGAACTCTTATGAATATGCCAGTGAAAGTCGAATATTTTAAAAATCCTAAAAATCGAGATTTGACTCCAGCAGAACTTGATGCATTTGCAAAAGAGCTCGATCAGATCAAGCAAGAAGTATTGGATGATTTGGGCGAGAAAGACGCTAAATATATCCGCCGTGTTTATGCTGCAATTCGTTATAGTAGCTTTCTAGGCCGAGCATGTTTGTTTGCAGGTTGGTTCCCACCAGCGTGGATTTTAGGAACAGGCCTATTAGGCTTCTCTAAAATTATGGAAAACATGGAACTCGGTCATAACGTGATGCACGGTCAATATGACTGGATGAACGATCCTAAATTTAATGGTCAAACTTACGAGTGGGATACAGTTGGTACTTCTGATAACTGGCGCCAAACTCATAACTATAAACATCACACCTATACCAACATTAAAGGTATTGATGATGACATTGGTTACGGTTTACTTCGTTTATTCCCAGAGCAACGCTGGAAGCCAGGTTTCTTACTTCAACCTGTTTATAGCATCCCATTTTGTTTATTGTTCCAATGGGGCGTAGCTATTCAGAATCTTGAAATTGGACGTGTCCTTTATAAACGTAAGAGCATGGCAAAATTCTTGGAAGAATTAAAACCTGTTAATAAAAAGATTGGAAAACAACTTTTTAAAGACTATGTTTTCTTCCCTTTAATTGCAGGTCCAGCAGCTTTGCCTGTATTTACTGGTAATTTGGTTGCAAATGGTCTTCGTAATATCTGGACATTTACGATAATTTTCTGTGGTCACTTCACAAAAGATGCAGAAGTATTTCCAAAGTCTGTTTTACAAGAAGAAAGCCGTGGTCACTGGTATATGCGCCAGATTCGTGGTTCTTCTAACTTGAAAGGTTCAGAAGCATTACATATTTTAAGCGGACATTTGAGCCATCAGATTGAGCACCATTTATTCCCTGATATTCCAGCGCGTCGTTATCGCCAAATGGCTCCAAAAGTTGAAGCTGTATGTAAAAAATATGGTCTAAATTATAACAATGCAAGTCTGGCTAAACAGTTTGGACAGGTGGTAGGCCGTATCTTTAAATACGCTTTACCTTTTAAAAAATAAGATATTACTTTAACCTCGAAACGCACTACTGATTTTCAGAAGTGCGTTTTTTATAGTTAGCACTAGCATGAAGAAGTAAGAGGAGCATTATTGAATATATCCCACTGTTCAAACTGCTTTAAAGATAATGAAATTTCTTTTTCTATATTATTTTCATCTAACTGATTTGCATTAAAAACAACATGAGGTGTGTGCCAGATTAATCCACATCGTTGTGCAGTAGCTTTTAAAGGTGCCATCAGCTCATCTATGGTGAAGCCATTTTGACCATGTTTTTGATAAGCTGAATTCAAATTGCCAACCGCAACATGTAGGTAAAGTGGTTTACCTTCAATATTTTGGCCTTCCTGTTCATAAAAAAGATAAAACATCCGCGTTAAAACCGCATCCATCCAAGTTTTGAAAATCGGAGGAACTGAATACCAATAGATAGGGAACTGAAAAATAATGTGTGACGCAGAGATTAGACGTTGAGCTTCAATTGCTCCGTCTTTCATTATATCTAGAGATCCGTTATACAATTCTTGAATATCAACAATATTGATTTGGTTCTGAAGCTTTAATGCTTCAACCAAAGCACGATTAACCTTGGACTGATTTAAATCGGGATGAAAGACCAGTAAAAGTGGCTTATTCATAGTATGTCTCCTTAATTTCTATGATGATTAATCACATGCATAAACAATATTCACATCATAAAAAAAGTAGACCTATAATAAAATTGACTAAATTAATTGAGCAGATGAAAGAATTTTGATGAACAAACAGACTTCTTGGGATGATCAGAAATTCTTTTTAGTTGTTTTAGAAGAGGGGAGTTTCTCGGCAGCTGCTCGTAAATTAGGCGTCACACAACCCACTGTTCGAACACGTATAGAACAGCTTGAAAAACATCTAGGAACTGTTTTGTTTAGCCGTTCTGTTCATGGCTTGAAACCGACTGAGCATGCTCTAGCTCTTGAACTGCCAGTTCGAGCTATGCAACGTGCTTCTGACCATTTTATGCGTACAGCAAGTGCCGCCTTAAATCTAATTGCAGGCAGTGTACGAGTAAGTGTATCGGAGTTCTTAGGCACGCTTGTTCTGCCTCAAATGCTCTCAAAATTCCATTCACTTTACCCGGACGTTAATATCGAAATATCTTTAAACAATGCTTCTGCAAACTTACTTGAGCAAGAAGTTGATCTGGCAATCAGGATGTATCCTCCTGTTCAGGAAGCGCTTGTAGCCAAAAAGGTTGGTGAGGTGCCATTGGGTCTATATGCACATCGAGATTATATACAGCGTAAAGGTTACCCCACCTGTCTAGCAGATTTAAGTCAGCATGATTTGATAGGACCCGACCATAATCTTCTTGAAAGAGAAATGATTAGGATTTTTCTACCTGAAATAAAAAATGAACAATTCAAAGTACGCACCGATAGTCATCCTGCTCAGTTCTCAGCAGTTAAAGCCGCTTTAGGAGTAGGTTTTATTCAGTGCCCTATAGCAAATCAATGCTCAGAGCTTGTTCAACTGCTTCCAGACCTAGAGATTCATCGATATGATCTATGGCTGGTTATTCATGAAGACTTTAGACAAATTCCAAAAATCAGAGCGCTTTTTGATTATTTGGCTCAAGCTTTTGCAGAGTATGTAGATGGGGAAAGTTAGTTAATAAAAAGCCCAAGCAATCACTTGCTTGGGCTGGAAAAGGTAATTTATTTAAACTGAATTGAACCATTTGCATTCACAGTAATTTTAGACTCACCAGCTGCCATGTCTTGAGCTGGTGCAGCTTCGGCAACGGCAAACTTAGCCATGCTGGCACGCATTACAGGTTGTGGAAAATAGTTATTCGTGTTCAGGTTTAGAGTGACCAAAGTATATTGGTTTTTACTCCAAGCTTGGGTCAACATTTGAGCACGTTGTTGGAAGTTTTTAGAGGCTTCTACCATCAACTCATTTTCAACTTTTTTACGTTGCTCATCAGAAACCGTAAAGTTAATTGATTGAGTTTGGAAGTTTTGCTGTAACTCGTTTACTAACTGGCTAGCGGCTTTAAAGTCTTTACTTTCAAGACGGATTTCAGCACGGCCACGCCATTCTTTTAACTTATTGCTATCGTTATCGTAAATTGGGTAAGTGCTTTGGGCACCAGTTTCCACTTTTACTTGAGGATATTTACGAGAAACGCTAAGCGCTTGATTCATTAATTGATTAATTTGATTTGAAAGTTCAGCTGGTTGTTTGTTACTTTTTTCAATATATAAAGTCGCATGCATTTCATCATTAGAAACTTGGCGAGAAGCTTCGGCTTGTACATTTACAATATTGTAGTTCAAAGCATTATCATCCTGAGCAAAAACTAAAGGGCTAAGGAGGGAACCTAAAAGAAGGGTTGATACGGCTAAAGTACGCATAAATTTTTCCTTTAAAAATTAATATAAATTTAATTTTTTTCATTAAGAAATGTTAAACATAACTTATGCATAACTTTTGCAGATTTTGTGGCGTATTTGTAATATTGAGATCAGTTTTTTTAAATGATGGCTAATGTAAAATCTTTTAAAAAATAGTAACTTAAAAATAAAATATTTCAAAGTAAACTAAAAAATCAAAGTAATATAAAAAAAGAATATTTTCTTTAGGTTGTCACATAGTATGATGATAATTCATCATAACTATTGGGATGATACATTTTTTCAATAAGATTAGATGAGTAAAGTACATAAAAGACGTTTTTTTTCTTGTAAAATTAGGTATCATCGCGCTCCTAGTTACAAGATATAAAATAAGTGTCTTTGCTAGTTCTATAAAGCACCGAGTCAAAGGACCAATCGTCACCAGACTTATTTCTTTCTACCCCTATCAGAGATGGTAATCCGATATGAGCGTTACTTCCGTTAACCCTGCCACTAATGCTACTAACGAATATTATTTGACTCGCCAAAGTCAAATGGAATCAAATGTTCGTAGCTATCCACGTAAATTACCGTTAGCGATAGCGAAAGCACAAGGATGCTGGGTTACTGATGTTGAAGGTACACAGTACCTTGATTGTTTAGCTGGGGCAGGTACATTGGCTTTAGGTCATAATCATCCTGCGGTGATTCAAAGTATTCAAGATACATTGGCAAGTGGTTTGCCATTGCATACTTTAGACTTAACCACACCTTTAAAAGATGCATTCACTGAAGCATTGTTAGCATATTTACCTGGTGGTAAAGAAGAATATTGCTTGCAGTTCTGTGGTCCTGCTGGTGCAGACGCAACTGAAGCAGCAATTAAACTTGCTAAGACTTACACTGGCCGTAGTTCAGTGATCAGTTTCTCTGGCGGTTATCATGGTATGACCCATGGTGCACTTGCTATGACTGGTAACTTAAGTGCAAAAAATGCAGTTAACGGTTTAATGCCAGGCGTACAATTCATGCCATATCCGCATGAATACCGCTGCCCACTTGGTTTAGGTGGTGAAGCTGGTGTTGACGCTTTAACTTACTACTTTGAAAACTTTATTGAAGATGTAGAAAGCGGTGTAACAAAACCGGCTGCTGTTATTCTTGAAGCGATTCAAGGTGAAGGCGGCGTAGTTACAGCTCCAGTAAAATGGTTGCAAAAAATCCGTGAAGTGACTGAAAAGCACAATATCGTTTTAATTTTAGACGAAGTTCAAGCTGGCTTTGCACGTTCAGGCAAAATGTTTGCATTTGAACATGCAGGTATTGAACCTGATGTTGTTGTAATGTCTAAAGCAGTAGGTGGTGGTTTACCACTTGCAGTATTAGGTATTAAACGTAAATTTGATGCTTGGCAACCTGCTGGTCACACGGGTACTTTCCGTGGTAACCAACTTGCTATGGGTACTGGTCTTGTCGTATTAAAAACGATTAGCGAACAAAATCTTGCTCAAAATGCGCAAGAGCGTGGTGACTTCTTACAAGCTGAATTTAAAAAATTAGCCCAAGAATTCCCATGTATCGGTAACGTACGTGGTCGCGGTTTAATGATCGGTGTTGAGATCGTTGACGAGCGTAAACCAGCTGATCGTATTGGTTCACATCCTGCTGATTCACAATTAGCTGCTGCGATTCAAACTGCTTGTTTCAACAATAAATTATTGCTTGAAAAAGGTGGTCGTAACGGTACAGTAATTCGTTTACTTTGCCCGTTAATCATTACTCAAGACGAATGTGTTGAAGTAGTTGCTCGCTTTAAGAAAGCAATTGCAGAAGCATTGGTTGCAGTACGAGGCGCATAAGTATGGTGGATTTTGCAGAACATCGTAAAGCGTTACTCTGCAATGATGCACAATCCATTGCTGACTATGAGTCAGCAATGGGCGAAGCGGTCAAAGCCGTTTCAGCATGGTTGCAAGATGAAAAGATGTACACAGGTGGTAGCATTAAAGAATTGCGTTCAGCAATTTCTTTCCAACCTTCAAAAGAGGGTATGGGTGTACAAGAATCTCTTCAACGTATGATTGAGCTTTTCTTGAATAAAAGCTTGAAAGTACACCATCCACACTCATTAGCACACTTACACTGTCCAACCATGGTGATGAGCCAGATTGCGGAAGTGTTAATCAATGCAACTAACCAATCTATGGACTCATGGGATCAAAGCCCTGCAGGTTCATTAATGGAAGTCCAGCTCATTGATTGGTTGCGTCAAAAAGTAGGTTATGGTTCTGGTCAGGCTGGTGTTTTCACTTCTGGCGGTACTCAATCTAACTTGATGGGTGTGTTACTTGCTCGTGACTGGTGTATCTCGAAAAACTGGAAGGACGAAAATGGTAATCCATGGTCTGTACAGCGTGATGGTATTCCTGCCGATGCAATGAAAAACGTCAAAGTCATTTGTTCTGAAAATGCACATTTCTCTGTGCAAAAGAACATGGCAATGATGGGTATGGGCTTCCAGTCAGTTGTAACTGTTCCTGTGAATGAAAATGCACAGATGGATGTAGATGCTCTCGAAAAAACGATGGCGCATCTTCAGTCTGAAGGTAAAGTTGTTGCTTGTGTCGTTGCGACAGCAGGTACAACCGATGCTGGTGCAATTGACCCATTGAAGAAAATCCGTGAAATTACCAATAAATATGGTTCATGGATGCATATCGATGCGGCATGGGGCGGTGCATTAATTCTGTCAAATGACTATCGTGCAATGCTTGATGGTATTGAGTTGTCTGACTCGATTACCCTCGACTTCCATAAGCATTATTTCCAAAGCATTAGCTGTGGTGCGTTCTTGTTGAAAGATGAAGCGAACTATCGTTTCATGCACTACGAAGCTGAATACTTGAACTCTGCTTATGACGAAGAGCACGGTGTACCAAACCTTGTGTCTAAGTCATTACAAACGACTCGTCGTTTTGATGCATTGAAATTGTGGATGACAATTGAATCACTAGGTGAAGACCTTTATGGTTCAATGATTGACCATGGTGTAAAACTTACTCGTGAAGTTGCAGATTACATCAAGGCAACTGATGGTTTACAACTTTTAGTTGAACCACAGTTTGCTTCGGTATTGTTCCGCGTTGTTCCACAAGGCTACCCAGCTGAGTTTATCGATAGCTTAAACCAAAATGTAGCGGACGAATTGTTTGCACGTGGTGAAGCAAATATCGGTGTAACAAAAGTTGGTAATGTACAGTCATTGAAAATGACAACATTAAGCCCTGTTGTGACATTTGAAAATGTTAAAAACCTTTTAGGTCAAGTATTGGCGGAAGCTGACCGCATTAAAGATGCAATTGCTTCTGGTAACTATGTACCACCAATCGACTAATTGAGTTGATAACAAAAAAGCTCGGTTTATTGCCGGGCTTTTTTATTGCAGATTGTTTTTATTTGGATTGTGTATGAAGACAAGAATACATGCACAAATCATGCATATTTTCAAAAAACAAAAATAATTATGCATGATTTATGGGAAGCAAATTTCTTATTGTATTGGTATGTCCCCAATATTTTGGTCACATTGTTATATCAATATCGTACTTACTTTAAATAATCCCGCGTTAACTGAAAAAAGTAAGTGGCTGTAATTACAATTAAGACAAGGAAGAAGAAATGCAACAAGCGAATATGCTCAATGAGTTTAAACTTATTATTGGCGGTCAACTTTGTTCAGGTGAACAAGGTGAGCTAGAAATTCTTAACCCTGCTACTGGCTTAACTGCTGCACTTTGTGCAAAAGCATCGGTTGCACAGGTAAATCAAGCAGTGAGTGCAGCTAAACAGGTATCTAAAGCTTGGCAACAAGTCTCCCACGATGAACGTAAATCAATTTTAAATAAAATTGCTGACGGTATTGAAAAGCATGCTGAAATGCTTGCAGAGTTGGTTGTGCTTGAACAAGGTAAGCCACTCGCACTTGCACAAATGGAAGTGCAGGGTGCAATTGGCTGGACTCGCTATGCGGCTGCTATGGATTTACCTATAGAAGTAATTGAAGACAGTGAAACCAAGCGTATTGAACGTCATCGTCAACCATTAGGTGTAGTGGCTTCAATTACTCCTTGGAACTGGCCATTTATGATTGCGGTTTGGCACATCATGCCTGCTTTGCGTGCGGGTAATGTTGTGATTAGCAAACCTTCTGAATACACGCCACTCTCAACTTTGCGTTTATGTGAAATCATTCAGCAAGAAGTTCCTGCTGGCGTAATTTCAATTGTGGTTGGTGCTGGTGAGATTGGTGAAGCATTATCTTCTCATCCAGATGTGCAAAAAGTTGTGTTTACGGGATCAACTCGAACAGGTCAGCACATTATGGCTGGTGCAGCTCAGCAGCTAAAACACTTAACTTTAGAGCTCGGCGGTAATGATGCTGGTATTGTATTGCCAGATGCAAATATCGATGAAATTGCAGCTAAGATTTTTAATATGGCGTTCTTAAACGCTGGTCAAACATGTGCAGCTTTAAAGCGTCTGTACGTGCATGAAAGCCAATATGAAGCTTTATCTCAAAAGTTAGCTGATATTGCCAACGCCCAAGTGGTGGGTGACGGAATGGCGTCTTCTACAACATTTGGTCCAGTACAAAACCAAATGCAATATAACAAAGTGAAAGCTCTTATTGCCGATGCCATTTCTCAAGGTGCAAAAGCACTTTCAGGACAGCAAAAAGTACCAGAGCAGGGCTACTTTATTGCACCAACTATTTTGACTGGAGTTTCTGACTCTTGCCGCGTGGTGGAAGAAGAACAGTTTGGACCAGTGTTGCCTGTTTTAAAATATACTGATATCAACGATGCTATTGCTCGTGCCAATGACAGTGAGTTTGGTTTGGGTGGTTCAATCTGGTCGTCAGATATTAAAGCAGCGCAAACTTACGCTAGTCAGCTTCAATGTGGTACTGTTTGGATTAATACCCATGCAGAAGTTCTTCCTCATGCGCCTTTTGGCGGCTGGAAAATGTCTGGTTTAGGTGCTGAGTTTGGTTTAGAAGGTTTACTTGAAAATACGATCGGGCAAACAGTTCATATTAGTAAAGTCTAAATATTAATTTTAAGGCGGATCTAGTATCCGCCTTTTTATTTTCACTTTTAAGAGTGAAATGCTTAGTTTACTTATTGGGAGTGATGATAGCTCATGCTTTTAGGTTTGATCAAAAAATGATTCTGTTCTTTAATTTTTTTAAGAACAATGTAAGACTTTATGTGGCCAATAAAATTATAAGAAAGCAATCTTTCAGTCACAAATTGAGAAAGCTGTTCTAAATTTTCAGCAACGACTTTTAAAATAAAATCTGCATCACCACTAATTGAAAATGCATCCTGAATGTTGTCTTCAGCTTCAATGAGCTCTTGAAAAGCCTGCTGTGATTTTGCCTCGTGTGTTCTTAGATTAATATGTATCATCGCTGTAACTTCGAGTCCTAGCGCCTGTTGCTGGATGCGTGCCGTGTAGCCTAGAATTATTCCTTTTTGCTCGAGTAGCTGTCTTCTTCTAGAACATTGGGAAGCAGATAAGCCAATTAAATCGCCTATTTCCTGATTGGTGAGCCGTCCATTCTTTTGTAGTGCCTGAATGATTTGCCAGTCGAACTTATCCATTGCATAAAATCCTTTTATGATACACAAATCATGTATTTTTATTAAAATGCGTTTTCATTATGCACGAAATCTAAAAGATAGATGAAATATTATTTTTCTATGGAATAAAAATTGGTCTCAAAGGATATAGAGCAATGTTCATAGAAATCGGTGACTTTTTAAATCTTCGTTTAAAACAAATGGGTATCCAACATCTTTTTGGTGTACCTGGTGATTTTAACCTCTCATATCTAGAACAAGTTGAAGCAGACCCACAACTCGAATTTATTGGAAATTGTAATGAATTAAATGCTGCCTATGCAGCAGACGGTTATGCACGAATTAACGGTTTTTCTGCCTTGGCAACCACTTATGGTGTAGGTGACTTAAGTGCGATTAATGGTATTGCAGGTGCCTATGCAGAAAATGTACCTCTTATTCATATCTCAGGTATTCCGCCTTTACATGCGGTTCAAAAGGGCACACTAATACATCACACGCTTGTCGATGGTAACTACGACAATATTATGAACTGTATGAAAGAGTTCACAGTTGCCCAAACACGTTTAACTCCAGCAAATGCAGCTTCTGAAATTGACCGTGTATTACGTCAGTGTTTCCTTGAACGCCGTCCTGTGCACATTCAACTATCAGGCGATATTACTCACGTTAAGATTGAAGTATCTGAGCGTCCGCTTGACTTAAGCTACCCAGCTGTTGAACCTGAATTATTACAAACTGTGGTGAGCAAACTTTGTGACATTATTGAGAATGCTCAAAGCCCAGCTCTTCTTATTGATAATGAAGCTTCAGTTTTTTGTGTAACGTCACTTTTAAATGATTTGTCTCAAAAATGCTCAATTCCATTTGCAGGCATGAATACTGCAAAAAATATTATGGATGAAGGCTCACCTCGTTACATTGGAACTTATGTGGGTGGGGCAAGCCAACCGCATGTAAAAAATATCATTGAACAATCTGATTGTTTAATTGGTGTTGGCGCACGCTTTACCGATGTAGGCTCAGCTGTATTTACTCATCAAATTGAGACTAAGAACTACATTGAAATTAAATCTTATGGCTTAAATATTTTTGGTCAGGATTTTCCGGGTATTGAAATAGGACAATTACTTGTCGAGCTAAATAAAAAAGTTGCGCCACGTAAATCGACAATACCTCTTCTTGAAAAACAACCACAGAAAGTAATTGAAGCTCCAGCTCAGCAAAAGCTAAGTCAAGATGTGCTTTGGAATTACATTTCAGGGTTCTTAAAAGAAGATGATGTGATTATTGGTGAGGTAGGAACATCAAACTCTGCATTGTCAGGTATCAAACTTCCTGCCACAGCCAAATATATTGCACAGCCGCTTTGGGGTTCTATTGGTTACACCTTACCGGCTTTGCTTGGTAGTTTGTTGGCTGCTCCTGAACGTCGTCAAATTCTGTTTATTGGTGATGGTTCATTCCAGCTTACGGTACAAGAGCTTTCTACAATTATCCGTCACGGTTTAAAACCAATCATTTTCTTGCTGAACAATGGCGGCTACACCATTGAACGTTTAATTATGGGTGAAAACGCTGCTTATAACGACGTGCAAAACTGGAAATACACTGAAATTCCAGCGGTATTTAACGGTAAAAAAGGCCATACAACTTATGTGGTTGAAACTGCTGGCCAGTTGAAGAGCGTTTTAGACAATGTTCAGCAAAATGATCAATTAACCTTTATTGAATTGAAACTACCAGCAATGGATGCGCCGGTAAGTTTGAAAAAATTTGCTTCTGTGATTGCTCGTTTTGACTACGGTGATCGCGGTTACGAAATTTTAAAGGAGCGTTCCCAACCGATTAAATGTAAGGATGCAATCTCTTTTTAAATAGAAGACAGGACAAGTCTTCTCAAAAATTAAATGGACTCACATTACAGCAAATTTATGTCCGAAGATCGGTTCCTGATCTTCGGATGTGGTGCTGAATAAAGGTGTACAGGAAGTGACACCAACATTGGAGATAATGTTATGGATGCAAACAATAAGCACGAGTTAAAACAAGGCTTATCCAATCGGCATATTCAACTCATCGCACTCGGAGGGGCGATTGGTACAGGGTTATTCTTAGGTCTTTCCCAAACAATTAAACTGGCTGGTCCTTCAATTTTATTAGGATATGCAATTGCTGGAATTATTGCCTTTTTAATTATGCGTCATTTAGGTGAAATGGTTGTTGAAGAGCCGGTCAGTGGTTCTTTTAGTTATTTTGCGAATAAGTATTGGGGCAAAATGGCTGGTTTTATGTCTGGCTGGAACTATTGGGTATTGTACGTACTCGTCAGCATGGCTGAATTGAGTGCAATTGGGACATTTATACAGTTTTGGTGGCCTGAAATTCCGACATGGCTGACTGCTTTATTTTTCTTTATTTTAATTAATGGCATTAACTTGGTAAATGTCCGCTTTTTTGGGGAGTCCGAGTTCTTATTTTCATGCATTAAAATTGTTGCCATTTTAAGCATGATTGGTTTCGGTGCTTATCTTTTACTTTCAGGCTCAGCAGGCCCACAAGCAGGTATTGCAAATTTATGGCAACATGGTGGTTTCTTCCCGCACGGGATTCACGGTTTTGTCATGGCTTTGGCTGTCATTATGTTTGCATTTGGTGGCTTGGAACTAATTGGTATTGCTGCGGCTGAAACGAAGAAACCTGAAACGACTATTCCTAAAGCAGTAAATCAGATTGTGTACCGTATTCTGATTTTTTATATCGGTGCAATCGGTATTCTTTTATGTCTTTATCCATGGAATATGGTGGCAGAAGGCGGCAGTCCATTTGTTATGATTTTCCAGTCACTCAATAGTAACGGTGTTGCGAACGTCTTAAACTTTGTGGTCTTGATTGCTGCTATTTCAGTTTATAACAGCTGTATCTATTGTAATAGTCGTATGTTGCATGGTTTGGCAGAGCAGGGTAATGCTCCTGCAATTTTGAAAAAAGTAAACAGTCGTGGTATTCCGGTTCCAGCAGCAGTTGTTTCTGCATCTATCACTGCAATATGTGTAGTTGTGAACTATCTGATTCCTGGTCAAGCTTTTCAGCTCTTTATGATGCTTGTGGTGGCTGCGCTTGTTATTAACTGGCTTATGATTTCAGTGACTCATTTGAAATTTTCTAAAGCAATGAAATTGCAAAAGCGTCAAACCAAATTTCAAAGCATCCTTAGCCCATGGAGTAACTATTTAACCATTAGCTTTGTATGTTTTATTCTTATTATTATGGCAATGACACCAGATATGAGACTTGCCGTGATTTTAGGTCCAATTTGGCTGGCTGTTTTAGCGCTTACGTATTTATTAAAATATCGTAAAAAAATGGTTGCGATGCCAGAAGTACAATCGAGTTGATCGCTTAAATTGACAATCATATTGCGGTTACCTGACATAAGGCAGGTAACCCTTTATCTTTTGTCATATTATTTTCATGTTACAAAGAAATTATTATTTTTAGAAATATTTTAATAACCATTTCCATAAACAAAAATTATTTTAATCATCAAACTTAAAATAACTAAATTATCGTTTTTTAATACGTTTATAACATCTTTGTTTTTTATATTTTATAAATACAAAAAACTTATATTTTTAATGAGTGTAATAATACAGACTAATATGCAAGGTAAAATGCCTACTACGATTAAATTAAATAGTTGATAGTAGTCAAAAAATAATAATGTGACAATTAACAATATTGAAATCATTAAAGCGTCATCATACTGTAACTTAATTGTCATATTTTCTATTCACAATGCAGCTATCGAAGAGCGTACAAGCACTCAACAAAAAGTGACGTACAACCTATTGCATTAATGAGAGAGAATAGAATGCGCTTAAATCCACGTCAAATCGCAATTGCGTTAGCAGTAACTGGGGCAGCTGTAACAACGACTGCAAATGCAGCTCGTGATACGATTCAAATTGCTGGTTCTTCAACTGTATTACCGTTTGCCAGCGTTGTAGCTGAAGAGTTTGGTAATACTTTCCCTCAATTTAAAACTCCTGTAGTGGGTTCTGGCGGTTCTTCTGCTGGTTTGAAACAATTCTGTCAAGGTGTTGGCGATAACACAATCGACGTTGCGAACTCTTCTCGTAAAATTAAGAGTACTGAGATTCAAGCTTGTAACAAAGCTGGTGTAAAACAAATTCAAGAAATCAAAATTGGTTACGATGGTATTGTATTCGCGTCTAACTCAAACAAAGCGGCTTATAAATTAAAACCTTACCACGTGTTTGCTGCTTTAGCTGCACAGTTACCTTCAAAAGGTAAATTGGTTCCAAACCCATATACAAACTGGAATCAAATCGATAAAACACTTCCAAATGAACCGATTACTCTTGTAATTCCTGCATCTAACCACGGTACTCGTGAAGTTTTCCAAGAGAAAATGGTTGAAGCTGGTTGTGAAGCATATGAATACTTCAAGAGCTTAGATAAAGATGCTCAGAAGAAAGCATGTTCTACTTTCCGTAAAGATGGCCGTGTAATTGAAATCGCTGGTGACTATACAGAAACATTAGCACGCTTAAAAACTTCTCCAAGTGCAGTAGGTGTGTTTGGTTTAAGTTTCTATGACATGAACCGTGACAAGTTACGTGTAGCAACAGTAAACAACGTTGTTCCATCTGAGAAGACAGTATTGAATGGTACATACCCTGTATCGCGTCCATTGTACTTCTACGTGAAAGGCGAACACTTAAAATCAGTTAAAGGCTTACCGCAATTTGTAGAATATTTCGTAAGCAAGAAAGCAACTGGTAAAGGTTCTAAAGCTGAGCGTGATGGTTTAATCGCGATGTCTGATGCTGAACGTGCAAAAGTTTTGGCTGACTTTAAAGCAGGTAAAACTGTTAAATAAGTTAGTTTGAATGAAGGCTGGTGATCTTAAGAGTTCATCAGCCTTTTTGTCTAACTTGTTTTTCCAAATTATGACAATTGAGAAAACAGTGGAGAGTACATGAATCTGCTACTTATCGGTGTGTTGTTAGCCCTCGTGGCAATTGCATATCAACTTGGGCTGAGAAAGAGCCGTAACATAGCAGGTAAGGGAAGCAACTCGGCGACGTTACATTCTCGTCCTGGTTATTATGGCGCACTGGTTGGTCTTTGGTGCGGTATCCCTGCTTTTTTAATTTTGATCATTTGGAACTTGGTTGAACCAAGTATTTTAAATCATATTATTTTTAATAATATTCCGGCGTCTGTAAGTGCTTCTCTGGATGAAGCGGGTAGAAGTGTATTAGTTGATCGTGTTCAATCAATTGCTTCAGGCTTTGGGGTGAGTGATAAACCAGCAGCTTACGAATTAGCAGCTGCTCAACAGTTTTCCAAATTTCAAACGATTGGCTCTTTTGCCAAATTTGCTGTTGTAATTTGTGCTGCTTTATTAGGTTTGGTTTGGGCAAAGAAAAAAATCAGCCAACAATATCGTGCTCGTAACCAAGTTGAACGTGCCATTAACGTTGCTTTGATTTTATGTTCTGGTGTTGCGATTTTAACCACCATCGGTATCGTAATGTCGATGTTTGGCGAAGCAATGCACTTCTTCCGTTTTGTAAGTCCAATGGACTTTTTCTTTGGCACAGAATGGAACCCAGGCTTTAGTACTTCTGGCAATGCTGAAGGTAGTTATGGTTTATTACCATTGCTATGGGGCACGCTCATGGTCAGTGGTATCGCTCTACTCGTTGCTGTACCAGTTGGATTAATGATCGCAATTTATTTAGCTGAATATGCTTCACCATGGTTCCGCTCATGGGCAAAACCGACAATTGAGGTCTTAGCTGGTATTCCAACAATTGTTTATGGTGTATTTGCCATGATGATTATTGGACCATTCTTTAAAGCTGCGGGTGCTTATATTGGCTTAGAAATTAATGCGACGAGTGCTTTAACTGCTGGCTTTGTAATGGGAATTATGATTATCCCGTTTGTGTCATCTTTGTCTGATGACATTATTACTCAAGTCCCGCGTGCACTACGTGACGGTTCTTTAGGACTGGGTGCGACTAAGTCTGAAACAATTCGTCAAGTCGTATTGCCAGCAGCTTTACCGGGTATTACAGGTGCTTTCTTATTGGCAGTCTCTCGTGCGGTTGGGGAAACCATGATTGTGGTTTTAGCAGCAGGGAACAGTCCACTTTTACACGCAAATCCATTTGAAGCTGTTTCGACAGTGACAGTCACTATTGTAAAACAGTTGACTGGAGATACAGACTTCTCAAGTCCGCAAGCATTGGTTGCATTCGCACTAGGTTTAACACTATTTGTTATTACCTTGGGATTAAATATTGTAGCACTGTACATTGTGCGTAAATACCGTGAGCAATACGAATGAGTACATCAAATACATCATCTCCTATGGATCAGAACGTATTTGATCCGAAAGCTGCTGCTGAAACACGTGAACGACGTAAACAGGTTATTGAAAAATCTTTGGCTAAACGTCATCGCAAAGAAAAAGCTTTCCGTTTTGCGGGTTTATCGGCAGTCGTTATTGGTCTTGCATTCGTTGCTCTCTTGTTCGGTAGTATTTTGGCAAAAGGTTTACCTGCTTTTTGGCAAACTAGTATGAATGTTCCAATTTACTTTGATCCTAAAGTAATTGATGCAGGTCCAGTGCCTGTACGTACTCAAGGTGAAACACCTGCGCATTACCAAGAACGTTATGTTGATTGGCAAACTAAAATGGGTATGGTGGATTGGGATGGCATCATTGTAAATGGAATGATTGCTAAAGATCCTGCACTTGCCTCACAACGTGACTACCTGAGCAGCTTATATGCAAGCTCGGAAGCTTATCGCCTGCGTGATATGGTCTTTGCAGATCCATCATTAATCGGTAAAAAAGAAAATATTACCTTCTTAGGTGATGCGAAGGTCGATGTTTGGTTAAAAGGTAATATTGATCGTTCATTACCAGATGATCAGCAACAACTTGATCCAGAAGTGCGTAAGCTTGCCGATGAGTTAAAAGCAAAAGGTGTTCTTGAAAGTACCTTTAATACGACTTTATTTAAGAATCCTGACTCTCGTAGTTCTCCGGCAATTAGTGGTCTTGCAGGTGCATTCATGGGTTCATTGTTCATGATGCTCATCGTGATCATCATTGCGATCCCAATTGGTGTTGCCAGCGCAATCTATCTCGAAGAGTTTGCTCCAAAAAATGTTCTTACAGACATTATTGAAGTTAACATCAATAACCTTGCTGCTGTTCCTTCAATTGTATTTGGTTTACTCGGCGCAGCAATTTTCATTGGTTGGATGCATTTACCTTTATCAGCTCCGCTAGTGGGTGGATTGGTTTTAAGCTTAATGACACTACCAACTGTCATCATTACCACGCGTGCTTCATTAAAAGCTGTGCCGCCTTCTATTCGACAAGCTGCACTTGGTTTGGGAGCTTCTAAGTTCCAAACGATTTTCCACCATGTTTTACCGTTGGCATTACCGGGCATTATGACAGGTGCAATTATTGGTGTTGCCCATGCACTTGGTGAAACAGCACCTTTACTTTTAATCGGGATGAGTGCATTCGTTGCAAGTATTCCAACAACACCATTTGATCAAGCCACTGCTTTACCTGTCCAAGTTTACTTATGGCAAGGTAATGAGTTGCGTAACTTCTTCGAAGGCCGTACTGCCGCTGCGATTATCGTACTACTTGCATTAATGATTGGTTTAAACAGTCTTGCAATTTGGTTACGTAAAAAGTTCGAAGTGCGTTGGTAATAGAGGATAAATCATGAATACTATTGATATTACGAATTCCTTAGAAAAGGATAAGTTAGTGAATACTGAACAATCGCAATTTACAGATAAACCGCTGAATCATGGCACTTCGTATGTTTCGCATTTTGAACCACACGCTTCAAAAAAGCAGAACTCAACTGAAATCAAGATTAGTGCACAAGATGCCCATGTTTATTATGGTGATTTTGAAGCCATTAAAGGTATTGATCTAGATATTTACCAAAACGAAGTGATCGCGTTTATTGGCCCATCAGGTTGTGGTAAATCGACCTTTCTTCGTACTTTAAACCGTATGAATGACACCATTGATGGTTGCCGTGTAACAGGTAAAATTACACTCGATAATCACAATATTTATGACCCAAATCTAGACGTTGTATTGTTGCGTGCTCAGGTTGGTATGGTGTTCCAAAAGCCAAACCCATTCCCTAAATCTATTTTTGACAACGTGGCTTATGGCCCAAAACTTCATGGTTTAGCACGTGATAAGTACGATCTAGAGGAAATTGTTGAAAACAGCTTACGTAAAGCTGGTTTGTGGGACGAGGTTAAGGACCGTTTGAACCAGCCGGGTACAGGCTTATCAGGTGGTCAGCAACAGCGTTTATGTATTGCTCGTACCATTGCTGTTAGCCCTGAAGTGATTTTAATGGACGAACCGTGTTCTGCACTCGATCCAATTGCAACAGCAAAAGTAGAAGAACTCATTTCTGAGTTGTCTAATCAATTCACAATTGTGATTGTGACTCACTCAATGCAACAAGCTGCACGTGTTTCTGATCGTACTGCTTATTTCCATTTAGGTGATTTGATTGAAGTTAACTCAACTGAAAAAGTCTTCACTCAACCTGACCATCAGTTAACAGAAGCGTATATTACTGGACGCTTCGGTTGATTAATAATCAATAAAAGAAAAAGAGCCATGTGCTCTTTTTTTATTTTATAAATGAAAATGACTCTATTTTGCAAAAACGCTATTGAATTTTAACCAAAAGGACCACATCTTAAGGCTATAAAAGATAACTTATGAGCTTAGAATTTTATGTTATTCCATTTGCCTAAACTCCCTGCAGAAATACGTGTTAGTCATTTAAATGCACGTGTAAATGAACAGAGAAAAAAAATTGCACAAACTACGGCAAGCCGTTTAGAACTTTTACAATTAGCTCAACAACTTGCTAAAGAAGCTAAAATTCGCCGTAAAAATAATCAGAAAATTTTTGTTTTAGATTTCAAGGGTGATATTCAAGCTTCGGCAGTTGAAAACTTGCGTGAAGAAATTACTCTGATTTTAGCAACTGCTAAAGCAGGACGTGACCGTATTGTAGTTCGTCTCGAAAGCCCAGGTGGTATGGTCCATGGGTATGGTCTGGCAGCAGCTCAGTTGGTGCGTTTGCGTGATGCTGGTTTTCATGTAACTATCTGCGTAGATAAAGTCGCTGCGAGTGGCGGCTATATGATGGCATGTATTGCAAATGAAATTATTGCAGCGCCGTTTGCTATTGTTGGTTCAATAGGTGTAGTTGCTCAAGTTCCAAACTTTAATCGCCTTTTAAAAGAACACAATGTGGATTTTGAGCTTTACACAGCAGGGCAATATAAGCGTACTGTAACCATGTTTGGTGAAAATACGCCTGAAGGTAAAGCGAAGTTTGAAGAAGAGCTGCAACAAACTCATGTCTTATTTAAGCACTTTGTAGAAAAGTACCGTCCACAGCTTAATGTTGATAAAGTGGCTACAGGTGAGCATTGGTATGGTGAAGATGCTCTAGATCTTAACCTTGTTGATAAACTGCAAACATCTGATGAGTATTTATTAGCTTTATTGCCACAACATGATGTGTATGTCATTAATACACGTAAGAAAGCGACCTTAGGTGAAAAGCTGGGTTTACAGGCAGCGCAAATGGCAGATAGTTTGATCCCTACTGTCATGAACAAGGTAATGGAAAGCCTAGCAAAAGCGAACACGACGCTTGTGCAGGTACGTGATCCAAAACTATAAGTTTATCTAATTCAAATGTTATAAAGGACCAGCTTAAATGCTGGTTTTTTTATAAAGATAATATTCAAAGTTGTCTTATTAAATACGCTTAGATTTTTAATAGAAAGTAAAAAATAATTATTGATAAATATGCTTTTTGAATTGTGATAAACACATGGTTTTGATATTTTAAACAGCAATAAAATAGCTTTTAGATGAACCATTTAAAAAGTTAGACATTTAAAAATATAACTGAAATTTAGGACAGGAAATAATGACAAGAATAATTGTAGCATCCAAAGAGGGTTTGGACGTTCTGCAAGATGGTCAGCTCAATAAGGTCGTGTTAAGTAAACCTTCTATTATTCAAATTGGCGTAAGTCAAAAAGATATAGCATCGGTGGAAAAACAAGGTGGAAGTCTAGTCGTCCATTTAAAAAATGGAGAGACCATTTTCTTAGAAAATTTCTTTAATGAAGTAACGAATACAACAGAACATTCACTTGTTCTTCCGACTGAGCATGGAAAATTTGTTGAGGCACAATTTGATGCTCAAGGTAAGGTGATCGACTATACAGGTTTAAACCATGTCACAGATTTAGCCTATACGAGTACGAGCCAACCAGCTTCGACAATGGCGGTTGATGATTCCCCAACTTTTTCGATGGGTAACGTGCTAAAAGCTGGTTTGGCGGTTTTAGCTGCTGAAGGTTTATATCTTTGGGCTTTTGATAACGATGACAAAGATGACTCTTCAGGACCAGTAGATATCTTAGTTCCTGCTGCACCGACTGCTACTGTTGCTGATGATACTGTTACGGTTAATGGTAAAGCAGAAGCAAATGCAAAAATTTATCTTAAAGATGCTGCTGGAAATACAGTCGCAACGGGTTTGGCAGATGCGAGTGGTAATTTTACAATTAAACTCGATAAGCCTTTAGCAAATGGAAATAAATTAAATGTTTTTGCTGAGGATGCTGCTGGCAATATGTCTAAAGCTGGTGTTGTGACTGGTAGTAAAGACACAATTGCTCCAGATGCTCCCCAAGCTCAGCTGAGTGATGATGGTTCATTGGTAACAGGTAAAGCTGAAGCAAATGCAAAAATTACTGTTTATGATGCTGGTGGTAACGTATTAGGCACTGTAACTGCGAATAAAGATGGTATTTTTTCTTTAAAGCTTACTCCTCCATTGACGAGTGACGCCGGAGGAAAAGTTGTCGCTGAAGATGCTGTAGGCAATAAATCTGAGCCAAGTAAAATCGTTGCTGGAAAAGATACTTTCGCTCCGGATGTTCCTTTAGTTGAAGTCAATAAAGAAGGTACCACAGTTGAAGGACAAACTGAGCCTAATGCAAAAGTTCAGATAAAAGATGCTGATGGTAAAGTGATTGGAACTGGTACTGCAAACGCACAAGGTGAGTTTCAAATCACGCTTTCGCCTGCATTAAAAGAGTCACAAAAGGCAACAGTTGTTGTTGAAGATGCAGCCGGTAATACATCTAAACCTTTAGAAGTTTCTCCAAGTTATGACTCTATTGCACCTGAGAAGCCTGTTGCTCAGATTAATACTGATGGTACAACCGTAACAGGTACAACCGAAGCAAATGCAAAAGTTGAAATCAAAGATACGACAGGTAAGGTCATTGGTACGGGAACGGCAGATGCAAATGGAAAATTTACAATTACGATTTCGCCTGCTTTAACTGATAACAAACATGCTTCAGTTTCGGCGATTGATAGTGCAGGCAATAAATCTGAGGTTCTTGATATTATTGGTACTAAGGACACAACCCCGCCTGCAAAACCTGTTTTAAACAGTGTGGATGATGATGTTGGTGCTCTAAAAGGTGCGATTACTGCTGGTTCAGAAACTGACGATGCAAGACCAAAGCTCACAGGCTCAGGTGAGGCAAATGCAACTTTAACCATTTATGATAATGGTGTTGCTATTGGGATTGTAAATGTAAGTAGTAGTCGATCATGGAGCTTTACGCTCGATAAAGACTTAGCAATTGGTAAACATACTATTACTTTAACTCAAACAGATGCAGCAGGCCTTACAAGTGAAGTGAGTTCACCATTTACGTTTTATGTGGTCGCTCCAAAGGCTGCCAGTTTAAGTGAGGTAGCTGTTGATACTGCTCATACAGAAACTGTATCTGTTGCTGATAGTGTTGGGTTAAATACATTAAAGTTAGTACAAAGCACAACAAATGAAACGGATAGCCAAGAGCAGAAATCTGTGCCATTAGATGATTTGTTAAAAAGCTCTACGTCTAGTGAACCTGACCCAATTGAAGCTCTTTTATCTTCAGCGGCATTAAAGCCTACTCAGGTAAATGATCAGAGTGATATAACTACGAATGCTAGTAATATTACTGCCAATCTTGAGCATGTTTTACCTGATACGACTTCTTCGGTTTTACAAAGCCTTTTAGAACAAACCTATCCTGTTGTCTAAAGTGATCTTAAAAAAAAGCGCTCATTGAGCGCTTTTTTATTTATGAGTTATTTGTTTTAGATGGAATCATGAGTGCAAGAAGTCCATAGAAAATTGCACCAATGGTCGCTAACAGCATATCTTTATGGGCATCCCACATATCGCCTTGTTGCCCATTATAATTTTCGGCTTCTTCCGGAGATAGTCCAATAGCAATTGCCCACTCAATAAGTTCATATAAAACACTTGAAGCCATTACAAATTGAACCACTAGCAAAAATAGACTGAATGGCTTTACTGATGGTAACCACACCTGAAACACGCGATAAGTAAGAGGGTAGAGACAAATACCATAGGCAAGATGAACCAAACGATCATACATATTACGGGACCAACCCATGTATTGATCTAAATTAAAATTGAATGCTTGTTGTATCCAATCATTGTATGGAACATATGAATACAGATAATGCGCACCAACAATATGGATGAGTAAAAACAGTAAATAGAAAATAAAACTTAAAAAATCGAGTCCAATCTTCTTAAAAATAACAAAGAGCAAAATCAACATAAACACTGTGCCCGCTTGATGAAGTAAATATGCTTCAAATTCAATAGGGTGAATAGCTGAAATGACAATCGCAATCAAAAGCAAGCCAAGAGCAATATAGTGTTTAAGTTTGAATTGTTTTTCGATCATTTTATAAAGACTTTATTGTGATTTATATCAGTGTAATAAAAAAGCGAAGCCTAAGCTCCGCTTTTTGTAAACTTTTTAATTAGATTTTGCTAATTAAATCGTTAATTTGTTTCGCTTGTTCGGCTGCATTACCTGTGTAAGTTGCAGGCGTAAGTTCAGCTAAACGCGCACGTTCTTCGCTTGGTACTTGAGCGAGTTCATCACCATTTACGAAATTAACCATCATGTCACGAGTCATTGCTTGACCACGAGTTAATGCTTTTAGTTTTTCATATGGTTTTTCAATGTTGTAGCGACGCATTACCGTTTGAATTGGTTCAGCTAAAACTTCTTGAGCTTGGTCTAAATCTTCATTTAAACGGTTTGCATTTAACTCAAGTTTACCAACACCTTTTAAGCACGCATCGAAAGCAATTAAGCTTTGCGCAAAACCAACACCCATATTACGTAATACAGTTGAGTCAGTTAAGTCACGCTGCCAGCGTGAAATTGGTAATTTTTCACCTAAGTGAGTCAATACTGCATTTGCAATACCTAAGTTACCTTCAGAGTTTTCAAAGTCAATTGGGTTAACTTTGTGTGGCATAGTTGATGAACCAACTTCGCCTTCTTTCAATTTTTGTTTGAAGTAACCTAGAGAGATGTAACCCCATACGTCACGGTTAAAGTCGATTAAAATCGTATTAAAACGACGTAACGCATCAAACAACTCTGCCATGTAATCATGTGGTTCGATTTGAGTTGTATAAGGGTTGAATGTTAAACCTAAAGATTCAACAAAAGCTTGTGCGTGAGCAGCCCAATCAACATCTGGATAAGCAGAAAGGTGAGCATTGTAGTTACCTACAGCACCATTGATTTTGCCCAGCAATTCAACATTTTCAAATTGTTTGATTTGACGAGCTAAACGGTATGCCACATTCGCCATTTCTTTACCCAAAGTTGTTGGGCTGGCAGTTTGACCGTGTGTACGAGACAACATAGGTTGTTCAGCGTGAGTCGTTGCCAAAGCAGAGATCGCATTAAGGATTTGCTTCATGCTTGATACTAAAACTTCACGACCATTTTTAAGCATAAGCGCGTGAGACAAGTTGTTGATGTCTTCTGAAGTACATGCAAAGTGAATGAATTCACCCGCATTTTGCAATTCAGCGATACCAGCGATCTTCTCTTTTAAGAAATACTCAACTGCTTTAACGTCATGGTTAGTCGTACGTTCAATCTCTTTAATCCGGTTCGCATCTTCTTCAGAGAAGTTGCTAACAATTGCATCTAAAGCTGCATTTGTTTCGTTTGAAAAAGGTGCAACTTCAACAATTTCTGGACGGTTAGAAAGTGCTTGTAACCAACGCACTTCTACAGTGACACGAGCATGGATTAAACCAAACTCAGAAAGAAAAGGGCGTAGCGCATCACATTTGCTGGCATAACGTCCATCTAATGGTGATAGAGCGGTTAAAGCGTTCATAACGATTCCTTAATGTTGGAATAAACATAAAACTAAAAAAATCTCGTTTATAGTCTTAAACGACTTGGTACTGTAAACGAGCAAGTGCTTGAATATCCTGTAGCAATTTACGTTTGCTAAAAATCATGTTCCACGAACTACCGCCGAGTTGTCGCCATAAATGGGCCATTTGTAAGCCCGTAAACAAACAAGCACGGATGCGGTTAGTATGGTTGGTATCTTTAAATGCTTCTGCATTACCACGAACTAAAATTCGTGGGTTAATCTGCCCAGCCGTATCAACATAAGTTTGAGCCAAATTGGCTAAAATGCTTGGGTGTAGGTAGTTATTATCAAAAAAAGACAGCTGTTTTAAAATTTTCTGCTGAGCTTTCTCGATGATTGCGACATATTCAGGATTGCTATAAACCTTTTTTTCTAACTGTAAGAGCGACATCGCGTAGGACATTGGCAATTTGGCCGTGCCCATTTTGGGAAGGCGAGACTTAGGCATGTTTGAAAAAGGTTGAGTAATACAATTTTCGAGTGTTTTAAGCCCTAAAGAAATATCTGCCAACTGATTAAAAAAATCTAAGGTTTGAACACCATTATTGGCTGTAGGACGAATATTTAAACTTGCTTTAATTAATAACTCAAAATAGAAGTTACCACTTTCACCAATACTTTGCTGACCCGTCATGGCTGTCATATGGGTGAGCTGGGTGGCCTGAAATACCCCAGCCAAGGCAAGGGCACGGTTTTGGCGAACATTCAAGGCTTGTGATTGTTGAAATGGTAACTCCACCATGCCATTCATTCCCTTAAATAAAATTTGGTGTAGGGGCATTTGTATGGTGAATGACACCCCCGCCTAAGCAAACTTCATCTGAATAAAATACAACGCTTTGACCCGGTGTAACAGCACGTTGTGGTTCATCAAACTCAACGCGAACACCGTGTTCAGTGTTTTCATCAATAAAAATTGTACATGCCTGATCAGGTTGGCGATAACGCGTTTTAGCTGTACAGCGTAATCCTTCAATTGGAATATTTTGTTCACCCGCTACCCAGTCAATTGACTCACTCCACAGTTGAGTGCTTTGCATGAGTGGGTGTTCATGTCCCTGACCAACAACGAGGCGATTATTGGCAAGATCTTTATGTAGTACGAACCATGCACCTTCAGCTGCACCTTTCAAACCACCTAGACCAATTCCACCACGTTGACCGAGCGTATAGTACATCAGACCGTGATGTTCACCAACTTCTTTACCTGTATCAAGTACAATTTTCCCAGGCTGAGCGGGTAAATATTGTTTAAGGAAGTCATTAAAACGACGTTCCCCAATAAAACAAATTCCTGTTGAGTCCTTTTTCTTGGCTGTAGCAAGATCAAGTTCTTCAGCAATTCTGCGAACTTCAGGTTTTTCGATTTCGCCTACTGGGAATAATGTTTTATTAATTTCTCTACCATGAACGGCATGTAAGAAATAGGTTTGGTCTTTATTGTTATCTACACCACGTAATAATGGTGCGTATGCTTCGCCTTTAGAGTTATATGCGGTTTCACCACGGCGTGCGTAATGACCCGTTGCGATAAAGTCTGCACCTAAAGTCATGGCATGATCTAAAAATGCACGGAATTTAATTTCTTTATTACATAAAATATCTGGGTTTGGCGTACGACCAGCAGCATATTCAGCTAGGAAAAGTTCAAACACTCGATCCCAATATTCCATAGCAAAGTTTGCTGTATGCAGCTTAATGCCGATTTTATCAGCTACCGCTTGGGCATCAGCTAAGTCTTCCATTGCCGTACAGTATTCCGTGCCGTCGTCTTCCTCCCAGTTCTTCATGAAAAGTCCTTCAACTTGATAACCCTGTTGAAGTAAAAGTGCTGCAGAAACAGAAGAGTCTACACCACCAGACATACCGACGATGACACGTTGTTGCATAGGACTAGGCATCCAAATGAGAAGTTAATGAGGGAGAGAAGGGGTGCTCATAAATAAGCGATAAAGGATAATGGTGGCCTTTCATAGCATCTTCAACTGCTTTTAGCACAAGAGGGCTACGGGCACGGGCAGATTCTTTAAGTTCATCGGGTGTCATCCACACAGCCGCGACAATGCCTGTATCGAGTTGAGGATCACTTTCAACCTGAGTCACATGCGCTAGAAAACAGAAGCGGTAATAAGTACGATCAGGAAACATTGGCGGGGTATAAGTATAAATACCAAGCAAGGCATCAATTTCAATATGATGGCCTGTTTCTTCAAGTGTTTCTCGAATGGCAGCTTCTGTTAATGACTCACCACATTCCACATGACCAGCAGGTTGGTTAAATACTGTGTGTACAAAACCTTCGCTATGCTCTTCAACAAATAGATAGCGTCCGTCTTTTTCTACGACTGTAGCAACAGTGACATGAGGAGTCCATGCGGCCATAAAAAAGCACCATGATTTAAAAGACGTATAATACGAAATTTAGGGGTTTTTGGCTACGGTGATCTGCTAAACGATATGAGCAATACAACAAAACCATATCGTTTAAAAATCAGAATTTTTAATACTCACAAACAAGATGGATAATTAATCTTCATCTGCTTGTGCAGCTTTATGATTATTTTGCACTTTTATATAATGTCTTGCTGAATAAGGAAGAAATGCCAGTTCTTTTTCAGTCAGTGGTCGCACTTGTTGTACAGGGCTTCCTACATACAAATAACCACTTTTTAAGACTTTGCGTGGCGGAACTAAACTTCCAGCACCAATCATCACATCATCTTCAATAATTACGTCATCTAGAATAACAGTATTGATTCCGACTAAGACACGATTACCGATGGTACAGCCATGTAAAGTCACATGGTGTCCAACCGTTACATCTTCACCAATAATCAGAGGTGAGCCATTCGGTTTGGCATCATTTTTATGGCTAACATGCAACATACAATGGTCTTGTACGTTACTGTTTTTGCCAATTTGAATACTATTTACGTCACCACGGATGACTGCGAAAGGCCAAACAGAAACATTTTCAGCTAAGCTAACGTCACCAACCACAACAGCCATGTCATCGATATAACAGGTTGTATCTACTTGGGGGTGGTGTTCAAGATAAGGACGAATGTTCTTTGCCATGAGTAGTATCAAAATAAAATTTAGTCGAATTATAAAATAAAAAAGCACTCAGGCTAAATAGCATGAGTGCTTAATTCAACTATTCAAAAATTAGAATAAGTTGCTGAAGAATTGCTTGATATGGTCGATTAAACGAGCAAAGAAACCTGCTTCTTCAACTGGCTTTAATGCAACTAACGGCTTTTCAGCAATTACTTTGCCGTCTAGGCTAGCAACAAGTTTACCGACAACTTGACCTTTTTGAAGTGGTGCATTTAAGTTAGGTTGAACGACTAACTGAGTTTTAATGCCATCAGCTTTACCTTTAGGCATAGTCACACTAAAGTTTTCAGCCAAACCAACTTGAACTTCATCTTCTTTACCAAACCAAACTTTTGCTTTTGCAAGAACCTGATTTGCTGGTTGAACATTTGCAGTTTCAAAGTTGGCAAAGCCCCAAGCCAATAATGCACGTGTTTGATCAGCACGTTCAGACATGCTTGGAGTACCAAAAATTACTGAAATTAAACGCATTGGACCACGTTTACTTGACGTTGTTAAGCAGTAACCCGCTTCTTCAGTATGGCCTGTTTTTAAACCATCTACACTTGGGTCTGTATAAAGCAAGGCATTACGATTACCTTGTTTAATACCATTAAAAGTAAATTCTTTTTCAGAGTAAATTGGATAGTATTTTGAACTGTCTTTAATAATATGTTGTGCTAACACAGCCATATCTTTTGCAGTTGAATAGTGACCTTCCGCTGGCATACCAGTTGAATTAATAAACTGGGTGTTTACCATGCCGATACGTTTTGCTTCCTGATTCATCATATGAGCAAACGTGCCTTCATTTCCGGCAATATGTTCAGCCATTGCTTTTGATGCATCATTACCTGACTGAATAATAATACCGCGGAGCATTTCTAGAACTGTCGCTGTACCATTTAAAGGCACATACATACATGATTCAGAACTACTTCCTTTACACCATGCAGACTCGTTCATACGAACCTGCTCATTTTCAGTGAGTTCACCTTTTAATAATTTTTGTTCAATGATGTAACTAGTCATCATTTTTGTCATAGACGCAGGTGCAAGCTTTTGGTTTTCATTTTTAGAAGCGAGAATTTGTCCTGTCTCATAATCCATTAATACATAAGACTTATTATTTAATTCTGGCGGAGCTGATAAGACAGTTGCTGCATAAGAAAAACTTGGTAAGAGGAGTAGGGCAGCAATAGCGCTTTTTCGAGTCATTCTAGGTAATTCCAATATCTTGTATGAAGCAGAAGAACCTAGCATTTTAGGATAAAGCAAAGCCGACTTCTACGGGAGAAGTCGGCTTTTTCAAACAGTATTGTAACTCAAGAGTTTTTTACTAATTTAGTTTTGCGATTGATATGCTTTCACGTCTTGGCAAACTAATGTGTTTTGTTCATCGCCGGCAGCTTTCGCATCGCTACGTGCTTCTTTTAAGTATTTCTTGAAAGCTTTGTCTTTACTACGTTTTTCTAATGCAGAAACAGCATCAGTTTCATTTGGTAGGTAGTCTTTAACTAAACGTTCATAGCCTTGAGAAAAATCAGCATCTTTTTTACCAATCAAACTTGGACAAATTTCAGAAAGTACTTGAATTGCAGCTAATTCTTCAGGAGTTGTACCTTGTTGTGGAGTGACTTCAACAACATTTTCATTTTCGGTTTTCTTTTCGGTTGTTTTCTTCTTATCAGCAGCAAAACCAGCTGTTGCCATGCTCATAAGTAAAACCAAAGAGAGCGATTGAACTAAGCTTTTCTTCATAAACATCGATAACCCAAAATAAAATTTCTAAAAATATGCCGTTAGCTTAACTAATTTAGAATTTAAAAAAATGGAAAAAATGTATTGTTATGTTGGTTTTCTGCTTAATGGCAAACAGAAAACCCAAAATGAATAAGTTTCTAGATCACAAAAGGGTAAGATCTATTCTTTATAATTAACGATCTCTTCACAGAGCTCATGTTGCTCATGATGGTCCATTTGTTTTGCAGCAAGACGAGCTTCATTTAACAGATTTTTAAATTCAGCATCGTTTTTTAGCGTCGCTAAGGTCATTGATTTATTTGAATAACTGCTTAAATACATTGCAATAATTTTTTGAGCATTTGACTCAAGTTTTTTATTTGTTCCGACAAAAGCTGGACAGATTTCCTGCAAAACTTGTGTTGCGGCAATGTCATCTTTAATTAAGCTATCAGCCTCTTGTGTTGAGATGTCCTCATCTGCAAAAACCGCTTGCGTACACAATGTGATACTGATCCCCAATACCTGAAAAAAAGGAGCGAAAGTTTTCATTTTTTCACAATTTTATAATGCTATGGAGGCATAAATATATATAATTCAACAAATAATTCAATTGTGAAAACCATTAGGTTTATTTGTAGAGAAAGATTTTTGTGAATATTTTAATTGCGAACGATGACGGTGTTTTTGCGCCAGGTATACAAGCTTTAGCTGAAGCATTAAGACCACTTGGACGCGTGGTTGTGGTTGCACCAGAAAGTGAAAGAAGTGGTTTTTCAAGTGCATTAACATTGGATCGTCCATTACGCCCAATTCAAATTGCCGAAGATGTCTGGGCGGTGAATGGTACGCCAGCAGATTGCGTTTATTTATCCATGAACGGTTTGTTTGATTTTGAGTTTGACTTGGTCGTGAGTGGAATCAATAGTGGTGCAAACTTGGGAGATGACGTTTTATATTCGGGAACGGTAGGGGCCGCTTTTGAAGGCCGCTTAATGAAACAGCCTGCAATTGCCGTATCTTTAGCTGGCCCTGACGTGCGCGCTTATAACAATAAAGAAGATTATGCTCAGGCTGCTCAGTGGGTACATGATTTTATTGCAAGCGGATTACCATCTTTGCCTCCACGACATATCTTTAATATCAATATTCCTGATGTGCCGCAGTTAAAAGGAGCACAGATTACATATCAAGGGCGCCGTGCTCAATCTAAGCCTATTACTAGTCATGTCGATCCACGAGGCCGTCAAGTTTATTGGATTGGCTTAGCCGGTGAGGCGGTTACAGATCCGCAACGTGTTTCTAGCCAGATTCAATCTGATTTCTTTGCCGTTGCAAACGGTTATGTAAGTGTTACGCCTATTCAAATGGATGCAACAAATTATGCTGTTTTAGAAGATTTACAGATCAGTTTGAGTCAATAATTTGCCTCGAATGTTATAACTTTGTGAATAAAGAAAAAGAGGAACGTGTTTCCTCTTACTTTTTTGGTACTCTTAGCCGAAATGATTTGTAGCATTTAGTGAGGGAGATCAATGCATTTAATTGGGCAACAAAGTAGAGTGCATATCCAAAAAGACAAAATAATGAAAATTATGATGCTGTCTGTAGCGGTAGGTTTTACTGCGGTTATGGCAGGATGTGCGTCTAAACCACAAATTAATAATAGTTCTCGCTATGCAATGGCTCCTAACTATTACACAGTTCGTTCAGGTGATACTTTAAGTGGTATCGCAATGCGTTATGGCCTTGACTATATTAGTATTGCCGAAATGAATGATATTGCTCCGCCATATCGTATTTATGTTAATCAGTCTTTGCGTTTGAAGAAAGGTTCTTCACCAAGAACTGTATCTACGCAAGTCATGACTCAACCTGAGCAAATCAAACGTCAAACCATTGCTCTACCAACCACACAACCTGTTACCCCAGTAACTCAGCCTACAACGACCGCACCATCAACGAATACGACAGTGACTTCAGTTGCACCGAATTCTAGCCTACGTTGGATAAAACCGAACAATGGGCCAGTGATTCAAGGGTTTAATTTGGCAAATAATGTCAAAGGAATCCGTTATGGTGGAAATCAGGGTGACCCTATTTATGCTGCAGCAGATGGTCAAGTTGTCTACGCGGCAGATGGCTTAAAAGAATACGGCAATTTAGTTTTAATTAAGCATATTGACGGTTATATCAGTGCCTATGCCCACAATAGCAAGATGTTGGTGAAAAGTGGTGACAATGTAACTGCTGGACAAAAAATTGCCGAAATGGGCTCTACAGGAGCATCTCAGGTTATGCTTGAGTTCCAGATCCGTTTGGATGGCAAACCAATTAATCCTGTAAATCTTTTACCAAAATAGCTAATGCATAAAACTTAGGTTTCCTCGTATAATATAATTGGTTGCTTTCATTACAACAATAAGCATTTTTTTATAAATTTAGAATTAGATTTGAGGAAACCTATGTTAGATCAGCTTCGTGCGATGGGTGTTTTTGCTTGTGTGGTTGAAAAAAGTTCATTCAGTGGTGCGGCACGTGAATTAGGAATTACAACAAGTGCAGTGAGCCAGCAGATTCGCTCCCTCGAGCATGAAATGGATGTGATTCTATTACATCGCTCCACTCGTAAACTTAGTTTGACAGAAGCCGGACAGGCTTTTTTTTCAAGCTGTCAAGAGATGTTGGCGGCGGCTGAAAGGGGAAAAATCAGAATTAATGAGTTGAGGGATGACTTAATTGGGGATTTGCGTATAGCAACAACTCCTGATTTAGCAGTTCAGCACATTATTCCTGCATTATCTCACTGGATGTCAGCTCATCGCGGTTTATCTGTGCATTTTGAGGTTGGACATCGTTATATCGATTTGATTGAAGAGCGAATTGATATTGCAGTACGTATGAGCTCTACTCCAGTAGAAGAGAGTAGCTCTGTCATTCCAATGGCTTTTGTAGATCAAATTTTAGTAGCTTCTCCAAGTTATCTAAATCAGTCTAGTCCAATTGTGCATCCTAATGATTTAAGAGATCATGAGTTATTGTCGATCAATGTCATGAACGACGCACATCATTTCCATTTTCACCATGTAAAAACAGGTGAGACACTGAATATTGAAATGCAGAGCCGTTTGCAGAGCAATAATTTACAAGTTGCAAAAGCGTTATGTCAGCAAGGGCATGGTATTGCACGAATTCTATATTTAGATGCTCAAAAAGAGTTAAAAAATGGTTCTTTGATTGAACTCATGCCAGATTGGAAATTACCAACTTTTACTTTGTATGCAGAAGTTGCCAAACATGATCAACAACCAATGAAAATTCAGCGCTGTGTTGAAGCACTTAAACAATATTTTAGTCAATTAGCAGGAGGACGAGCGATCCAAATCGTTCGCTAATTTTGCCACTCTAAAAGTAAAAAGGGCCTGTATTTGACAGGCCCTTTTTTATTATTTCTGTTTTAAGGTTGCAACTTCTTCTACACTTTCTTGTGGTAGATCTTCCGCAGTAAGTTCTTCATGCTTCTTAATTTTTTTCTTATTTTTCTTTTTCTTCTTTGGCTCCTCTTCAATTTCTGCGCCATCTTCAATGGCTTGCCAATATTCGAGTTGCTCCATTACAGCAGCATAAATAGAGTGTTTACTGTATTTACCTTTTTTGTCGAGTGTACCGACAGGGCGGGCCATTAGAATTTCAAGCGCCTGATCAATCGTATCAATCGCATGTATATGGAATTTACCACTTTGTACCGCATCAATCACATCTTGGCGTAACATCAAATGCTGCATGTTTTGCCGAGGAATAATGACGCCTTGTTTGCCAGTTAAACCTTGTAATTTACAAGCATCATAGAAGCCTTCAATTTTTGCATTTACACCACCAATTGGTTGAACTTGGCCTAACTGGTTCATAGAACCCGTAATTGCCCATGATTGATCAATTGGTATTTGGCTAATTGCAGAAATTAATGCAGAAAGCTCGGCAACTGTTGCACTGTCACCGTCTACTTGCCCATAACTTTGTTCAAATGCAAGCGCAGCAGAGAAATGTAAAATCTGTTCACGACCAAAGTGAGCTTTTAAGAAGCTCGACATAAGTAATACGCCTTTGGCATGTAGTGAACCACCAAGCTCTACACTACGTTCAATATCAAGAATATCGCCGCCACCTTGATAAACAGATGCCGTCAAACGTGAAGGTAAACCAAACTCAACATCTGCATAGTGAATGACAGAGAGGGCATTGATTTGGCCTAAACGATGACCAGAAGTTTCGATTAACTGAGTTCCACGTGACAGATCTTGCCAGTAAAGTTCTCTTAAATAGCCTAAGCGATACTGTCTGTGTTGTAGTGCCAAGTTAATGTGCTGGTCGGTTACAAGCTTTTCATTGGCTTTAAATGCATGGTGATGTGCTTCGCGAATGAGGTCGCCCAAAGTTGAAGCATGTAACGACAGTGAGCTTTGGTCTTCTGCCTGACGACTTGAATCGGTTAGTAAAGCTGCTAAAGCACTGCGATCAAACGGAAGTAATTTATCCGCTTGTACATAATCAGCAATTAGCTGCATGTAGGCTTGTTCATTTTCGTCATTACGTTGTAATGTATCGGTAAAATCGGCACGAATTTTAAAGACACTACCAAGCTCTGGTTCTACTTCTAAAATTTCATAATAAATCTCAGGCTCTGCCATAAGAACCACTTTAATATCAAGTGGAACAGCAGCAGGTTCAATCGAGATAGAGCCTGTTAATGTCAGCATATGTTCAAGAGAAGAAAGCTTGAGCTGACCTGATTTCAAGGCACGCTTTAAACCTTGCCATGCATAAGGCTGTTCGAGTAATTGCTCGGCCTCAAGCATTAAAAAGCCACCATTCGCTTGATGTAGGGCACCTGGACGAATGAGCGTGAAATCTGTGGTAATTGTGCCATTGTGAGTAAGTTGTTCAACATGACCAAGCAAGTTGTAGTGCGTTGGGAAATCTTCAAAAATAACCGGTGCACCACTATTTGGTTTGTTTGAGACAATTACATTAGCCTGATAACGTGCCGGCACACGATTGAACATTGCCGGAGCAAAGTCATCTTCTTCTTGCTCTAAAATGAGTTCAACATTATCAATTACATCTTGAGCATATTGTTTTAAATAATCTTCAAGGCCTTTGACTTGACCATATTTATTTAAAATCAAATCCATGCGTGGCTTAACCACTTGAGTCGCGATGTCTCGATTCAACACAGAGACTTTGTCACGTGCGTCATCTTCTAAATCACCTAAATGCAAACCAAGACGCTCGAGCTTTTTATCCATGTAGCGAACATTCGCCGCAATTTCAGCACGTTGCTTAGTATTTAAAGCATCAATTTCTGTTTGAGTCAGTTCTTGCACCTGATCATCTTTTACTTGTACAGGTACAAAGCCATGCCTTTCATTACGGGAGATGAGTTTTAAATCGAGCTCTTCACCTTCTTTGGTTAACTCGACAAGCGCTTGTTGCTGTTCATCTCCAGTTTCCTCACGGATACGCTCAATACGGTTATGATAGGTCTCGGCACTAAAACGGCGTTCAAGCTGTTTTAAAATAATTTGCCAAGTTTGATGAAGGGCATGTTGAAACTTAGTTCCTTGTCCAGCAGGGAAGCGTAAAGCAAGTGGTTGGCGTGCCTGCTTAAAATTATATACATATACCCAGTCATCTGGAGTAGGCATTGTTTTCGCATGTTGTTGGAGTAAACGCTTAATCATGGTGCGTTTACCCAAGCCTGCTGTTCCTACTGCAAAAATGTTATAGCCAGAGTAGGGTAAGGAAATCCCTGCTTCTACCGATGCTTTGGCACGGTCTTGCCCTAAAAAGTTATTAAGCGGTTTTATACGTTTTGTAGAAGCTGGAATTTTTTCAAAATCTGGAATATGTGTTAGTTGTTCGGGTTTTAAGGCTGTTTTATCCAAAGTCATTTTTATATCAGGTTGCTCAAAAGCTGAAGGAAATGCATTTATTGTGACGTTTGTGGTGTTTGTTTTAGCGAGTGATAAAGTTGAGATGGTCACTTGATCAAGTTTTTGTGTCACTGTTGATATCCAGCAAAAGAAAACGAAGGTTGAAGCTTAAAGGTATACAGGTTTAGCATAAAATATCAAGCAAACTTGCCGTTTTTATCGCCAAAACAAAATTGATTGCATAAAGAATCTTGAAAGCAATTGTAAGAAGGGTTTGAATAGGCACATTTATAATTTATGGAAAATAAAAAACGAATGAGTGCTGAATCAAAAGGGTGGAAAAGTTCCTTTATGGCCTTCTTGGATCGCCGAGCAATTATTATGTTGTTTTTAGGCTTTTCATCAGGAATTCCCATATTTCTAATTTTTTCAACTTTATCATTTTGGTTGACTGAGGCTGGAATTAACAGAAGTACTATCACGATGTTCTCTTGGGCAGCTTTGGCTTATTCGTTCAAGTTTATTTGGGCACCCTTGATAGATAAATTACCACTTCCTTATTTAACAAGAAAAATGGGGTTAAGACGTAGTTGGCTATTAGTTGCACAAATTTTGGTTATCTGTGCAATTTGCTTAATGGCATTTACAAATCCCTTGCCGAATACTTCTGATTTTGGCTCATTTTCAAATCTGACCATTATGGCAGCAGCTGCTATTTTCCTTGGCTTCTCTTCAGCTACGCAAGATATTATTGTTGATGCTTATCGTATTGAATTAACTGAAGATCCTAATGTGCAAACTGTTTTAGCTTCAACGTATAATGCTGGATATCGTACTGCTACAATCATTACACAATTAGGTGCGTTATTATTTGCAGCTTCACTGGGTACGGCTGTTGGTAATTATATATATGAAGCTTGGCGAACTACATATTTATTAATGGCAGGCCTCATGGGTATAGGAATAATTACAACATTATTTATTCATGAGCCTGAAGTTAAACGTATTCAACATCACTATCAAGCTAAAGACTATTTTCAGTTATTCTCGGTTTTTGTTATTTCAACCATCGTTTTTGGGATTAGCTTTTACCAAATTGGTTTAATTTTTGATTCGTTTTCTATCGAAGATGCTTTTTTAAACTTTCTACTTTTAGTCATTAAATTTTTAATTAGTATATCAATTGCGGTTATTGTAATTTTTGGGTTAATTAAGTTTGGTCTAATTAATAAGAAAATTGTTGTAGAAACATGGTTGTCACCTTTACTAGATTTTTTTAAGCGATATGGATTAAAAGTTGCTTTAGCAATTTTATTGCTAATAGGTTTTTATCGTATTTCAGATGTCGTTGCTGGTGTAATGGCTAATTTATTCTATTTAGACTTAAATTTTGATAAAGAGGAAATTGCTTGGTTTAATAAGTTTTTTGCAATCTTCTTTGTCATATTGGGTGGTTTTCTCGGAGGAATGTTAGCGCAACGCTATAATGTAATGAAAATGATGTTGTTAGGAGCAATTTTAGCAAGCACTACCAACTTGATTTTTGTTGGATTAGTTAAATCTGGCGCTACTATGCAAAATGTTCAAGTTCATATAGGGGATCACACTTATACTACAAGCCCTGATGAAGTGGGAAATTGGTCACTAAAATTCCCGAGTAATACATTGACGTCAGCTCAGAATGAAGTCTCAATTAATTCTCAGCCTGTAGGCTATGCTGAACCTTTAAAGATAAACCTTCCATTAAAATTATTTAACTCAGAATCACAACCAGATATTTATGTTCAAGCAATTGGTGGAGATAATCTTTTATATAAAGATGAACTGAAAAAAGATGTAATTCTTCATGGTAGTTTATTGAATCTACCTAAAAATGGTGAGCTAAAATCAGTTAGTATTTTATTGAATTCACAAAATAAAATAGAAGGTAAGATTAAAGGTAGTGACTGGAATGTTATTATTCCTGGAAATGATCTTGCTAAACTTAATTCAATACAAGTAGAAGCAAATTATGAAGCCAATAAGCAAATACATACTTTAACTTTAAACCATTCTTATCAAAAGCAACTAGAAGAAAATCAACCTCGTTATCGTATGAGTTTATCCGATATTCCAGCGATTCCGATTGATAAAAATGTTGATATCGAATTGAAAGGAAAAGTAGTTGTTCCTTATAGCAAAGTTTGGTTAGTAATGGGTATCATATTTGATAACTTAGCCTCTGGATTAGCTGGGGCAGTTTTTATTGCATTTCTTTCTAGTTTAACTAGTGTGTCATTTACTGCCATGCAATATGCTATTTTTAGCTCGCTAATGCTGTTGTTACCAAAAACGATTGGTGGTTACTCAGGTACAATAGTGAATCATATCGGTTATTCAGGCTTTTTTACGGCTACATTTTTGATGGGATTACCAATTTTATTACTCGTGATTTGGGTAGGTAAGTTGTTGGCTAATCAATCATCAAAATGAAAGTTTCCTAGGAGATAAATATATGCGAATGCTTCATACAATGTTGCGAGTAGGCAATTTAGAACAATCTTTAAAGTTCTATACCGAAGTATTAGGGATGAAGTTACTTCGTAAGCGTGATTATGAAGAAGGGCGCTTTACACTGGCATTTGTTGGTTATGGTGATGAAGAAACCAATACCGTGCTTGAGCTTACACATAACTGGGATACATCAAGTTATGATTTAGGTAACGCTTATGGTCACATTGCCATTGGTGTTGACGATGCCTATAAAGCGTGTGAAGAAATTAAAGCACGTGGTGGCAAAGTTGTGCGTGAAGCGGGACCAATGAAAGGTGGTGTAACCGTTATCGCATTTGTTGAAGATCCAGATGGTTATAAAATCGAATTGATTCAACAAGATGCTAATGCGACAAATAACTAAAAATTGACTGTGATGCTTTAAGAATTAGTTCTTAAAAGCCTAGCTTTATTTTTTTAGCCCAGTATGATGAACGCTTGACCAAATGGTCAATTTATCAACTGGGTTTTTTATTTATCTAGAATAATCATAGGATATGGCTATGCTGAAGTTATTGGCTCTTGATCGATTTACAGTTTTGTTAGTTGGAATGGTACTACTAGCAACATTTTTTCCAGTCAGTGGTCAAGCAGCTCAATATTTCAATACACTGACCACAGTCGCAATTGCAATTTTATTCTTTTTACATGGTGCGAAACTATCACGTGAGGCTGTGATTGAAGGTATTTTGCATTGGAAAATGCATTTATTGGTCTTCGCATTTACTTTCTTTATTTTCCCTGTAATTGGTCTGTTGGCTAAGCCGATTTTGTTGCCTCTATTAGGCCAACAGCTGTACTGGGGTTTTTTATTTATGTGCTTTTTACCTTCTACAGTTCAATCCTCTATTGCATTTACATCAGTGGCAAAAGGGAACGTGGCGGGAGCCGTGTGTAGTGCATCTTTTTCAAACTTGATTGGTATGTTTATTACACCAGTATTGGTGAGCTTCTTTATTTTAGGCCAAAGCCAACATGGATTTGACCCGACGACTTCAATTATACAAATTACATTATTACTGTTAGTGCCATTTATTTTAGGTCAATTATTACGTCCTTATATTTTCCCTTATATGGCAAAAGTTCCGAGTATTGTTAAAGCATTCGATCAAGGCTCAATTTTGATGGTGGTCTATGGCGCATTTAGTGGAGCCGTAGTTGCAGGTCTTTGGCATCAAGTAAGTTGGAAAACTTTACTCATTCTAACAATTGCGTGTTCAGTACTTTTAACAATTATTATGCTATTAGCACTTTACCTACCACGTGCTTTAGGTTTTAACCGAGCAGATCAAGTCACGGTTTTCTTTTGTAGCTCTAAAAAGACCTTGGCAAGTGGTGTTCCGATGGCACAAATCTTATTTATTGGTCAGCCTTTAGGCATGATTGTGTTGCCTATTATGATCTTTCACCAAATCCAATTAATGGTGTGTGGGGTGATTGCAAATTACTGGGCTAAATCGAAAGATTAATTCGCAAAAGAAAATTATTTGACGTATAATGTTGCCCACTTGTTGTGCTTAGCTCTAACCCTAGAGGTTTCGGTGGGCCAAAAGAATGGTCTGTTGTGGTGTTGATCTGCTCATTTTGAGCCTGTCCTCAACTTAAGTTGAGAGTGATCAATTGCGATGACAGCTTAAGCCTTTCTTCCAATTAGGAGTAATCGACGATGCGCGCCGATATTCACCCAAAATATGAAAAATTAGTTGCAACTTGTTCTTGCGGTAACGTAATCGAAACTCGTTCTGCTTTAGGTAAAGAAACTATCTACCTTGACGTATGTTCAGCTTGCCACCCATTCTACACTGGTAAGCAAAAGAATGTAGACACTGGTGGTCGTATCGACAAATTCAAACAACGTTTTGCTGGTATGTCTCGCTCTATCAAGCGTTAATACTGCAACACGAAACAAAAAACGGGCTTTATGCCCGTTTTTTGTTTTTCACTACAAGACCATTATTGGTCTTGTACGTCTGTTAATCGATCAAGTTTTTTCTGGAAATAGCGCCCTTGCAAGAAACGCGTTTCCACATTCCAAGCGTTTGCAAATAGGTTCATATCATCTAGATCACTCAGTAAAATTCCTACAGGTTTTACGGTCAAATAGTTCAAAACCTTTTCTTGTAATCGTGCTAGTCCCTCATCTGATTTTAATAGCTCTGTTTCCTTCGACTGTAGTTTTAAATATTGAACATCGAGTTGCTGCAATATTGATTCACTATAAGTAGAAGAGTTGAAATCCCGAATCGAAATTTCTGCGCCGTGTTGACGCAAACGAGCTATGTGTTGTTGGACAGTTGCAAGATGAGGCTGAACAGCTTGTTCTGAAAATTGTAAAACCAATGGGCTTTCAAGCTTACTACCAATAATGGTAAGTAGTTTTGAAATCAATTCAGGAAGTGATTTATCTTTAAGCAAGATATCAATATTCAGGTTAATAATCAGTTTAGCTTTAGGGTACTGAGTAATAAAGTTATGTAGTTGCTTACAAGCCTCAACCAAAATCCAGCGATCTAATTGAATAGAAAGTTCACTGTCTTCTCTTAATTCAGCTAAGTCATTTATGTCATACCATTGATCATCGCTAATAAAACCGCTAGTCACCTCATAGTTATGAGTTTCTTGATCGTGTTTATCGTAGATTTGCTGATATTTTAAATGAATTTCACTTCGAGCTAGCCGCTGCTTTAATTGCTGTAATAAAGAGGACGGCAAAGGAGCATCAACTTGTTCAAGGCTTAAATCAAGTGATATAGGAGATTTGACAGGCTCAGGAGCAATAATATCGATAGTTGGTGCTAACTCAATTTCTGACTTCGCTTTAGGTAGCTCTTGCTGACTTGTTTGATTGAGTAGCTTTGCAAAGCTATCTTCATTTAAAGATTCAGTTATTGGTGCATAACTTAGCTTAAATTGGATCGAGTAGTTAAGCTCATTAATCTTCAATAAATGCTCTTTTTGCAAACTTTGCAGACTAGCCAATTGGGCGTTAAGAACAGTGCTGTTTTCAGCTTGTAAAATTCCAACATATGCACCAAGTTCAATATTAAAAATCGGCATTTGCGCATGTTCTTTTAAGAAACTTATTAGCTGATTGAAATATTGTGCAGGTGTTTGCCAATCTTGTTGGAATACTCGTTCTGGGCATTGATTTAATCGAAATAAAATTAATGCGTTGGCTTGAGCAGGGTAGGACGATAGTTGTCGATTAATTTGTTGCCACGGTGTATTTACACCATAACTTTTTTCGGAAAAAAGTGTATTTGCAGGCGTTTTCAAATCCAGTTGATAGTCAATCGTTAACTGCACGGCATCTTCTTCCTGACTAGGAATAAACTCCAGTTTTAAAGCATTGTTACCTGCAATTGCTGTATGCTGACTCAGAATTTCAAAACGTGCCTGATCAAATTGGCCTAATGAAATTTTCTTAAATCTTTGTTTAAAAACATTTAAATCATTGGGTTGTAAAACATCTAATATCGGTAGACCAATAATCTCTTCTTCTTGTTTAAAACCAAAAAGGTTGAGATATTCTGTGTTTGCCTTAACATGCATCCCTTCTTGAAAAAGGGCAACTGCTTTATGGCTATTGTTGACCAATGTTTGTGTATGGGAGTGAATTGTTTCTAACTCATTTGTCAGGCGTTGTTCAGTCTGTAGTAACTGGCTATACGACAAGGTCCGAATAAGAGTGATGTAAAAATAATCTAATGGTTCTAATGGAACTACATCATAAATACCTTTTTGAATATAAGTTTGATATTGCTGAGATTGATAATCTTCAGGTTGTAATAATAAAACAGGTAAATTTGGCTGCTCAGATGCTTGAATGAGGGAGAGAGTTTGTTCAATTTTTAGGTCATAAGCACGACCAAAAATAATAGCATCCCACGGCGTATTTAACTGTTTTTCAAAACTTTTTAAATCATCAAGTAATAACGCCTGAACTTGATAATCATTCCCCAATAATAAATTTAAAATCTGGTTATAACGTAGCTGGTTGTCATCAATAATGAGTAAACGTGTTTCAGTACGTTTTAACTTTTTAGATAATAAAGAGTTTCTCACTTTAGTGCTTCCCATAAATCTTGAGTGCTAGAGTTATTACCCTTTTTCATCATGAACTGATCAAGCAGACCTTGTTGCTGCTCATTCAAAAGTTCGAAATGAAATTGAATAAAACTTTGCGTAATGAGTTGTGCTTTGAGTAGATACACTTTGATTTCTTCTGTCCCCAATCGTAAATGAATTGTTTGTTGCTCTCTAAAAATTTGAGAGCCCGGTAAAATAAGCGTATTTTGTATTTCTTCTAGATTTTGTGTTTGTAGTAATAGTGCGGGATGATAATTGCGAGTATGACGTTCCGCTTGAATATGCACTGAACAAGGGAACATGGCTTGCGACAAAATCTCTAAACCTAACTCTAGAGATTTTTCTGTCGATTGCTTAATCCAGCGAATTACACCGCCGCGCCATTGTCCATGCAAAGTTTCTTTAACTAAAATGTATTCGCCGGTTCTTAAGTTTTTCGGTGCTTCGCCAGACCATTTAATACGATACCCATTGACACTAATATCGAGAACGGTGGTTTGATAAATGGTTTTACTTTCACGACTCAAGCGTTGATAAGAGCTTGTTTGTTGTTCTTTTTTCTCTAAGTTGGATAAAACTTTAGCTTCGCTTTGTAAATTATAGTTATGGTTAAGCTGTAGCGTTTCTTCGAAGTTTTTTGCTTTCGATAGATAGAAATGGGCAGTGCTTAAACCAAAACAAATTTGGAGCTCTGCATTGTACTCATAACGTTCATGACGACGTTGAGCAGTGGTTCCTAAAATCGTTTGAACATGAAACTTTAAAGCTGGGCTTAAATAAAACTTCTCATTCTTAGAAATATATTGAGCATTTTTATGCATCGTTGCAGTGACATGCTCAAGTAAAGCTTGTGTGCCTATGAAGATGCTAGGGTTAAAGTTTGAGCTACGCTTTGTATTATAAACAGGTGGATGGTCTTTATTTGGGTCGACCACATATTTCGTTAACGCGGTATCTTTCGGCAAAATATGAATCATTCTTGCCCAGTCAAAACTACATTGAAATAATGCCTGAATTTCTGACTGACGAATCTGGTTCGTATTTAAAATATCGAGCAAAATCAACTGAGCATAAGCTTGTGTAATATTTGCTAAAGGGTGCTGTATGCCCTGAATATGGTTAATATTGATGAGATTATATTTATGTTGAACTGCGGTTTCATACAGCTGATGCGCTATTAACCATTGCCCTTTAAGAGGCTCACTATAGAGCATATGCTGCTGATATAAGAGACTTGTTAATTGTTGTAGGGCATGAAAAGTCGCTAAAGTACGCGCCGTTTGCAAATTCTTTTTTTGCTTATAGGCAAAGAGTGAAAACTTTTGATGCTGTAGTTGCTCATGACTATTTTGCGCAATATTTAAATAAATACTGGCGAAATAGCAGCGGAGCAACATCGCTAATTCAATAATATGTTCGTTACGATCTGTACTAATAACACCCTGATTAAAAAAGTTTTTCTCAAGGCTGGCGAGTACATTATTAATGGTTGGGTGAAGCGTTTGTATAAGATCGAAACGTAAAGTCTCACTACACTTTAATTCATTGAGCTCTAAAATAGCTGTGAATAATGCTTTTGACGTATCGCCGAGTTGCATAATAGAAAGGGTAGTGACCCATTCATTAAGATCTTTAATATTGGCTTCACAAAAGCTTAACCGTTCACGAGTGAGTTCGGTTTGATTGTGAAAAATGTCCGATAGTGCATTATTCATCATCACTTATTATATAACTCAAAATGTTGTAGCCCCAAAAAGCGGTGTTTTATTCTTTTCGCCCGCAATTTCCCTGACGAGTTTAGGAACCAAATACCCCGGTAGGTTCGCTAACACATCGCGATAGATCTCATCTATCTCAGATGATTCTAAATCAAAATGTTGTGCACCTTTTACTTTATCTAAAACATGTAAGTAATAAGGCATAACGCGAGCTTCAAATAAACGATAACTTAAATCAACTAAGGTCTGTGCAGAATCATTGACGCCTTTAAGCAATACTGCCTGATTAAGTACAGTAATGTGGTGGTCAGATAACTGCAACAATTTTGAACAAGTAAAGTCATCGAGTTCAGAAGCATGATTTGAGTGTACCACCAGAACTATACGCAGCCTACTGTTTTTTAATAAAGAAATCAGCTCTTGGTCGATACGGTTAGGAATAACAATTGGGACTCGTGAATGAATTCTCAGAATCTGAATTTGTTTGAGAGATGATAGGCGTTCTAACCAAAGTGCTAATTTACGGTTAGAAAGCGTAAGCGGGTCACCACCACTCAAAATAACCTCGTTAATGTTTGGGTTTGCTTCGATATAATTTTTAATATTTAGCCAATCTTCATTTTTTGGCAAATTTTCTTGATAGGGGAAATGACGACGGAAGCAATAACGGCAATGAACGGCACAAGCACCCGTCAAGGTTAATAAAAAACGTGACTTATATTTATGTAATACACCCGGTAACTGATTGGCTGCTTCTTCGCCCAATGGGTCAGTAACAAACTCAGGATGTTCTTCGAGTTCTAAATGATGAGGTAATACTTGTAGCAAAAGCGGGTCAAGCGGGTTTTTAGCGTTCATTTTTCCGACGAACGCACGAGGAACACGCAATTTAAACTTTTCAGAAGCCAGAATCGCACCCGATAATAGCTGTTCTGAGGATAACTCGAGTAGGCTTAGCAATTCCGAAGGATCAGTAATAAGGTCACTCAGTTGTGATTGCCAGTTTTGCTCTTGGTATAAATAGTTTATCATTTGACACGATTAAGATAATGCAACAACGCATTATATCGCATAGTTGACTTGTTAAGTTTGGAGTGTGCCTTTCATGGCCTATTATTCTACAAATGATTTCAAAGCAGGCCTTAAGGTTATGCTTGATGGTAACCCATGTTCAATCATGGAAAACGAATATGTAAAACCAGGTAAAGGTCAAGCGTTCAACCGTGTAAAATTACGTAACCTTAAAACCGGTAAAGTATTAGAAAAAACTTTCAAATCAGGTGACTCTTTAGAAGCAGCTGACATCGTTGAAGTTGAAATGGAATACCTATACAACGATGGTGAAATGTGGAACTTCATGGATCCTGTATCTTTTGAGCAAATCGCGGCAGACAAAATCGCAATGGGCGATGCTGCTAAATGGTTAAAAGATGATTCAAATGAAAAATGTACAATTATGTTGTTCAACGGCGTACCTTTAACAGTAAGCCCACCGAACTTCGTTGTATTGAAAATTGTTGAAACTGATCCGGGCGTACGTGGTGATACATCTGGCGGTGGCGGTAAACCAGCTAAGCTTGAAACAGGTGCGGTTGTTCGTGTTCCGTTATTTGTTCAGCAAGAAGAAAGCGTTCGTGTAGATACTCGTACAGGCGATTATTTAGAGCGTGCATAATAGTTAAAAAATAAACTATTATCGAAGGGATGATGTAAATCATCCCTTTTTTTATGCGAAAGTATAAGAGGAAAAAAATTAAAGGAGGAGTACAGTCACAAGGATTTGGTAGAGAACAGTACATAACAATATAAAAATGCTGTAGTTATTTATTGAGAGGTTAAGAATGGACACAATGCAAGCGAAATCTACGCTTCCCTCCAAGCTGGTCTGGAGCCTAGTGGCAATAATAGGTGCAATTTCTTTTGGGATGCTGGCACTCAGTCGTGGTGAACATGTCAATGCGGTTTGGCTTGTACTTGCTGCAGCATGTGTATATAGCATCGCATATCGATTTTATAGTCTATTTATTGCAACTAAAGTATTTGAATTAAACCCAAGACGTTTAACACCAGCACACCGCTTGGCCGATGGTCTGGATTATGTTCCCACCAATAAATATGTGCTTTTCGGTCACCACTTTGCTGCAATTGCAGGAGCGGGGCCATTAGTCGGACCGATTTTGGCCGCGCAAATGGGCTTTTTACCAGGAACGATCTGGTTATTGGTCGGTGTGGTTTTGGCGGGTGCGGTACAAGACTTTTTAGTTTTATTTATTTCAACACGTCGAGACGGTCGCTCACTTGGTGAAATGGCAAAACAAGAACTCGGTTCTTTTGCCGGTATTGTGGTCATGCTTGGTGCGCTTGGGGTAATGATTATTATCCTTGCGGTACTGGCATTAGTTGTGGTGAAAGCACTTGCCCATAGTCCATGGGGTGTTTTCAGTATTGCAGCAACCATTCCAATTGCATTGTTCATGGGCGTTTACATGCGTTTTATTCGCCCGGGACGTATTGCCGAAGTTTCTATTATTGGCTTCGTTTTAATGATGCTTGCCATTGTTTATGGCGGACAGGTTGCAGCAGATCCTTACTGGGGTGAATTTTTCACTTTAACAGGAACACAGCTCACATGGTGCTTAATCATTTATGGATTTATCGCATCAGTTTTACCAGTCTGGTTGTTGTTAGCACCACGTGATTATCTATCAACATTCCTTAAAATTGGTGTCATTCTTGGCTTGGCCGTTGGTATTGTGATTGCATTACCTGAATTGAAAATGCCAGCAGTGACTCATTTTATTGACGGTACTGGTCCAGTATTCTCTGGTAGTTTATTTCCATTCCTATTTATTACTATTGCCTGTGGTGCCATTTCTGGTTTCCATGCGCTTGTATCAAGTGGTACAACACCAAAACTTGTTGATAACGAAGCTGACATTCGTGTGATTGGTTATGGCGGCATGCTCATGGAATCTTTCGTCGGTATTATGGCGATGATTTGTGCAACTGTCTTAGACCCGGGTGTGTACTTTGCAATTAATGCACCAGCGGCTGTACTGGGTACAACTGTAGAATCTGCGGCAGAAGCTGTGCGTAATTTAGGCTTTGTGGTTACGCCTGAAATGCTAACCGTGTTGGCTCAAGAAGTAGGTGAAAGCTCGATTCTTTCACGTACAGGTGGTGCGCCTACCTTTGCGATTGGTATGGCACATATCATTTCGGAAATTTTTAACAGCCGCCAAATGATGGCATTCTGGTACCACTTTGCGATTTTATTCGAAGCATTATTCATTTTAACTGCTGTCGATGCGGGTACTCGTGCTTGTCGTTTCATGGTGCAAGACACTGTGGGTATCGTTATTCCTGCGGTTAAATCTTCAAGCTCATTCTTTGGTAATTTGCTAGGTACTGCTGTGGCGGTAGGTGGATGGGGCTTCTTCGTCTATCAAGGTGTGATTGATCCGTTAGGTGGTGTCAATTCACTCTGGCCTTTATTTGGTGTGGGTAACCAGATGTTGGCTTCAATGGCACTCATTTTGGGTACAGTTATTCTGTTTAAAATGAAAAAAGAAAAATATGTATGGGTAACGATTTTCCCGACAATTTTCTTGTTCATTACCTGTATGACTGCGGGCTGGCAAAAGATTTTCCACGAAAATCCAAAGATTGGTTTCTTAGCACAAGCGAATAGATTTTCAGATGCGATTGCGCGTGGTGAAATTCTTAAACCAGCAAAAACATTTGAAGAAATGCAGACGATTGTGATGTCAAACCAAATCAATGCTGCACTTTGTGGCTTCTTCATGATTGTTGCGATTGTGATGGTAATTGCTGCGATTGGTATTGTGCGCCGTGCGTTAGCAAGCCCGACATCAACTGCGCATGAAGCACCGGCTGTATATGCTGATCCGAAAGTGGTCACCCCACGAGGAGAGTAATGATGAATTTTAAATTTGCAAAAAATGGAACTGTCATTATTGCGAAAATCATCAAAATGACAGTGCTCTCGCAAAAAGAGCTATTACTTTCTCCAAAGAACTGGTCGCGTATTGCAACTTTGTGGCAGCGTTTGCAGCAAAGCTTTCGACTGATGGTTGGGGTTCCAGACTATCAAACTTATCTGGAGCACATGAAAGCTCATCATCCTGATTTAACACCAATGGATGCGACGACTTTCTACCGTCATTGTGTTGATTCGAGATATCCATCGGCAGGTGGTAATTTAAAGAAATGCCCTTGTTAAGTTGAGATTAATAGTCAGCTAAAGAAACGGTATGTGGTTAAACCATGTACCGTTTTTCTTTTTGGAAAAGGAAAAAGAGTTTGCTTAAAGTCTGCTCATTTGTATTTTTTTCGATGGCAAATCACTTGTTTTGCTTTTGAAAAATGAATATTATGCTTTCCATTCTAGGTGTATAGCTCAGTTGGTTAGAGCGCTACGTTGACATCGTAGAGGTCTCCAGTTCGAGTCTGGATATACCTACCAAGATTTAAAGTCATATAAACTCGAATAGCTTTACATGACTTAAAAGGCCCTAAACTATAATGATTTAGGGCTTTTTTTTATTGGTTTTATAAATTCATATTTTATATTAATAGCCAAATTTAGGAATATAAATAACTGTAAATATATAATTTAAAAATTAATTTTTTAAATATTTAGTGATTATTTAATTAAAATTGCACCCATAAAGGGTGGAGGATAATAAGTGCGTTATTTTAGTGCAATGTTGATAAATATATAATGACTAAAAATAAATTAATGTGACATATAATTGAAACAATTTTCAAAAATAATATATATGTTTAAATATTATTTTATATTTAAATAAATTGAACTTATTAGCTTTTTTAAGAAAAATGAGGAAAATTTATGAATTATAATGACTTGCAAATAACAGCAAAAAAAGTTGCGCAAAATGAATGCCTTCTTAATTGGTCTAGTAATAGTAATGAATATAGTTATAAACAATACAATATTCTTGTTAATAATCTTAGACATTGGCTAGGGCCTACAGCTTATCGTCTTGATTTGGGCTGTAATATATTAAAAGCAAAAAATGAGCAAGATAATAATTTAGATGATAATATTCTAAAAATTATTGAAGCTTTCGAATTAAATATTGCAGAGGAAAAGGGATTGGATGATGGCCAATCCCATGCTTATCTTTTTACTAAATCTATAAATTCTTATAGTCAAGTTGTATATAAAAAAGAACTAAAATATGGTAAAGGTTTGCAGAAAACAATGATCTTAAAAGATGAGTCTGAAAAACTTTTTAATAGTGATCTTTATATTATGTTAGGTGCTGCTCTTGCTCAGGAAATTCATGCTTTACCTCAATTAGAACTACTTGTTAAAGGTGCAGAGCAAAATAAAAGTTTATTTTCAGACGAAAAATGGGTAGATGTTTCATATTTTTATGATATTCATTTAGATGGAACTGAAGCTCGGCATGCCGAAGATTTGAATAGAACAATATGGTCAATAATTGATACTGATTCCAAAAAAGAAAAATTCATGATTGGCTTTAATAAGTTTCTTGAACTTCTCGATGAATTTTGGAGTAGTTTATACTTAGAGGTTAAGAATGCAAAATATTAGTTATGTGTTTATTAGTATATTAGGTGGATTAATTGTCCCTCTACAACTGGCAATAGTAAATGCCTTTAGAAATACGAGTGGAGCCACCCAAATACAATCTACCTTTTATCTTTATATAGGTGGAGCTATTGCTTCTCTTATCATTGCATTATTAATAGATGGCGGTATTAAACCCCCATCTTATCAAAATGCCAGTTGGTGGATGTGGATGTCTGGTTTTTTAGGTTCGCTTTACATACTTTGTATGTTTATCGCAGCACCAAAAATAGGAGCAACGAGTACTCTTCTTTGGGTTTTTTTAGGACAAATGCTTTTTGCAACAATTATTGATAGCACTGGTTTACTTGGAGTGCAAATACGAAAGTTAGATGGTTTAAAGCTATTAGGGTTAGGTTTCATTTTAATTGGTGGACTTATTATGCTTTATAATGAATATCGAAAAATATCAAACTAAAAGCCGCTTTCGCGGTTTTTTATTAGTTTATATAAACCCATATAGCCATCTCATGGCTTTAGCTTTAATAATAAAGAGTAGGAGCTAATATCCACAGACACATTCGTCTAAAGCTTCACCTTTATAAACCCCACTTAAACAATAACTATCTCATTATTTATCCTTACTTTTTAATGATCTAATTTAAAACAAATGTCATTTTGTGTGCTTGACTGCTAAAGAGCAGGGCACTATTCTTTGCCTGCTGGCCACATTGCCAGCCGGCTTTGACAGGCTGAATATTATCTCCCGCATCAGAGTTATTTCTTCTGAGGAATAGTCTTGTGTGGTAGCTACTCGTCCCTTTCCCGTAGCGGTAGGGTGATCTGACCCCATAAAGTTGGACAGTTAATTAAGCAGTTTTTATAAACTGATTTCTATATTGTACAG
>NZ_JABELE010000014.1 GCF_013009345.1 Acinetobacter geminorum | reverse complement strand
CTCATTTAGAAACAACAAGAATTTATAACGGTAAAACTATGCCAACTTTAGAAATATCTTCCAAAAAATTACAGGTTATTCAAGCCGCCATCCAACTTTTTACCACGTATGGATTTCATAGTGCAGGCGTAGACCTGATTATCAAAAAATCCAAAATTCAAAAAGCGACTTTTTATAACTACTTTCACTCGAAAGAACGCCTTGTTGAAATGTGCTTAATCTTTCAAAAAAGCCGACTTAAAGAAGAGGTGCTGGCAATTGTTTATTCACACCGCTACCCAACCGCAGCCGATAAACTCAAAGAAATTGTCCGTTTACATGTCGATTTAAACAGTTTTTACTTTTTGCTATTTAAGGCCATTTTTGAATTAAAACTGCTTTATCCTCGAGCTTATCGCATGGTGATTGAATATAGAAAATGGCTACTTAAAGAACTTTTTGATTTGATATTTAGTCTAGAAAGTCGTGGCTTAAAAGCTGATGCAAACATGATTTTATTTATGATTGATGGTGCAATCATCCAACTTTTAGATCCTAATAAAGCTAGTGAAAGGGAGCAATTGTTGGATTATTTTTTAAATGCTTTGGACGGAAGTTTGGTGACTGTATGAATAGGAGTATAAAATTATATTAATAATATATTCTATATCAGTAATTATATTATCTAACTTTTTATTAATTTTTACTTAAGCTCTTGTAATTGTAGTAATTTGTTTTCACATTTTTTATGAGGTGGTGTTTTGTAAGGTGTTGATTTTTAATCTTATTATATAGAATCTAGAAAGTTGTTATTTGTAAAAGGCTAGATTTGAAAATAGACAAATCTGTCTATTTTTTATAAAATATAGTAGTTTATAACTCAGATTTATAAAAAAGTGATGTTTAATAATATCTTTCAAATTTTAGAGAATTTTGGTTTTCTCTCAAAACATCGTTCGGTATACCTTCAATTTTCAGATGCATCCCTGAATAGCCAAGTTTTTTTACAACGTATAGATGGGCAACATTATCTTAATCAGGGCATAACTGCAGATTTGATTTGTTTATCAACCAATGCTCACCTTCCACTTAAAAAATTTATAGGTGTACAGGTTGCTGTTGATCAGGTGACAGATCAAGGACAATTATTTCGTACTACAGGTATTATTACTGGAGCGTCACAGGGGCAAAGTGATGGTGCTCTAACTTTATATAAGCTCACAATAAGTGATTCAACTTATCTTTGGCATAAACGCAGAAATAGCCGTGTGTTTATGAACAAGAGTGTGAAAGAAATTAGTGAAATTCTTTTTCAAGAATGGCAAGGGAAAAGCCCATTATTTGCTGCTAGCCTTACACTAGATTTGAGTGGGTTAAAACAGCAATATGATACTCGTCCTTTCATTATGCAGTTGAACGAAACTGACTATGACTTTCTAACTCGTTTATGGCGAAGTGAAGGTATTAATTGGCTGATTGATGAAGCGGAACTGATTGTACCGAATAATACAGATCATATTCAGGCACAAAAATTACGTCTCATTGATGATAATAACCAATTTCAAGCGCTGACAAGAAGAACGGTTCGTTACCATCGAAGTCATGCAACTGAACAGTTTGATAGCATGACTAGTCTAATCGCTGGTCGTAGCTTACAGCCGACTTCTGTGTATGTGCAGCGTTGGCAGTCAGATGTATTACAACAAACAGATGGGGCTGGTAATGTACAAAGCAAACATCAACATAGCAGTAATTATGACAATCAGAGTTTAAGTCTTGAAGATGCTTGGCATTTTAGCCCAGCATGGATACAAGATTTGAAAGGTGAAGATGGTGCAACACCAGCAAGTGGTCAGCAGCTAGAAAAGTTCAATCAAAACTTAAGTGCTTATCATGATGCTCAATCTAAGCAGTTTGTTGCTCAAACTACTGTACGGGATACACAAGTCGGCTATTGGTTTGAACTTAATGAGCATCCAGAAATTGATCTACATAGTGGAGCAGACAAAGAGTTCTTAATTATTGGTAAGAGTTACTATAATCAAAACAATTTACCCAAAGATTTAAATCAGCAAATTCAAGCTTTGGTTCAACAAAGCGATTGGCAGTTGGGTAACACAGAAGAACGTCAGGGTAATGAGCTGATTTTACAACGCCGCAATATTAAAATTGTGCCTGAATATCAACCATTACAAAATCGACCTAAAGCTTCTCCTCAACGTGCACGTGTCGTTGGTCCAGAGGGTGAAGAGATTTATGTTGATCAATGGGGACGCATTAAAGTTCGTTTCTTGTTTACCCGAAGTGATGACCATAACCACGATGGTGGAGCGGGAAGTAATGACAATGACACTGATTCAGCTTGGATCGATGTTTTAACCCCTTGGGCTGGAAAGGGGTATGGTGTACGTTTCTTGCCACGTGTTGGAGAAATCGTTGCTATTAATTTCTTTGATGGTAATGTCGATCGCCCATTTGTAGTTGGACGCATTCACGAGGCCGAACGTCATCCAACCCGATTTGACCAGAAAGGACAGTTACCCGATACCAAAAAACTAAGTGGGATTCGTTCAGAAGAGGTGGATGGAAAAGGCTTTAACCAGTTACGACTTGATGATACGACTGGGCAAATTAGTGCACAGTTACAAAGTAGCCATGCTGTTAGTCAGTTAAACCTTGGTAATTTGAGCCATCCTAAAGAAAGTGCGACAAGTGAAGGTCGTGGTGAGGGGTTTGAACTCAGAACGGATCAATGGGGGGCTGTTCGAGCTGGTAGTGGTTTACTCATTACTACTCATAAACAAGACCAAGCCCAAGGTGTACACCTTGATGCAAATAATGCCGAACAACAAATAGAGGATAGCCTCAACAATGCCAAAGCACTTAGTGAAGTTGCTAAAAATCAGCAAACCGATCCACTAGAAGTGCTTGAAAATCTAAAAACTTTTTTAGAACAAATTGAACAGCAAGATAAAGATAAAGCAGCTGTATTTAAGCAAGCTATTATGGTGTTAAGTGCACCAAATAGCATGGCTATAGTGAGTAACGAAGACATACATCTAAGTGCAGATGGCCAATTAAGCCAAAGTGCTGGAGATAGTATTAATTTAAGCACTCAAAAGAACATAATTGCACACGCACAAAATAAGATCAGTCTTTTTGCAGCCCAACAGGGAGCTAGGCTCTATGCGGGTAAAGGGAAAGTTGAGATACAAGCCCAAGCTGACGGAGCAGACTTAATTGCACGTAAAGGTGTTCAGATTATTTCTACAGAAGATCGAATTGAAATTACTGCCTCTAAAGAAGTTGTAATCACATCTGGTGGTTCCCAAATTAAGATCAATAGTTCGGGAATTTTCCCCGTCACAGGCGGGAAGTTTGAGGTGAAAGCTGGGCAGCATGTATTTACTTCTGGAGCAAGTGTAAGTGCAAATACTCAACAGTTACCTGTGTTGGGAGAGCTAAATCAGCATAATTTGCGGTATCTTTTGAAAGATAAAGAAGGTATTCCGTTTGCTCATCATAAATATATTGCTTTTATGGCAAATGGGAAAAAGCTGGAAGGTATTACTGATGAGAATGGATATACTCAGTTAATTAAAACTGTACGTCCAGAAGAAATATCTGTCCACTTGTATAACAATGAAGAAATTAATATAGATTAGTCATGACAAAATTCTATCCATATGTTGTATTAAAAACTAATGTTAGTCCTAAGTTATTAAAATATAACATTTATATATACAACACAGTACGCAACCAAGCTGAGACAGCTATTCTTTTTAAGGATACTGCTTTTAAGAAAATAGGTAATGAGCTTTATCAAACTAAATCGATCGAAATCGATAGCTCAAAAATAGGACTAGAAAGACTGAGAGATTGTGTCATTATTCTTAATTTATATCGACTAACTACTTCAGGGCAAGAAAGTTTAGTGATTAGTCATTATATTGTTCCAGATAAAATTGAATCTTATCCTTACCAAAATCATGAAAAGAATAAAAATATTCCAGTAACAAAATACGTTGAGTCAACTGCTGTCACTAAAGTTGTTAAAGGTGATGTTTCTAAAAATGATTTTGAACTTGCTTTAAACCGAAATCGAATTTTTCAGTGTATTGACTCTGGGTGTAAACCAGGAGAGGCAAAAGATCCTTTTTCTAAAGCCCAAATTGAGGCTGGATTACAGTCGAGATTGAATGAACCTCTTCCAGATCAAGATAGAACATCATTATGTGGGCCAGCAGCTTACTTTTTTTGTTTAATTAATTTAAGTCCGTCTAACTATAAATTAGCAGTAAAACAACTATGGGAAAAGGGTCAAACTAAAATTGGACAGCTTGAAATTAAGCCTTCAATAAATGGATGCAGAAGAGTCCGAAATTTTTATAAAAAAACAAATGGTGAACCCAATATTCCTCCAATTGATTGGATCACATTTGCAAGCTTACGTGAATCTGAGAATTTAGCTCTTAAACTTAATGATCCTGAACAAGAGGTTGCAGGAATTACACCCTGGCCAGAACTGAGTAACTGGTTTAAGAAAACAGGCTTTAAGGGCTTAAAAACGTACCCCTTTTATTTTAATGGTTATAGTCCTAGTTTAATAAGTGAAATTAACCGATACGCTGGTGAAGGTTATTATGTAATTACCTTAATATCAGCAAGCCTTCTTAGTAGTGGTACTAGTTCAGGTACTCAAAGTTTTCCAGATCATTGGATTGTTTGGACTGATAAATTAAGAGATATAAAAGGACAGCCGATTACAAACTCTTCAGATCCTTATAAAACTGAAGTTCGACTGAAAATGTTTACGTGGGGGGAAAACACCCAAAGACTCGGTAGAGGTATATCTCTATATAATTTCGAAAAGAAAGTTTTTTTTGCTTTAATTGTTAAAAAGGAAAAATTCTAATGAAAATTAAACTTATTGCTATTTTCTCAATATTATTGATACTTACAGGTTGTGGTAAGAAATATACGATTACACCTGACGAATTACCAGTTGCTCAGGTCAATCAAAAATATTATCAAGTGATTCATATTGAAGGTGGTAAAGTCGTTGATAAAGATCAACCATTGAATACAAATATACCTGAAGATTTAGGAGTAACAGTTCAACCTGCTAATAATCTCGATGGTTATAATATTATTGAAGTCAAGGGAACCCCAAAGTATAAAGGTACATTTACAATTCATATTTGGGCTGGTTTTTATGGAGGCGGTAGTAATGAGATCAATAAAACTTATAATTTTACAGTTAAGTAAAAAGAGATTTTAACTTGTAATAAGTAAATTGAAATTTCTATCCATTTAATAGGAATAAGAGAGACTAATGATGGGGAAATCTAATCACTATATTTGCTCTATTATTTTTTTAATATTATTGATACTTACAGGTTGTGGAAAAAAATACAAGATAACACCTGATAGCCTGCCTATAGCTCATGTTAATCAAGAATATAAGAAAACTATAGAAATATCAGGAGGTAAGGTTGTCGATCAATATGCTGAATTAAATACGAATATTCCAAAAGACTTTGGGATAACTGTTCAACCAGATAATGATTCAAATGGCTATAATATTTTAGTTGTGAAGGGGACTCCAAAATGTAGTGGAGAATATCTCATAACGATAAGAGCTGATTTCTTCGGTGGTGGTGGTGCTGAAATCAAAAAAACCTATACTCTCAAAGTTGAGAAATAAATATTTTAAATTTTAAGAAGTTCCAAAATTAACTTAATACTCTTCCCAAAAAATAGTTTTATTTATAGGCTATTTTTATTTGCAATTTTTATCAATGCAAATTTAACAATAAATTTTAATATTTGAAAGCCTTCTTGGTCGTGGTAGTTAATTTTGAAAAGAAAGTGCTTTTTGCTTCAATTGTTAAAAAGGAGAAACTCTAATGAAAATTAAAATTATCGCTATTTTCTCAGTATTATTGATGCTTACAGGTTGTGGTAAGAAATATACAATTACTCCTGATAGTTTGCCTATAGCTCATGTGAATCAGGAGTATAGACAACTTATTCAGATTTCTGGAGGTAAGGTTGTAGATAAAGATGCTGAATTAACTACAGATATTCCCGAAGATCTTGGTATTACAGTTAAACCAGAAAATGATTTATCTAGATACAATATTATAGAGATCAAAGGAAAACCAAAATATAAGGGGTCATTTTCTATAAAAATTTGGGTGGGTTTTTATGGAGGTGGTAGTAATGAAATTAATAAAACTTATACTTTTACAGTTCAGTAAGAATTTTAAAAATTAAATTAATCTACATGTCTATTATTGAACCAGATTAACTAAATATAAAAATAGTGTCGATCAAAGATGTTATTAGATTATTCTTTATTTCTTTGTGATAGGAAACATAAGGACGAATGGGAAAGGAAAGTAACTAAAGTTGCTTACTTTCCTTACTTTAAAAATAAATTAAACCTGAACTTAATTTATATAAATATTACTTCTTTTGCTTAAAACGGTATTTACATTTTAGACAGCGATAATCTTGAAAAATATTCTTGTCGATTATTACGCCAGCTTTCTTACCAAAAATATTACCAACTACACCGCCAGTAATTCCTGCACTAATGGCACCAACAAAAGTCCCTACAGTTCCGCCAACAATTACACCTAAAGGACCAGCAACAGTACCAATAGCTGCTCCAACAGTAGCACCAGTCGCAGCACCACCTACAGTGCCTGCCGTTGTGCCAGCAGCTGTGAGTAAAACACCGCCAGTTGTTCTAAGTAATTTGTCATGGTCACGTGCTTCAATTTCTGTAGAACCACACTTAGGACATTGCAGAGCTTTTTCCATAAAATTTCCTGTCTTCATCATTGAGTGACACAGTTGACGGCTAAATCAGTAAAGTGGGTAAAGAGCCTGTCTTGCGATGCAGTATCTTTTGCCTATTGAGTGATCGTAACGATAACTGGTCTGCTTTGATTTTAGCTGAACATTGACACAAATATTTATAGATCATGTAAACACTTGTACTTTAATAATTATCTCATTAAATACCAATGCTTAGAATGACTAAGGTTTACATATCCATGTGTCTAGCAGAGAGCAATTCAATAATGATGAATAGAATGTGAATGGTTTTTTGAATAGATTTTCTGAAGTTGCTTAGGGTGACAATATGGTAAATGATAAAAGGCTTATCCAGTTTGAATAAGCCTTTTTTGAATATTAGAGTGCTTTTTTCCAACTTAGAAATTTATATAGCCCAAACATGAATGTAATCCAGATTGGAATTAAAATAACTGATTTTTCAAACCCTTGAGTCCACATGATATATAAAATCATGCCAATAAAAATCAAAACGATATAGTTACTTAAAGGTGAAAATAGAGCAGGGAACTTGGCAACTTTATTTTCAAGTTTCATGGCACGTTTAAACTTTAAATGCGTAAAGCTAATAATTGCCCAGTTTAAAACCAGTGCAGTCACGGCCATGTACATGAGATAGCTTAAAGCTTCTTCTGGGATAAAGTAGTTCAGCAATACACAACCGAAAATCAGAATAGAAGAAAAGATAACAGCAGGTGTTGGAACCCCTTGTTTGCTGACTTTTGTAAAAATTTTGGATGCATGGCCTTGTACTGCTAGACCATATAACATACGACTGTTTGCGTACATACCGCTATTATAAACAGACAGTGCGGCTGTTAAAATAATAAAGTTAAGCAAATGTGCTGCCCAACCAATACCAAGCTGGCTAAAAATCATCACAAATGGACTTTTATCTAAACCACCGAGGTCAAGCTGATTCCACGGAATAAGCGACATGATGATAGCAAGCGAAGCCACATAGAAAATCAAGATTCGAAAGATGACTTGGTTAATGGCTTGTGGAATGCTTTTTTCAGGATTTTCAGCTTCAGCAGCAGTCATTCCAATTAGTTCAATACCGCCAAAAGCAAACATTAAAAAGGCGAGCATATAAAATAGGCCCGAGAACCCATGCGGGAAAAATCCGCCATGTTGCCATAGGTTTGAGACGCTAGCGATAGAGTCACTACCCGCTGTAATCAATAAATATAGACCAAACACAATCATCGAAATGACAGCAGCGACTTTAATAATAGCTAACCAAAACTCAGATTCACCATAAAATTTAACATTGCCCAAGTTCAAACATGTGACTAGAACAAAGAAAAATAAAGCTGATATCCAAGCGGGAATATGGGGCCACCAGTAATGTACATATTTAGCGACTGCTGTCAGCTCGGTCATTGCAACTAGAATGTAAACTACCCAATAGTTCCAGCCCGATAAAAAACCGGGGAATCTTCCCCAATATTTTTGTGCAAAGTAACTAAAAGAGCCGACCACAGGTTCTTCTACGATCATTTCACCCATTTGGCGCATAATTAAAAATGCAACCAAACCAACGATGGCATAACCTAAAATAATAGAAGGACCAGCGGACTGGATGACTTGTGCAGAACCTAAAAATAAACCTGTCCCGACAGCACCACCCATAGCGATTAACTGGATGTGACGATTTTTAAGTCCACGTTTTAATTGGGAAGATGAGTTGCTCAAAATATATGCGCTGAATTAAAAAGCTGGCGCTATTGTAATAGATTGGTTAGGGATAACCTAGTTTGAAAAGGATTTTACTCAGTTAAATAAAAAAGGATTCGCACAAAACTGCACGAATCCTTTTTTAGAAAAAGAGATCTTTTTAAGATTAGAAAGACACCATTTTGCCAGGGTTCAGCATTGCACCGATTCCATACATGCTTTTTGCGAGTGGAATAACAACGGGTGCAAGGGTACGACCAAACATAATATTTTGATGGTCAATTTTAGATAACATTTCAAAGTCATTAGATTGCCCGACAAAATCACTTGCGATGGCTTTACCAATACGAACAGTCTGCGCCACACCATGACCGCTCCAGCCGTGAACAGCATAAATTGGGAATTTATTGCCAAACTTACGGCTATCGACTGCACCATTTACCGTTAAATCAGTCGTTCCACTCCAGACAAAATCCATCTCTAGATTTTTAATTTGAGGGAAAACTGTATGAATTCGATGCTCTAGATAATTTAAAGTTTTCTCTGGTCCCCAACATGTGCCAGTGCCTTGTCCACCAAACAATAAACGGTTATTAAACACAGGGCGGTAGTAATCAATCTGGAACTGAGTGTCATAAACTGGATGTCCAAATGGCAGAAGCTCTTTTGTATCAAGCTCTAGCGGAGCGGTGGTTGCAACATAAGTATAAAATGGAATAGTGGTATTGTTTTGTTCTGATAAAAGTTTAAATGACGCATGATGTACCGCTAACACCACAGACTTTTTAGCTTTTACGACAGCATTTGCTGTATGAACATAAATACCATCTGGTTTTTCTTCTATTGAAATGACTTCTGTTTGTTCATAGACAGAACCGCCGTTTTGGCAAAAGCCATAAATTAAGCCACGGTTTAAAGCTAAAGGATGGATTTGTCCACCCAACTCATCAATTAAACCGCCCGTATAATAATCAGACTTAATATAGTCCATGAGTTCATGTTTACCCACAATGCGGGTATGGTCTTCACCTAAATATTTTCGTGCGTCGGCGCCTTGTGTTAAGCCAACTAAATGTCCTTCATGAACGGCGGCAGTAATGTGACCATATTTTCGGTCAAAGTTAAGTTGGTATTTTTCCGAGATGTCATCAATGAGTTGCATCGCTTCTGTAGAGGTAAAATGCCAGAGTTTTTTGGCATCTTCATAGCCTAAGCGATCGGCCATTTCTTGAGCTTCCCAGCGAGCTAAACCGGGGGTAAGTTGTCCGCCATTTCGGCCAGAAGCTGCACTACCAATGCGATTTTTTTCTAATAAAACAGTATCTACGCCTTGTTCAGCTAAATGTAATGCACTCGATGAACCTAATAAACCACCGCCAATAACCACGACATCACATTCAATATCAGCTTTTAAACTGTCAAAAGTATGCCAATCAGAAAGTGAGCTTTCATAGTAGTTTGCTGGATTATCTGCCGATGCACCTTCTACAGTTGTTGCGTCAAATTTTGCATGCTTTGGATTTAACCAACTCCACTCTTTGCCCACTTGTAGAGATTTACTTGGTTTATATTCCACGTCTTTTAAAAGTTGAGGTTTAGAAATAATTTTCATGACGAAGTTCCTTAAAAATTAATAAGCATTACTGATAGCAATACTTTGTTTTTTAATCGTTTTATAGATAAATAGGAGAATGCCCAAAGCTAACCAGAAACATCCAAAAATCAGTGAAGATGAGTCAAGATTAACCCAGAGGCAAATAATGCTGATTACAGAGATAAGCGGTAAAAATAGGTTTAGAAATTTGTTTTTAAAACCTGCGCGCTGTTTATCTTTAATATAAAACTTCATAAAAACAGAGAAATTTACGGCTGTAAAAGCGACTAGGGCACCAAAGCTGATGAGGCTTACGACTTGGGCTAAATCTAGAAAAACCGCAGACATTGAAATAAGACCAACAAACAAAACCGAAAAAAATGGTGTACCTAATGAGATATGAATTGTCCCAAAATACTTTTTAGGAAAAATATTATCGGTACCCATTATATACAGTAAACGTGAAGCACTGGCATGAGAGGCAAGGCCAGAAGCGACAGTGTTCATAATTTGTCCGCATAAGAATACAGATTGGAAAAAAGCACCACCCACGTAAAGCACAATTTCAGGCAACGCTTCAGATGGATGCTGAAAGCGTAGATTGTTTGGAAAATAAAGTTGAATAAACCAAGCTGCTGTGAAGAAAATCAGTCCGCCTGCAAGAGTTGTTAACATGACTGCGCGGGGAATATTTTTGGTGGGTTGTTTGGTTTCATTAGAAAGCGTGGTAACCGCATCAAAACCTAAAAATGAAAAGCACAAAACTGAGGCACCCGCAACGAGGGGGAGTAAAGATTGGTGCTCATGCCAGAGTGGCGCCAAAGTAAGCACATGCTCATAACCTTGAGTCGAGCCAATACCCTTAATCACTAAATAAACAAAAATGACCATAAGTATGATGGGGGCAAATACAAACAACAGGCTTAAATTGGCGAGTAATCGAATGCGGAAACAATTCACTAAAGTGACTAGGCTTGCTGATACAAGTACCCAGAACCAGTAAGGCAGGCTTGGGATAAGGGCTGTGAGATAAATCGCAGCTAGCAAAACATTAATGAGGGGTAATAACAAATAGTCGAGTAGTGAACACCAACCGACAAAAAAACCACTTTTAGGCCCTAAACTTTCAGCAGTATAGCTATATGCTGAACCTGATTTTTCTGAATTTTGACTAAATCTTGCATAGCTCCAAGCGGTGAGTAGCATGGCACCAAGTGCGAGCAAATATGCCAGTGGTACGTGTCCATTGGTAATTCCAGAAACAATACCGAAGGTATCAAATACCGTCATAGGGGTCATGTAGGCAATACCAATAATCGTGACTTGCCAAAGAGACAGTTTTTTTAAGGAAGACGTTTTATTTTCCATGTCATTTCAACCTCAAATTCGTTGTTTTGCTTTTCATCCGGAAAAGCGATGCTATTTTTGAGCCAAAACTTCCCCTAGACCTGAATAAACAAGTCTGTTTGGAGAAACTTTGAACAAAAGCTAGGGGCTGTTTCGCTTTAGTGATGCCCTAAAGCAAGATCAGATATTTATATTTTCGGCTTCACTCTAGATCACGACCAGTTGAAAAGATTGACACGGTCGTGAGAGAACCTGCTCATGGCTTTGGTCTTTAAATAATGTGCCTGTTCTGATGGTGATGTCATTTGAAGTAATCACTCGAGAAGAGTCGTTAATCACAATTGCTTTTTGCTTAATATTCTTGAGCTTCGGCATAAGAAGTTTTTCGAGTGCGGAAACTAAAATATCGGTAGCAATTACACCGATAAATTGATCACGAATCATGACCGGATGGGCAAGGGTGATGGTGTATGCGCCATTGCAAATATAGTCGACATAGGGTCCATGGATGCACGGACTTTTGTTTTGAGCAGGCTTATGGAACCATTCGAAAGAGCGAAAATCTAAAAATCGCTGAGCATTTTGATAGTTTTCAAGTTTGGCTTGCTGTAACTGATCTTCTTTTTTATACCACCATTCGAGTGTCCAATAATCCTGTTCTTCTTGCGTTGCAGGACTATAACTTGCAAAACCAATACCTTGACTGTAATGGCTTTCCTGTAATGCCTTTTTAATTTCCTTTTGCAAAGCTGTGCGTTCTGAACCTGAAAGCTTAACGTCTTTTGTTTTTTCAGGTTCATGTTTTGAAAGAATTTTGCTCGCTTTAGTTGCCAGCTTTTCTGTAATGGCTGTCGTTTCTTCAACCACCGTCTTTAACAAATTTTGAAGCTCTTCTATATCTAAATGTTGGGTCATTCCTATAACTCCTAAAATTCCGTATTTCTCACTCGATATTTGATAAGCGCTCTGTTTTATTATTTTTATTCGATAGATAACTTATATCGAAGCATTTGGTCTGTTAGCATCGAAATGATTTTTCGCGCTTGAATAACAGCATCATCTTCATTGCCTTGAACAAAAGATGATAAAAGTTGGTGGTGTTGAGCGACGACCAGTTGATGAAATTGATCATCTTGATAAAGCACTGCGATGAGCGGCGCCCATTCGGCTTGTATAGTTAACTCTTGATTTGCCAAGCGAGCTGATTGAGCAAAAGAGGTGAGTGTGAGCAAGCAACGTAAATCAAGTTGGGCACGAGTGTCTGCTTCAACGGCCTGTTCAAATTGATCGATAAGTTCTTTGATTTTGCCCAGCTCATATTCAGTGGTTCTTTGTGCTGCCAAATATGCAGCATGACTTAAAATTGCACTATGAAACTCGCCTAAATCAGCTAGATATTCATTGGAAGCTTGACGCAGAGGGTGCTTGTTTAAGAGTAAATCGGAAGGTAACTCGCAAACAAAGCTTCCGCCGTTTCGCCCACGTCGTGTATCAATCAAACCTTTTACGCGTAAAGTATTTAAAGCTTCACGAACTGTAATGGGTGACACTCCCATTAAGCGAGCTAAATCCGCTTCGTTAGGAAGCTGTTCATTGCTTTTGAGCAATCCAGAGATAATTGCATTTTCCAAGCGTTCTACAACTTGTTCCGATCGAGTTGCCTGAGCGATAGGTGCAAAAATTATCGTATATGCTGACATGGCGAATTCTCTAAAAGCTAAGTCCGAGACTTAGCTTAATGAAACGGATAAATGGTTAAAACACGCCATATTGATGGACTGCCTGTTCATCTTCAGGCACAGCTGGTATTGCATCCCAAAGTTCAACAATTTTGCCATTATCTACACGCCATAATTCAAAATAGGCATGTCGATTTCCAGCAATACTTCCTTCGGAATGTGTCAAGACAAATTGACCATCAGCAATGGAGCGGTGAGTTTTGGAGTATACCAAACCTTGTCCTTCATTACGGATATTGTTCAAAAAATCAATCACTTCCTTAACACCATCGCCAATATCTGGGCTATGTTGAATGAACTGATCGTTGTGAGTGTATTCTTTAAATGCTTCGTAGTTGCCATCAATTAATGACTTCTTAAAGAACGAGGTCACAATCTCACGATTTTTCTCTGGATCATGATGAGTGACGATTTCTGTTGGACCATCTAATTGTGTTCTACCACTCACATTCGGAGCTGCTTCTGCTACCAGTCCATCCCAATGTTCCACAATTTTGCCGTCTTTCACTCGGTAAATATCAAAACCAACTAACGGGTTTTCATCTAATCCTTGAAAGCGGCCATGAATTGCAACCAAGTCACCATCTGCCAATACACGTACAGCTTCATGTTGCATGTCAGGACAGTCTTCTACCAATTGGCGAAGGCCTGAAATGCCATTTGCAACGAGTGGTGAGTGCTCTATAAAGTCTTCAGAAAAATAACGGTCCAGAGCAGTGGTGTCGTGCAAATTAAAGAGTTCGTGATGGGCTTTAGTCACCAAGTCTTTCATTTCTTGTTTATTCATTTTGATTTCCTTTCAAAACTCATTGTTATTATTCATTTGAACTCATTACATGTTTAACGCGGGTATATTCTTCAAAACCGTAGCCAGATAAATCTTTACCATAACCTGACTTTTTGAAGCCGCCGTGTGGCATTTCTGCGGTTAAAGGAATATGGGTGTTAATCCAAACTGTACCGAAATCGAGTTCACGAGACAGACGAGTTGCGCGGGCATGGTCTTTGGTCCAAACACTTGAAGCTAAGCCATATTCAACATCGTTGGCTTTTTCAATCGCATCATTTTCATCTGTAAATTTTTGAACGGTAATCACTGGTCCAAAAATTTCATTTTGAATTGCTTCGTCGTGTTGTTTTAAGCCACTAATAACCGTCGGTTCAAAATAGAAGCCTGGACGGTCTGCCTGTTTCCCGCCCGTTTCAACTTTAGCGTGAGCAGGTAAGTTGTCGATAAAGGCTTTAACATTTTTCAATTGGTTGGCATTGTTAAGTGGGCCATAAAGTGCGTCTTGATCATCTGGATCACCAAAACGGGTATTTTTTGCAGCTTCAACAAGTTTAGCTAAAAACTCATCATGAACTGCTTCAGACACAATTACACGTGTTGCCGCAGTACAGTCTTGGCCTGCGTTGAAATAGCCCGTTAATGCAATCATTTCAACTGCTTTATCGAGGTCGGCATCTTCAAAAACCACTACAGGTGCTTTACCACCAAGCTCAAGATGAGCTTTTGCTAAATTTGCCGCAGCAGAAGCAGCAACTTGTAATCCGGCGCGAACTGAACCTGTAATCGAAACAAGTGCAGGGGTTTTATGTGATACAACTTTTGAACCGACCTGAGCTTGGCCTAACACCACGTTAAATGCACCTTTAGGGAAAAATGGTGCAGCAATTTCTGCCAGTAAAAGCGTACTTTCAGGCGTAGTATCACTTGGTTTAAGCACTACTGTGTTGCCTGCGGCTAAAGCTGGAGCAATTTTCCAAACAGCCATCATGAGTGGATAGTTCCAAGGTGTAACTTGACCAACCACACCAACTGGTTCGCGGCGAATTGAAGAGGTTAAACCTTCTAAATATTCACCTGAAGCAGTGCCATTGAGTAGGCGAGCAGCACCTGCAAAGAAACGAACCTGATCTGCTGATGCACCCACTTCTTCCGATGCAATTAAGTGTTTTAACTGACCCGTATTACGACTTTGAGCCTCAATTAAACGCTCCGCATTTGCTTCAATAGCATCTGCCAAGTTGAGTAATGCTTTTTGACGAGTCGAAGGTGTACTGCGTCCCCAAATTTTAAATGCTTCTTTTGCAGCAGCATAAGCTGCATCAACTTCTGCCTCGGTTGCATTCGGTGATTGCGCATAAACTTCACCGGTCACTGGGCTTACCAAGTCGAAATAATCATTTCCTTTGCTAGCAATATATTCGCCGTTAATAAAGTGTTGTAGTTGAGTTTTAGCCATTTTTTATACCTTGTCCTTAGGTTTTAACATATAACATATAATACTATATGTATTATGTTTTAAATTTTCTGTCAAATGCTTTGATGAAGGGAGTAAGTGAAAAAAGTTGGAATTTAAATCAAATTGGATTTTAAGTTTTTGATTTGATTGTTTAAAAAATATTAAAAATTTATTGAAGATTTTTAGGAGAGGTTGATTGTCGTACTAGTTCAGTAGATTTGATGAAAGACAATTGAATAATTTGCTAATCGAGAGCAGCTTGAGGAGCCAAGATTCATACTTAGCTCATCAATTTTTTGATCTTATGATTTGAAATTAAAGTGAATGATTAGGTTTTATGACTCGCAAGCAGAATGCTAGTTTCACTGTTATAAATACCTGAAATATTCCTGATTCTTTCTAAAACTTTATCGAAGTTTTCTAAGGTGTCAGAGCGTAGCTCAACCAAAATGTCCCATTTGCCATTGGTTTTATGCAAACATTCCACGGCACTTTCTAGGCGTAATTCTTTAATCACAGACTGTGCTTTAGTGCCTTCGACCATAATGCTCATCCATGCACGGATGACGTTGCGTTCAGCATTCGGTTTAAAACGAACCGTATATCCGGTAATAATGCCCGAAGACTCAAGATACTCCATTCTCTTCTTAATAGTTGCTCTTGAAACGTGAACTTTTTCGGCTAATTCAGTAACAGACATCCGTGCGTTATCTTTAAGTAAACCTAAAATAATTTGATCAATGTTATCCATATTGTAATTGTCAATTATCAAATTGGTAAAAAATAATTCATTTTTGACTGAATTACAAATTTTGTGAATCAATTTGATTTTGAATAATAGGGTCATCAGTTAAGCCTAATAATTCAATTTAATGGACTAGATAAAATGAATAATTTTGCAGTTTCTCGTGATGACTTTAATGAGTGGATGGTTCCAGTTTTTGCACCGGCAAATTTCATTCCGGTACGTGGCGAAGGTTCACGTATTTGGGATCAAGAAAATAAAGAATATATCGATTTTGCAGGCGGGATTGCAGTAAACGCATTAGGTCATGCACATCCAGTGGCAGTGAATGCTTTAACAGAACAAGCAACAAAACTTTGGCATGTAGGCAACGGTTATACAAATGAACCCGTTCTACGCCTTGCAAAACAACTCACCGAAAATACATTTGCAGATAAAGTATTCTTCTGTAACTCAGGTGCAGAAGCGAACGAAGCTGCACTCAAGCTAGCTCGTAAAGTTGGGCTAGACAGTGGTGTAGCTGGTAAAAGCGATATCGTTGCATTTAACAATGCTTTCCACGGCCGTACCTTATTTACCGTTTCAGCGGGTGGTCAACCTAAATATTCACAAGACTTTGCACCACTTCCAAATGGCATTAATCACGTTGCCTTTAATGATTTAGAAGCTGCCAAAGCAGTCATTAATGAGCAAACTTGTGCCGTGATTGTTGAGCCGATCCAAGGTGAAGGCGGCGTTATTCCTGCTGACATCGAATTTTTAAAGGGTTTACGTGCACTGTGTGATGAGTTTGGTGCCTTACTTATTTTTGATGAAGTACAAACCGGTGTTGGCCGTACAGGTGCACTGTATGCTTACATGAACTCTGGTGTTATTCCAGATGTGTTAACGACTGCAAAAGCACTAGGTGGTGGTTTCCCAGTAGGAGCAATGCTAACAACCGATAAGTTTGCTCCGCATTTTTCAGTCGGTACACATGGTACGACTTATGGTGGTAACCCGTTAGCGAGTGCGGTTGCAGGAGCAGTATTTGAGTTTATTAATACACCTGAAGTGCTGAATGGCGTTAAAGAGCGTCATGACTACTATAAAAACGCTTTAAATCAATTAAATGAAAAATATGAAGTCTTTAAAACGATTCGCGGTGAAGGCTTATTGATTGGTTGTGCATTAAAAGATGAATTCGCTGGTAAAGCAAAAGATATTAATAATCTTGCGGGTGAAGAAGGTTTATTGAGTTTGATTGCTGGTCCAAACGTTGTACGTTTTACACCGTCTTTGATTATTCCATTTGCTGATATTGATGAAGGTCTAAAACGCTTTGAACGTGCGCTTGCTCGCTTTGTAGAAATGCAAAAGGATGAACAAGCAGCATGATGATTATTCGTTACATTGAACCTAAAGATGTTAATGACCTTTACCTGTTGGCGCAAAAAGCAGGTTTTGGTTTGACATCTTTGCAGCCAAATATGGAAAAGTTGGCTGCACGTATTGAACGGGCCTGTAAAACCGTAGCAGGTGAACTTCCAAAAGCAGATCAAGTTTACTTATTTGTTTTAGAAGATACTGAACTCAACAAAGTTGTCGGTGTTTGCGGAATTGAAGTTGCACTTGGTTTAAAAGAACCTTGGTATAACTTTCATGTAGGAACCCAAGTTCATGCATCTGAACCCTTAAGTGTTTATAACGCTTTACCTACTTTATATTTGAGTAATGACCATACCAACTGTAGTGAGCTTTGTACTTTATTTTTAGATCCTGACTATCGCTTAAATAAAAATGGCAAATTTTTATCTAAAGTCCGTTTCTTATTTCTCTCAGCATTCCGTCAATATTTTGAAGAAACGATTGTTGCTGAAATGCGTGGATACTCTGATGCAAATGGACAGTCACCATTTTGGAATGCGGTAGGTCATAAGTTTTTTAATATTGAATTTACCAAGGCCGATTATTTAAGTGGAGTTGGGCAAAAGGCTTTTATTGCTGAGCTGATGCCGAGACATCCACTCTATGTCGATATGTTGCCTGATGATGCGAAAGCTGCGATTGGCATTGTTCACCCAAATACTCGACCAGCCTACAACCTCTTGCTTGAAGAGGGACTACGCTACAAAGGCTATGTCGATATTTTTGATGGCGGTGCGACGCTACAAGCAGATATCGAAAATTTACGGGCAATTAAAGAAAGTCAGACTGTAGCGGTACAAATTGAACAACCTGAAAATATCGCTGTAGGTGATGAAGCTTACATTGTAGCCAATGATGACTATGAAAATTATCGCGCCATTCTTGTGTATAGCAAACCGCACCAAAATATATTGCAGTTAACAAAAGAGCAGGCAAACCAATTGAATGTTGAAAATGGCTCTTTAGTTCGGGTGCTAAGTGTTCAAGTTAAACAAATTTCGAATCCAGAAGTGGTCAATAAACTCAAAGCGACTGAACATTTTCGAATGGCTGTTAATTAAGCGGAAATTACTACACATTTCACCAAATTTAAGAAGGAATAATATATTATCGCTAGCGCAAGATGGGTATATGGATAAATACAATCTTGCTCGCTGAGCTGGAATTAATTAGCCTGTTTTTCTATATAAAAGGTAAATCAATAAAATATTTAATTAACTTATATATTTTAAATATTTATTGAAAATATATTGAGAAGAGCGGGCTAATATAATAACGAAGGAAAGGAATGATGAATAATTTTTATTGTTATAGGTGATAGCTTTTTAAAAGGAATTTATAAGGTCTTAAGTGATTTAATAATATCTTTAGAATGGTTTAATGGACTAAATTAATAATCATATAATTTATTTATTATTAAAGCATTTACGACGGTTGCTATAAATTGGAGTAAATATTACATGAGTAAGAATAACGGAAAGCAGTTCCTGGAAGGAGATCTTCTTGGTAGTCAACATATGACTGAGCAAGAAGAAGAGAAATTGCAGCGCTCACTGACAAATCGTCATATTCAGATGATCGCAATCGGTGGTGCAATTGGTACTGGATTATTTATGGGTTCCGGGAAAACATTAAGTGTTTCGGGTACTTCAATTGTTTTAACCTATTTAATTATTGGTTTCTTCTTTTTCTTCGTGATGCGGGCAATGGGTGAATTGTTGCTTGCCAACACGAATTTTAAAACCTTCGCCGATTTTGCAACAGCTTATCTTGGTCCGTGGGCGGGGTTTTTCCTTGGTTGGTCCTATTGGTGTAACTGGATTATTACTGCGATTGCCGATGTAATCGTGATCGGAGGGTACATGCAGTTTTGGTATCCCGATTTACCCGTTTGGATTCCGGCATTTACATCATTGGCCATCTTAACCATACTCAACTTTGTGGCCGTTCGGCTTTTTGGTGAACTTGAGTTTTGGTTCTCACTCATCAAAATTACTGCAATTATTCTATTTATTCTGGCTGGTATTTATTTAATTGGGACCGGGTTTACTTCACCAAATGGTGTTAAGGCTTCAATGAGCCATTTGTTTGAAACAGAATCAATGTTTCCTTATGGGGTAACAGGTTTCTTGGCAGGTTTTCAAATTGCCATATTTGCATTTGTGGGTATTGAGCTTGTCGGTACGACTGCTGCTGAAACTAAAGATCCGCATACTTCACTTCCAAAAGCGATTAACTCTATTCCTTTACGTATTTTATTATTCTATGTGGGCGCGTTGGTTTGTATTATTGCAGTCACATCTTGGGCAAAAGTTTCACCAGAAAAGAGCCCATTTGTGGAAATGTTTACTTTGGTCGGGTTACCAATTGCGGCAGGTTTAATCAACTTTGTTGTTGCGACTTCAGCTTTATCTTCTGCAAACAGTGGAATCTTTGCGACCAGCCGTATGTTATACGGTTTGGCTTTAGACAACGATGCCCCTAAAAGCTTTAGTAAGCTGTCAAAAAGAAAAGTTCCAATTCGCGGACTTATATTTTCAATGGCGTGCGTAACGGTTGGAACATCTATTTTATTTATTGTGCCTAATGTTATGACTGCATTTACGATTATTTCAGCGCTCACTTCAATTTTATGTATTTTTACGTTTATGTTGATAGTGCTTTCATATATTTATTATCGTAAGAAAAGCCCTGAATTACATGCCCAGTCAAAATATAAAATGCCGGGTGGATTATTTATGGCTTGGATGACCATGTTATTTTTAGTGTTTACTATCGTAATTTTGGCTTTGGACCATGATACTTTAATTGCACTTGAGTGCTCACCAATCTGGTTTATTGGTTTATTTATTGCGTATAAATATAAAAAGAAAAAGATGTTGCAGCTTGATATTTTAAAAGCACAAAAGGTTGATTATATTTAAGCTAGAAGATGTAATTTTTTTAAAGCTAGGCGTGTGTCTAGCTTTTTTATTTTTACAATAAGGAGCTAATTGAAAGAAGTTCAACTTAAAAAGATAAGAGGTATACAAATAAAATTTGAAATGAGATATGGTAAAAATTGTATAATATATAGTTATATATAGATCAGTTGTTTAATTACTAATTCGTTAAAAAATGAGAAAATAATGTTTGAGATAACCCCATACGTTGGAGCCGGTTTAATTAAGTTTGGCATAAGAAGAGAAGAAGTAAGAAAACTAATGTCTGAGTATGAGCCTAGAGTGTCTTGGGAAACCTCTTATTCAGAACCTACTATTGATCGTTATGATAAAACTGGTGTGAATGTACACTATGATAGTACTGATAAAGTTATAGCATTGGAGTTTTATGAGCCTGCTCAAATTCTTTTTAAAGGTATAGAAATATTTAATCTTTCTGCATCAGAAGCTTATAAACTAATGGCTTCATTAGATAAAGATATTGCTATTGATGGGGATGGTCTAACTTCATTTAAATTTGGGATAGGCTTTTATGAGCCGAATTATGAAGAAGAACCATTTTTACCAGTTGAAGCAATTATAATATTCATAGAAGGATATTATGATTAGAAATATAATGAGAAAAATAGATATTTGAAAATTTATATCATTCAAACAAAAGATTCTTGAATAAAAGGAAGTATAGTGGATAAGCAAAAAATTGTAATAGACTATTTAGATAAAAATAATGAACTATCAAAAGAGTTAATATGGGGAGAGATGTACAAGACTGATCAGTACTTTGTTAGAAGTATTCCTTTCTTTGCACCTAATCTTGCATTTGATGATCTTATTCAGGTTGAAATAGAAAATGAAAAGCTCTATTTTGATGATTTAATAAAACCATCTAATAATTCAACATTAAGAATTGTATTTTTTAATAACGATATTAAATGTATTGAAAAAATATTAACTACTTTGGAGTCTTATTTATGTAGTTGGGAAGGCTTTGAAGGTAGATACTATTATGCAATTAATATACCCAAAAAGGTTGATTATAATCTAATTAAAAAATATTTAGATGATAAGAAGATTTTTTTTGATTATGAGGAATCATGCTTGTCAGATAAGCACTCAAGTGATTTATGCTTGTTTTAAAATATTAGTAAATAAAAGAGAGGGGGAATTAGTCATGAGTGATGTTGATAATTTAAATAGAAAATTTGTTGGATATGATAATGTGCATTCTATAAATATGTATTTTGATGACTTTGATGGAGCCTATAATTTAGATATGGTTTTAGCCAAAGATTTATCAGATATATATAGTGAAAAAATAAAAATTAGATTCTTTAATATTACTAATCTTTATCTGAATGATGTTGGTAATAGGTTTACTCAGTTTTGTAGAATGTATATTGAGAAAAATTTAGATGGATGGGATGGTGTTAAATACAACTTAAATCAATTAGAAGATGATAGAATTCTCTTTAAATTTTTTAACTTTGAATTGTTGGAAGAGTAATTTTTATAAAATAATAAACTTTGTATTTGGGAATTTATTTAGTCTATATAAATTAATTTATTGAGAAAATAATGACTGATTTTGTTAAAGAATTATCTGCCTGCCGTGTTGAGGGAACACAACTTCCTTTTTATCCTGAAAAAGTACAAGGTTATACAGAGCAAGAAGTAGAGCTAATTGCTAAAAATCTTAATCTTGATATACATGGACAATTTAGAGATTTTTTACTTCAAATAGGAAAATGTTCAGGGGGCTTATTATTGAGTGATGAGTTCTACATGTATGATTATAGATGTGAAAAATATTTTTTTATCAACTATCAAAAAAATATTCAAGAAGATGATTATATGTTTGATAATCAGGGAAAATTAAATCCTGTAGGCAAAAAAATATTTTTTCTATCCTGTGAATATGAAACCTATCTGTATTATTTATTTACTTCTGAGCAGGATAATTATGTATGGTTCCTTGATAGTGCTGAATCTGCAATTTGGGAAAAAACTAATATGACCTTATTTGATTATCTAAAAAATTATGTTTTTGAAAAAACTAAAAGAAATCGATTTATAGATTTTGATTTAACAGAAGAACAAATTAATAGATCTATTACAGGTCGTTTGTTATAGAAAAAGCCTCATAACGAGGCTTTTTCTATACTCTTTATTTAATATTGGGATCGCCTTTTTTTAAGAAAAAGCGAATCGCTAACTTTTGTAGGAATGTTCCATAAGGAGGGTGGAAAAGCTGAGTCGGGAAAAACCGATGACGAATAAATACAGTTTTTGCATGAGAAAGTTCACGAAAACCTTCTTCGCCATGATATGACCCCATGCCTGAGTTTCCGATACCACCGAAAGGAGCATCGTGGTTGACTACATGCCAGCCCCAGTCATTAATGGTCACACCACCCGAATGAGTTTCACGTAAAATACGATCACGTTCTACTGAATTATGCGTAAAGCAATAAAGTGCTAAAGGTCTTTCGTCCGATTTCACATAGGTAATCGCATCATCTAAAGAATCATAAGCCACCACAGGTAAAATAGGGCCAAAGAGTTCTTCTTTCATAATGCGCATATCTGGCGTGCAATTCAGCACAATCTGTACAGGCATCCTGCGACCTTGTTGGTCAAAGCTGTAAGTGTCACAAGGAACAATACGTGCACCTTTTTCTTGTGCATCGGTCAAAATATCTTGAATACGTTTTAAATGACGGTCATTTACAATCGATGTGTAATTCTCATTGTTTGTGATGTTTTGACCAAACATTTTTATAAAGCTTGATTTCGCTGCATCCACAAACTCATCAATACTTTCTTTTGGAACCAACGCATAGTCAGGCGCTACACAGATTTGACCACTATTAGTTGCTTTGCCATGGGTAATACGTTTTGCTGCATCGGCAAGTGGATAATTACGGCTCACAATGGCCGGTGATTTGCCACCTAACTCAAGTGTAACAGGTGTTAGATTTTCAGCAGCAGCTCGCATGACGACTTTGCCAATGGTAGGAGAACCTGTAAATACAATATGGTTAAATGGCAAAGAGGTAAATCTTGCTGGGTCTGTAATTTCTTCACCAAACACGGCCACTTCATCTTCATTAAAAACTTCGGCAAGCATGCGTCGAAGCATGGCATTAGTATTCGGTGTAATTTCAGGCAGCTTAATCATGACTCGGTTGCCTGCAGCTAAGGCGGCAATGAGGGGGCCAAGTGCTAAATAAACCGGGAAATTCCAAGGCACAATCACACCAACCACACCTTTCGGTTGGTATTGCACACTTAAACGGTTTGATAAAAATAAAAGCTCGGTACGCCGTTTACTTGGACGCATCCAGCGGCGTAAATAATGAATGGCATGATCGGCTTCCAACACAGAGCCAAGCAAATCTAGTAGTTTAGATTCATCAAATGATCTAGAACTAAAATCGGAATTAATCGCAGCAGCTAAAGCATCTTGATAACGGATAATTTGTTTTTTGAGTTGATGCAGTTTGGTGCGGCGTGCTTCAAGGCTTGGGTAAGGATCTGCCTCAAAATTGGCACGTTGTTTGGAAAAAATAAGTTCCATATGTTCAGTGGCAGAGCCGCTATATTCTTTTAAGGTAGACTGTTCCATTATTATTCCTTCCATACTTTTGCTTATCATACTTTATGCTTGAAGCGTTGTATGGTCGATGTTAAATTGAGACAACAAGAGGTAGTTTAGTGCCATTATGCATGTCACTCTAGGGATGGTGTGAATTAAATGCCTAATAATGTTTATAAAAATACAAATGCGGTTATCGAAGGAAATTATGATAATACATCCTTAGGTGCCAATACATATTTGCTAGGTTTGACCAGTTTATTTGATGAAATGGGTTCGCAAGACCATTCAATATCAAATGTTCTATCTGGCACAAATATTTCACCAGATGCGATGAATCAATCCTCTTTATATATTTCCCAAGTCCAAAAAATTCAGCTATTTCAAAATATTCAAAAGCTATCTCATGATCCCTTGATCGGACTACGCGCAGGGCAAAAGCAGCGGTTGTCTGATTTTGGGGTATATGGCTATGCGTTATATTCCTCACGTAATTTTAGACAAGCAGTCGAGCTTGGCATTCGACACATTAAGCTTGCAGGGCCTATTTTAAAGAAGTCTTTTTATATTCGAGATGATGTTGCCGTTTTTGAAGGGCAGGATATTATTGCTCTTGGTAAGCTTCTGCCTTTAGTGTGCGAGTTTTGGTTTAGCTCAATGCAAACCTTGATTGAACGGGTGCTTGAAGGGCCGTTCCAAGCGAAGAAGCTTTTGTTGCCCTATCCAGCGCCTGACTATGCAGAAGAATATGAAAAAGTTTTTCATTGTCCTGTTCAGTTTAATGCTGGGGTGATGCAATGGCACTTTGATTTAAAATGGCTCGATGTGCCTTGCCCAAATGCCAACCCGATTACTGCGGACATGTGTAAGTCGTTTTGTGAGCGGATGTTGGGTGCTGCTGAACTTGAAGAGCCTGAGCTGGTGAAAACGATTCGTTTAATATTATTGGATGGAACGGGGCTTTTTCCATCGGCTCAAGAAATGGCTGAACGCTTACATATTTCAAAACGGACTTTACATCGGCGCTTGGCAGGTTTTAGTCTGACTTATCAAGAGTTATTAGATGAAACTCGGCGTCGTCTTGCGGATGAATATTTGCGAGGAACAACTTTAACCGTAGATGAAATTGCTGAGAGAATCGGCTTTTCAGACACCTCTAATTTTAGAAAAGCCTACCGTCATTGGACAGGCATTTCACCAAATGAGTATCGAATACAGTACCTAAATTAGAATCAGCGTTGTCTGCTACTTAAATCGAGAAAGTAACTTTTTCTGCAAAAATGGATTACAGAGCAAAATCGCAAATAAAATAATAAATATGCCGATAATGCTGAATAGATCCGGTAATTCATGCCAAAAAACAAATCCCCAAATTCCTGCAAAAATAATAGCAATGTAATTCATTGGGCCAATTTGTCCTGCCGGTGCTAAGCTGTAGGCATAAGACATAAACAGTTGACTAATATTAGCTAAAAGTCCTGCGGCAATGAGGAGTGCTAGTTCATGCCAAGTGAAAATACGCCAATGCCAGAACATTGGAATAGAGGAAATTAAACTACCAAAAACACAGAAGTAAAAAACGATACGTTCAGGCGGCTCTGTACTGGTTAAAGCCCTTACGGTGACAAAGGCCATTGCTGATAAAAAGCATGCACCCAAGCCAATAAATGATAGTGCGTTAAATAGACCTTGATCGGGTTTAGCGACAAATAAAACCCCAATGAGCCCAATCACAGCGGCAAAAATAATCGATTTGGTAATTTTTTCTTTTAAGAAAAGCCATGCAATCAGTGGAATAAAGATAGGAGATGAATAACTAAAAACCATGGCGTTCGATAGTTTTAAGTTCGCAATGGCATAGAAAAAACCATACATGGCGGCTAGGCCGACAATACTTCGCCACGTATGCATCCAGAGTTTATCGGTTTTAATAAAATCTAGCCCCTGTTTAAAGAGCATCGGAATAAAAATAAATAAACCTACAGCATTTCTAAAAAATACGACGGTCGCATTGTCTACCGTTTCTGAAGCAAAACGAATGCACACTCCCATAATGGAAAATAATAATGCTGATGTCATAAGACAAAGCAGTGCTTTTCCAAGTTGAGTTGAGGGGAGATTTGAAGCAGTCTGATTTTGCATAGAGAAATGAGTTTTTGGTTTTCGATGTTATTTTAGCAGCGCTGTTATGTTTTAGTGAAATGTGTCGTAATTAATATGGGAAATAAGAAAGATGAGGTGATATAACCTCATCTTATAAACCTTATTAGGTCACGGGTGCTGGGTTAAATACAGCGAGTGAGTTATGAATACCCCAACGGTCCGACCACGTTTGCTGCTCACCACTAGCCACTTGTAAAATCAGTTCAAAAAGTTCCCAGCCCACGTCTTCAATGGTTTTCTTCCCAATAGCTATATCGCCGGCACTGATATCAATCAGGTCATACCAACGGTTTGCAATATTGTTTCGGCTTGCCATTTTAATAACCGGCACAGCTGCCAGCCCATAAGGTGTACCGCGGCCTGTGGTAAAGACTTGGACCGTAATTCCAGATGCCATTTGCTGCGTACCACAGATAAAGTCACTTGATGGCGTTGCTGCAAAAATTAATCCTTTTTTAGTCGGTCTTTGACCCGGTGCGAGAACTTCTACAATCGGTGAGCGGCCCGATTTGGCGATCGATCCCATCGCTTTTTCTACAATGTTATTTAGTCCACCTTTTTTATTACCCGGTGTGGTATTGGCACTTCGGTCTACTTGGCCTGCTGCTAAGTAGTCATCGTACCATTTCATTTCTCGAATTAGATCTTTGGCAACTTGTTCATTTACTGCGCGTGGAGTAAGTAGGTGAATGCCATCGCGGACTTCTGTAACTTCCGAAAACATGACGGTGCCGCCACATTGCACAATTAGGTCAGCTGCGAAACCAACGGCAGGGTTAGAGGTGACTCCCGAAAATGCATCACTCCCACCACATTGCATGCCTACAACTAAATTAGAAGCTGGAACTTTTTCTCGAGTACGTTGATTAAGCTTTTCAAGGTGTTGTTCTGCCACGGTTAAAATATGGTTCACCATACTTTCAAAACCGTTGTGGCGTTCATCTTGCAACTGAATAATATCTTCGTTTGCTAGGGGAATATATTTGTTTTCTTTGGGAATATTTAAAAGTCGTTCGGGTTGCATTTTTTCGCAGCCCAGACTTATAACCATAATTTCTCCACCAAAATTAGGGTTGAGTGCAAGGTTATGTATGGTACGAATAGGAACAATTGCAGCGGGTGCATCAATTGCTACACCACAACCATATAAATGGTTTAATCCAACTACTCCATCTACATTTGGATATTTAGGAAGTAAATCGCGCTCAATAATTTTAACGACATAATCGACAATACCCTCTACACAGTTAACACTGGTCGTAATACCTAAAATATTCTTTGTGCCGACGCTACCATCCTTATTTTTATAACCTTTAAATGTATATCCGCTCAAGGCTGGAAGGTTTGGATCAGGACGAGTTGCTAACTCAAGATCATCTAGCTCAGGTGCCTCAGGCATTTGGGTAACGGCTTCATTTACCCATGAACCCGCGGGTAAATCTTTATTGGCATAGCCAATAATCTCCCCATAACGAACAATTGCTTCACCTTGCTTTAATGACTCTAATAAAACTTTATGTCCCTGTGGCACATGATCAACCAAAATAAGTTGGTATTCCTCAATAGGTGTAGAAGGTGGTAAACCGCCGTCATTCACTACAATGGCTACATTATCAAGAGGACTAATTTTTATGAGGAGAGGCTTCAGCATGATCGTTCCTTGTATACATTTGAAGAGAGGTCATAACGCTTAAGTTAGTTAAGCGTTATGACTTAAAGTTCTAAGAGGTAGGTTTTAATTCGAAGCGCTGAATTTTGCCGACAATAACCGTATAGCAAATGACAGCTGCGATGGCATGTACACCAACATAAGTTAATGCAAGGTTGAAAGAGCCTGTACTTGCCAAGATATAGCCGATCACAATTGGGGTCACGATTCCTGCCGTATTACCAAATGCATTCATCATTCCACCTGATAAACCAACCATTTCTTTTGGTGCAACGTCAGACATCACTGCCCAGCCTAAAGAGCCGATTCCTTTACCGAAGAATGATAAGGACATAAAGAATACGATTGCTGCTTGAGAATCGACGTAATTACACATAATGATTGAGGTTGAAACCAAGAAGCCGACTACGATAGGTAGCTTTCTTGAAAAGCTTAAGCTGTAATTCATTCGAATTAACTTATCTGAAATTAAGCCACCTAAAATTCCGCCTACAAAGCCACAGAGTGCTGGTGCAACCGCCGCAAAACCCGCTTCTAAAATGCTGAGATGTCTTTCTTTGACAAGGTAAACAGGGAACCAAGTCAAGAAAAAATAGGTCAGTGTATTTACACAATATTGGCCAATAAAAATACCGAGCATCATACGTGAAGCAAGAAGTTGTTTAACTTTACTCCAAGTAATTTTCTCTTTTTTAGCGTTTTGGCTGTTTTCGCCCATATCCAGTAAAGCACCTTCTGAAGCAATGTATTTGACCTCTTCAGGATTTACTGTTGGATGATTCGTCGGGCTATAAATGACCTTGAGCCAGATAAAGGAAAGAATGATTCCTAAACCACCCATGACCCAGAAAATAGACTGCCAATGGACGGTTGCAACAAGCCAGCCCATGAGGGGAGCGAAAAGTACGGTCGAGAAGTAAGAGGATGAGTTGAAAATGGCAGCTGCAGTACCACGTTCTTTGGTTGGAAACCATGCAGCAGCAATTTTACTGTTACCCGGAAAAGCAGGTGACTCAGACAAACCGACTAAAAATCTGAGTATAAAGAGTGAAGTAATAATGGTCGCAGTATCACCTAAAATGTCGGTAAAACCGATTAAAACAGTGAACAAAGACCACAAAAACAGACTCCAGAAATATACACGGCGAGCACCAAACTTATCGAGTAGCCAACCACCTGGAATTTGACCAATCACATAGGCCCATGCAAAGGCCGAGAAAATATAACCCATGGTGACTGAATCGATTCCCAGCTCATGAGACATTGGCGTTGCAGCCATTGAAAGGGTTGCACGATCACCGTAATTAAAAGCCGTGACCAAAAAAATCATCGCAAGAATGTAGTAGCGAGTTTTTGTATGTTTGGCTCTTTGCTGAGTCACTACAGCAATATTTGTTTGCAGATTATCCATATACAAACTCTTTTAATAATCGACCTATTTGCATATCCGTGAAATAGGTGACGTCATGTCAAATTCATCGATAGAATAGATGAGAAAACGGAATTTTGTATCTACTCTATAGTCCTAGTTCTAAAACCGCGCCTTTAGATGTATGACATCATATGATTAAAAATATTATTTTGACAAGTAGGCTCGAAAAATAATTTTCACATGGATTTATATTGACAAGTTGTCTGATGTCTTATAAGTTTTGGTAATGAAAAAATAGTATCAGAATGCCAAGGAGTATTTTAATGGCGACCTCTACACCTATCGTTAAATCAATTCGAGCAATTCCTGTTGCTGGACATGACAGCATGCTGCTCAATTTGAGTGGTGCTCATGGACCTTATTTCACTCGTAACATACTCATTATCGAAGATAACTCTGGAAATATTGGTGTAGGTGAAATTCCAGGCGGAGAGAAAATTTTAGCGACATTAAATGATGCTAAAGCCTTGGTAGAAGGGCAACCAATTGGCGAATATAAAAATCTACTTAAAAAAATTCAGCAAACTTTTGCTGATCGTGACAGTAGTGGCCGAGGTAATCAAACCTTTGATTTACGTACAACCATTCACGTTGTAACAGCCTATGAGTCAGCATTGCTTGATTTACTTGGTAAGCATTTAAATGTAAATGTTGCAAGTTTACTTGGTGAAGGGCAACAACGCAGTGAAGTTGAAGTATTAGGGTATTTATTCTTTATTGGTGACCGCAAACAGACTTCATTAGACTATGCGACTACACCTCAACATAACCATGATTGGTATAAAGTCCGTCATGAAAAAGCGTTAACACCTGAGGCTGTGCAGCGTTTAGCAGAAGCTTCTTATGACCGTTATGGTTTTAAAGACTTTAAATTAAAAGGTGGTGTATTACAGGGCGAACAAGAAGCCGAAGCTGTTACAGCTATCGCGCGCCGTTTTCCAGAAGCACGTGTGACGCTTGACCCAAACGGAGCATGGTTTTTAGATGAAGCAATTGCTTTGGGTAAACATCTTAAAGGCGTGTTGGCCTATGCAGAAGACCCGTGCGGTGCAGAACAAGGTTATTCAAGCCGTGAAATTATGGCTGAGTTTAAGCGAGCAACGGGGTTACCGACCGCCACGAATATGGTTGCTACTGACTGGCGGGAAATGTCGCATAGTATTCAATTGCAAGCTGTTGATATTCCTTTAGCTGACCCGCATTTCTGGACGTTGGAAGGTTCGGTGCGTGTTTCTCAGTTATGTAAAATGTATAACTTAACGTGGGGATCGCATTCAAATAATCACTTTGATATTTCCCTTGCCATGTTTACTCATGTTGCAGCGGCTGCAGTAGGTAAGGTAACGGCAATTGATACGCACTGGATTTGGCAAGAAGGTACAGATCAACTGACTAAAGCACCGCTTGAAATTAAAGACGGTAAAATTCAGGTACCAACAGCACCGGGACTTGGTGTTGAGCTGGACTGGGACCGAATTAACCAAGCCCATGAACTTTATAAATTAAAAGGTTTAGGAGCTCGTAATGATGCGGATGCGATGCAATTTCTAATTCCTAATTGGACTTTTAATAATAAAAAGCCATGTTTGGTTCGTTAATCTGACTCGATTTGTATTTAAATATTGAATTGATAGCTGTCCTTTGGGGCAGCTTTTTTATTGCTATAAAAAAATTAATTTTAAAAAGAAAAAAGATATTGATTAAAATAAAATTTATGATGTAAGATGTCTGACAACATAAACATGTATGGATATTTTCTAATGGATGCTCTTGAGTTAAAAAACATTGTTTCTGATGGCCTTCTTTCTTTTCCGGTTACTGACTTTGACCAAAATGGGGACTTTAATAAATCTTCTTATGCAAAACGTCTTGAATGGTTAGCACCTTATGGTGCAAGTGCATTATTTGCTGCGGGTGGTACAGGCGAGTTTTTTTCGTTAACTGGCAATGAATATTCTGAAGTAATTAAAACAGCGGTCGATACTTGTAAAGGTAGTGTACCGATTATTGCCGGGGCAGGTGGCCCGACACGTCAGGCGATTGCTCAAGCACAAGAAGCGGAACGTTTAGGGGCACACGGTATTTTGTTAATGCCGCATTACCTAACTGAAGCAAGCCAAGAAGGTTTAATTGAACACGTTAAGCAAGTATGTAACTCAGTAGACTTTGGCGTAATTTTTTATAACCGTAGCGTTTCAAGATTAAATCTCGATTCAATCCAAAAGTTAACTGAGATGTGCCCGAACTTAATCGGTTTTAAAGACAGCTCCGGTCAAATCGATATGATGACGGCCGTGACTCAGACTATGGGTGATCGGTTGTCGTATTTAGGTGGTTTACCAACAGCAGAAGTTTTTGCAGCGCCTTATAAAGCTTTAGGTTGCCCAGTTTACTCGTCAGCTGTGTTTAACTTTATTCCAAAGACTGCTATGGAGTTTTATGACGCACTTCGCAGTGATGACTTTGAAACAACCAATCGTTTGATTAAAGATTTCTTCTTGCCATTGATAAAAATTCGCGACCGTAAATCAGGTTATGCGGTAAGCATGATTAAAGCAGGTGCCAAAATTGTTGGCCACGATGCTGGTCCTGTGCGTCCACCATTAAGTGATTTAACTCAAGCAGACTATGAAGATTTGGCCGCGCTTATTGCGACACTCGGTCCGCAATAATTTAACTGTTTAGGTAGTGGAGCTTTAAAATGAGTAAAAATAACGGTCGGCAGTTTATTAATGGCCAACGCGTTGCTGCAAATGCACCAGCTTTAGAAAGTATAGGTGCAAAAGACTATCAGCCAACAGGTTATGTATTTAGTCAGGCAACACTTGAAGAAGTGGATCAAGCTGCTCAAGCTGCGCATAACGCTTTTTTAGTTTATAGCCAAACGACTCAAGAACAACGTGCATCTTTTCTTGAAGAAATTGCTCGCCAAATTGAAGCATTGGGGGCGAACTTGCAGGAGGTCGCTTCACTTGAAACAGGTTTGCCACTTGCTCGTCTTCAAGGTGAAACAGGTCGGGTTACTGGTCAGCTAAGACTATTTGCTGAACTTTTACGCCGTGGCGATTTTTATGGTGCCCGTATTGATGTGGCATTACCAGAACGTAAGCCTTTGCCTCGTGTTGATTTGCGTCAATATAAAGTTGGTGTAGGACCGGTTGCTGTGTTTGGCGCGAGTAATTTCCCACTTGCATTTTCAACTGCAGGCGGTGATACCGTAGCTGCTTTAGCAGCAGGATGTCCAGTTGTCTTTAAAGCACATTCTGGCCATATGGCGACTGCTGAGCTTGTTGCAGAAGCCATTGAAAAAGCAATCGAAGTTTGCGATATGCCTAAAGGCACATTCAATATGATTTTTGGTGGCCGTATTGGCGCAAACTTGGTAGAACATCCACTGATTCAGGCAGCTGGTTTTACGGGTTCTCTTGAAGGCGGAATGGCGCTTTATAACCTTGCGCAGAGCCGTCCTCAGCCAATTCCATTCTTTGCTGAAATGTCGAGTGTGAACCCAGTAGTGGTTTTATCTGAAGCGCTGAGTTCTCGTGGTGAACAAATTGCTCAGGATACGGTTGCTTCATTCAATATGGGATGTGGTCAGTTCTGTACAAAACCAGGGTTAATTTTAGGCGTACAAGGTCCTGAATTTGAGAGTTTCGTAGCAGCTTTAGCTGAAAGCACGCAAAAAGCTGTGCCTCAGGTTATGTTGAATGAAGGTACTTTAAAAAGTTACCGTCAAGGTATTGATGCTCTAAACAGCGAAGCTGGTTTTGAAGTTATTGCGACAGGTCAAGAGGCCGAGCTAGTTTCTCAAGCAAAAGCACATCTATTTAAAGCGGACCAATCTGTTTTACTGTCAGGCAACCCAAAACTACAACATGAAGTTTTCGGGCCAATGTCGATTGTGATTGGCGTAGAGGATGAAGCGACTTTATTAAAAGGAATAGAAGCTTTAGGTGGACAGCTCACGGCAACGATTATTGGTGATGAAAATGAGTTGTCCGAAGCAGGCGAACTTCTTCATTTGCTAACTGGTAAAGCTGGCCGTGTATTGTTTAACGGTTTCCCGACAGGAGTTGAAGTGTCTGATGCCATGGTGCATGGTGGCCCTTTCCCTGCAACCAGTGATGCACGCGGAACTTCGGTAGGTACGGGAGCAATTGAGCGCTTCTTGCGTCCGGTATGTTTCCAAAATACACCACAAGTTTTATTACCCGATGCATTAAAAGATAATAATCCACTACAGATTACTCGTCTGGTCAATGGGCAGTTAAGTCAGGCTCAACTTTAAAAGTTGTGCAGCTCAATCAACGCTATTGAGCTGCATATTTTTTAACTTATTCAACGCATTATTAAATATCAACAGAAGTACAAGTTGCTTACTTTTTAAATATATGTGAGAGCTTGATAAGGGAGATAAAATATTTTGATTTTAATAACTTAGAGGTATAAAAACCGAATATGACTATCGTCTAAGTTTATAGTAAAATGAATTTTCTAATTTTTTCAACATTTCATGAGTTCTTCAGATTATGTCTAGTGCAATTAAACCTAGATCAACAAAAAAACTAAGCCAGATTATTGTAGAACAACTGATCGAAAAAATTCAGTCTGGAGATTTCCAAGTCGGAGAGAAAATTCCGACCGAACTTGAATTAATTGAAACTTTTGAAGTAAGCCGTTCCGTTATTCGTGAAGCAATTACTGAATTGCGTTCTTTAGGGTTTGTCGAAACTCGTCACGGGATTGGTACTTTTGTAAAAGAGCAAACTGTTGAACAGAATTTTTTGCTGTCTAATGCCAGTTTAGAAACTATTAACGATATTGTTTCTTTACTTGAGCTTCGAATTAGCCTTGAGTCTGAAGCTGTTTTTTTAGCCTCTGAGCGCCGTAAGCAAATCCATATTGATAAAATGAAAGCTGCGCTTGAAGACTTTGAACGCCATATTTCATCAGATGCAAATGATGGCACGGTAAAAGCTGATTATGATTTCCATATTGCCATTGCTGAAGCTTCTGAAAACCAATATTTCGTTGATTTTCTAAAGTATCTCGGTGAAAAAATTATACCGCGTGCACGCTTAAAATCTATTGAGCAAAGCCCAGAAAACCGCGAAGAATATTTAAAAGCGGTTCATCATGATCATGTCAATATTTATAACGCAATTGTCGATCAGGACGGTTTATTGGCCCGACAAATGATGCGAGCTCATTTGTCTAAAAGTATTAAAAAGTTTAAGCAGTAAAGCTTGAGCTAAGACTAAGATAAAAAAGAGAGCTTATTTAAGCTCTCTTTTAATTTTTAGGGTGCTATTTACAGCTAAAGTTTTCAGCTTTTTCGCTATTACCTTGACCATTGTAACGGGCAATCAGTGGGTAAGGACAAAGTGGACGGGTGCGGTCTGGCGCCCAGTCTTGTGGAAGCTCAGTATTGATTTGACCACTCGGGTTACCTGCGCCGCGTGCGGTTGCAATAATTTTGTCAGGTGCTTGCCCATATTCCACCCAGTTGACTAAAGCAGTCAATGCATCAAATTGGTCAGTCGCAATGCCATCACGGGTATGGTTCATGCCCGGAACTCTAAAGAAACGTGCGAATTCAGGTGCTGTACCTTTTGCGTCATTTTTATAGTGTTGTAGCAGTTGATCGTACCAATTTTGGGTGTCATCTACAGAGAAAACGCCGTCTGCTGTGCCTTGTACCACAATCATTTTTCCACCGTGATTACGGAGTTTATCTAGATTCAATTCATCGGGCGGCATCATGAATGACATCGAACTTTCGGTATACACATCATTGGTTGCCGATAGTTTTGGATAGTCGGTATCGAAGTTAAAATTAAAGGCAAATTGTCTAGAATTTTGAGTCACAGTTGGGTCTGGTGGAACCTGAAAAAGAATGCCGACTGCAACCGGGTCACGTGCTGTTCCCACCGAAGATTCGAATTTCCAGCTTGCCCAGTTACTACCGACTAAACCGGGGTCGAAAGGTTGAGTTGCATAGAGCGCTTGTCCAGCCGAATTTACAGGACCGCGGTAAATGTTGGCTAATACATCAATTTGTTCGGTGCTTAAACAAGTACCATCTCTTGTGCTTGAGCAAACGGGTACATCTTTGTGAATATCAAAAGCTGTACGGCAAGCCTCGACATCTTGAACCAAGCCATCTGCAACACCGTCTAAGGCATCGCATCGATCTAAAATCGCTTTTGCTAAAACTTTACGCTCTGAAAGGGTCAGGGCGGTACTTAAGTCATTTTCATCTGTTGCGACACGACGAAGCTGCTGCGCTGTGTAGAGTTGAGCTGCTGCTGCACGAGGTAAATGAAAACCTGGTGTACTCGCTAGAATTCCGTCATATTGGTCGCCCAAACGGGTTGCGGCAATCATGGCGTGTCGCCCACCGTTCGATGTACCGCCTGCATAGGAGCGGTCTGGCAATTTACCATATGCGGCTTTAATTAGGTTTTTTGCCATAGGCGTGAGTTTGGTAATCGAACCGTAGCCGTAGTTAATTCTGGCTTGAGGGTCTAAACCAAACATTGGATTTTGTGAAGCATTATGTCCTGCATCGGAAGAAATAACAGCAAAACCATTATGCAGGGCATTGGTCAGTGGACCACCGCTACCGACCTGACCCGTTGCAGGTACTAAATTACCATCGGTTCCACCATTGCCTTGATAGAGAAAACGGCCGTTCCAGTCTATTGGTAAGCGCATTTCAAAACCAATTTGATAAGTTTGTCCATCCACAGGGCTTACACGTTGATCCATATAACCTTTGACCAGACAATGTGCGCCAATCGGTTTATTGGCGACCGTCAATGTGCCTGTTTCTTGAAGGGTGGCGGAACTAATGACCGTATTGTTGTATTGAAATCCGAGTAAGTCTGAACAGCTTCCTGTCATTTTTACGCCAACAGCAGGAGACAGCTGCGGTGGTTTGTTTGTTGAGGGAACCGTTGCCTCATCATTATCACTTCCACAGCCTGCCAAAGTACCAAGCATGGCAAGCACTAAAGCGGAGTGCATCAAAATTCGTTTATTGTTGGTGTAATTCATTTATTCATATCCTTATTGAATGAATGTTTGCAATTAATCTAAAACCAAAAAATTAGCTGTGCTTCGTGCAATCATTTTGTTATTTTGCCAAGCTTCACTTTCGAGATTCAGTACGGTTTTGCCTTGTTTAATGAATCGGCATTTCATAATGACTTCTCCCACAGCACAGGGCCTTAAAAAATCCATCGTTAAATTGATGGTGGTAGCGGGTTTATGGCCATTGGCGAGATACGCAAAAAGTCCCATCACGTCATCAAGCATGGCGCAGATCATGCCGCCTTCAACGGTGCCGCGTGGATTAGTAAAGCTTTCTAGGGCTGTGTAATGGATAGTGAGTTCAGTATTTTGGTCATTCCAATGGATATTATGTCCGCCCAAATGGTGATGGATGGGCGGTAAGTGTTCTAAAGTTTTTTGATCCATAATGAAGGCTCCATCCTTTTTGTAGGTGTTATAAAAATTATTATTTCAGGGTATAGGCATCATAAATAACCGCTTTGCCCAAGCGCATTGCACTACCTACCGCAACGGTCTGGTTAAGCCATGAATATTTAGGTGAGCTGGTTTCAAACTGCATGGTAATTTTGAAATAGTAATTTTTCGGGTCGACATCTTTGCCTTGGGCAAGCTGTTTTAGTGTTTCTGCCGAGCCATGGCGGTAACCTTTGGTTTGAAGATAAATAAGCGCACCGTCATCGGTTTCTAACAAATATCGCGTATCAATAATGGCTAGTCCTTTACTGTCGACAATTTGCCAATCTGCACCATTATTTAAAATGCGGCCTTTAAGTGATTTGCCTTCAAATGTCCCACCTGTAATAGGAATAATTCGGCGTTTACCTGCGTCACTGGTCGTGCCTAACTCCCAAACAGGCGCATTTAGATCAACACTAAATTTTGCTAAAGGCTCAAGCTGAATAGGTGGAGGGCTATATTGCGTTTCGGCATGAGTCAGGCCAATTAAAAAAATTCCGCAGAGTAGCGTTACAACTTTCTTCATGATGAATTTCCCGAAATAAAAAGAGGTTCTATGTGTGACAGAACCTCTTGTTTTGAATTATTTAAATTTCCATGTGTAGTCGATGTTGATACGGGTTTCGTTTACAGGTTTGATGTTGGCTGTAGAGAGCATGTTGTTGTCATAAATGGCGTAGCGCGCGCGTAACCCTAAATTTTTTAACCAGCCACTTTGAACGGTGTAACCTAAATCAAAGTCTGTTTCGTGTTCTTTTAGATTGGTTCCGCCTAAGTTAGGTGCATAAATATTGTGACCTGTGGTGTAACGGGTCATAAAACGTAAACCCGGCACATAATCTTTAAAGTCATATTCATAACGGAAGCTATAGGCTTTTTCTTTTGGATTTAAAAACTCGCCTGGCCATGTGTCGATGAGTAGACCCGTTTCACCTCCCGTCAAATACGGAAAGGCGGTGTCGCCGTGATGTTGGAAGGTTCCAAAAATAAATTTATGGTTTTGATGTTTGAGTTCGAAATGCGCATGATAAAGGTCATTATCGACTAAGCCTGCTTTCGCCTGTCCGTCATCTCGGCTGCGGTAGTAACGTAATTGCGAGCTAAAGTTAGTGGTGTCATTAATTTTGTGTTGATGTAAAGCACCGACCATGGTTTGGTTATAAAGCTCATCAACATCCATATAAAAAGCGGTGAGCTTGAGTGCAGGATTAAACTGATAGTTTCCACCTAAGTAATAAAGCCCATCAGTTTCAGCACTTTTAAAGCGTCCATTTACGCCTGAAATTTTAATTTTTTCATAGTTGGTCGAATCCCGATGATTCACTTTATCGAGGTATGCTGCCTGTAAATCAAAATCTTTAATATCTTTACTAGTCAGTGAAATGCCTCGATAGGTTTGAGGAAGCAAACGAGCAGGTGAAGCTACTAAAACTGGGTTCATCGGCATTAGCGTACCAATGCGTAGCTCGGTCTGGCTCATTTTCGCTTTTGCTGTGACCCCAATTTCGCCATAAGAGTCAGCAGGTTCGTTGGTGCGGGTGTCTCTAGGTAAGTTTCCTGTACCACCATGCTCTGCATCCGCATCGAGTTTAAAGCCTGCCGTTGCAAGCATATCCAGTCCAAAACCGACAGTCCCTTCGGTATAACCTGAATTGGCTTTAAGAATAAACCCTTGTGTCCAGTCCTTGGCAGCAGGGTAAGCGGATTGCTCTTGGTAGTCGCGGTCAAAATAGAAATTTCGCGTGGTGAGTTCTACTGAACTGTTATCAATAAAACTGCCAGCCCACACTGAACCTGAGAGCATAAGGGTAGAGTACATCCATAATTTCGACATAGCATTTCTTCCTGAAATATCATTTTTTGTTTTCAACAAGGCATAATTGTTCTGTCTGCCTTGTTTGGTTTTTAAATCGAATTATTTTCCGAGCAGTTCTCGGGCGACGATTTCTTTCATAATTTCATTGGTTCCCCCATAAATTTTTTGTACCCGCGCATCCACAAAAAAGCGTGAAATCGAGTATTCCTGCATGTAGCCGTAGCCGCCGAAAAGCTGAAGTAACTGATCAATCACTTCACATTGAGTGTCGGTAATAAAGCACTTCAATGCGGCAACCTGAGTCACGCTTAACTGGTGTTGTTGATATAGCGCTGCACATTGATCTACAAAGGCTTGTGCGGCTTTTGCTTTGATTTGTGCGTTTGCTAGTACAAATCGCGTGTTTTGCATTTGGCTTAAAGGTTGTCCGAAAGCTTTACGTTCTAGTACATAGTCTTTGGTGATTTCGATGGCGCCTAAAATTGACCCCAAAGCCATCATGGAAATACTCAAACGTTCGCGAGGTAACTCTTGCATTAAATAAGCAAAACCTTGTCCTTCTTCACCCAAACGCTGAGTTGTAGGCACACAGACATCATCAAAAAATAGTTCGGCTGTATCTTGGGCATGCAGCCCGATTTTTTGCAAAGACCGACCTTTTTTAACGCCGTCTAAAGTGGCATCGACTAATAAAATTGAAATACCTTTTGCTTTGGCCTGTGGATCGGTTTTTGCTACCAGAACGATCAGGTCGGCATGCAAACCATTTGAGATAAACGTTTTTGAACCATTCACACGATATTGTTCATTTTCTAAAATGGCCTGAGTGCGTATAGCCTGTAGGTCTGAACCCGCATTGGCTTCGGTCATGGCAATTGCAGTGACGACTTCACCTGTCACCATTTTCGGTAACCAATAACGTTTTTGCTCTTCGGATCCGATATTTTGCAGATAAGGAGAGACCAGCTCATTTTGCCCGCCAATCGCAACTGCCAAAGACGCAAAGCCCGCTTGAGCAGTTTCTTGAACCAGCATGAGGGAGTAATGAACAGGAGCGCCGTAGCCGCCATATTCCTCGGGTACATCGACGCACAAAAAACCATTCTCCCCAAGACGAAGCCATAAATCACGTGGGATAAGGCCATCGTGTTCCCACTGTTCGTAATACGGGGCAACCTGTTCTTTTAAGAACCTGCGATAGCTATCCCGAAATAGTTCAAATTCTGTATCGTGTGGCATGTTGAACCTTTTTTAGGCAAAAGTGAGGCTGTAGCTCAAACCGAAATTTGAGCTTCCTTTTTTATTTCAATTGCTTATTGTTTTAAGGTGGGCACCCGAATAATCAGCGGGTTATCAGTCTGCTTTTGATAAAGCTCATCAATTAATGGTGCACGACGCTTGGTAATACTGCTTTGATTGAGGTTGCCTTTATCGGTCACTTCACCTGCATCGAGTTGAGGTGGTTCGATCATTAAATAAAGCATGGAGACTGTATTTGAGCTGCCAGTCGCATCTTTATTAAAGGTCGTTAAAAATTGGCGGAACCATTGCTGAACCTTAGGGTGTTGTAATATCTCTGTTGCAGAATGCTCACCAAGTTTAAGACCTGCATATTGAGCACACGCTTCTAATTTTGGAAAAATCAGAAAACTAACAGCATTCAGGTTTGAACCTGTAATACAAACATCTTGAATCAGTAAATTACCTTGAATGAGCACTTTGTTGCGTAGTGTGCCGACATTCACAAAAGTACCCGTATTGAGTTTAAAGTCTTCAGCAATTCGTCCGTCGTACATCAGTCCTTTGGTTGGATCATTGATGTCGACTAAACGAACGGCATCGCCTGTATGGAAAAAGCCTTCATCATCGAAAATAGTACTTTGTTGGTCCGCTTTTAAGCGCCAATAGCCTTTCATGACATGTTTGCCACGAACACAAAACTCAAGTTTGTCACCACATGGAACTAGCTTAATTTCGCATCCCGGAGCAGGGTAGCCAATAAAACCAGCCATCACACGTGGGCCAGTTGTAAAAGCACAAGAGGGAGCAGTTTCAGTCATGCCTAATCCGCTCATAATGCGAATTTTTTCTCCGCAATGTTGCTGAGCAATTTTATCGAGTCTGTTCCAGCCCGCTTCTGAAAGCGCTGCACCTGCAAAGAATAGAATTTTAACTTTGGCAAAAAAGCGGTCTCTTAATTCTTCATCTTTTTCTAACGCTTCGGTGAGTTCTTCCCAACCTTTTGGCACATTTAAATAAACTGTCGGAGAAATTTCTTTGAGATTACGAATAGTTTCGTCAAATTTTCCGGCAACGGGTTTGCCATCATCAATGTAAATCGTACCGCCGTTATAGAGTGCGATGCCGACATTGTGACTGCCGCCAAATGTGTGGTGCCAAGACAGCCAGTCGAGTAGGACAGGCGGTGTTTCTTCAAACTCAGGGAAAGTCTGCAATAGCATTTGCTGATTAACACATAACATTAAATGTGTGGTCGGTACAGCTTTAGGTAATTTGGTTGAACCTGATGTAAATAAGAATTTGGCAATCTGGTTTTCATCAAGGGTTTGGTAAAATTCTTGAACATTTGAAACTGGCGTATCTAACAGTGATTGAAAAGATGTGCAGATCTGATCGCCCACAATCCCTTTATTGGTCACCACTTCAATATCAGATGTAATACACGCTTGAATGGCTTTAGCAAAGGCTAGTCCATCGCTGGCATAGACCATACCAGGTGTGAGCACTTCAAACACATGTTTGAGTTTGCCAAAGTCTTGAGAAATCAGAGAGTAGGCAGGGGAAATAGCAGAGAAAGGCACACCCGCCAGCATGGCGCCCATAGAGAGTGTTAAATGTTCGAGATCATTACCACTTAAAATGATGAGTGGTCGTTCTTGGCTTAAATTACGGTCATGCAAAGCTTGAGCAATGTGCCATGCGCGTTGTAGAACTTCTGCATAACTCAGTTTGACCCATTCGCCTTGAGCATTGCGTTTTGCTGCAAAAATATGGTCGGGTTTGGTTTGTGCAAAATGAATTAACCGATCTGTCAGTTTTTGTGGATACGGTTTTAATTGCTCTTTTGGGCTGATATAGAGCGTGTCATCTTTATGGTGATAATGAATATCATGTTGCCCTAATTTTACGAACCGTTCGCGGTCTTGTGATTGAGTGGCATTCATTTGCATTTCTTTCACTCCATGGAAAGCGCATCACTGCGCTTTATTTTTTGCATCATGCAATTTTTATTTAATTTGTCGGTATTCGCATTAGCCTGACTAAATCGGGTAATGACGTGTTTGAGTTTGAATAGTAATCCAGCGTAGTTCGGTAAATTCGGCAACAGAGACTTTACTACCAAAACGTCCGTAACCACTCGATTTTGTTCCGCCAAATGGCATTTGAGCTTCGTCATGTACGGTTGCGCCGTTAATATGACAAATACCAGAATCAATCTGTTTAGCGACTTCTAATGCCAGCGAAATATTTTGGCTAAACACTGCCGAAGAAAGGCCGAACTCGCTGTCATTTGCCAGTGTTACACCTTCTTCAATGCTTGAAAAACGTTGAACTGTGCATACAGGTCCAAATGATTCTTCGCGGTAAAGCAGCATGTCAGGTTTAATATTGAGAACCAGTGTCGGTTGCATAGTGGTGTCTTCAATATGGATACCTAAAGGTAAGTCAGCCCCTTTGTTTTGGGCATCTTCTAGCAAATGCTGAATACGGTTTGCAGCACGGCGACTTTCTAAAACACCGAGTACATTGTCTTTTGAGGTTGGATTACCTGCCTGAATAGAGCGGGTTTTTTCAATCAGTTTTTCAATAAATTGGTCGGCAATATTGTCTTGAACCAAAACACGTTCGGTCGACATACAGATTTGACCCTGATTAAAGAATGCTCCAAAAGCAACTGCATTTACGGCTTCATTAATGTCAGCTTCATTTAAAACCACAACAGGGGCTTTCCCACCGAGTTCGAGTAAAACTGGTTTTAAATATTTGGCAGCAGTCTCGGCAATAATTTTTCCGACTTTGGTTGAGCCGGTAAAATTAATGCGTTTCACGGCTGGATGAGACACTAAGCGCTCCACGATTTGTGGTGCATCTTCGGCGGCATGCGTAATCACATTCACGACACCTTCACCCAGACCCGCTTCATGTAACACTTCACCAATGAGACGATGTGTTGCTGGGCAGGCTTCTGAGGCTTTTAACACTACCGTGTTACCACAAGCCAAAGGCATGGCAAGCGCACGTGTTGCCAAAATCACAGGAGCGTTCCAAGGTGCGATCCCTACAATCACACCGCAAGGAACTCGTACACCCATCGCAAGATTGCCAGGCACATCTGACGGAATGAGGCTTCCGTCAATTTGTGTGGTCATTGCGGCTGCCTCACGTAACATGTTGGCAGCAAGATGAACGTTAAACCCATACCATGTTGCAGTTGAACCTGTTTCTTGCATTCCAGTTTCAATGAATTGCTCGGTCTTTTGATCCATTAAATCGGCTGCTTTTAATAAGCGTAAGCGACGTTCGGTAGGCGAGAGTTTCGACCATACTTTAAAAGCTTGTTGTGCCGAATCGATTGCACGGTCTACATCTTCTAGTGTTGCGGCAGCAGCTTTACTGGCTACTGATCCATCAATTGGGCTAATACGCTCAAAAGTTGCCTGATTTGATGCATCAATAGATCGACCGTGAATAAGTAACTGTACATTTTGCATGGGTTGTGTCCTTACATTGCCATTAAAGAATCAAAAGTTAACCAGTACGTTTATAGCTCTGTAAACCCGGTTTAATTGATTTTTCATCTAAAAATTGTTTCAAACCTTCTTGGCGGCCATTTTCAGTATCTCGGTGGATACATTGATCAAGTTTGGCATATAAGTAGTCTTCGTTTTGGTCCCATGTCAGTTCACGGCAACGCTTAAAGCCATTTTTAGCGGTACGAAGAACCACAGGGTTTTTCTCAAGTAGGCAATTTGCAAGTTCAGTCACTTCTGCTTTTAATTGGGCAAGCGGTACGCTTTTATTCACAAGGCCCATGGTTTCAGCTTCTTTACCACTAAAGGTTTTACCCGTCATGATGTAATACAAAGATGCACGATGACCTACGGTATCTGCCATTGCTTTGCTTACAAGGTTACCCGGTGGGATCCCCCAGTTAATTTCAGATAAACCGAAAGTTGCTTCATCTGCTGCAATTGCTAGGTCACAAGCCACTAAAGGTGAGAAACCGCCTCCAAAGCACCAGCCGTTAACCATAGCAATAGTTGGTTTTGAATACATACGAAGAAGTTGCCACTGCCAGCGACATGAGTCGCGGCGAATACGTTCTTGGAAAATTTCAGGCTGAGTGTCGACTTCACGGAAATATTCCTTCAAATCCATACCCGCTGTCCAAGAATCACCTGCACCCGTCAACACTAAAACACGTGCATCTTGATCAAGCTCAAGAGTTTCTAGCACATCAATCATTTCGCGATTGAGTGTTGGGCTCATGGCATTTTTCTTTTCCGGACGGTTTAGGGTGACCCATGCAATTCCATCTTCAACTTTAACATCTACTGTTTCCCAGCGGTTTTCATAACTCATCTTCATACTCCTTGAATGATTTTTTGCTGTTCTGGGATTTAATTTAATATCAGTTAAGCTTACATTCAAGTCTTTTTTATAAAATTTCATAAATATTTTATAATCCATTGTATTTTAAATATTAATTAATTTTATCGATGATTTAATATAAAAATATGTTGATTTTTTAGTAAGTTTAACTGATATTTTGGTGTGTTTAAACAATAATACACAAAGGGCTAAATGGAACGACTAGTCAATAAAGGACAACACAATGGAAAAAATATCAGGACAGCCTTCAAGGGCAAAAATAACGTTGCTACTGTGCTTTGCCATAGCAATTTTTGAAGGGTTTGATCTTCAATCAATGGGGGTAGCCGCTCCACGAATGCGGGCTGAGTTTATGCTAGACAATGCCCAGATGGCGTGGGCATTTAGTGCTGCAATTTTAGGGACGTTACCAGGTGCGATATTAGGCGGTCGGTTTGCTGATATTGTAGGGCGTAAGAAAATTCTGATTTTTAGTATTTTACTTTTTGGAATTATGTCTTTGCTAACGGCTTATGCAGCTAACTTCAGTTTGCTATTACTCATTCGTTTTTGTACAGGTTTAGGAATGGGTGGGGCATTACCAATGATGATTACACTTGCCTCTGAAGCTGTACCTGACCAGCACAAAGGCACCGCAGTGAGCATTATGTATAGCGGCATTCCTTTTGGCGGATTACTCACTTCTGTGGTTGCTATGTCGTTGGCAGGCGATGCAGAGTGGCGTCATATTTTCTATATTGGTGGGATTGCACCTATTTTACTCATTCCACTGATTATGCGCTTTTTACCAGAGTCAAATGACTACCTGCAACGAAAAGTTCAAGCGCAAAAAACCACACCATTCTTTGAAGTTTTATTTGCCAAAGAACGTCGTATGTCAACCATTCAGCTTTGGATAAGCTTTTTCTGTACGCTGGTGGTACTGTATTTCTTGTTGAACTGGTTGCCATTGCTGATGGGTGCGCAAGGTCTATCAAAACTACAGGCAAACTATGTACAGATGGGCTACAACGTTGGCGGAATTTTAGGTTCAATCCTCATGGGCGTATTGCTTGATAAATTACGCATGAGCTTTGTGATTAAGCTGATTTATCTCGGCATTTTATTCTCACTGTGCTGTTTAGCAATTTCTCCAACAGTGGCTTTACTAGCACTTTCGGCAGTGGGTTGTGGCTTATTCATTGTGGGTGGACAATCGGCGTTGTATGGTCTGGCAGCCATGTATTATTCAACTGAAATGCGTGGAACTGGAGTAGGTGCAGCAGTTGCAATCGGGCGTATTGGTTCTTTTGCAGGGCCGTTAATGGCTGGTTTTTTACTCTCGCTTGGACAAAGCTCGACCATCGTGATTGGTTCAAGCATTCCAGTGATTTTAATTGCAGCGATCTCTGCATTACTTCTTGTCAAAAAACCTAAACAGCCTGTACATTTAGTACAAAGCTCAGGTGCTCGCTAAGTTTTAACGAAAGTATGGGGTAGATCCTCATACTTTCACTACAGTTTTTCTTATGATGATTGAAAGGTTATGGTACGTTCGAATTTAGTTCCAAAAAAAGTAGAAGATGAGCCTAAGTTAAGTTACATGATTGCTCGTGTTGACCGAATTATTAGTAAACATTTAACAGAACACTTAAAAGAGCTTGAAATTACCTTACCGCAATTTACTGCACTTTCTGTTTTAGCTTCAAAAAGTAATTTATCCAATGCCAAGCTTGCTGAGCGCTCTTTCATAAAGCCGCAATCTGCCAACAAAATTTTGCAAGATTTACTGGTGAATGGCTGGATTGAGAAAAAACCTGACCCAACACATGGCCGCCGTATTTTAATTACACTGACAGACAGTGGTATTGATAAGCTAAATAAATGTAATGAAGTGGTTTTGAAAGTTGAAGAAAAAATGCTTGAAGGCATTGATATTAACTTGGCTTATTTAATCCGTAATAACCTTGATATTATGGTCAATAATCTTAAAAATCTTTAATTGAATGTGGTTTGTAAATTAATTTTTTAAAATCTACAGAAATGCTTAAGCACTGATTCACACAGAAAATTTATTTCATTTTGCAAATGAACTTGCTAGCATCGAAGAGACGTTTTTGGTGATGTGTGGCAGCGAATGTCTTCAGGACAACAAGTTTTACTTAAACTAAGAAAAATGATTATTTCAGGGGAACTTGAGGGCGGTGCCAGAATTGCCGAAATTCCGACTGCCGAGTTACTTGGCGTTTCAAGGCAGCCTGTTCGTATTGCCTTTCGGTTGCTCGAGCAAGAAGGCCTCCTCATTAAAAACCCAACTCGTGGTTATACAGTTCGTGAAATTTCAGAGCAACTTGTTCATGATGCGCTCGAAGTTCGCGGTGTGCTTGAAGGGTTGGCTGCAAAAACTTTGGCAGAACAAGGCTTAAGCGAAGAACAGAAAAAGACACTGCAACATTGCATTCAAGAAACTGAAAAACTTTTTAATGAAACAGACGAGTTTGGCGATGCTGAACTGGAACGTTATCACCATTTCAACGTCATTTTTCATGACACGATTATTGAAGGTGCGCAAAACGTTGCACTCATCCAAGCCTTAGCGAAAAACAATCAATTGCCGATGGCGTCTGCCCAAGCCATTACCTATGACCAGAATCAAGCTTTGTCTGAATATCGTCGTTTGCACTATGCACATTTGCAGCATTGTTCGATTTTCGATGCGTTGGTACATCGTCAGGCAGGGCGTGCTGAAACCTTAATGCGTGAACACAGTAGTGTGGTGATTTTGGGTGAAACGCTAAGAAATGTTCTCAGCGCTTAAGGTGAAAGAAGTTCCTTTATTTCTGAATAAAGAAACTTGAGTATTAAAGCTCAATCACAAGATGTTTAGTTTTTGCACGAGAACAGCAGGGCGTAAACTGGTCATTCAATGCATGTTCCTCATCGGTCATGAACATATCTCGATGATCTGGAGTGCCTTCTACCACACGGGTAATACATGTACCACAAATACCTTGTTCACACGAAACAGGAATATCAAAACCATTTGCAATTAATGCTTCTGTTGCTGTCTGCTCTGGTAATACTTCAATTCGGCGGCCTGTACCTTTCACTTCAATGGTGAAAGCTTCATCGTTGGACGTATCTACCTTTTGAGCAACAAAATGCTCTTGATGTAACTGTTCGCTATGCCAACCCGCTTGTTCGGCCGAGCTCATGACAAACTGCATAAACCCTGTAGGTCCACATACATATAAGTGTTTATCAGGTGAAGATTGGCCCAAAGCTTCTGCCATATTACATTCGGTGTCTGGTTGGTCTTGAATGTGAAAATGAACTTGCTTACCAAAGTGCTCGGTTAAATTGCCATAGAAGGCAATCATTTCATGACTACGAACGAAGTAATGTAATTCAAAAGGAATATTGGCCGACTTAAGCCGATATGCCATCGACAAAATAGGGGTAATACCGATACCACCCGCAAATAAAACCGCTTGTTTGGTTTGAGGATGAATTTCAAATAAATTACGCGGCTCACCAATTTTTAAATGATCGCCTTCACGATATTCGGTGTGGATGCAACGTGAGCCACCGCGTGAATTGGCATCATGTAAAACGCCAATCACATAACGATGCTTTTCAGTGCAGCAGTTTGAAAGTGAATATTGACGGGTGAGGCCGTTTTTTAGGTGCACATCAATATGCGCACCTGCTTCAAAACTCGGCAGCTCCGTACCATTTGCTGCAACCAATTCAAATGCACGAATAGTCGGGGTGAGCTGATGAATTTTTTGAATAATAACGTCCATGTTCATGCTCCTTTAAATAATCCGAATGTTTGGAAACTTCTGTGCGGACGTTTCAGGAGGTGTTTTATTTTCTTCGGCAAGTAGTCGCTCAATCACCTTACGGGACTGGACACCGCCTGCGTCGATGTTGAGCATCAGTAACTTGCGATGTGGGTTGTTTAAAATATTTTGTTGTTGTTGCTCCAGCATTTCTAAATCTTCAGTAAAGATTTTGCCTTGGCCTTCGCGAATTTGATCGGTGAGTTCAGCATTGTCTGGCTGGAAGTTACGTGCCATTCCCCAGAAATACCAGTGAGAGGTTTCAGTTTCTGGTGTAATAAAATCAACCACAATTGAGGAAACTTTTTTGTCACTTGGTGCGTGATAACCACCATGTCCGGCATGCGCTACACCCACTTCAATATGCACATTGCTTGGCGCAAAGAAGTGGCAACGTTGCCAACGGTCAACGGGTACATCGTCTGCCAAGTGATTACCGCGAAGGGCCATTTGCCAAAATGGAGGTGCGATCACATTTTCCATATAGCGTTCAGTAATGACATGGTCGCCGTCAACTTTAGTGACTGGCAGGGCTTCATCAATTTCTTTTTGTCCAATACTGCTGGAGTGAACATAGGTTTCGTGGGTTAAATCCATCAGATTATCGACCATCAAGCGATAGTCACACTGAATGTGAAACAGGCCTCCGCCATAGCTCCATTCAGGATGATCTGCCCATTCTAAAGTTGGCAGTTTTGCTTCATCTGCTAAAGCTTTCTCGCCTGGCCATATCCAAATAAAACCGAATTTTTCGACAACTGCATATGATTTATTGCAAGGAAAACCATTTACACGTTGGGCTGGCATTGAAACGGTCTTTCCGTCACAGCCCATCACTAAGCCATGATAGCCACATACAAGGTTGCCATCTTCGACATAGCCAAGTGAAAGTGGGGCACCACGATGGGGACAAAAATCTTCAACGGCTGCAACTTGATTTTTTTTGCCACGATAAAAAACAATTTTTTCACCACAGATGGTGCGACCTAATGGTTTGTCTTGGATTTCTTCTGGACGGCAGGCAACATACCAAGCATTTTTAATAAACATTGTGACGACTCCTTATCACTTATTGGATCCAATTTATAATAAATAAAAATATTGGTCAATTGATAAGCAGTATATTTTTTAAAAAATATTGATCTTTTTATTTGATTGTTTTGTAGATTTTTAATTGCTATTAAAGACTTTTGTATTTACTTTGAATTTTAGAGTGAAATTTTTTATTCATCTTAATTTGGATCCATAATGACTGTGGTTAAGCCATTATGGGAGTGTGGAAATTTAGAAATTAACCGTGTAGTGAAGCATCATGCGCTGTTCATCCAGACTTTTGCCATGTTTGGTGTCGTAGTTAATATTTAAGAAAAGAAACTTAAGATTTTTAATCCAAGCATTGAGATCATACTGAATCAACACATCACTTTCTTGTTCAAAGTCATTTTGATTCATTGTTTGAAATGAATCGCCATAAATATATTTGTAGGTCACTTTTAGACCCTTGATATAGTCTTTAAAGTCATACGAGGCAACGAAATGATAAGATTTTTCATCTGCTTTGGTAAACGCGCCTAAGGTCCAGTTCACCATGTGCGGGATGGGCATATTGTCGAGTTTTGGAATACCATCTTTGCCAAAGTTTTCTTGATAGCCAATTCCAGTTGTAAAGTTTCCATGTTTAATGAAATGCATGGCCCCTATAGATGTATTGTCATATTCGCCAAGCTTTGATTTGCCGACATCGTCGTGGCGAAACACACGTAATTTTGTGGTGTGCAGCTTCGTCCATTGATAATCAAAAGCAAAGTAACTTTGATTGATGAGATCTGTTAAGTAACCATTATAAAATTTCCAGTGGTACCGAGGTGTATTGCCGTCCCATTGAAAGAAATAGAGTCCGTCAGATTCATGTTTTGATATGGCGAGTTTGTGATAGTCCTCCTCATTTTTTGGTGAATAACGGTTAATCAAACCCAGCTCGAAATTTTGTTGCGGTGTCTTATATTTTAATTCTAAGCCTTTATAGTTCACCCGTAATTGATGTGTGTCTACTTGTGGCGTAAGTGGTGAATTGGGAGTGATTTCACCTACATTCATGTGAAAGTTTTGATATTCAACTCCAGCACCTAAGCCATATTTAACTTGGTCTTGTGCTTGTTTCTTGGTGTTAGGGTCAAAGGGTATGACCATATCATTGGTGTGTTGGTCGCTACTTAGGCGATATGCATATTGGATGCTTGGATTGAGGTGGAGTTGAACCTCATTAAGCTTGGTGGTCCAGTCACCACGATAAATCAAGCCTTGACTCAAGCTATTAGTATCGGGGCTAGTACCATTTTCATATTGTCTGTCGAAGTTGAATGTTTTTAGTGTGAGTGTATTTTGAAAATTAACATCGACTGCACTATGAGCTAAACAGCAGGCAAGGGTCGTCCCTGAGAAGAAAATCCCATAAATAAAAATATGCTTCATTTTTAAATCCGTTTAAAAGCGTTTTACTGTTCTAAATCCGACATGGCTAGTTGCAAGGTCGAGTTCCTGTGGATGCCTCGCGGCAGCGCGATAACGTGCGCAATAATTGGTTGCGCATAAATAAGATCCACCTTTAATCGTATATTGCAAAATCTGTTCGTGACTTTGCCGATATTTCGATGGATCTCCCATATGGTGATCTCGTGGGCCTGTATAGGGTGTTTGCGTCCATTCCCATACATTGCCAATCAAGTCATATAGCCCAAATGGGTTTTTGCTAAAACAACCAACAGGGGCCACATCCTTAAAGCCATCTTCCTGAATGTTTTTATAAGGAAATTCGCCTTGCCAGAAATTGGCTACAATATGGCCTTCGTGGGTCGGGCCAATATCGGAATTTTGCTGAAAACCTTTGGCTGCATATTCCCACTCAAGCTCAGTCGGTAAGTCATGACCTAGCCAGTTTGCATAAGCGTAGGCATCATTCCATGTCACCATACGAACAGGCTCATGAGGCGCGGGTTGTTTAGGGTTGTTTAAGCCCCATGGATGTTTCCAATTGGCCCCTTTTTCAAATTTCCACCATTGTAATTCTTCAACTGGATGATCTGGTTGTAGAAACATAGCTGCGCCGCCTTGCTTCTCTGCATCGGTGACATAACCCGTTTGTTTAACAAACTCTTGAAATTGAGCATTGGTGACTTCAGTCGCATCAATTAAAAAAGCGGGAACTGAAGTTGCCTGTAAGTTTAATGGGCGTTCATCTTCATAACCTTGTGTGGTGCCTAAAACAATTTTTCCTTGCGGAAGCTTGACCATGCCTGCTTCTTTATTTTTAGGCCAACCCGAAGGAAGGCCCGAATAAGAATTACATTTAGCTTTGCTGCCTAAGTCGGGCAAGGTGGTCTGTTCTAGTTGAGGCGTGGTTTTTTGGCATGCACAAAGTAAGAGGAACGATGAAAGCATCATGATCTGTTTCATCTGGTTTTCTCTACTTTTTGTTGTATTGCTCAAAATCCACAACACCATTTTCGTCTGCATATCTTAAATATTTATCATTTAAGACTTTGGCGATCTCAGGATGGGCTGCATAAACATTATGTTGTTCATTAAAATCTGTTTTTAAATTGTAGAGTTCCCAGCTATGGCTCTTAAATTTAGAAGGTGAGTTTTCAACAAGTTTCCATTCGTCAGTTTTAGCGTAGCGGCTGCCATGTAGTTCTTTAAAGTCATAATAATTAACAGGACGAATACGGGCAGTATTATCTTTAAACGCAGGGATCAGACTAAAACCAGATGGTTTGATTTTGGTACTAGTTGCTGGATAAATTTGACTATTTTGAATGCCTGCTAGCTCCATAACAGTTGGGAATATATCTCTGACTGTCGCAAAGTTATTGTTAATTCCATGTTGTTTAGAAATCTGAACAGGTGATTTAACAATAAATGGGACTCGTACTCCGCCTTCTGAAGCAGCTGACTTCCAGTGGGTAAATGGTGTGCTGCTCACTTCGGCCCAGCGTGGTCCCATGTATAGATATGAGCTGGCGTTGCCTATATTTTCATAGCGATTGTCAGCATCACCCATTGGGAAATTATGATCACCACCTTCAGCGCCGTTATCTGACATAAACACAATCAAAGTATTGTCATATAAATGATGCTTTTTAAGATATTGAATGACATCGCCCACACGGTCGTCTAATTGGGTAACCATGCCCGCATAAACTTCCATTTTACGCGCTTCATATTTGCGCTCTTGTGGGGTGAGTTCATTCCAGCTTTTTGTGCCTAAAGCTTGGTTACCACGCTCGACTGGGTATTCTGCATTTTCAGGAATTAATCCTAATTGCTTTTGTCTCTCAAAGCGTTGTTTACGAATTGCATCGTAGCCTTGATCGTATTTACCTTTATATAGGTCTCTATAATGAGCAGGTGCTTGTAGCGGCCAGTGTGGAGCGGTATAGGCTAGGTAGGCAAAAAATGGTTTTTGCGCTTTATTTTTGTCTAAATATTCAAAAGCTTTTTGTGTAAAAAAGTCGGTCGAGTAGTAGTTGTCAGGCAAAGTGGTCTTTTGACCATTTTCAGTATATTGAGTGTTGCGTGGATAGTTTTTGGGTTGGTCTTTAAAATGTAAATCGAAGCCATCGAGCAGAGCAAAAGATTGATCAAAACCACGGGCTTTAGGGTTTTGTTCGGGAGCATAGCCTAAGTGCCATTTACCAACCATGAAGGTGTAATAATCTTTTGTCTTTAAAATCTCTGCGAGTGTGTAAGCATTTTGCGTTAAATGACCTGAATAGCCATCAATTTTGAGGAGTGCACGCGGGCTATCGGCTCCAACTAATTTTTCTTGTCGTTTTGAAGTTTCATACATGGCACCTAAACCTACCAAGTGGTTATCGGCACCTGTCATAAGCTGTGCACGAGTAGGTGAGCACATTGATGAAGCATGAAAATTAAAAAGCATTTTTCCTTGCTTTAATAGACTATCAATATGAGGAGTTTTAATTTCGCCACCATAAGCACCAATATCTGAAAATCCAAGATCATCGGCCAAAATAATCATGATATTCGGTGGTTGTTGATTTTTTGGAGGTGCTGCTTGCGCTGTGTAAAACAATTGGCTGGCAAAAAAAAGTCCCAATGTAAGCTGGCTTACTCTTTTGAGTTTCATAACAACAATCCTTTGATGTTTTAAAAATGCATCTTGCATTTCCTGGAAATAAACTGAGCTTTTTTTGGCTAAAAAATGCTCTGGAATCGATCATAATAGATTTTTTAATATGGATCCATAAAAATATTCAAGCATCCTAATTTTATGGTTTTAATAATTTTATACTTATATAATTTATGTGTTTATATACTTTTTGATAATCTGTTTATAATTTTAGTTGATTTTTTGGATCCAAATATTCAGTATAGAAAAAGAGCAGGATGCTCAAAAAACAAATATTCCTCTAGGTCATTATGGATACGGATGTGCATACCACCCAATCGCTCATATCAGCAATGTCGTGTGTATGTCTTATCCAAGGGAGATACACAAATGGAAAGAGACGTTCTAAGTGAGATCAATCAAAACAATATGAGCCGCTATCAATGGTTCGTCATTTTGATCTGTATTTGTCTCAATATTATTGATGGCTTTGACGTGATGGTAATGGCATTTACTGCTCCATCCGTGTCAGCAGAATGGTCACTTTCAGGCGCACAAATTGGCTTGTTGTTAAGTGCTGGCCTTTTTGGAATGGCTGCTGGTTCAATTTTTCTCGCGCCTTTAGCCGATAAAATCGGTCGCCGTTTACTCATCTTAGTTTGTCTTGTAATTGCAGGTCTTAGCATGCTGGGCTGTGCTTTTGTACAAAGCCACGGCATGTTAGCTGCACTTCGGTTTATTACCGGAATTGGGGTGGGGGGCATCCTTGCGAGTAGTAATGTATTGGCAAGTGAATATGCCAATGCTCGCTGGCGTAGTCTCGCAGTGAGCTTAATGTCTACAGGTTATGGAATTGGTGCGACACTGGGCGGGGTACTATCACTGGCATTGATTGAGCATTTAGGTTGGCGCTCAATCTTTTTAGCAGGAGGGGTTACTACCATTGCAATGCTGCTAATCAGCGCATGGTTATTACCTGAATCTTTAGATTACTTACTCGCGAAGCGACCAAAACAGGCACTAGAACGAATTAATGCAACTGTAAATCGTATGGGGCTAAACGAATTACCAGTTATGCCGCGTTATGAAAAGATCAGCACGCAAAATAGCAGTGAACTGGGCAAATTATTTGCTGGACAACTTGGATTTCAAACACTTTGTTTGTGGTTTGCATTCTTTTTAGTGATGTTTGGCTTTTACTTTGTCATGAGCTGGACACCAAAAATTCTAATTTCAATGGGAATGTCACCAGAGCAAGGTGTAAGTACCGGTATTTTAATTAGTATTGGTGGGATTTTCGGGGCAGCCATTATTGGTTTATTGGCATCACGTATGAAAATCTTCTATGCCTTAAGCCTGTTTTTAGGACTAACCTCGGCATGTGTTTTCCTATTTGTCGCTGTCTCATCTCAAGTCAGCATTGCACTCATGGTGGGGTTATTACTTGGCACACTCATTAATGGCTGTGTGGCAGGTTTATATTCTATTTCTCCAACAATTTATGATGCTGAAATCCGTAGTCGTGGCGTGGGCTATGCAATTGGTTTTGGACGAATTGGGGCAATTTTATCGCCAACGGTTGCAGGCATCTTCCTGGATAAAGGTATAGCACCCGCAACGCTTTATGCCTATTACGGTGTGGTGTTTATTTTGGCTATTTTCCTGATTTTAAGTTTGGGTAGTGCTTTTTACCGAAGTAAGAAAGAGCAGAACTACTCGCTTAAAACAGCACCTTAATCCATTAAAAATTAAAGAGTTGAGATAAAAAATGAAAAAGACACCAGTATGGGTGGGGGTATGTTTGTGCCCATTATTTAGTCAAGTTGTGCATGCCGAATTTCTTGCAGACAGTAAAGCTGAGCTAACACTACGTAATTTTTACTTTGACCGAGACTATAAAAAAGACCCATATCCCTATACAGCAAGTAGAGATTGGGCGCAGGGTTTAATTTTTAAAGGACAGTCTGGCTATACTGAAGGTGCGGTTGGGTTTGGTGTTGATGTACTGGCAATGGCAGGTTTTAACCTGATGGGAAGCCGTGCTGATGACTATGCGCGTAGTGGCTTATTACCAGTGAATACCGATAACTCGCGTGATGATTATTATGGAAAAATAGGCATTACAGGAAAGGCTAAATTTAGTAAAAATGAGCTTTTTGTGGGTGATTTAGTTCCACAATTACCGACCATTTTTTCATCGCCAGCGCGTTTGTTCCCTCAGACTTACCGTGGTATCCGTTTTGTTTCAAATGAAATTCCAAATCTTCAACTCGAAGGCTTTTATGTCGATGAAGTACGACAACGTGATTCGATTCGTTATACCGATGTTGGAACAGACAATATCAACCATCGTTTTGACAAAGCGGCAACTACTGATTCTTTTTATACATTAGGTGGAAGCTATCAGTTAAAGGATTATCGTCTACGGGCTTACCATGCTGAACTCAAAGACATTTACCAGCAACAATTTTTAGGTTTTAACGGCAAACAATCTTTAAATGATCAACTTAATTTTTTAAGTGACGTGCGTTTTTTTAATAGTGAAGAAACTGGAAGTAAAAAAATAGGAGAGGTCGATAACCGACATATTAGTGGCTTATTTGGTTTGAACTATCAAAACCATACAGTTTCTTTGGGCTACATGCAGTCGTTTGGTTCAACTGGTTTACCATTTTTGTCAGGAACTGAAAGTCCGGTTGTGCTTGATTTTATGAGTTCTGACTACTCAAATAAAGATGAAAAAGTCTATTCGATTCGTTATGAATATGACTTTAAAAATGCGCGGGTAGGTGATGTTTCATTAAATGGACTACGCTTTATGACCCGCTATGCAAAAGGTGAAGACATTGATTTGTTGCAATATGGCGATCAGCGTTTTAAAGAAGAGTCGATGGAATTTGATTTAGGCTATAAAATTCCTGAAGGTAAGTTAAAAGGTTTGGGAGTGCGAGCTCGTTTTTCTCACTATCGCAACGATATGCCTACCAATATGACATTTCATTCGACAAATGAAACGCGGTTAAATGTCGATTACACCTTTAAGTTTTAACGTTCAATATTTATTAAATTAAAGACAAGTTAAAACATTGTGAGCAGCAATGTTTTAACTTTAGTTATCAACTTCACAAAATCCCTCTATAATACCGCCAATCTTATTAAAGCCACTTGAGTCTCTCATTAAACACATGGCTTTAATCTCTCATTTTTTTAAGTCAATTTCTTCGCTGTGATTCGGCTTATTTTTCAATATTTAGAATTTTATGTGTCTGTGCTGACACATAAAAATATTTAGGTGCCAGCATGGAAATTAAGGTTAATTATCTCGACAATCTTCGACAGGAAGCTAAGTTCGATGACTTTACAGTAATTGCCGATCAACCAATTCGCTACAAGGGTGACGGTTCGGCACCGGGCCCATTTGACTATTTTTTAGCATCGTCAGCATTGTGTGCAGCATACTTTGTAAAAGTGTATTGTGCAGCTCGAGATATCCCAACCGATAATATTCGTTTATCGCAAAATAATATTGTTGACCCTGAAAACCGCTATAAGCAAACATTTAAAATTCAAATTGAATTACCAGCCGATATTTCAGAGAAAGATCGCCAAGGGATTTTACGTTCGATTGACCGTTGTACTGTTAAAAAAGTGATTCAAACGGGTCCCGAATTTATTATTGAAGAAGTTGAAAGCATCGACGCAGATGCGCAAGCATTGTTATTGCCAAGTTTAACTTCAGAAAGCCATACCTATATTCAAGGTAAAGACCTGCCATTAGAAGAAACCATTGCCAATATGTCTGCCGTTTTGGCAAATTTGGGCATGAAGATCGAAATCGCGTCTTGGCGTAATATTGTTCCAAATGTGTGGTCGTTACACATTCGTGATGCACAGTCTCCGATGTGTTTTACCAATGGTAAAGGTGCAACTAAAGAAAGTGCTTTAGCGTCTGCATTAGGCGAGTTTATTGAGCGTTTAAACTGTAACTTCTTCTATAACGACCAGTTCTGGGGTGAAGATATTGCCAATGCTGAATTTGTGCATTATCCAGATGAAAAATGGTTTAAACCGGGTCCAAATGGTGAATTACCTAAAGAAATCTTAGATGAATATTGTCTTGAGATTTATAACCCAGATGATGAGTTGCTTGGCACACATTTATATGACACCAACTCAGGTAATGTAGAGCGCGGCATTTGCTCGTTACCTTTTGTGCGCCAGTCTGACGGTGAAGTTGTCTATTTCCCATCAAATTTAATTGAAAACTTGTACTTAAGTAATGGTATGAGTGCAGGCAACACTCTGGCAGAAGCCCAAGTTCAATGCTTGTCAGAAATTTTTGAACGTGCTGTTAAACGTGAAATTTTAGAAGGTGAAATTGCACTTCCAGATGTTCCAGAAGACGTATTAGCAAAATACCCAAGTATTGTTGCTGGTATTAAAGGTCTAGAAGAGCAAGGTTTCCCTGTATTAGTGAAAGATGCATCGTTAGGTGGTCAGTTCCCTGTAATGTGTGTGACTTTAATGAACCCGCGTACGGGTGGGGTGTTTGCGTCTTTCGGTGCGCATCCAAGTTTTGAAGTTGCATTGGAGCGTAGTCTGACCGAATTACTTCAAGGTCGTAGTTTTGAAGGCTTAAATGATTTACCTCAACCGACTTTCCAAAGTAATGCGGTTACTGAGCCGAACAACTTTGTTGAGCACTTTATTGACTCAAGCGGTTTGGTATCTTGGCGCTTCTTTAGTTCTAAATCTGACTATGATTTTGTTGAATGGGATTTTTCTGGCGAAGGCGAAGAGTCGAATGCAGAAGAAGCTGCAACACTGTTTGGTATTCTCGAAGAGATGGGTAAAGAGGTATATATGGCAGTCTATGAGCACTTAGGTGCGACCGCTTGCCGTATTTTAGTACCGGATTACTCAGAAATTTATCTCGTTGAAGATTTGATTTGGGACAATACCAATAAGGCACTTTCATTCCGTGAAGATATTCTAAATCTGCATCGTTTGGATGATGAGCATCTTGAGGCATTGGTTGAGCGCTTAGAGGAATGCGAGTTAGACGATTACACTGAAATCACCACACTCATTGGTATCGAATTTGATGACAATACAGTTTGGGGTCAACTCACTATCTTAGAATTGAAATTGCTAATTTATGTTGCTTTACAACAATTTGAAGAAGCAAAAGAGCTCGTCGAAACTTACTTGCAATACAACACCAACACCGTTGAGCGTGGCTTGTTCTATCAGTGCATGAATGTGGTGCTGGAAGTAATGTTAGATGAAGAACTAGAGCTTGAAGACTACCTGACTAATTTCCGTCGTATGTTTGGTGATACACGAATGGATGCGGTATTAGGTTCTGTAGAGGGTAGTGTTCGTTTCTATGGTTTAACACCAACAAGCATGAAACTAGAAGGACTTGATCGCCATTTACGTCTGATCGAGAGCTATAAAAAATTGCATGCAGCTCGTGCTAAAGCCGTAGCGATGTAATTTAAAAAAGTGAAAGAAAAAAGCCTATTTTTAAATAGGCTTTTTTCATAAAACAACTCGCAATTTAAGCAGAAGCTTTAGTGATCTCTAAAGATTCTGTCACTGTTTGATCATCTTGCTGCTCACCCAAAGTATGTTTAGCCGGAATATAAGACATTGCGCGTTCTGCAAGAGCTGTAATGGTGAGACTTGGGTTAACCCCTAAATTTGCACCTAACATTGAACCATCTACAACATATAAGTTTTTATAGTTAAAGACACGGTTTTGTCCATCTACTACGCCACGCTCTGGACTTGATGCAATTGCGCAACCACCCATACAGTGGGCTGTAAAAGGTACGTTAAACAAAATTTCGGTAATAGTCGTCATTGGGTGGCCATTAAACATTTTGGCAACTTTTTCAGTAAATGCATTGGCCTGCGGAATATACACAGGTAGCTTTTTACCTTCGCTCGATAACACCTTACCAAAAGGCCAGAACCAATTACGTTTCAAGCGCATGTTAATTGAGGCATCTGCTGTTTGCATCACCAAGAAAATTAAAGTCTGACGTGCAAAACTGACAGGGTTACTCATGCGAAGGAAAATAAATGGATGGCAAATAAGTGCCCATAGCCAAAAGAATATACGTGTCCAACCCGGTTTGCCTTTAGCCATGTAAGTACACATAAGACCCATGGCATCTGAACCAGTTTGGTAACGTGTCGCTTCAATGTGGGTGTCATGGTCAATGTAAATACTTGAACCAATGGCCACACCTTTACTCATGTCGACATCTTTACCAAAAAAACGAACACCTAAAATCGACTCGGCATTGGTACGTACCCGATTACCCAAATCATCAGAAATATTTGGTAGTGAACCAGACTGTTTTAAACGGAACAACATTTCTTGGGTTCCCAAAGAAGATGCTGAGAAAATCACATTACGAACACGCCATGTACGGCGTTGTTTGTTAAACCATGAGCTTGAACATTCAGTCGTAACTTCATAGCCATCGCTGCCATCGGCTTTACCATTAAGTGGTTTAACGTCAACAACTTTGGTTTCTTCGTAAACCTTGGCACCATTTTTTTCGGCAAAATACAAATAGTTTTTATCTAATGTATTTTTTGCGTTGTGTTTACAACCCGTCATACAGCCGCCACATGCCGTACAAGTTCCGCGGTCTGGACCTTCGCCGTTAAAGTACGGGTCAGGGTAGGTCTTGCCACCTTGTTCACCTTCGGGGGGAAAGAAAGTTGCAACGCGCGTCGGTTTAAACGTATGTCCAACCCCAACTGCATCGCCCATTTTTTTGAGCATGTGGTCGGCAGGACCGAAAATTTTATTATCCGTCACCCCAAGCATACGTTCGGCTTCAGCATAGTGCTGTGGCATTTCATTTTTCCAGTCCGCTGCATCTGCCCACGTGCCTTCATCCCAAATATGTTCAGGTGGAACAAGTAGGGTATTAGCGTAGGTGATTGAACCGCCACCTACGGCGTTCCCGCAAATAATGGTGACATGGCGAAAAAAACGCATGTTGAAATAACCAAAAAGTTTCATGCCCGGGCGCCAAATCCAGCGACGGGTATTCCAGTTATTTTTAGCAAAATCTTTAGCTTCCCAGCGTCGCCCCATTTCCATTACAGCAACTGAGTAGCCCTTTTCGGTTAGCCGGCAGGCAGAAACACTACCACCAAAGCCTGAACCAATAATGAGGTAATCATAGTCATAATTGTTTGTTGTCATGCCGAGGACTCCTCTCTGGCGATATTTTTATATTGACTGTGTATGTTTATCAATGAATTGCCCAATGCGCTCAATCGAGTCATTAGATTCTTTTAGTATACCCGCGTGGAATTGAAAAACATGTCCGACCTGGTCATAAACCCTTAAGTTTGTCGGAATACCATACTTTTCAGTTTGTTCAGCCAGGCGTTTTGCATCGTCTAATAAAACTTCTTCGGTACCGACATGAATCAAAACAGGTGGTAATCCAGTTAATTCAGCATAAAGTGGGGAACAGGTTGGATCGGTTGCCGATTTTTGTCCGCAATAGTTTTTTGCACACCAAGTTAACCAGCCCTCTGACAACATCGCATCTTGGGTAGCATGAGTTTTAATCGTGCTTCCAGATAGGCTTAAGTCAACCCAAGGTGAAAGTAAAACTAATGCTGCTGGTAACGGTAACCCTGCATTTCGTATTGCAATTGCCGTACTTAGACTCAGTCCGCCGCCAGCAGAATCGCCAGCGATTACGAGTTTTTTCGGGTCTTGTCCTTGGGCAAGTAAAGCTTTATAGACTGCAACTACATCTTCAATAGCAGCAGGGCTTGGGTGTTCTGGGGCTAGGCGATATTCAGGCAACCAGACTTGTGTCTGAGCTACATGTCCGATCTGAGCGGCAAGCTTAGCATGACTTTTTGAGCTACCCACCACATAGCCACCACCATGTAAATACAAAATACCGCGTCCTGATTGAGTCGTTTTGGGCTGAATATGGACTGTCGGTACTTGAGCAATTATTTGCTTTTTTGTTTGATAACCACGAGGCCCAAGCACAATAGCGCTGGCTGCATCACTACAAAAACGTTGTAGCCTTAGTGGTGTTTTAGGGGATAAAGCTGGACGTAGCGTGGTACGGATGGTCCATGCAAGAAGCTGCTTCATAATAAGGACTCATACTAAGCATGTTAGATTAATCAGCATCTCTTAAGATTAAGAGCATGCTGACCACTATTTTTATTTTGCTGATTTGTTGAGTAGGCGAGTTTGCCAAGCAGTCGCGGCTGCAAAGATCTTTTGGTAACCCTGTGGAAGAATACGCTGAATCACATCAACGGCTTTTGCATCGGCTCCAATAAGTAAACGGCGACGATTCTTGCGAACAGCTTCCAAAATTTGTTGAGCTGCATCATCAGCAGGGGTGCGAAGTAATTTATCGAAAGCATCCTGACTTTTTAGAGGGTCCATTCCCAAAGACTGGACGCTATTATTCATGCGGGCAGCTTTTGCAATATTGGTGCGAATACCACCCGGATGCACACAAGTCGCGCTCACACCAGCATTTTGCATATCAAGTTCTTGGCGTAATGATTCAGTAAAGCCACGAACAGCAAATTTACTGGCGTTATAAGCACTTTGGGTCGGTTGAGCTGTTAAGCCAAACATACTGGAAATATTAATAATATGCCCATCACCACTTTGCTTTAAGTATGGTAAAAACTCTTTGGTGCCATAAACCACGCCCCAAAAATTAATACCAATGAGCCATTCAAGATCTTCATAGCTCACACCTTCAGCCGTACTACCAATTGCGACACCAGCATTATTAAAAATCAGATTAACTTGGCCATGTTCATCTACTACTGCCTTTGCCCAAGTGGCAACTTCATCACGCTTAGCTACATCAACTTTTTGAGTGGTGACTTTGACAGAATAAGGTGCCAAAAGCTCGACTGTTTTAGCTAATCCGACTTCACTAATGTCAGAAAGTGCCAGATGGCAACCTTGTTTGGCTAATGCAATGGCAAGTGCTTGTCCAATACCAGAACCCGCACCTGTCACAGCTGCGACTTTATTTTTAAAAGACTTCATAAAATTCTCCGTTTATTTTTCTCATTTCCTATGGTGAAGCTTATTTAAGAAATAGCCGAAACCTGAGTGTAGTTTTCAATGTCAAAGCGACGAGTACGTTGACGATATTCAAGAGTAAAACCTGGCCAGTTATTGGTATTTTTACCCTCAGCAGTTTGATACCAACTGGTACAACCTTGAGCCCAGACAGTTTTTTTCATTTTTTCTTGAATGCTTTGATTAAACTCATGTTGAACTTCTGCACGAACATTGGTGAACAGGAGTTTTTTTTGTAGAGTTGTCTGGATGGCATCTAAAATATAATTCACTTGGCTTTCAATCATATATACAATTGAGTTGTGCCCAAGATTAGTGTTTGGTCCATACAACATAAAGAAGTTTGGAAAGCCGCTCACAGTTAAACCGAGATAAGCTTCTGCACCATCTTTCCAAGTGTCTTTTAAGGTGCGGCCATCAAGACCTGTAATTTGCATTGGCGCCATAAATTCTGTTGCGGCAAAGCCCGTACCATAAATAATGGTATCAACCTCTCTTAGATTTCCGTCCGTATCTAAAATTCCATTTTCAGTAATTTCTTGAATGCCCGTATTAATCACATCGACATGAGGCTGGGTCAGTGTTTCATACCAGTGGTTAGAAATTAAAATACGTTTACAACCAATTGGATAATCCGGCATTAAGCGGTGGCGCAGCTTCCCATCTTTAACGACTTTACGGATGTGGCGCTGGAATAAATATTCCACCAAAGGCATTTCATTTAAAGAAGTTGTAAAAGCAAGTAGGCGAATTTCATGGTGTCCATATTGCAAGGCGCGGTCTAGACTTTGCAAAATCGGCAGTTTACGGAAAGCTTTTTTCTCTAAAGGCTGGTAAACCCGATCTGGTTTAGGAATCACGTAAGGTGCCGAGCGTTGATAAACATCGAGATGAGCAACCTGTTTAGCAATCTCAGGTACGAACTGAATTGCACTTGCACCTGTACCGATTACTGCAACACGTTTGCCAGTTAAGTCATAGTCATGGTCCCAACGCGCTGAGTGAAATGCCTTACCCTTAAAGTTTTCAATACCTTTAAGTTTTGGATAAGCAGGGCGGTTGAGTTGGCCTACCGCACCGACTAGAAACTCAGCTTCAAACTGTTCACCAGTCGTACTTTGAATGTGCCATACACCTTTTAGGGCATCAAATTCAGCACTGGCAATTTCAGTATTAAATTGAACATGCGGACGAATATCATATTTATCCGCACAGTGGCGTAAATATTGATAAATCTCTTGAGATGTCCCATAGCGATTTTTCCAGCCTAGCTCTTGCTCAAAAGAAAAAGAATACAGATGAGAAGGCACATCACATGCAGCACCTGGATACGTATTGTCACGCCAGACACCACCGACATCGGCAGCTTTTTCAAATAGAGTAAATTGTTCAAAACCTGCTTGTTTGAGACGAATGGCAAGTCCTAGACCACCAAAACCAGTGCCAATAATGGCGATGCGTACATTTTTATTTGAATTAGATGACGAGTTAAACATGGGCTGCTCTAAATCCTTAAAAACAGTGAGCGAAAAAATCGCAATTTCCTGTATGCAGAATAGACGTTTATTTGCTTGATTTAGAGGATGGATGAGGACAAAATATTGTGATTCGAGGACATTCTGAGCAATACAGTGAAGTATGCATGGGCTTTTGAACGCAGTGTACATAGTGTTCGGTTAATGGCTGATTTTGCAGTGGAATCAGGCATCTCTTATAAAACAATTTTGCAAGGAACTGGGCTTAGCCAACAACAATTACTCGACCCTAATATGGTGGTGACAGGCCATCAGGAATTACAGTTAATTCAGAACTTGGTTGAGCAACTAGGAGACAGACCGACATTAGGCTTGGAAGTGGGTACGCGTTATCATTTCACCACATTTGGGCCATTAGGTATGGCACTGATGAGTAGCGCCAGCATTCGCGAAGCATTAGATTTGGCCTTGACCTATTTTACCTTAACCTTTGCTTTTACCCGCTTTGATGTGTCGGATACATCCCAGGGAATTCGCATTGAAATTGATGAGCAAGATATTCCATCTTCAGTACGTCAATTCATTATTGAACGCGATGCCGCTGCACTCATTACGGTACAGCGAGATTTGGTGCAAGACAATTTTTGCCAGTATTTGGCTTTTTCTTTCCAACTCAAAGGTAATGCCGAGCCTTATCAGGACTTATTTGGCGTGATGCCAGAATTTGGTGTAGCTAAAAGCTTTGTAATTCTGGATCCGCAAAAAGTAGACCAAAAGTTGCTTATGGCAAATGAATTGGTTTTACATACAGCTGAAGAACAGTGCCGTCAAATATTAGAAAAACGCCAATCACAAAATAAATTTACAACCTTAGTGCAACAGCAGCTTATGAATGTGCGAGGGGAAATGCCCTCTATGGAAATAGTCGCTGACCGATTGCATTTAAATGCGCGGACCCTACGCCGTCATTTGGCATTAGAGGGAATGACTTTTATTCAAATTCGTGAAGAAGTTAGACAGGTTTTAGCTGAGCAATATTTGGCATTACCAAAAGTTTCGGTTGAGCAGATTGCCGAGTGGTTAGGTTATGCAGAACCTGCCAGTTTTATTCATGCTTATAAAAGATGGCATGGGAAAACACCTCATGCCATGCGGCTTAACAACCAATAATCAAATTATCTTTATTTCTTTAAACGCAAATGCAATAAGCGTGTTGCTGATGTGTGGCGAATTTCATCAATCCTTCCATTAAAATATCGTTCAGTGATGGCTTCACCTGAAAGATCTTCGACTACTTCAAATCCCATCTGCTCCACTGCATGATGTAAATCTCTTGGTTTAAATTGACCTAATAAAGGCTCTTTCAACAAATGGGTAAACTGCGCAACCCCCATACTTCCAAGTCGCTCAATACTGTTTAATTCCTGAAAATCGGTCGAATAGTCGAGTACCACTTCGCTACCGTTTGCAGCAAATTCAGCAATACTTTTTAAAGTTTGCAAGGTCGTTTGCGGGTTTAAATAGTGCGTTGTGCCTAACCATGAAAAAAATGCAGGAGCAGATGAATCATAGATACTTCTGGTCAGAGCTTCTGAAATAGACTCTTTCTCAAAGTTAATCGCAACAAATTCAACGGTAGCAGGAATATTGCCTAGCTTTTTTAGTTTGGCTTGTTTGGCCGCTTGAGTATCAGGATGATCAACTTCAAAAATTTTCAAAGCAGGGTAATGGTGTGATTCACGTAGTGCAAAAGAGTCTAGGCCAGCACCCACTAATACATATTGTTGAGTGTTCTGTTGAACTGCTAGATCAAGTAAATCTTCGGCATATCGGGAGCGACCGACCACTTGCCCAGTAAGTAAACCTAAAGTGCGGTTTAAAACCGCAGAATTCATCACTTTAACAATCAGTGGGTTAGAGAGCAGTTTTTTCCAGCCTTTACTCGTTAGTTCAAAAGCATAAGGGTCTGAAAATACAGGGTTCTGTGTATTTTGAAAATGATTGGCTCGTAATGCAGCAGCGGCTTCAGCAGTACGGCTTGATTGTCCTTCTTTCATCTTTATCCTGTTTTTTTATTTCTTGAAGATATTCAACGAAGAAGGCAGTGCATTTCATGAAAACCTAAAATACACTGCCTATTTCTTACAACGGATTTGATCGAAATTACAAATTAGTAAGTTTTCGTCGTTTGATACGTCACTTCATAATCTTTCAAATCTACTTTTTTCAAACGCTGTTTAAGTTTTTTTAATGACCAAGGCCATGCGGCAAAGTTACGACCGTTGGCATCAAGGTAATAACTCTTACAGCCGCCACTATTAAATACGGTTGTTTGCAGGTGTTTTTGAACCAAGTCATTGTGCTTTTTAATCACATCAGATTTAACATTTAACTTGCTAATTCCTTTGTTTTTAATTTTCAATAAGCCATCTACGATATAGTCGAGTTGTGCTTCTGCTAACCCAATGAAAGAATCATAGACCAATACGTTTGGACCCAAAACTAAAAATGCATTCGGTACATTCTCAATATTGGTTCCTAAGTAAGCCTCTGGTGAAGTGTTTTTCCATAAATCATTTAAACGTTGTCCTTTTTCATTAAACACACGTTTACCGATTGGTGGGTGAGATACTTCAAAGCCTGTACCCCAAATAATCACATCAACTTCGTGGCGTTCACCATTGGCAGCAACCACCGTATTGCCTTCAACTTTCACTAAACCATGAGGGATTAGGGTTGTGTTCGGTGCTTGTAGTGCAGGGTAGTAATTATTAGCGAACAAAATACGTTTGCAACCAATATCAAAGTTTGGTGTTACATTTTTACGTAGAACTGGGTCGTTAATTTGCAATTTAAGTAATTGCTTACCCAATACATTGACTGGTTTTAGGGCAAGTGGATTACGTAAACCAAAGTTAATCGCATTCAGCGTTAACGCGACACTTTTACGCCAGCTCGCCTGAATAGCTGGATATTTCGCAATGACTGATTTACTAAACTCTCCCAAGTCTGTATCTGGTTTTGGCAGTACCCAAGGTGCTGTACGTTGGAACACAAACAGTTCTTTCGCTTTTGGTTGGATTTGTGGCACAAACTGAATAGCAGATGCACCAGTACCAATCACTGCAATGCGTTTACCTGTGAGGTCATAATCATGATTCCATTTCGCTGAATGGAACATTTCGCCTTTAAATGTTTCTAAGCCTTCAAGACGTGGAATTTGAGCTTCGGTAATTGGACCTGTGGCAAAAATAACGGTTTTAGACAAATATTGTCCAGTAGTGGTGTCAAGCACCCACACATGACGTGAATCATCCCACGCTGCGTTAAGCAACTCGTTGTTAAACTCAATTTTAGATGCAATATTAAACTCGTTACTCACATCTTCCAGATAACTTAATATTTCTGGTTGGCGCGCAAATAAATGGCTCCATTTTGCACTTGGTGCAAATGAGTAAGAATAAAGAGCAGAAGGTACATCGCAGCCACAGCCTGGGTAGGTGTTTTCACGCCATGTTCCACCAACACGACTAGCTTTTTCAATAATTTTATAATTGGTATAACCAACTTGATCTAGGCGAATGGCAGCAGCGATCCCTGAAATGCCCGCACCAACAATAAAAGTATCGAAAATATGGCTTCGTGATTTGACAGCTTTTTTTGCTGATGCATTTGTTTTCATTTGAGCAGTCATATGTGTACTACCTATAAATTTCTTATTTAAATAATTTGTACGATGTACCAAGGAACTTGGTATACAAGCTTGGGGATGCACGTTTCATGAGCCAGAATAACTTCGCATCAATTTGAGGAATGGTATACATCTCATCCTGATCAAGGCGATTAAGGGTTAATCTTGCAACATCGTCACTTGTGGTGAGCGCATAGTTCATCAGTGCATGGTCTGCTAGCTTTGAATAACGTCCTGGAATTCGACCATTTTTAATGATATTGGTGGGTACCAGCGTCGGGCAGAGCACATTCACTTTAATATTAAACTTACGCAGTTCGGCAGAAAGCGTTTCTGAAAGCGCACGCACACCCGCTTTAGTCACGTTATAAGCAGTCATTTCTGGTGCAGCCGTGTAAGATGCCGCAGATGCCACATTAATAATCGCGCCGTAACCTAACTTTTTAAACTTGGGAACAAATGCATGACAACCATGAATAACACCCCAAAGGTTAATATTCATGACCCAGTTCCAGTCTTCTAAGGTTAGCTCGTCAAACTTGCCACCCAAACCTACACCAGCATTATTAATGACAAGAGTTACAGGGTGCCCAAGCAAAATTTCAGCAGTTTCAGCGAGATGGTTAACTTGTTCAGCATTACCCACATCACAACGCATAGCAAAAGCTTTTGCGCCTTCTTGTTCAAGAAGTTTTACTGTTTCTTCAGCAGCTTCGAGATTAATATCTGCACACACTACGCTACCACCACGTTTCGCAAGTTCAATTGCAAAACTTCGACCAATCCCACTGCCTGCACCCGTCACTACGGCATAAGCTTTTTGGCTTGGTTTAACTTTCTTTTTGCCAAATAAAATCATGATTCATCCATAAATAGCTTGAAGAGATACCAGCTACCTATTCGATAGCTGGAAATGCAGGACGATTAAGACATGCGTACTGGTGGGGTAAATTCTTTAACAAAGTAAGGAGCAATTGCGCCGCCTTCGGTCAGCAATTTCTTTTTGTAATACTCAAGATATTCAGTCGTATCATGATCATTTGGATGAAAGTCTGGGCGTAAGTAGTCAAGAATTTGACCAATCGTACTGCCGAAAACTCCGTCTTTTGGACCAAAGATTAAGCCTACACCACGACGGGCGTCCTTCCAGAATTTCAAGGTCAGCATCTCTTGTGGCTTTCTTAAAACAGGGACAAATAATGTAGTCGCAGGGATTAAACCTAAAATGGTAAATAGCGCGAGGAAGAAACCAGATGCACGTAGTGCATAACTACCATTTAACAGTTGATAGACATCATAGGCAATATCTTTATGCTCAGATTCTTCAAGCATATGCCACATCCACAATGCGCGGCTTTTTTCGTCATTTGAATAATAGAAGTTCTTTTCATGCTTCATCATGTATTCAGCAAGTACCGCAGTAAAATGCTCAATACCCGCCATCATTGATAATTTGAGTGGCTGTGGAAACTTTAAGAAAACATATTTAAAGAAGTTTGAGCCAAGAAAACGATATAGCGCAACAGGATATTCAGCATCTTGAAGGGCATCGTTATATTCATTGTGCAATTTTGAGTGAATTGCTTCTTGGCCAATCAACGACGTTACTCGCTGCTTTAATATTGGATCTTTGATAAATTCACGGTGATGGCGAGCGGTTTCAATAACCAGATCTTCGCCATAAGTTAAAAACACCGAAAGTGTGGCAAAAAACAAAGTAGCAAATTGATTGTCCATATAGAATCTGACATCAATTTCTTTACCATCAAAACCAATATTTAAATGTCTGATTGGAATTGAGCTTTTGCTAGCAAAATCTGGTAGCTCAATTTCACGCTGAAATTTAAGTTTGTTGAATGATTTTTTAACTGCGGTCGAGATCATGGCGACACCCTGAAGCAAAGTAGTGGTGCATTTTGATGAAAATTAATAAACTCAATGATCAACAAAGCACTGTAAAATTCCATTTTCAAAAACAGATAATTCTCTGCATTGACTACGGTGTTGTTGCTCCGTTATTTGTTTGATTATTTGGCTGAATAACGGAAGAAGAACCGAGGCAGACAAAAGAGCTGCTTAAAGAGTCTTCTTTAATTTTTTCATATTAATCTGACATTATGTTCGGATTCAATTCGGGTAAATTTTTAAATATATAAAAGTATTTTTTAGACATTCTTTGTAATAATAATTTTAAATAAATTTGATTTATATTTTTGAAATATAACAAATTAAATTTATTCCTGATCTCGGAAAATAGTAAATAAAAGCATCGATTGATTGATAAGTTGAGATCTGTTTTTCTCAGTTTTTCTGATTAAGTTTGACAACTATTCGGATTTTGTTTTTTTATTTCTACCGAGTTAGATTACATGCTAATCTGACTTTATGTTCGGATTATTGATTAGATCGTATGACTACGCGTAAACCTCGTCAAACTCGAGCCAAAGTCACTGTCGACACGATTATTGAAGCAGGTTTTATTGCAGTGGCACTTCATGGACCGAGTGGAACCACGACACGTCATATTGCAGAAATTGCAGGGGTGAGTGTCGGGTCTTTATACGAATATTTTAAAAATAAAGAAGAAATTTATGATGCGATGAATCACTTTTTTGTTCGGGAAATTCTGGACATGATTACAGAGCTTACACCGACGATTTTACAGTTGGAGTTAGAGCCTGTCATTGAAATGATTTTTTATACTTTTAGTGATTTATTAAAGAAAAATAATGACCGCTATTTGACTGTTTTGCGCTATGCAGGGGAATTGCAGTACGACAAATACATTCCCAAAATTGAACAGGCTTTAATGGAAGTCATCATGAAATATATGATGCATAATCCCAAATACCTAAAAATTAATAATTTACCCGTAATTACCTATATCTGTATCAATAGTGGAATTTTTAATGTCGCACGGCATCTTATTTTGCCAAACCCTTATATTAGTTTTGATGAAATGGTACAGGGGCTAACCACGATGATCATGAGTTATATCAACACAGAGATGGCGCGTTCAGAAGAGCATTGAGCAGAGATAGCATTTTCATAAGTCGACTAAACAATATAAAAAGCCCTCACATAAAGTTTATGTGAGGGCTTAATTGCATTATGGCATGGTTGGAACTTCTTCAGGACGCATATCGAAAATCAAAATTTCGGCGTTATCACCATTGGTAAACGATAAGCTTCCACCGTCACGAATACGTGCTGCATCGCCAGTATTAAAAGTTTTACCATTTACATCAACACGACCTTTGGCAACGTGTAGGTACACATAACGACCCTCAGGAATTACAAATTCAGCAGTTTCTTCACCATCAAAAAGACCTGAGTAAATATTAATGTCTTGTTTGATCGATAAAGTTTTCTCACCACCTTTTGGTGAGATGATCAAATGCAATTTACCGCGTTTGTCTGCTTCATCAATATGAACTTGTTGATAGCCAGGCTCTGTATTCACTTCATTTGGAACAACCCAAATTTGCAAGAAATGAACACCTTCTTGAGCTGAGTGGTTAAATTCACTATGAGCAACACCACGACCTGCACTCATTAGTTGAATGTCACCCGGCACAATCACAGAACCTGTACCCATTGAGTCTTTATGCTCTAATGCGCCTTCAAGCACATAGGAAATAATTTCCATATTGCGGTGAGGGTGAGTACCAAAGCCTTTAGATGGAGCAACGTTATCATCGTTAATTACAAGGAGGTCCGAAAAACCGACTTGTTTAGGATCCCAATAGTTAGCAAATGAAAAGCTATGTTTTGATTGTAACCAACCATGATGTGCTGCACCACGCTCGTGAGATAAACGCATATCAAACATGATGTATTCTCCTCATTTAATTTTTTATCTGAGTGCATTTTATCGTAGCGTTTATGGGAATAAATCTCTGAAAATAGAAAGCTTGGTGTGATTTATGGAACGATGAAACTTGAACGTAATGTTGCTAATCAAAAGATAGTAATAAAAGCTATTTCTTAAATAAGATGAAGATTACGTTGAATAGAATTTTATTTGTAAGCTGGAGAAGAACCACAGAAATTAGTAGCTAAAGAAACAATTTTAAAGAAAACCGCATAAACAAAAATAGTTCCTTTTTATTTCATCTGAAGCTCGGTAAATAAAAAAGAAATTTTAAGCCATATACACATTTGTCTATACCTTGTCTTTAAAATAAATTAATAATTAAATGTGATAAAAAAATAATATTAAAAAATAACTAAAATAAGTTCTAATAAAATAAAGGTACTTTTCAATGGAAAAGTTTAATAATTATTGGTGATTTTATGAATATTTTAAAAATCACATTTATTTTCAATTGCTTGAGTGGTAATGTATTATTGTAAATAAATGTGAAAATATTCACAAAGCTATAATTTTTTGTTAAGATCATTAACATTAAAAACATAGAGATAATAATAATGATCAATAAAGTATTAATAGTGTTGTGTGTGGGTATCGTCTTTGTACTAGGGTATTGGGTGTATTTAGATACTCAAAATAAGAGACATCAAGAGCTAATGCGGATCATACAAGAGGCTGAAAAAAATTTACAAAGTATCGAGCGAAATCCTAATCATGCTCATCATAGCAATTTAGCCTCTTATAATATGCAACAATATATAGGCGAGAAAAAAATTATTTTTTAGCAATGTTGAGCTATAAATTTCTAATTTTTACAGTGCCATTGGTCATATCTTTTCATAAATTTTGATCATGTTTCTGTTGAATCTGTTAAACTTATTGAACGTATAGTAAAAAAGCTGCATAGGGGTTATGCAGCTTTTTTGTGTTTCAAGAGGGGCTGTGGTTATTTTCTACGTATACAACTAGAAACCAAATGAGTGGCATATTTGTTGCTTCTTAAATTTGAGATTCTTGTTTATAGGACTGAACAGAAAAACAATATTGTTCAGAGACCTACATAGACGTAAATATTCCACAGTTCAGATTTTGCATAGAGGCTACTTATGGCGGCGCCCAATTCTTCGGCAGGCTGGTTAGAGCGTTTATTTAAGCTAAGCGACAATAAAACCACTTTCCGAACTGAAGTTCTTGCTGGTGTAACTACATTCCTAACGATGTGTTACATCATTATTGTCAATCCACTCATTTTATCTGAAACCGGCATGGATCATGGTGCCGTATTCGTTGCGACCTGTTTGGCAGCAGCAATCGGATGTTTAGTAATGGGGATCATTGCTAATTATCCAATCGCACTGGCCCCTGGTATGGGTTTAAACGCTTACTTTACCTATTCGGTTTGTATGGGAATGGGCGTGCCATGGCAAACAGCTTTAGCCGCTGTTTTTGTTTCAGGCCTTGTCTTTCTTGCAATTAGCTTCTTTAAAATTCGTGAAGCGATTGTTAATGCGATTCCAATGTCACTTAAATTTGCAATCGGTGGTGGTATTGGTTTGTTCCTAGCACTGATTGCACTAAAAAATGCTGGAATCATTGTTGATAACCAAGCGACATTAGTTGGTTTGGGCGATATTAAACAGCCTAAAGTATTATTAGCGTTATTCGGATTTTTAATGATTGTGGTTTTACACCAATTAAAAGTTCGTGGCGCAATCATTATTAGTATTTTAGTTGTTACGGCCATCGCTACTGCTTTAGGTTTAAATGAATTTAAGGGTGTAGTGGGTCAAATTCCTTCAATTGCACCAACATTCATGCAAATGGACTTTGAAGGTCTATTTACTGCAAGTATGGTCGGCGTCATTTTCGTATTCTTTATTGTGGACTTGTTTGACAGCACAGGTACTTTGGTTGGTGTTTCACACCGTGCAGGTCTTTTACAAGACGGTAAATTACCTCGTTTGAAGAAAGCATTATTTGCAGACTCTACTGCAATCGTTGCAGGTGCCGCATTAGGTACATCTTCAACTACACCATATATTGAATCAGCTTCAGGTGTGGCAGCAGGCGGACGTACTGGTTTAACTGCTGTTGTGGTTGCAGTCTTATTTATCTGCTGTTTATTTTTAGCACCTCTCGCTCAATCTGTACCAGGTTTTGCAACGGCGCCAGCTTTATTGTTTATTGGTGTATTGATGATCCAAGGGATCACTCACATTGATTGGGATGATATTACTGAAGCTGTTCCAGCATTTTTAACCATTGTATTTATGCCATTCACCTATTCAATTGCTGATGGTATTGCAATGGGCTTTATTAGCTATGCATTAGTTAAATTATTCACGGGTAAGGCAAAAACTGTACCGTACATGGTATGGATTATTGCTGCACTTTGGGTATTTAAATTTATCGCATTTGGCGGTTAATATGATTTTTTATAATTTTCTTCTTGAGCTATCTTAGACATAGTTTTCAATAAGAAGAAAATTATAAAAGGGTGTGATTTTGACCACACCCTTTTTCTTTAGACGTGGAGTTAATATGAATCAAGTCGAGCTGATTCGCGCCTTACCAAAAGCCGAATTGCATGTACATATTGAAGGGACTTTCGAACCTGAATTAATGTTTGCAATTGCCCAGCGCAATCAGATTCAGATTCCTTACAAATCTGTTGAAGAAGTAAAGCAAGCTTATAACTTTCATAATCTTCAATCATTCTTAGATATTTACTATGCTGGGGCGAATGTTCTTGTACATGAACAAGACTTTTATGATTTAGCATGGGCTTATTTTGAGAAATGTGCCGAAGATCATGTCGTTCACACAGAAATGTTCTTTGACCCGCAAACCCACACTGACCGTGGTATTGCATTCTCAACAGTGATTAATGGTTTAAAACGCGCTTGTGCAGATGCCAAAGCTAAGTTTGGTATTAGCTCTCAACTGATTATGTGTTTCTTACGTCATTTAAGTGAAGAAGCTGCATTTGAAACACTTGAGCAGGCTTTACCATTTAAACAAGACATTATTGCAGTTGGCCTTGATTCAAGTGAAGTAGGGCATCCGCCAGCTAAATTTGAACGTGTTTTTGCTAAGGCGCGTGAAGAAGGTTTCTTAATCGTTGCACACGCTGGCGAAGAAGGCCCGCCTGAATATGTATGGGAAGCTTTAGATCTACTTAAAGTGAATCGTATTGATCATGGTGTGCGTTCTGAAGAAGACGAACAATTAATGGCACGTTTAATTAATGAAAAAATGCCATTAACAGTTTGTCCTTTAAGTAACTTAAAGCTATGTGTTGTTAAGGATATGAAAGATCATAATATCCGCCGTCTTTTACAAAAAGGCGTACATGTGACGGTTAACTCAGATGATCCTTCATATTTCGGTGGTTATATGAATGATAATTTCTTTGCCATTCAACAGGCATTAGATTTAACCAATGATGAGTTGAAGCAACTCGCAATTAACTCTTTTGAAGCCTCTTTCATTTCAGATGAAGAGAAACAAAAGTGGATTGCAGAAATCCAAAAAATTTAAATAAAAAAACCGCCCATCTCGGGCGGTTTTTTTATATATCAGGTTTATTTAGGTTGTTTGGTCATACTATTTAAAATATTGTCTTTATCAATAAAGTGATGTTTCAAAGCTGCAAGTACATGCCCAACAATGAGAAAACCGGCAAACCAAGAAATATAAATATGTAATGGTTTAACAACAGCTAAAAGCTCTGGGTTATCTTGCACTAAACGCGGAATTTCAAATAAATATAAAACAGGGGCAGGATGACCAGCACTCCAACTAAACAAGCAACCAGTGACAGGTAAAGCAACCAAAATCACATAAAGGAGTAGATGACCAACATGTGCCAAAGTTTTCATCATCGGTGACATAGTGTCAGGTAGTTTTGGAGCTGGATGTGTATAGCGCCATAAAATCCGGATAATTACCAAAAAGATAATTGTGGTTGCAATATTCTTGTGCAACGTAATCACATCACCTTTAAAGCTGCCATCAACGTCATAGCTTAAAAAATTTCCACTATAAAAGCCAATAACCCATGCGACGATGAAAATAATTGCCATCACCCAATGCAGAATTTGTGCGGTACGGGTGTAATACTGAGAGGAAGCAGCAGGCATAAAAGACCCTTTTTTTGTCGTTTTGATTTGTGATTTTAGGGGAAAGCACAGATTTTGAGAAATGTTTTATATGTGACAGAGCGTGCTAAAAACAGAACGTTTTACTCCCAAAAAAGCATTTGATGAGCTGAGTTTCGCTCGGCAAAATAGTTTGCATAAATGCATCAAATTATTTGTTTCTTCTAAAGTTGAGTTTAGGCACAATACGCGCTGCCAACGTTCAATCAAAGGAAAAATGATGAAAAAATTGATGCTCGCTCTAGCGCCAGTTGTTTTAGCTTTAACAGCATGTGCAACAACTACAGGCACTGGTACAGGTGCTGCTTCTGCACAAACCACAACTCAACAATTGGGAGTTGCTGCGTTAAAGGTTGCTGTAAATGCGAAATGTATTACAGAGATTAATAATGTTGCAGCTTGGAAAACAGCAACAAAATATATGACTGCTGAGCAACGTGATAGCATCCAAACGAATGTATGTGGTTGTGTGAGCGAAAAGGCTCCAAACAGTGTGACAGCAGTAGAATTAGCTGCAGCTGCACTTGATGTAAATACACGTGCTACAATCGTAAACCAAGTGGTTTCTAAAACTGTAAATGCTTGTGTGGCAGAAGCTTTACAAAAGTAATTAATAAATTATGTGTTAAAGAAGGCTGATTACTATTGATCAGCCTCTTTTGTTTAAAGGTAGTGAGTTGATGTTTATTGCTGGTGTAGATGAGGCGGGACGGGGGCCTTTAGTCGGTTCGGTTGTGGCAGCGGCCGTTATTTTAGATCCGAATAATCCAATTTTAGGATTAAATGATTCTAAAAAATTAACTGAAAAGAAACGTGAAAAGTTGTTTATTGAAATACAAGAAAAAGCCTTAGCTTGGTCAATTGCTGAAGCAACTCATGCTGAAATTGATGAGCTAAATATTTTACAGGCGACTTTTTTGGCTATGCAACGCGCTGTTGATAGCTTGAAAACTCAACCTCAAAAAGTGATCGTTGATGGTAATCAAATTCCGAAAGGAATTATTATTCCTTGTGAAGCCATTGTTGGTGGAGACGCAAGCCATGCTGAAATTAGTGCAGCAAGTATCTTGGCAAAAGTGACACGAGATCGACAAATGGCAGAATTAGATCAGCAATATCCGTTATTTGGTTTTGCCAAACATAAAGGATATCCAACCAAAGCACATTTTGAAGCGATTGCCGTGCATGGCGTGATTGATCAGCATCGTCGTAGTTATGCACCTGTTAAACGTGCTTTAGGTCTATAAATACAAGCACTTAAAAAATTTAAAGCGACTATAAAGTCGCTTTAATTAGGGAGAGAACAACTTCATACTAACGATTGAAGTTTTTCTGTGCATAATTATCATCTTCATAAGAAACTTGATAATCTTGATCAAGATGTTGAAGGTGTTCATGCATTGCACGTTCATGTTGAATACGTTGATAAATTTCTTCGCGATGAACAGAAACCTCTTTTGGTGCATTCACACCAATACGAACCTGGTTTCCTTTGACGCCAAGCACAGTAACACTGACTTGATCCCCAATCATTAATGTTTCCCCGACACGGCGGGTCAGAATCAGCATGTTTATCTCCTTGCTAAACGCTTAAAACTGCAATATTGGTACCCAAATAAAAAGCTCAACCTCAGTTTTCAGTCAGATTCTAACAGAAATATGAGAACAAAGTCATATTTTGATAATCACTGCCAAAAAACTTTCCGTTTAATATAACAGAGCCGCTATAAAAAAAACTATAGCGGCTCTGTGTTTTCTTTGATTATTGTCGGACAAGTAAACATTTTTTAATGAATTCTTGACCGTTTGGTAAAATTAAGCGCGGGCGCTGCTTTCACCATGTTCGCGATCTAAACCAAATGCGGTATGTAGGCAACGAACTGCAAGTTCAAGGTATTTCTCATCAATAATGACAGAAACTTTAATTTCAGAAGTTGAAATCATAAGAATATTGATACCTTCATCAGCAAGGGCAGTGAACATTTTGCTCGCTACACCTGCGTGTGAACGCATACCTACACCAACGATAGATACTTTAACGATGTCATCACGTGTTGAAACTTCACGTGCGCCAATATTTTTAGCAGTTTCGTTTAAGATTTTTTCAGCTTTCGCTAAATCAACACGGTTTACAGTGAAAGTGAAATCTGTAGTGCCATCTTCTTCAACATTTTGCACTATCATATCGACTTCGATATTGGCATCACTTACTGGTGATAAGATTTTAGAAGCAATGCCTGGTTCATCAGGTACACCTAAAATCGTTAATTTTGCTTCGTCACGGTTAAAAGCAATACCTGCAATAATTGGCTGTTCCATAGTATCTTCTGCCTCAGTAGTAATGAGTGTACCAACATTTTCTTTAAATTCGTCGTCAAAAACGCCGTCGTCGTCATTATCAAAGCTTGATAATACACGTAAAGGAACTTGATATTTCCCGGCAAACTCTACTGAGCGAATTTGTAAAACTTTAGAACCTAATGATGCCATTTCTAGCATTTCTTCAAAAGAAATACGGTCAATTTTTTTGGCTTTAGGAGCAACGCGAGGGTCAGTGGTGTAAACACCATCTACATCAGTGTAAATCTGGCATTCGTCAGCTTTTAAAGCAGCAGCAAGAGCAACACCAGAAGTATCTGAACCACCTCGACCTAGTGTTGTGGTATTTCCATTAGCATCAAAGCCTTGGAAACCAGCAACCACAATAACACGGCCTGCATCTAGGTCATTGGTCATGACATCTGTATCAATAGACTCGATACGCGCCTTGGTAAATGCACTGTCAGTTTTAATACCGACTTGACGTCCGGTATAGGATTTAGCTTCCACACCAATCGAATTAAGTGCCATAGCTAACATGGAAATCGTCACCTGTTCACCGGTTGAAACCATTTGGTCTAACTCACGTGGGTCAGGTGTTTCGGTAATGGCTTTAGCGAGAGCAAGTAGGCGGTTTGTTTCACCACTCATTGCAGATACGACCACAACAACCTTGTGACCGTGATCATGCCAACGCTTCACACGACGAGCAACATTTAAAATGCGCTCGGGGGTACCCATAGAAGTACCGCCATATTTTTGAACGATTAATGCCATATCGCCTAAACCCTTATAATTAAACGGGAAAAGTATATTCTTGCTTCCTTGGTTTCATTATATGTACACCATTATGTACATAAATGAAATTGCTGAGTTTATCTAGCAAGCCGTGATTCGGCGGACAGTATATAGTAACGTAAATATGCTAACAATCATTGATCTGGACTAATTTCATCAAGTTTGCTGATTGTTAGCTTCGGTACAACTTATATAGCTTTTTTTAGTTGCTTCTTTTGCTGGCATTCTTCCTCCCACTTCATTACATCAGTAGCGAGGTATCTTTTCATTGTTCCGCCCTCAGAACTTAATGCCGGGGCTGGGAATGGAATCCCCCAAGGTGTGTTAATTTCCCACCGATTAAGTGTGCGTTTAGTAATATGAAACATCTCACACACATTGTTAGATGTCAGATATTTATCCACATTAGCCCTCCTTACTTTCCGCTTTAACTTCTAACTGGATGCCTTCATATGTGCCATCACCCCCACAATTCAGACAGTGTGTATATATGCCTAAACCATCCCCATCAGGACTAAAGTTTTCAGGTAATGAAACATCTATAAATTCAGTACCGCCAATTGGCTTCGTATGAATATGAGGGGCAAGGCCGTAATAGGGGAAAATGCATTCACCGTTCCCGTCATCACAAAAATCACATGTTTTAACTTTTAATCCACTCATCCTTTAGTTCCTCAACTCATTACGTTCTTTCTTCAATTGACGCAAAAGGTTGTGAAGGGTAACGGTTACAGCTTTATCTAAACTTTTAGTTGAATGGAATTCTGCAAGCTGAGACAGTGCTAAACCAAAAATGTGATATGCAAAAACTTTTGCAGCTTCCGGATTGTTTTTGATAAGCTCCTCAGTACTTGGACAAATGATTTCTTCAAAAATATGAAGAGCCACCTGATCCGGAGTACCTTCAATACGGCTAGGGCTCAAATTAACTTCACCAATAACTTTGCTCATTGTTGAGAATCCTCACTTAAAATTTCCCATTCACCCCAATCGCCCAAATAACCAGATTTTGAAATGCTTGTTGTAATCACTTGACCATCATCACAAGTTACTTTCATTCGATTGGCATCTATGCGAACAGCTTTATAAACAACATCCATTTGTAAATTTGCTGGTAAAGGACTTGAGCCATTTACAGATTTAATTCTTACTTCCATTTTTAAGCCCTCAAATATTCTTCTTTAGTCCACTCAACAAACTCTCTATAAAGCTGCTGGGCAGGTTTATTTAATCGGTTGTGATAGTCGATCGTTATGCGCCGCCAAGCAACTGGTACCGCATAATGCTTTGTTAGAAACATTGCTTGGTCCATGCCTTGCCGGACTATTACGTAGCCCAGCAATTGCAAGTAGTACATAAAACCAAGCATGTGTTTTTGGCTCACTTTCTTGTACTGATCTTTCATGTTAGAAACCGTCCACTAATAAATAATCAGGGGTAGATTCTTGTTGAGTAGGTGTAGGATTCTCTAATTCATAGCGGCGTTTTCTCACATACCCCATTAGCTTCGGTTGAATCTGCGGATCTCGTGCAGCCACGTCTATTTCCAAAGCATCTAGCGTTGTAAGGTCTGGTGCAGTTTGGATTTGAACCATTAAAGAGGGTGGCTCATTAGCAGATGCCTTTTCTTTTTCTAGCTCTTCAAGACGTTTGTGAGTGGCGAGAAGGATAGGCTTCATTTGTTCGTCATCCCATGTGCGGGTATAACGATAAACCGCATTTACTTCTGCAGGTGTTTTTGACTCTTTTACACGCTGTAGAAGAGTATCTAGGGTTTGCTGATACTCATTGTTTTTTTCTTGCTCAGGTGTAGGCTGAGTTAAAAAATCTTCAGGTGAAGACACATAAGGTTGTTCTGTAATAACAATCGCACTATCTAAAGCTGATCCTATATTTTCTGAAATATCTTCGGATTGCACCAATGAGTCTTCAGAAGTAGTTACATTTGTTTGCTCAGTAATAACAATTGTAGGTTGTTTAACTTCATCAACAATTTCAGAAGTCTTTTCTACAACTACTGTCTGTGCACCTTTTGATTTCTTAGCACGCTGTTTCTTTGGTTCGTCACCTAGGCGAATAACACTAAAATCGTCACTAACTTCAAAACCTAACGCTTTAGATAGTGCTTTTAATTGAAGCTTGGCGTTTTCTGCATCACGTTGAACAAAGCCGCTATTAATAGATTCAATTAATGCGGTGGTTCTAAAATTCACGACGTAAATAGAAGGCGAATATGTAGTAATTACAAAAACATCCTGTCCTTCCTCATATTCATCAATAGTTAATGGCTTTGTGAATGTAATGCCAGCCAGCTCAATAGTTTCGATTTTGATGCAGAATTCAAAACCCGGTTTACCAAAAACAGAAGCGGGGAATTGATCTAAGTCAGAAAAGTCCAACATGTCTCCAATAGGACGACATAGAACAGTTTTACCTTTTTGAAGTGCTGCAAATGCTTCTTGAGCAGTTAAAATATTTTTCATGCTGTCATCCCCGTTTTCGCTAAGGTTTCAATTTCTTGTTTAACTGCCTTAAGTTTTGCCGCTTCAATTTGGATAAGGGCATCGATACCTAAGTGCTCACAAACTGTTTTTACATCGAGGCCACGTTCAGCAATAAAGTTTTGAAGTTCATCTCTTTGTTGATCTGAGATACCGTTAAATTCAGGTGGACTAATCCAAGTGCCACGTTGTTTATCAAACGTGCAATTCAATGCTTTAGCTCTCATTAACATTGCTTGTCGCATGTTCTGGTAATACATGTGTTCTTTATCAAGCGACTCAGTTAATTGATTAAGGTCACCTGCATGCTCAGCTTCTTCACAGCTTTGTTTCCAGTTTTCTAGCTCTTCTTGGGCTTTAGCTGCTGCAAGTTGTGCAGGCGTTAAGGTGTTAATGTGATCTTTAGCTTGAGTAATCAGGTCAGCCAAGAAAGTAGGGTGTGCTTTAAGATCAGGTACCCATACTTCACCGGTTTCACCGCCTAAAGCACCTGAGTTTTTCGCATGATGTGTAGGCGAAGGTTTGAAATTAATAACGCGGGCATTTTTACCTTCACCAGTAGTAACAGTTGTTAGATAACCCATGACATCTGCGATACGGTAAAGCTCGTTACGGTTTTTACCACCTAGATCTGGGCGGTAAATAATTTGATCACCGTTTTGATCTTCTGATGCGTGTGCAATGAAAACAACATCTTTACCTAAACTGATCAAAGTATTGATGTATTGCTTGAACGTTTGGTTCGCTAAACCTTGAGCCTTTAACTTTAAAGAACCATCTTTTTGACGGTTATTTGCCGTTAGTAACAGGTGGGTTTTAATGCATTCAAGCATTGCACCCACGGTATCAATGACTACGGTTTTATATGGTGCTAAGTCCTGCGGAGTAAGGTTTGCAACATCACTCCATTGTTGAACCTGTACAACCGCACCACGACGTAATTCACCAGTACGGTGAGCACCACGGTCAAAGTCAAAAGAAATTGCTTTTTCCGCAGTAAAGCCCATTGATGATTTACCTAAACCCGGATCAGCGTATAGGTACACAATAATTGCTTGAACCAATAAGGTTTGATCAGCCGTAATAATAGGTAGAGCCATTTTTCTTATCCTCATCTAGAGCCGGTGAAGCCGCGTTTTTGCTTGTAAGCCTTGCGGTCATAAGTAGGGATATTTGTTTCACGCAGTTTTATTGCGAGCTGCTTTCTGCGTTGAAAATCGATTTCTTGTGTGAGTTCATTCCAAACTTTTGGATAGTCGGTTTGAAACTTAGACACATTTAAAGGCGTCTTAACTCCGTCTTTAACTTTGTAAAGAACTGAGCCATTAGCATTAGATGCGTACACTTGCCAGCCAATGCGGACAGAGTAGAGACCCTTATCATCACGGCCTAAAAATGACTTGTAGCCGTCAGGATGTTTTTTGAAATTAGACATGTTCAGCCTCCTTACATTCGCATGTACCAACAAAGGCATACGTAAGCGGGCTAGGAGCATCAACAGGTGAGACGTCCTTAATATTTAAAGGAATAATTTCTTTGCGATATTTAACTAAAACCACATCACCTTCACGGCAATTGACAATTCCTTCTCTTGAAGAAAAACGTGCAGATTTAGAAGATTGGGTTACTCTGCAAAATGAAACCTCATCACCAGCTTTGATTTTTGAACGGTCAACAGGAATCATCTTCTTGCAAGTAGGGCAGTTATAATCTTTCATTAGGCTGCCTCCAACCATTTATTACGGTCGATATAGCCCGCTAATAAAATATTTATGTTTTTATGGTCGTCATGATTGGTGAAATCATTCCAAGGTTTGCCGCTTAAGTCAGTTACTGACTCAATAGCAAGGTTAGTAATTTCAGCCGCTGTAAAATCAGATCCAGCTACACCATAGCTATCAGCTACGCCGTCAAAATCGAAGCTTACGTTTAATTTGAAGCCGTCTATGCGGATAACAGCTACACCAGTTTTTTCACCAGTTTGCTTAATTCCTAAGAGTTCATATTCAGAAGCAACTACTTGTTTGCTTTCATATGAGTAATTAGAAGGGACGCTAGAATTAGCAGTTCGATATTCACAAGAACTCAAGGCTACAAGTACAGCAATTGCTGTAACTCCAGTTATCTTATGCTTGTTTGAAAAGGTTTTTACGTTCATAATTGATCTCGCAGTTTGTAAAAGCACATCGGACCTGGGGAGGGCGGTGTGCTTTTTTGTTGTCTGTGAGATAAATATTAGGTAAACCTAATTATTAAGTCAATAGGTATTCCTAATAAAATTAGAAATACCTAATTTTTGTGCTTTAATAGACAAAAGAAAACCCATCACAGGGATGGGTTGTTTGGAGTTTGTTATGGATAAAAATCAATTGAAATTTTTAGAAGAACTAACCGATTTATCGCATAAACATGGAATTTATTTAACTAATATCTTAGATGAAGCCAGTAACACAAAAGATGATATCTATATGGCCGAGATAGAAGGTCATATGAATTCAGCTGGCTATGAGCTGCAAGAAAATGGATCTTTAGTATTTACTTGGTATTAAACTAATTTAACACTTAATCCTGAATTAACCCCGCCAGGAAGCCCTAGAAAAGTATCAATTCCAATGTTTTTTCTTAGATCGGCTAGTAGGTCGTTTGGATTAACTGTAATTCCAATTTTTTGGATTGATTCACTTCGCGCATTAGACACTTCTTTTGCGCGATATACTTCTAATTCTTTATTTTCGTTAATAGCAATACGTGCTAATGCACGAATATAAAAACGATTAAATTCACCTTCTGCAAGTGTTTCATGTGCATTACTTGGTGTTTTAGATGCTCTACCATTTTTATCTACTGAAGAGGCATTAAACATATGGTCTTTACGAATTGCATTAGCAAGAGTTTGTTCATTACCCCCCTTAATGCTCTCAATTAAAATATTTGGATAACTATCAATCCCATGTTGATTAAATCTTTTACTGTAATACAGGGTGTTGCTGGAGATGTCTAAATTCACCTCTTCAAGCATTGCATTTCGTACATTGTCATTTAAGTCTAAAAAATTAAAACCCATGTTCTTCTCCACCCGATCTGTTGTTAAGACTGTGTCGGGTTCACAGTTTATTAATCTTTTGTGTTATTAATTTTCTGACCTAGCTTTCCTTCTTTTACCAACTGCACGACCTGCTCATTAGTAAGCACAGGAATAAAGACTTTGTCGCCAATATCTTTAGAAAGAATCTTTACTTCTTCAGCAGTCAACACCAAAGCTTCACCATGTTTCGCAGCATCATTGATGCGAGCAATAATCTGGTTGATTGGTCGTTTTGAATTGTCCATAAGTCTTCCTGTGATTAATGCGAATAAGGATGTTCTTGTCTGTGCTGACTTGGCGGCACGATATCTGTAATAGCGGTAATACTTTCAACCTCGTCCATTTCAAAGAAAAATCGCTCCCCACCATTCACAGAAAGCAAACTTAAAACCCCACCATTGATGCCGACAAATTCTTTAATTGTGCATCTTCCATCCTTCAAGCACACCTGAACAAACTCATTCGGCACAAGATCTGCATCAGGGTCGCATACAACATACCAGCCATTACGAATTGCTGGAAACATTGAGTCGCCAGTGCCTTTAATGCCATAGGCTCTTGGTCCTGCTGTATGAGTTGGAACATAGCCGTCACCCGCATTTCCGTCATACCCCATATCAGTGAAGTACCCATCCATCCCCATCTTTGAATAAGCTTTTACAGGAACCCAACGCTTAGATGATGGGATAAACGGTTTTTCGATAATTGTTGAAAATAAAAGAGCTTCATCACTATCACTAATATTGTATTTCTTTTTAAATTTCTCGATATCAAGTTGCTTAAATTTATCCTTAGTGCTTGTTTGAATCTCTCCTGTTCCAGATGCTAGCCATAAAGGATTAACATTCAAAAATTTTGAAGCACGTAATAAATTTTCTCCTTCCATTGTTTTGGATTTACCAGATAGCCAATCACTCACAGAAGGAGGTTTTACTCCGACTGCACGAGCAAGTTCGACACCTTTGATCTTTTTAGGTGGCAATACTTCCATGGCATATCTAAGTCGTTCAGCAAGAGTGTTCATACAACTATCCTCACAATGTTAGGAAATCCTAACATAAATAAAATTAGGTATTCCTATTGATTTAATATAAGGAATGCCTAATAATTAAAGAAAAATTAGGAGCACGTTATGAATGACGCACAACTTATAGACAAGCTAGGTGGTGTCACAGCGGTAGCAAGACTTCTGGGGATTGCTCCGTCATCAGTTAGTGGATGGAAAGCTATTCCCCTTGATAGAAAAATCAGGCTAGCAGTTATTGCTGAAGATCTTGGTTTAACAACGCGAAAAGAGCTTTTCCCTGATAACTATCAAGATATTTGGATTGAACTTCGTCCCCAGACGACAAAAAGCAAAAACCTTGGATCATTAACCGCTTAGGACCTTAACCATGAGCAAAGTATCAAATGAATTGCCTGCAAGCGCTAGCAATAACGAGTCGCTCATATTGCAAGCACTTAACGCTAGCAACCAAAGACAAGTAGCAGAGATGATAAATGTCGATGCGAGCATCCTTTCACGGATGAAAACAGAAAAGAAATCAAATGGATGGACTGAGATTGAGTTTATTAGCTTTTTGTTGACAGCCATTGGTTTGAAGGTTGTGCAAGAAAGTGATGTGTATTGCTCACCTGAAATTGCAGAAGCAACGCGAGTTTATTTAGCACATGCATTCACTTCCCCTGAATACATGCGGATTTTATTCAAATAAAAAACCACTACCTGCGGGAACAGGAGTGGTTTCGCATTCACAAATTTAGGAACCCATGAATATGCAAACTAATTTATCAGAACAACTAATCGAACTCAACTCACCAGATTTTTTAATAGGTGACGTTGTAGTGCTTACTAAAGAGTGCCGAAATTTTAAATCAAACGATTTATTTGAGGTTAGAAATAAAACTTTGACTAGGTTGTGGACTATCCAATCAGAGAATCATTTGATTCTGGTTTCATCAAAAGAAATCCGCACAGCAACAGTTGCAGAACTTAATGCCAAACGCCGGCTAACAAGCGCTGAGCAAGCATTAGCGGAGGTGTCATGAACAGCTTTACACAGCAAATCAAAGATTCTCGTCAGCAGAGCGAAATCCAATCTTTTTATGAGCCTGCATTGCGAGTGCTTGAGCACCTATTTGAGGTGAAAAAGCAAAATTTACGCAACAAAGGTTATGACGAAAATAATGCGGCGGTAACCAAAGTTGAATTTTCAGAGGCTATGGCTCGTCAATTTCGCATAACGCAATGGTTAGCACAGCAGATTGTAACTAGCTTAACCAAGGCGTATTTGGTTGATTCTTTTGGAGGCTATGTTAAGCCAAAGGATGGTGAAAAGTGAGATATGCAGTAAGAAGAAAACAGGATATTTCCGTTTCCACCACACCGCTAGAGGTGGTGATTCCACTGGAACAACCAGTAAAGATCTATTCGGCTAAAGAATTAGCAGCCATGCCACTTTCAGTCATGAATGCCGCAATTGAGGCTCAGGAAAGATTTTATCAACTTGAAGAATTAACCCATATGGGGGGGCAGGCTATAGCAGTTCGCCGTCTCATGGAGGATGGGCACAAACTAATTCAGGTGAAAGAAAAGTCTCGTATTCGCTACAAAATCAACAACGAATTTATTCCTCCAAGAATTATTCGTCAGTTGGAAATGCGCGGTCTTGTAAAATTAGGAGCAGTCACTGATGTATAAATATCTCCACCATATCAGCGACTTTATGGTTGCTACAGCGCACCTTAGCCCAGTTGAAGAGTGCTTTTATCGCCGTGCTCTCGATTTTTATTATTTGAATGAAAAACCATTACCCAAAGAAACCCAGTCGGTTTTTCGTCGGTTACGTGCAAATACCCAAGAAGAAAGGGATGCAGTATTAATTGTGCTGCAAGAGTTTTTTGTGGAAGAGGAAGACGGGTTTCACAACAAACGTTGTGATTCAGAAATCGCCGCTTATCAAAAAGTAGGGGATAAAAATCGTGAAAATGGTAAGAAAGGTGGGCGTCCACGTAAGGAAAAACCAAAAGAAAACCAAAGTGAAGGCGACTCGGTTAATTCTGAAAACCCACAAAAACCCAGTGGGTTAATTTTGGGTTCTGAAAGTGAAAGCCAAAAAAACCTTAACCATAAACCGTTAACCGATAACCAATATATAGATAGTAGTAGTAATGCGCGTGAAGAAAATTCGCAATTTACACCAATCCAATTTGCTCAGTATCAGATCGATGATCACAAGCGTTACTCAATGCGTGAATTCATTTCTGAATACAGCGAGTTTCAATACGATTTCATCTCACTTGCTCAACAAAGATTTGTTTCTGTACCTGAAATCGACTTGAGAACCATGATTCAAAATTTCGGTGACTGGTACTTTGCAAACGAATCAAGCTCGTTGAATACACCAAGCATCTGGTTGGTTAAGTGGTTCTCTTGGGTTCAAAACAACGAGAAACAAGTTGCTGCTAACCGCAAGAAGCAAGAGCAAATCACTTCAGTTGGGCAAAAAACACAAGAGCCGGGTTACTTCGCAAATCTTTTTGAAGAACAAAACCAGTCTCAAATCGTGGATGTAACCCCTTCAAAAAAGTTTCTAGTGAGTGAGGAGGTAGGTCATGCATGAGATTACCTTGAACGAAGTGCGTCAATTAATCGCTTCTCTTCGCACTGTTTACGCTGCTCAGTTCAATAAGCAATTTCCAGCAACAGGCGAAAGCGCAATTCCTCTGTCAGTGGTTGAGCAAATCGCACTTAAAACACTGGTTGGCGTTCAACAAAACCAATTTAACAACGCACTTGGTCGTTTACTTACAGCAGGTGGACGCTTTATGCCGTCATTTGCCGAGTTTCGCACCTGGTGTATCGGTGAAAGTTGGATGTCTCCAGAAGAAGCTTGGTCTCGCGCATGTAAGTTTACAACTGACCGTTCCGTGGTTATTACCCAAATCACTAAGTACGCCTTAGACGAGGTTAGGTATTTGATCGAAGCCGGCCAAATGCGAGCAGCTCAAGATAATTTCTTCGGGACCTACAACGTGATGGTTGCTAAAGCTCAGTTAAAAGGCCGTCAGCAAGAGTTTTACACTCCACCGCTACAACTAGAACACAAAGAACCTAAACACGTTCCTGTGAGCAATGACGAGGCTCAAAAGCATCTCAAATCATTGATGGAAAGATTAAAAATCAATGGTCGTAAACCTGCACCAGTTCAAAAACTTGAGGCAAAAGAAAAAGAGCCTGAGCTTATAAAAGAGTTGGGCCCTGATCCTTTCGATAATCCACACGAATACGCAGAGATGTGCCGTCGGGAGGGTATGCCAATTCCTAGAAATATTCAGCGATTGATTGATGGGGTGAATGTATGAATTCCATGACAAAAAATAAGTTATTTGGATTAGCTGATGATCGAACTGATGTATGGGCTACGCCGCAAGATTTTTTCGAAAAATTGGATCGAGTATTTAACTTTGATTTAGACGTTTGTGCTCTGCCTGAAAACGCTAAATGTGAACGTTATTTTACACCTGAAATTGATGGTCTAAAGCAAGAGTGGACTGGGACATGCTGGATGAATCCACCTTACGGCAAAGAAATCATCGATTGGGTTGCTAAGGCAGCGGAAACAGCAAGTAAAGGGCATACGGTAGTTGCACTCGTTCCAGTAAGAACTGATGCCCGATGGTTTCAAGATTACTGCTTAGGAAGAGAAATTCATTTTATTCGTGGACGCCTAAAGTTTGGTGGTTCTAAAACGAATGCACCTTTTGGTTGCTGTGTTGTGGTGTTTAGACCAAGCCTGATAGACGTCAGTTGGGAGAAATCAGCATGACTAAATTCGAGATTTTAAGCTGTGGCTTACTCATTTCGTGTGTAACAGCAGTACTTTGCGGTGCGGTGGTTTTGTGGTGGTTGGCGCGTAAAGAGCTAGATGAAAAAGGATATCGCCATGAGTAAATGCCAACACTGTGCAGTTGAAGAGTTAATAAATTCTTACTGCGGTTTTGCAGAAGTTAAGGCTCTTTGTGAAAAATTACGAGGCCGATATAACCGTAGTGGCTTATCTAATACTGATTACAACGAGTTACTTCAATTAGAGAAGGCACTTGACCAAGCGAAGAAGTTTAATGCGGAGGGCGCAAAAAATGGACAGTAGATGGATTGAAGCGCAACGCCGTGAAATGGAAAAGCTTATTTCACCAGAGCTAATCAAGTCGAGAGATTTAGCACGTCAAAGTTACTTCGATCATATGGAAAAAGAAATGGCTGACCACGTATCACGCTCAATTGAACCACTCAGCGGTAAAAAGCAAAGCACTCTGGTTGAACTAAGGGAGTCAATTGAAAAACTGGCTCAGAAGTATAAACAAGATGCTCATTCTTCCAGCCTTTTTGGTGATCAGGATAAAGCGCGAGTTTATAACTGCTTTGCTAATCAATTGGACCATTTGCTGAAAGGTGGTGCTTGATGTCATCAGTCAGCATTGCTGAATACCGTAAGTTATTTCCTATTAAGAAAAATAAAAAGCGGCGTTCAGCAAAGCAAGTTGCCAGACAACCAAGTGTGGGTGAAATGGTTCTGGCAACGCATTTAAGAGCATGCAAGATAGGTTTTGAACAGGAATATAAGTTCCATCCAAAACGCAAATGGAGAGCTGATTTTCTGATTACTGGTACAAAAATTTTGATTGAGGTTGAAGGCGGGATCTGGAGTGGAGGCCGCCATACAAGGGGCAAAGGCTATATAGGGGATATGGAGAAATACAACTCCGCAGCAATGATGGGTTTTACAGTTTTACGGTTCAGCACAGAGCAAGTTAAGTCCGGTATGGCATTAAAGCAAATTGAATTATTAATTAAGGGTAAATAGGAAGGCGATTATGTTGGTTGAAAAGTTTGATTTTATTGAGTTACTTCGCCTTGCTATTGCTCAAGGCAAAGCTGAAGGAAAGAAAATTTCGAAAGATGTAGTTTTAGGTGAATTAGCGCTGTTATCGCCAGCTGCAAAGCTTTGGGCCACTGTCTTGATTGAAAAGGTTGATTTTGAGCGAATCGCAATAATTACCCCAGCACAAAAACAGACTGAAACTTTTTACAGTAAGTATGACTTTAATTTTCAAACCGAACGCCGTATTGAAGATATTCCGGGTAAGGTTGAGTTTGTTCGTGGTGAGATTAAATCAGGTAATTTTTTCCGAGCGCGAAATAAATTAGCGGTAGAGATTCATAAAGAAATGGTAAAGAAAAAATTTACCCCTACTAATGCCCAAGGTGATCTTACTAATCTGGCAAAAGGTATGGCTGAGATTATTTTGCGTGGCCATGTTTTTGTTAAGGCTATGTGTGGAGTCTGCCAAGGGTTGGGTAAAATTGAGACATTTGGTTTAAATGGCTTTCCAAATGGGGCCATGTTTTGTGGGAAGTGTAATGGAACTGGAAAACGACCATATACGTTGAAAGAGAAAATGAATATTGCTGGCATTGATGCAACTAAAACAGCTTATATAAAGAGTTATCAGAAATTTGAGCTGTTTGGAGAATCAATCGTTGCTGAATGGGAAAATGAAATTAGAACGCGTATTTCTCGATCATTCCGTTTTGAACTTCCTGATAGTCAAGAAACTTACGCTTGACAGTTGGGTATACACTTGAGTATAAAGATTTCTAAAATGGGCGAAATGTAAAGTAATCGCCAGAATGAATTTAAGAGCTCGCCAATCGGTGGGCTTTTTTATTTTTAAATATTTCAGTATTATCAGTGTGTTGCTTTAAGTAACACTAAACCTTATTGATCAGCGCACATATCAAAAAAAGGGGAGCTTGCCTACTAGGCAAGCTTTTTAAATTGATGATTTAAACACAATAATCCATTTTAAAGCTCAATAGAAAGATCAAACTTCCATAGCTTTTATTTGTACTAATTTATTGAATATAATCGTTTTTATAATTTTTAAAATTTTCTTAAACTAAAAATGGAAAATTTCTTGTTGCAACATTGTTATAATAGGACTACCTTAAGAAAAATACTTTATAAAAATGAGGAGCTGCTGAAATGACACAGTATCTCATGTTTGCGGAAAATATTTATAACAAAATTAAAGATGAGGAATTGTTTTCACATGACTGTATTGAAAATATGAACTTACTTATGACATGTATACGCAGAGAAATTAAGGGAACAAAATTTAAATTAAAATATAATTTTATTGATTTTGTTGAATTGTTTAGTAAACAATTAGATGAATGTAAAGTAAAAATAGATGTGAGTTTGATTCCTCCTCATAATTCAGAAGGTGAGTATATTTTATGGTTAGCTGGATTTATCGAAAAAATTACAGAAGGTGGACCTAAACCACCTCCGCCTATAAAGAAATTTATTCCAGAGTATATGAGCTTCAAATCTGAATTAGATTTTTTACCCTTAAATGAGGAAAAAATTCAAAACGAAGGTAAAGAAATTACGGATTACTTTAATTCAAAGCTTTATAAGGCAACTTTTAAGAAGTAATACTATATTGCCTGTGAGTTTAGCCACCGCCTTAGGGCGGTTTTTTTATGGGCAAGATAAATGGACGATAAAGAGTACTTTTGGCTTACTCGGAAAAAAGAACCTAAAACCAAGCCTAAATCCAGACCGCTACCTAAAGCTACTCAAAAGTACTTAGAGGCAGAGGAAGAATTTACTGAAGCTTTAGACAATCTGGAAATTAAATACGAAAAGAAATTCCAGTTTAAATCAACAAAGCATTGGCGTTTTGATTTTCATTTAATTGAACATCGTATTTTAGTTGAAATTGCTGGCGGTCCCTGGTCAGGTGGACGAAAGGGCAAGCTGGCAACAAAGGCGTGGAGTATGGACCGTTACGATGTTGCTGAATCAATGGGATATACCGTTGTTCGGTTAGAGGCAGCACCAAGATTTAAGATTAATGAATCTGGTCCATTACAGATCCAAGCTCATTTCGCAAGCCAATGGCTAAAGAATTTAAAGAGGCAAATATTTAATGGATCAGATCAGACCATTTCCTCCAACTGATTTTATGGATCAGGCAGAAGAAGAGGAAGCACTCCGTTTAATACCGGCACCTGATTTAAAACAATGGGTAGTTGCTAATTTTCTTACGCTTGGTGGTCCTTTACATAATCCAGACCATGACCATATCGCTGAGATGCTTCATGACAATGAGGGTTTCTTGGCTTTTGCATGGGCTTCTTCTGCTTATACCAGAGCTAAGCGTATGGTGCTTGGCCAATGTGAAAAGGTTATGTTTCAACAAGGCGGCTGGAAGAAAGCCCGACAAGAGCAGCAAATGCGCGACTGGTTCGGATTCGTTCCAGTTTACTTAATCACAATCGATGCAAGCTTTTGTGAAAAGGCAAACGATAGCGAGTTCTGTGCTTTGCTTGAACATGAGCTTTATCACATCGGTGTAGAACGAGACTCGGACGGTGAAATTATTTACAGTGATCATACTGGCTTACCAAAGCACTATTTAGCCTGTCACGATGTGGAAGAGTTTATCGGTGTTGTAAAACGCTGGGGAGCAAATGACAGTGTTAAGAGGCTTATTGAAGTTGCTAAAAACCCGCCGTTTGTTTCTGATTTAGATATTTCGAAATGTTGTGGAAACTGCGTAATCAATTGAGCCTTATGGCTCTTTTTTTTGCCCATTTTGTTATACGTAGTTATACGATGAGGAAGTTATGGCGACACTAAAAGAGCCTGTAAAAATCTTTATAGTTCAGTCTCTTGCTTGTCGTGATACACCTCAAGAAGTGGCTGAACTCGTAAAACAAGAATTTGGCGTTGATATAGATCGTGTTCAAGTTGCAACTTATGACCCTACAAAGGTTGCTGGTAAGAACTTAAGCAAAAAGTATGTCGAACTATTTGAAAAAACCAGAGATGAGTTTGATAAAGGTTTGATTGATATTCCTATTGCTAATAAGTACTACCGATTGAAGCAATACCAAAGACAGCTTGAGAAGACTAGAAACGTCAAAACAGCCTTAAAAATTCTTGAGCAAGCCGCTAAAGACATTGGTGGTCAATTTACTAATCGCCAAGAAATTACAGGCAAAGACGGCGGACCATTACAAACGGTTAATTCGGATGTGCCTGTTCCAATGGAAGATTACTTAAAAGCGCGGAGGGAAGTCTTAGATGAGTACTGATGCGGCTCGGGATAAAGCCATCCTGATTGAGGCGCAAGAAGATTTATATTTCTTCACAAGGTACATGTTTAAGGAGCGCCGTGGTTATAAATGGATGCAAAATTGGCACCACTTAGAAATCTGCGAAGCATTAATGAAAGTTTATCGCGGAGAGATAAAGCGGTTAATTATTAACGTTCCACCACGATATTCTAAAACTGAAATTGCTGTAATTAATTTCATGGCTTGGTGTTTTGGTAAGAATCCAGACTGTGAGTTTATTCATATCAGTTACTCGGCAATGCTTGCCGCAAATAATGCCTTCCAAATACGAACCCTTGTGCAAGAAGAGGCGTATAGAAAAGTCTTTCCCGAGCTTACATTGCGTGATGATAGTAAGGCTAAAGACTTCTGGAGAACTTCCCAAGGTGGTGTCTGCTATGCGACTGGTACAGGCGGCACGATTACCGGTTTTGGTGCAGGAAAACTTCGTAAAGGCTTTGGCGGCTGCATTATTATTGATGACCCGCACAAAGCACATGAAGCTTCATCAAAAACTATTCGAGAAGGGGTAATTGATTGGTTTCAGAACACACTCGAATCGCGTACTAACTCGCCAGATACGCCGATCATTGTGATTATGCAGCGACTTCATGAAGATGATTTAGCTGGATGGTTGCTAGGTGATAGAAAAGACGGCGTTCCTGTAGCTGGTGGTAACGGTGAAGTGTGGGAGCATCTATGTCTTTCAGCTATTCAGGAAGACGGATCCGCACTGTGGCCAGCAAAACACAATATCCAAAAATTGAGGCTAATGGAGCAAGCAGCACCATATGTATTTGCCGGGCAGTACCGACAAATGCCATCACCGCCAGCAGGCGGTTTTTTTAAGCCCGACAATATTCAAATTGTTGATGCTTTGCCTGCGGATGTATTGAAACAAGTTAGGGCTTGGGATTTTGGGGCTACCGAAAATGAGGGCGACTTTACAGTAGGTGTGCGAGAAGCTCTAGGCGCAGATGGTTTTACTTACATTGTCGATGTAACTAGAGGACAGCTTGGACCTGACAATGTGAATAAGCGCTTAGAACAAACAGCAAAAATAGATGGGAAAAAAGTTTCTGTGCGTCTACCACAAGATCCCGGTCAAGCTGGTAAATCGCAAGCTAGTTCATTTGTGAAGCTTCTTGCGGGTTATAGCGTGATAGCTAAGCCAATTTCAGGTGACAAGCTTACACGGGCACAACCATTTGCGGCCCAAGTTAACGTGGGAAATGTACGAATGCTCAAAGGTGAATGGAATAAGGATTTTATTGATGAGCTTCGTCATTTTCCTAACGGTACACATGACGACCAAGTGGATGCAGCTTCAGATGCGTTTAATGAATTACATGAAGGATTTGAAACCTTCTTCGCTGATATGGGATTTGCTCGATGAGTGATGTAACTTTTCAACATGCTGAATATGTTAAGAACTTGCCATACTGGCAAAAACTTGATGATGTTTGTGAAGGTGAAGATGCAGTTAAGGCTAAAGGTGAAAAATATTTGCCGATGCCAAATGCACATGATAAATCACCTGCAAATAAAAGCGCTTATGAGGCTTATCTTACCCGTGCAGTCTTTTATGAAGTAACAGGGACTACATCAAATAGTTTAGTTGGTGCAGCTTTTGCAACCGATCCAAGTTTTAAATTTCCTCCGGAACTTGCTCATTTAGAACGTAATGCAAATGGTGCTGGTTTAAGTACTTATCAATTGGCTCAAAATGGAATTCGCCATTTATTGAAGCATTATCGTTGTGCTTTATATGTAGATTATCCCGATGTGCCACCAGCTCGTAATCTAGCGGAATTTAAAGCGCAAAAAGCCTATCCAATGATTCATTTATTGAATGCCATAGATGTAGTGAATTGGGATTCAGTAATGGTCGATAACCAGAAAAAACTTTGTCTCGTAGTTATCCGTGAATTTAGGTCTGAGCGCGGTGCTGATGGATTTAGTAAAACCGAACAAGAGCAATATCGTGTACTTCGTTTAGAGCAAGAGGGTAATGGGGAATATATTTATTCCGTTCAGGTGTATACAAAGGGTGAAAAGGGTAACTGGGTTGGCGGAGATAAGAAGTTTCCAACAGATTACAACGGGAATTTCTGGACTTATATACCTTTTACATTTGTAGGTGCAATTGATAATTCAGAAGAGATTAAAAAGCCTCCATTACTTCCTTTGGCTAATCTCAATTTAGCCCATTACAGAGACAGTGCGGACTTTCAAGAGTCCGTTTTTTATATGGGGCAACCTCAATACTTTGCAAAGGGTGTTACATGGGAATGGTACGACCAAGCCAAAAAACGTGGCATATACATTGGTGCGAAAGTACTTTTGCCTTTACCTGAAAATGGTGGATTAGGAATTGTTCAAGCCGACCCTAATACTCTTGCCCGGGAAGCGATGAAAGATAAGTGGGAAAAAATGAAGGAGATGGGGGCACGTTTAATCGAGAAGGGTTCTGGAAGCAAAAAGACTGCTACAGAGGCAAATAGTGATGACGCCGTTCAACATTCCGTTCTTTCGCTTTGTGTAGTCAATATGAATGAAGCCTTGTCAGCAGCATTACGATGGGCTGCTAAGTTTGTAACGCCTAATGTGGATGTTCTAACTAAAGATGATTTGATGTTCGAAATCAGTCAGGAATTTAATAAACAAGGGTATCAAGCTGAACTAGCTCGACAATTATATGAGGCAGCTTTACAAGGCCGTTCTTCATTTAAATCTTGGTGGGAATACAACCAAACAGGTATGTTCCCTAAACAAAAATATGAAGAAGAGCTTCAGAATGTTGAAGCAGAGCAAGATGGGACTTTAAATCAAAAGGTAGAGTGAGATGGCAACAGATATCAAAAAACTATTTGAAGCACTCACTCAGCACCAGGCCTATCTTTATCGTGCTTCATCAAAAACGGTAAATGAGTTATTGGCTTTATTCAATGATGATACGAGCAAGATGCTATCTAAGCTTCGGGATTTATTGGATGAGCTTAATGAGTCGGAGAAAGTTGCTTTAGCTGGTGGTAAATATACAACTTCAAATTTAAGGGAAATTAGGGATTTGATTGCCCAATGGTTTGCCAGTGTTAATTTAGCATTACCTGAAGCTTTTGCCGTTTCTGCTACGGCGCTGGCTGTTTATGAGGCCAATTACGTAGCTAAGCTCTATGGAGCAAAAATTAATAAGCCTGATGGGGAAAAACTATTCTTATCCGCTAAAAAAGTTCCGTTGGCAGGTGGCGCTCTTGTCGATGATCTGCTTTCAAGAATTGCTGAAAGTGCCCGTCAAAAGGTTGAGTATGCAATTCGAGATGGTATTAATTCAGGCAAAACTAACCAAGAAATTGTTCAGCGTATTCGTGGTACCAAACGGCTTAACTATGAAGATGGGATCTTAAATGGTACCAAAACTGATATTGAGCGAACGGTAAGAACTGTGCGAAGTCATGTAGCTAATCAAGCCTATCTAAATAGCTTCAACCAAATTGGCTTTGAATATGTCCGATTTGTTAGCGTTTTAGATGGACGAACTTCTAAGCTTTGCGCTTCATTAGATGGTTCAGTGTGGGAAATAAATGATCCGGCAAAGCGAGTGCCGCCGTTACATCCTAACTGTCGCAGTATCTTGGTTCCGGTCGAGAAGGACGGTCAACTTGTTGGCGAACGGCCATTTGTAATGGACGAACGTAGAGTTAAAGACATCCCCAAAGAAGAGCGAAGCCAGTTAATAGGACAGTTAGATGCAAACACCACATTCAAAGAGTTCTTTAAGAAAACAGATGATTTCTTTCAAAGGGAGTGGCTAGGGCCAAAGCGCTTTAAGCTCTATAAAGATGGGAAATTTGATTTTGATAAGTTCTTTGATCCTGAAGGCCGTTTCTATAGCTTAGATGATTTGAGAAAGTTGGATGAAAAAGCTTTTAAAAAGTTGGGTCTGTAATTTTTCTTATGTTATATTTTTTAAAACATCAGAATTTATACAATATGAAAACAATAGCTTTTGTATGTCTAACCCTAATTTCCATCACTTGTTTAGCTGAACCAAGTCAAAAATATCTTAAAGAATATGATCGATTGTCTGAAGCTTTGGAGTCAGCAATGGCAAATGCATATTCTTTTGATCCTGCAACTGGTCAAGTAAAACAGGCTACTCAAGATTTAGAAGCTAAAAATAATTTATGTAGAGCTGCCCAGGCGAAACTAAACCTCACCACGTTTTTAAAAGACAATTTAGAGGAATCTAAAGAGCTTTATAAATCTATTGATGGTGCAGAGACTCTAGATAAAAATTATCTTAGTGGACAACAGCAGGAACAACAAAATCTCGTTTCAAATTTGAAAAAAGACCTTGTTGGAACTGGATTTAACTGTGAGTAATTATCGCCGATGACAGGCAATCCTAAATTCACTTTAGACACAATTTTCACCTATAAAAGCGCCCAAACAGCGCTTTTGTCATTTATGGAGTTTGGCTTATGAGTGAATCAAAAGTTAGGCATTTAGTACTTAAAAGAGTTTCAGATAAATCTTCTCATCTTGCTCTTTGTGACGAGGAAACAGGTATTCCATTAGCTGGATTAACCTCTGTAAAAATGAATTGTAGTATTTTTGAGGGTCCAGCGACTATCACGGCAACATTTGATGTGGGTGGTCCTCAAGGCATCCGCTTATTTGGTGATGAACCTAGATCAGAGGTTTGGAATAAAAAGTAAACGTAGCTAAAGGTACTACAAATGCCTGAAAAGCAAATCAATATGTCAGATGCTCAATATATTCTGAGCACAAAATGAATTCTGGTGCCATTTCTTCAAATTAAGGTTTCAAGCCATGGCAATTTATGGTTTTACTTTTGAAAGATTAAAAGCAATTGCACTCATCAAATAGAACTTAATTTTTAACCATAGCACCTTCGGGTGCTTTTTTTGCGAGAAGAAAATGCCAAGCCCTATTATCCAATATTTCCAATATGAACATTTACCTGAACATTTGCAGCAAGTTAGTAAGCCAATTGGTGATTTAGCTCGGCAAATGGATGAGCAACTTCCTGACGGGCCTGAAAAATCCACAGGATTAAGAAAGCTACTTGAAGCAAAAGATGCATTTGTACGCCAAGCTTTAAGTAAATAATCATTTATAGAAATGAAGCGTCCTAAAGGGCGCTTTTTTATTGCCTGCCGAAAGCGGATGCTAACGGCGAATCCGGGCGGATGCCCATTTTGTATATATAGGTTGGATGACCAATGAAACTTAAAACAGTAACAATCGACGGTAAAGTTTATGCGGAAGTAGACGGTGATAAGCCGATCTATATTCATGATGACGGCAAAGAAATGCCACATGATGCACCACACTCGGTAGCAACAATTGCACGCTTAAACAATGAAGCTAAAACACATCGTGAAGCCAAAGAAGCAGCCGAAAAAGCATTAAAAGCTTTTGAAGGAATTGAAGACCCAGTGGCAGCTAAAAAGGCATTACAAACAATCCAAAATCTCGATGATAAAAAGCTGGTGGATGCCGGTGAAGTTGAGAAAGTTAAAGCTGAAGCTATCAAAGCAGTTGAAGAAAAATATGCTCCGATTGTTGAGCAACGTGATGCTCTTGAGGCCTCATTGCATAAAGAGCTTATCGGCGGTGGTTTTGCTCGTTCTAAGTACATTCAAGACAATATTGCAGTACCTGTGGATATGGTGCAAGCGACCTTTGGTCATCACTTCAAAATCGAAGAGGGCAAGGTGGTTGCATATGATCCGAACGGCGAAAAGATTTATTCACGTGTTCGCCCTGGTGAACTTGCAAATGTTGATGAAGCTTTAGAGTCATTGGTTGGTGGATACCAGCATAAAGACTTAATTCTTAAAGGTGGTAAAGGAACTGGTGGCGGTTTTCAAGGTGGGGGCAAAGGTGGAGCGCCTGCAGGAATGAAACGCAGTGAAATGTCTGTTTCTCAGAAAGCTGACTACATCAAAGAACATGGCAATGATGCCTTCCTAAAACTGCCGAACTAATCATTAAAAATTTGGAGATAAGTCGTTATGACTACAACAGTTAACTCAGACATGATCATCTACAACCAATTGGCACAAACTGCTTATTTAGAGCGTTTGCAAGACAATTTGAATGTATTTAACCAAGCCTCTAATGGTGCAATTGTTTATCGTAATGAGATCATTGAAGGTGATTTCAACAAAGAAGCATTCTACAAAGTGGGCGGTAGCATCAAACATCGTGATGTGAATTCAATCGCCAAAGTAGTGCCTGAGAAAATTGGTTCTGGTGAATCTGTAGGTGTAAAAGTCCCATATAAATATGGCCCTTATGCTTCCACTGAAGAGGCATTCAAACGCCGTGCACGTACACCTGAAGAATTTGCAATGATTCTTGGTTATGATTTAGCAGATGCATTGGTTGCAGGACGTTTACAGTACAGTTTAGCCTCATTAAAAGCAGCTATTTCTAGCAACCCAGATATGGTTGCCAAAGGCAGTATTGCGGTAGATGGCCGTAAAGCACTAACACGTGGTATGCGTAAGTTTGGTGATAAGTTTGGTCGTATTAGTTTGTGGGTGATGAACTCAGATACTTATTTCGATATTGTCGATGATGCAATCACTAAGCAAATTTATGGAGAATCTGAAATCGTTATCTATGGTGGTTTACCAGGTACCTTAGGTAAGCCGGTATTGGTTACAGATGCTGTAGGTGATGATGATGCATTTGGTTTGCAAATGGGTGCGGTTACTGTTACAGAATCACAAGTACCTGGCTTCCGAGCTTATGACATCAATGATGAAGAAAACTTAGGCATTGGAATGCGTGCTGAAGGCGCGTTCAACTTAGATATTCTTGGTTATAGCTGGGATACATCAAAAGGCGAAAACCCTGACCTTACTTTACTTGGTTCAAGTGCCAACTGGAAAAAACATGCTACTAGCAACAAAATGACAGCAGGCACATTGCTTGACTTGTCTGGCACAACAACTGGTTAACTCATAAACATCTCACTATAAGAGGGCTATTAAGCCCTCTTTTTACATTAAAGAGAAATGCATCATGAAGCTAATTTATACACGTATTGCTGCTGCAGCTGCGTTAGAGGTTGGAACTATTGCCAATCCTGATTATTACGAAAATCCGAATCGAAGTGCTAAAGAAGTAATTATTTACGGTGATTACCCGAAAATCCAAAATGATTACGAAGCTTTGGATATTCCAGTTGAAGTTCGCAAATTGGAAGAGCCTGCAAAAACGACTTTGGCCACAGTAAGTACCGTGATTGGAATTACCCCTGAACTGCAAAAAGTTGTTGAAGAAAACACTCAACTTAAACAGAAAATCGAAATCTTGGAACAAGCTAGTGGTGATAGTTCGGAGTTAATTTCTGAAAACTCACGTTTAAAAGATGCTGTACTCCAAGCTGACAATGCTGCTAAAGCGGCTGAAGGAAAGGTAGTAAGCATTCAAGCAGAGTTTGATGCTTTTAAAAATGATGTTGCTGCTATGCAAGCGCGTATTACTGAATTGGAAGCTGGAAATGCTTCAGAAAATCCAGCAACAGAAACGGCAGCTAATGATTTTGAAAACTGGTCAAATGATCAATTAAAAGAGTATTTGGCTAGTAAAAATATTGGTTACAAGCCGTCAGCAACAAAAGCAGAACTTCTTAAATTAATCCCTAAGGAATAATGCAATGAGCTTTATTACTGTAGATGACGCAAATTCAATTTTGGGCAGCGATTTTGCACCAGACAGTGATAAAGCTCGTCTGGTAAAGCTGGCTAATGTATGGATGAAAAACAGAATTGGTTTTGTACCAGATCCAATTGATCCACTTCTTAAAGATGCTGCATGTGAAATTATCAAAGGAATTCTGGCCAAGGTAATTTATAACGGCAAAGACCAGCAGTTGAAGCGTAAGAAAGTTAAAGCTGATTCTGTTGAGTCAGAAAAAGAATATCAAGACGGATCTGAAGCAATCTCTAGCTTTGAACAGATAGCAATTGATTTTATTGATTCACTTGATTTGAAAGATCCAAATGCAAGTTTTAATGGCTTTGGCATACCACTTTACAGGGCATGATATGGGCTTACGTGACGAAATTCAGGCAGATATTGCCGAAGCATTTAATGATGATTTAGCGGACGCCGTTCATACCTTTACATGTGAGCGGATCTCAAAAACAAATTGGGATCCTAAGACTGAAACGTATGTTGAAGTTAAAGAAAACTATTCTGGCCGTGGCGTTCTGTTTGGCTCATACAGTCAATATGAGATTCAAACGCTTGGAGTATTGGCCACTGATAAGAAGGCTACAGTGCTGCAGAATGAAATTACCAAAGAGCCAATGATTGATGATGAGTGGCTAACAGCCTTAGGCTCATTCCGGGTAATTCATATTCAACAGGATCCAGCCTCTACTATTTGGAAATGTCAGTTGAGGAAGGTTTAGATTTATTATCAACTTAATATATACTCCAATTAAAATAAAATGGGGTGTAATTGATGTGCAGAAAGAACAAATAAATGGTCAAATAATTGAGTTAAAACTTTCCGTTCATGATGCTTTAATGGAAAAGGGTTTTAGTCTCACTATCAAACCTGATTACAATTTAACTGAAGCTGAATTTAAAGATTTAAAAAGTCCAGCAAGAAGTTGGGATTTTCTAAGTACAGGGCTTTTTATGTTCGGAATTGGTTTGCTTCTAACTTGTTTGAGTCGCTTCCTAGCTCAGAATTTTTTATCTTCTTCAAAAGTAGAACCCTATGAATGGATATGCGGAATCATTTCCTTAATTCTTGCAGGTATCGCTTGGGGAATAGGTTTAATGGTTTCAAATCCCAAAAAAGAGGTTATGAAAAGAATAGAAGATCATTTTTCTACACATATGCCTTTTCAACAGTTTGTAAGTAAGAGAGATAAATAATGTTTACATTTAATAATTTACCAGACAATTATTTACCTCTTGATAAATTAACTATCTGTAGTAATAAAATAATTGGTGGCGGATTCCCATTTTCATTAGGTGAGGGGTTACCAATTATTATTGGAGGAGGGAATAATCCGAATGTTTGGATTCAAGCAGTAACAAATATTCATACCAAAACTCTTTCATTAATTGTTGAGGAAAATATTTCTAAAGCTAAAGAAATATCAGTAGTTAAACCAACTAATGGTGTTATTGAAGTTTATTATAAAAGCACTTTTAAAATTTTACGTGTAAAAAGCAATGGTGAAAAATCAGCTACAATTTCTCATTTAGATTTAAGACCGATTGGATTAAATATTACGGGAACTCCTTTTCAGTTAAATATTGGTGGATCAAGTTTTTCAAATAATACCGTTAAAGGTACCAATGTTTTTGTTGGGCTTGGATAATTCTAAAAATGATAATTAAACCCGCTTCGGCGGGTTTTTTAATGAATGCAATTTTGGAGTTTAGATGATAAGTATAGATTATATTCCTGAATGGTATATCTCTCCTTTCCAACATGTGCAGTACACGCTTGCTCGAAATCAACTACACATGGATTTGTTATTTGAAGATATGGATAAGGCCGATCAATTTTTGGATATGGGAGCGGATGCGCAAGTTAGTACTTTTTCTGATGGTGCATATGCAATCGTCCAAATTGGTGATACGGCGGATAAAGACCGAATTCAAGTTTATGGATTGCTTTTACATGAAGCTGTTCATATCTGGCAAATAGTAAAACGGCGAATGGGTGAGCGCGAGCCGAGTGTTGAGTTTGAAGCGTATTCGATACAAGCGATCGCTCAAGACCTTTTTGAAATGTTCGAAGCAAGTGAGGTTAAAAAACATGGGGTGGAAGGGAGCAAGGCCGAGCAGCTTTAGTTTTGAAGTTGAGAAACAAGCAGATGAGCATGTAAAAAAAATCACCATGGATACAGTGCAATCACTCGTTGTTTCAAGTCCTGTTGATACAGGTGCTTATCGGGCATCGCATATTGTTTCTGTTGGATCTGGCGATTACGGTGTGCGGGAACCCTCTACAAATGCGGTGCAAGATGCCGCGATTCAAGCTGTTAAATTTAAGCTGGGTAGTTTGATCTATATTCAAAACAACCAGCCATATGCTGAGCGTTTAGAAAACGGTTGGTCCGATCAAGCACCGCAGGGCATTTATAGCACAACGTTTACTTATATTACTCAAAAGTACGGTGGCTAAAATGGCAATGACTTTAGAGCAAGCTAGACAAGCTATCGTGGACCGAATGATGAGTTTTACAGGGATTTCTCAAGATAGAATCCAGTATCCAAATGCACCAGGTTTTACGGTACCAACAAAAGGTGTGTGGTGTCGTTTAACCATTACGGGAGGACCAAGTTTTATTGCTGGACTAGGAAATAAGCCGTGTACACGCCGTACTGGGAATATCTTAATTCAATGTTTTGCCCGTCCTAATACTGGAGACAGGGAAATAACAGAACTTAGTGATGCATTGCTGGCACATTTTGAATATTTCTCAGTCGAACATTTAGAATGTTTGAATGGACAATCAATTTATTCCGGTCAAGATGCTGACTTTGTTCAATATAATATTACGATCGGATACAGAGTGAATTGATATGTCTTGCATGCTTACATTAGAAGAAATTGAAATTAAAAAACAAGAGCTTGAACGACACTTGGCAGATGTAATGGCTAAGGAGCTAAGTAAATGGCAGTTGTCTAATAAATTATGTATTTCTGATGTAAAAATTCGCCTCGCTAATGTTAATAGCATAAATGGACCAAATTTAAATATTGTTACTGGAGTAAGTGTTGATTTGGATGATTGATATTAAGTTTTAAAGAAGTTACCGCCTGAGGGCGGTTTTTTTTACGTCCCTAATTTTATAGCCACCTTCGGGTGGCTTTTTTTATGCCTAACGTCGGAGTATATAGATATGTCGAGTGGTGCACGTCAGATAACACAAATCGCGAAGGAAACCACTGTTGGTACCACACCATCACCCTTCGCACGTACGACCTTTGAATTTACTGAAAATGGCCTTGATGCGACAGTAACAAAGGAAGACTCTAACTCAATCACAAGTGGCCGTATTGCACGTTCATCAATGATTACCGGTGCAGAGTATGCCGGTGAATTAAAATGTGAAGCGAAGTACAGTTCATTAGTTCAAGACTTAATGGCTGCAGCTGCTTTTAATAATTGGTCGTCAAATGTATTAACTTTTGGTGGCACACTTCGTCAAACATTTTCTGTTTTACGTGGCTTTGAAGATGTTAATGACTACCATGTTTTCCGTGGGTGTCATGTAAACACTTTTGGAATTGATATTCCTGAAGCTGGCTTAATTACAATGACTTTCGGCCTAATGGCTCTCGGTCGAACAAACTTTTCTTCAGCACCAGCTGGAACAATTACAGCTGCAGATAACAATCCCAAAATGTCGAATGTCTCTGTAGGTGACATTTTGATTGATGGAGTTTCTCAAGCAGGGATTTCATGCTTGACCGCTTTTACATTTAATTGGGATAACACCATGCAGCTACAACGCTGTTTAGGTGGAGGGATTGATGCACGTGCAATCCTTGAAATGCTTGCTGCAGGTACTGGCTCATTTACCGCAGCTTGGTCACGCAATACATCCGATATGTATGAAAAGCAATTCACTAACAAAACGATTTCATTAAAAGTTCCAATCACTGATACAGATGGGAATAAATATGAAATTTTTATTCCTAAAGCTGAAATTACAGCTCCATTACCTAGTGGTGGTAATTCAGATCTTTTAAATGCTTCATTCGAATATAAAGTCGTAGAAGTAGCACCAACAATTACTCGTACACCTGCAGCAGTTCCTGCGCCTTAAATATTAATCTGATAGCAGCCTTAGGGCTGCTTTTTTTGGAGTTTAAAATGGCTTTAAAAGTAAGCATTCAGACCAGTAAAACAGTTAGCAAATGGCGGGAGTATGTTGATGGCGATGGCAATGTTTTAGCTGAATTTAAGATACGAGGTATCGCATATAAACCATATCAAGTAGCTCTTGAACGAGCAAATAACCAAATCACATCTAAAGGTTATGACGTAAGTAAAGCTAGTAAAGATGACAAGCTCTATCATGAATTGCTTCTTGAAGCTGCAGCCTGCCATTTAATTGAGGACTGGAAAGGCGTAGTTTTTGAAGAAGTAACCGAAAACCAAGAATTGATTGTGTATGAACCAGAATATTCGCAGGAAAATGCAATTAAATTGTTGAATCTAGGTGATCTTGGCATAGCAATCTGGTTGTTTGTGAGACAAGAAGCAGAAAACATCCAAAAAGAAGCAGATTCTTACAAGGATGAAGTGGTGGGAAAGTCCTCAAGCTCTACAACTGGTCAAAGTTCAACTCAGAGCAAGAAGCGAGTGACTACAACCAGAAGCAAACGGCAATCGCCCAAGCCTTAAATTTGAAGAAGCCAGAAGAATTCCAGAAGCCTGAATATTCATTTACCTCACATGCAATATTAACGGCATATAACATCATTTCACGCTCAAGACGTTATGAGCAAGGTATTCCTCTAGCCTTAGATATTTCATCTATATCTGCATATTGTGATCATTATGAACTACCAGTCGACAGAGATATTTTTAACGACTGCATATTCGCTATGGATAATATTTTTCTTGATGATTCGCATAAAAAAATGAAGCATCCTACTAAAAAATAACCCTAGAGGTATTTACCAAAAATAACCCTAGTGTTATAATTATCTCATCAAGTTAATAAGGGGACGGTGTGAAAAGTCTGGATTTAATCAAAATGATTGAAGCAGACGGTTGGTATGAGGTTAGGGTTTCAGGAAGTCATCATCACTTCAAACACCCAACCAAAAAGGGATTAGTTACTATCCCGCATCCTAAAAAGGATTTACCAAGCGGAACTGTTAAAAGCATTTTGAAGCAAGCGGGTCTAAAGTGACCCGCTTCAATCAGACTCATATAGTCCTATTTCGCAGTACGATTTTGTACATGAGGTGAGTGCAATGTTGTATCCAATTGCTATCGAGAGAGGTACAGACACCGAGGCCTTTGGTGTCACCGTTCCAGATATTCCAGGATGTTTTAGCGCAGGCGATACATTAGAGGAAGCTATCGAGAACGTTAAAGAGGCAATTTCTGGCCACTTAGAAATCCTTGCTGAAGATGGAGAAGAAATTCCATTAGCATCTGACTTAGCAAAATTTGTAGATGATCCAGATTATAAAGGCATGATCTGGGCTGTTACTGAGGTGGATGTTAGTCGTTATCTTGGTAAGCCTGAAAAAATCAACGTAACTTTACCTAGCCGTTTAATTCGCAAGATTGATGATAATGTAGGTAAAGATAAAAGATTTAAAACTCGTTCTGCTTTTTTGGCCGCTGGTGCTGAAAAGCTACTACATGCTTAAAATAGAAAGGCCACTCAATCGAGTGGCTTTTTTATTACCCACCTGTTAAATTTAACTTATTAGAAACGATGGACTTTACAAGAAACGGTGAAATTATGCAGAAGTTCTTAGCAGTAGGGGTATTCAGTTTAGGATTAGCAGGGTGTATGACACCAATGACTCCTACACAGCAGGCTATGCCAGAGATATCACAAGTAATAGAAGTTCCAAATAAATCGAAGGATCAGATATTTGAAGATTCAAAGATATGGATCGCTCAATCATTCAAATCTGCAAATAATGTCATTCAGTATGCTGACAAAAGCACAGGTTCTATTATTGGGAAAGGGAATATACAGTATCCTTGTGATGGATTTATAGATTGTGGTGCTTTTGGTAATGATAGAGTTAATTTTACAATCAAAATTGATACTAAAGATAGTAAAGCAAGAGTAACGATTAATGATGTAACTAGAACAAATCTGACTTATGTTCAAGGTGGTGTGAACAATCTAGGGAAAGAAGTCCCTATCACAATTCTGCAGCATCAACAAAAAATTGCTGTAAAACTTAATAATGTAATCGACCAATACAAGTCAGCAATTACATCGACTAAGGCTAATGAAAACTGGTAGCCAATAGTCAACAAAATTTGAACGCATCGTAAGTATTACTTAATTCAAAAACCCACTCACTGAGTGGGTTTTTTATTGCCTAGAGGAAAGTTAAAGATGACTCAAGAATCACGTTTAATCATTACTATTGATTCAAGAAATGCGGAACGAAACGCAAGAAATCTAGGCAATGAACTCGACAGCATAGAAAAGAAAGGGGATTTTGCATCAAAGTCCATGGATAGTTTATCTGTAGCAACAAGAGCACTTGCTGGACACATGGCAGGTCTTGTTACAGTTGGCGCGGCCATATCCAAAATGGATGAGTATACAGGCTTACAGAACAGACTTAAGTTAGTAACCACGAATCAAGTTGAGCTAAATAAAGCAACTGAAGATACATTTAGAATTGCTCAGAAAACCTATTCGACATGGAATTCTATATTACAGGTTTACCAGCGATTTAGTGATAATGCGAAAACGCTCAATTTAAATATGGATGAAACAGCTCGTCTAACTGAAACAGTATCGAAAGCTGTTGCAATTAGTGGTGCAAGCGCAGAAGCTGCTGATGCAGCTTTAGTCCAATTTGGGCAGGCACTGGCGAGCGGAACTCTCAGAGGTGAAGAGCTGAACTCCGTTATGGAGCAAACACCAGCACTTGCAAAAGCGATCGCACAAGGGATGGGCATTACTGTAGGTCAACTTCGTTCAGTTGCTGCTGAAGGGAAGATTACTTCAAAAGAAATCGTTAAGGCCCTTAAAAATGTTCAAGATGACGTTGATGCTCTTTTTGCAAAAACAGATATCACTATCGGTCAATCACTCACTCTTTTAAATAACGAGATCACAAAATTTGTCGGCGAGTCAGGAAAGGGAAGCGGTGCGGCTCATGTGCTTGCTGATTCGATTCAGCTTCTTGCATCAAATTTAAAGTTGATTTCTGATGGAGCACTGGTGTTAGGGATTGGACTTGTAACTAAGGCAATCGCTACTAAAACCGTTGCGGTATATGCCGATGTTGCAGCAACTGCCGCAAATGTAAAAGCAAGCAAAGAAAAGGTTATTGCAGACGCAGCTGAAGCAGCCGCTGCTGTAAAAACAGCACAGGCGCAAATAGCAAATTCACAAGCAACATTGCAGGTTCTAGCCGCTGAAAAAGCATTAGAAGTTGAAAGACTAAAAGCTCAAATGAATGCGGTCGGTCGCACACAATCAATTACGCGTATGGCCGAATTAAAGAAAATTGAGGCTCAGGTAACGCGAGAATTAGCTGCTGCAGAAACAGCATTAGCAGCTGCACAAACTAAGGCCAATGCTACAAAAGTGACAGCATTAACAACATTAGGGCGACTTGGAAAAGGAGCTTTAGGGCTGGTAGGTGGACCTATTGGTGCACTCGCTTTGGGAGTTTCAGCACTTGCTGCCACATACACTTATTTTAAGGACAAGGCAGAGGAAGCTAATAAGAAGCTTGAGGAGCAAGCTAAGGTTGCTAATCGATCTGCAACGGAATTAAAAAATTTAAAAGGTCAAGCCAAAACAGATGCAATTAATGACTTAACTACTGCATTCAAGGCTCAAAATGATGAGCTTACAAAAATGGAATATCGAGTAGGTGCTGCGTTAATTGATATCCAGAATTATGCACAAGGAAATGCTGAAGTAGCTCGGATTTCAAATGAAGCTCGCTTAGGAACCATTAGTTATCAAGAAGCTTTGCAACAACTAGCAAAAGTGAAATTACCGCCTAGTTTAAGACAAGCGCTTGAGGAACAAATTGAAAAATACAAGGATGCATATGACAAAGCTGATAAGACAAAAACAGCTATTAAGCTATTTGGTATTGAAGTATTCGTAGCTGGAAATAAAGCCCAGAATGCTGCTATTGAACAGCAAAAACATGCTGATGCAATACAAAACACCAAGCAAGCAGCAGATGAGGCACAAAAGTCCTTACAGAAAATGTATCAAGATAAATTGTGGGATTCTCAATTTGTCGAGATAGTTATGAAAAAAGGTTTTTCTGAGTCTCAAGCTAATGATTTACTGAAGCTTTATAAAGATTCTTTAGCTAAGGGTCTTAAGTCAGCAGACCGAGAGGCTCTAAAATCATTAACGGATACTTGGAAATCTGAAGAATCAATCAAAGCTATGACCGATGCTAGAACTGATTCTATACGTGAGCAAAACAAGGAGCTAAAAAATCAGCAAAAAGTACTAAGTGTAAATGCGAAAGTCCTAGCCAATGCTTCAAAATTCGGATTTTCAGATCTAGAGTCTAAATATGAGTTATTGCCAGGCTTACTATCAGCAATCAACATGCAAGAAAGCAAAGGTGATGCAAACGCAATTGGTCCGCATACTAAATACGGGAAAGCCAAAGGTGGTTTCCAGATGCTGGATGATACTGCCAAGCGCTGGGGGTTGGTTGGTAAAGAAGTTTTTGATACTGGTAAAGCTGCAGAAGCAGCTGCGAAATATCTAAACTTTTTGTTTAAAAAGTTCGGTAATTGGGATCAAGCAATTTCTGCCTATCATGCTGGAGAAGGTAGCGTAGAAAAAGGTACCAATATTGGTCCAGTTAATAGGCAGTACGTTAAAAACGTAAAAGGATATGTTGCTGGATATAATGGTTTTGATATGAAGGGAGTCTCTGAAAAAGATTTCGATTCATACCTTAATCAATTTCTGAAAACTCAAGAGGAGACCGAAAAGTTACGTGATCAGTATCGAGATAAAGATACGCTTGCTGAGAAAGAATATTTAAAAAGAATTGGTGAGTTAAAATTGCATTTTAAAGATGCAGAGTTAAAGCAGCTCACTGATAAAGAGACAGCACGTTTCAATGCTCAAAAGGAGTTAAACACTGAACAACTTGAATTTGAATTAAACGAGTTCCGTTTAAATGAAGTTCAAAAGCTGGAAAAACAAAAGCAGATTAAATTACTGCAAATCAAAGCATCAACTGATTACTCTGAAACTGAAAAAGAAATTCGAATCAAAGCTGTTAATACAATGTTTGATTATGAAATTTCTGAGTACAGAAAACTCCAAAAGCAAAAATTGGAGGAGTATCGAAAAACAATGTATGAGCAAGCCTCAATACCACAATCAGATGTTATTAATTTACTAGCTAAAAAGAACCTAACTTCTTCGCAATATGATTCATGGAATCTACAGAATCAATATAGTGATGAAATGCAGAATGCTAATGATACATATTCCTCAAATGTTAAAGCAGTTTCAGAAGATAAAACAATTGTTGATGAAGAAAAGCGATTCCAAGCTTTATTAGAGGCTGAAGAACTTTTCCGTCAGCAAAAGTTTGCTATTAATGAAAAATACACTTTGATGGAACAAGAGCTTCAGAAGTCATCTCGGCAGACAGAAATAGAAATTTATGGGCAATTATTATCCCAAGCGTCAAGCGTATGGGGAAATATGACAGCAATGGTAAAAGAGTCTGCTGGTGAACAATCCGCTGCTTATAAGGCAATGTTTTTGGTACAGCAAGCCATGGCAATGGGGACTGCAACGATTCAAGCATATCAAGCCTACAGTAATGTATTAGCTAATGCGCCTTATCCATTAAATATGACTATGGCTCCTATTGCTCTCGGGCTTGGTATGGCTAATGTCGGCCTAATTGCAGCCCAAACAATTGCTGGCTTTTCTGATGGCGGTTATACCGGTAATGGTCTTAAACACACTCCAGCAGGCATTGTTCACAAGGGCGAAGTCGTATGGTCTCAAGAAGATATCAAACGCTGGGGTGGTGTTAGCGTTGTTGAAAGCATGCGTCAAAGTAAACCAAGTGGTTATGCAAATGGAGGTTATGTTTCTAATAATACTAGTGAAGCTATAGCAGCCCGACGGGAGGCACGACAATTTGATGCGATTAATTCAAATCAAACACAAAGCAGTTCGAGTCAAGTTCCAATCAATGTTTATGTAACAGTTAATCCGGATGGATCAAGCAAAACTGATACCCAAAATGACTCTAAGCAGCTTGGGCAAATGATCGGCAATGCTGTTAGAACGATTATCCGGCAAGAGCAACGACAAGGCGGTTTATTATCAAAGTAACCCACTCGAAAATGTGGGTTTTTTATTGGAGATCTAAAAATGAAATCTCTTAGAAAGCAAAAACGTCGATTTACTTTAAAAGAACACCAAAAATCAGAAATGACTTTAGGTGCGCAAATTGGTGAAGCCGTAAAGAAATTAATTCTGAAAGATAAACGACAAGGAGGCTTACTTTCTAAATGAGCAACCTTAAATTTACTTTTGAGTGTGACTTAAACGGAAATAGTAATACTCAGCGCTTTAATACGTTATCAAGCAAATTTGGTGACGGTTATGAACAAAACATTGCTGTAGGTATCAATAACCGATCTGGTGAATGGACTTATCAAAGAACGGCTTACAAAGCCGAAATTATGCAAATCAAAGCATTCTTCGATCAGCATAAAGGCGCTGAGTCGTTTCTATGGGATTCGCCATTAGACGGTGAGGTACGAGTTAAAACAGGTGAATATCAACCCCGTTGTCTAGGTGGTGATGTTTGGCAAATCTCAACGACATTCACCCAAGTCTTCTACCCTTAATTTAAACCCCTTTAAAGCCCCTTTTTAGGGGCTTTTTTATGCGAGTAAGAAAATGACGATTCAAACAGTAAATCTAGGTACGGCACCGACTGGCGCAGGCGGCGACACATTCCGCTCTACTGGCGCAAAAATGAATGAAAACTTCACAAATAATACTCATGCAGCTAGTCGTTATGTAGGTACTGCTGCTGGGAATGTGATGGAGGTAGGTGCTTTTGGGATTGGAACAACAGGTGGCTCAAGTACATTCTATTCAAATATTAATATTAGTAATATTCCAGCCGGTTTTTATTCAGTTTCCCCTACAGCTACAGGATCGCCAGGAATAAATGGGGGTGGGAACCTGTTCGCTTTTAGTAGTGCAAATTATCAAGTCCAACTTCATAAGCAAAATCTTGAAAACCAATTAAGTATACGATTTGGAACGGGTCCAGATTCGTTTACTGGCTGGGGAAATATCTTAATTAGTGGAATTAATACAACAACAGACTCGAACGGTTTCATTAAGTCAGCATCACCCGTTGTTAAATTGTTTGCAGATAAAATTGAACCTAACGATGAAGCTGCTGAGCAACCCCTCTCTTTTGAGAAATTAGGCATTGGTCATTACCTTGTTAAAGGATCATCCGGCTTTGCTAAAGAAGGTTGGTGGATTGAAATTCCGACCGACACTCACGGCAATAAGATTTGTGCAGTTGAATATCAGACATTGGAAAATGGTGATCTTGAAATTAAAACATACAAGAAAAAAATGAATGAAGAGGGTGACATTGTTGCTAATCTTGATGCACCAATCGATATTCCGAACAATGCAAATGGTGAGCCGCGCTGGATCGATATTCGATTAAACAGCATTAAAAAGACAGTCGTCAGAAAAATTCCACGTACTGAAAAACAACCGCGTATGGTCCAGCAAGTAAAATATGCACCGCAATTGACCTATATCACTAAATACGAAGATTTATTTGATGATGAAGGAAAAGCTGTAATTGTGGATGGCAAGAATTATAAAAAGCCAGTAACTCACATTCAAACTGATCAAAACGGTACCCCAATCTTAACGAATCAACCTGTCATTAATGAAAATGGTGAACCTGTACTTGAATGGGTGCAAGCAGTTGATAGTGAAGGAAATCCTGTTTTTGATGATGTGCCAGTCTTAGACAAAGATGGAAATCCAATCTATGACGAGGTGACTTATGACCCTGAATAGTGATTTCCAGAAGCTGTATGTCGATGGATTAATCCATTTGTATGAACTAGATGCCAGCGGCTTAGGTGCTGGCATCTTGCGTTTTCACGGGCATATTTCTTTTCAAGACTGGGAGAAAATCTACTCTTCAATTGGTTCAAGTGGTCTGATCGGTGCCGACTCTGGCAGCATTGGCAAAGTTTTTGATGCTGGCGATCAAAAAGTATGGAACCGCAATATTATTTGGCAAGGACAAGTTTTTGAGCCGATGGCACTTGAAGTATCTGGTCTTGAAATGCGATCAGATGGTAAAGCTTCAGCACCCACTTTAAGCATGGCGAACAATATTAACGGCATTCAAAATGCTGTGTCTGCTTACTGTTTGCAGTTTAAAGACTTTGCTGGGGCTAAGCTTAAAGTCATTACCACACTTGCCAAATACCTAGATGCCGAAAACTTCACAGCAGGTAATCCAACTGCATCGAATGAATCAAAAGAGCAAATCTGGTACATCGAGCAAAAGACATCTGAAAACGCCCAGCAAGTAACTTTTGAGCTGTCCAATCCAATCGATTTTGAGGGTTTGAAAATCCCAGTTCGACAAATTACTTCACTTTGTCATTGGTGCATGGTCGGGAAGTACCGGGGCGAGGAATGTGGTTACACAGGTGTAGCAATGTTCACTGATAAAGATGAGCCAACTGATAATCCTGCACTTGATCGATGCGGTGGACGTTTACGTTCTTGTCGCTTGCGCTTCGGTGAAAACAAACCGTTGCCATTTGGTGGGTTCCCGGCTTCAAGCTTATTGTGAGGTCTTATGAAACTTACGGCAAAAATTAAAAAAGCAATCATGGCGCATGCTGATGAATGCTATCCGCTTGAATGCTGTGGTGTGATTGTTGATAAGCAATATATCGCTTGTCGCAATGTTTCAGCTCAATCTGATCAGTTTGAAATACATCCTGAAGATTTAGCTATGGCAGAAGACCAAGGCGAGATATTAGCGTATGTGCATTCACACCCTGACGGAACTACAAGAGCCTCAGAACTAGACTTAATTCAGATTGAGTTACATCAAAAGCCGTGGGTAATTTGTTCGTATCCGGATCTTGATTTTCAAGTCTACGAGCCTTGCGGTTATCGCGCCCCTTTAGTGGGGCGTAATTATTTTCATGGCTGGCAAGATTGCTATGCGCTTGTACGTGATTTTTATAGTCGTGAATTGGGTGTAGAGATGATGGATTTCGAGCGTAAAGATGGTTGGTGGGAAGATAAAGACCATCCATCACTTTACCTTGAAAATTACGAAAAAGCAGGTTTCTTTGAAGTTGATACACCGCAGTATGGCGATATGCTTGTTTGTCGTGTTGGGCGTACCGAGCATCCTAATCATGCGGTTGTTTGGCTGGGTGATAATGGACAGCTTAAATCGGAGCAAACTGAGCAATGCATAGGTTCAAGCTTAATTCTGCATCATCCGTATAACAGAAAGTCAGTACGCGAAATTTATGGCCAGCAGTGGAAAGATCGTACGGTAAAAATCTTGAGGCATAGAGATGTTAAAAACAATTAAGCTGTACGGCATCTTGGGGCAAAAGTTCGGTCGTGAATTTAAGCTCGATGTCGCAAATACTCGCGAAGCCATGCGTGCTTTATCCGTTCAGATCGCTGGCTTTGAACACTTTATGTTGCATGCACATGAGCAAGGTCTACGCTTTGCCGTATTTTTAAAATCAAAGAACTCAAGTAATAAACGAGGCAAGAAGCGCCCAGCTGTTTATGACCATGAAACAAAACGGTTAATCACTGGTGACAATATCGGTGAAGAACAGCTCGATATGAATACTGAAGCTGAGATTATTCATATTGTTCCACGTGTAGTTGGTGCAGGCGGTAATGGAATATTACAGACTGTTTTAGGTGCTGTGATGGTC
>NZ_JABELE010000013.1 GCF_013009345.1 Acinetobacter geminorum | reverse complement strand
TGTGAAGTACCTTTTGTAATTATCCTCTGAAGGATAAATGAAAATTAAGTACTTACACAAAATTTAGAACAGTCCCCATAAATTCGATAATAATGGCCTAATTGTAATTTTGATTCATCTAACGCTGAGTTTACTTTTCGATTTTTTAAATATAAAAGCCAATTGACGGGATGTAAGGACTGCCTTAGTACCTGAACGGGTTGCTGCGTCTTATCTTCTTTTTCTTCACTTATACGGTCGACATATACAACAATATCTAAAGATTTAGGCTGCATTTGTCGCAGTTGTAATCTTTCATTTAAGGTATGCTGAGCATATTGATGTCCTATAGTAAAAAAACTAATAGCACAGACTAGACAGTAAATGGCTTTTAATATGGGGCGATTTAAGAAAATATTTCTCTTAAAAATATAAAAAATAAAGCCCATAACAAGCAAGACTTTACCTACCCACCCATATTGCATTATTAAAGGGATATCTCTCCCCATAAATGCAATACCCCCAATCCACCCCATTAAAATAAGTTTTAACATTTAAAGTCATATCATTATCTTTTTAGGGGCAAAATTAAAGCCCAACTCAGTGGGCTTTAACAATGTGATTTAATGACAATTTTTTAAGAACTACTCACCCAGAGTCCATCTTGCATGTGCAAAATAGAATCAGCAGCCTGAGCTAAATGCTCATCATGGGTCACAATTAACATTGCCATGTTAAGTTCTTTCTTAAGATCGGTCAGTAATTCAAAAATACCTAGAGCTGTTTTACGGTCTAAATTACCTGTAGGTTCATCAGCCAGAACAACCGCAGGTTTAGTGACTAAAGCACGCGCTAACGCCACACGTTGGCGCTCACCACCTGAAAGCTCACCTGGCTTATGATCCATACGATGAGATAACCCAACTCGATCAAGTAAATATTCAGCTTGCGCTTTTACCGATTTAAATTGGCTATCTGCACGAAGCATTAAAGGCATCGCGACATTTTCAAGAGCAGAAAACTCAGGTAATAAATGGTGAAATTGATAAACAAAACCGAGGTATTGGTTACGCTGAAAACCACGTTCAGCTTCGCCTAAATTATCAAAACGCTGACCATTTAAAAATACTTGCCCTTGAGTTGGCTGCTCTAAACCACCTAGCACATGAAGCAAAGTACTTTTACCTGAACCACTCGCACCGACAATAGAAACAAACTGCCCTGCTTCAACTTGTAAAGAAAGACCTTTAATGACTTCAACTTTAGATTTACCGTCATCAAAATGTTTATAGATATCTTTCGCTTCTAGAACAATTTTACTCATAGCGCAGTGCCTCAGCAGGTTGAACTTTGGCAGCACGAAGTGCCGGATAAATAGTCGCCAAGAAGCTTAAAAGTAAAGAAACAATCACGATAATCGTCACATCTTGCCATCTTAAATAAGAAGGAAGGTAATGTACAAAGTAAGCATCAAATAGATTTAAGCCCAACACATTGTTAAACCATGAAATGATATCACTAATGGTTAAAGCTAAAATTACACCTAAAACCGTACCTGCAACTGTACCAATCACACCAATCACGGTGCCTTGCACCATAAAGATTTTAGTAATCATGGATGGCGAAGCGCCTAATGTACGCAAAATTGCGATATCAGATTTTTTATCAGTCACCACCATGACCAGTGATGAAACAATATTAAATGCTGCAACCACAATAATAAGGACAAGCAATAAACCGACTAGAGTTTTTTCCATTTGGATGGCATTAAATAAATTACCATGCGTATAGGTCCAGTTCGTCGCGTAGAAATTGCTTGGTAAACTTTTGACTAAGTCGTCAGCAACTTGTGGCGCTGCAAAAATATCATCTAGTTTTAAACGGACACCTTGGGCACCATCTGGTAAGCGTAATAAGGTTGAAGCATCGTATAGGGCGATATAACCCACCATAGAGTCGACTTCAGCGCCTACACTAAAAATACCAACCACTTTAAAACGCTTGAAACGAGGTACAACACCTGCTGGAGACGGTGTTGCTTCTGGTAAAACCAATGTCACACTATCATTTAGACGTAAGCCCAATGAATCAGCCATATCTTTACCAAGAACAATACCAAATTCACCTTTTTTAAGTGAATCTAAACTCCCGGCAACAATATGATTTTGAATAATAGAGACATTCTTTTCATATTTTGGGTCAATACCCGTCACCATAATACCGGCGACTTGCCCTTGCGCAGTTAACATACCTTGCAATTGTGTAAAAGGTGCAACCCCTGTTACATGTGGATGATGTTCAACTCGCTTCACGAGTTCAGGCCAATCCGTGAGGATTTGTGTAGATGAAACTGTTGCTTGCGGCACCATTCCTAACACACGGTTTTTCAATTCGCGGTCGAAACCATTCATGACAGAAAGTACTGTAATCAGCACAGCGACACCTAGTGTCAAACCGACCATCGAAACCAATGCAATAAAAGAAATAAAATGATTACTGCGTCTTGCGCGAGTATATCTCAACCCTATATACAGTGAGATTGGTTTAAACATACCTTCTAAATCCAAGGTCATTGATGGAAAATATAAGATGTTAATGGCAACTTGCACCCACATCTACTATTTGGCCATACCGTTAGATGCTGTATTAAGGTTTAAAAATCAGTAAGTTCTGATCTTCCCTTAACAATCCTAATATTATATTGCTGCGCTATTTTCTACTAGTTAAGTTAGGAGATCAATTTGATCATGCATTTCGCTACGAATTAGAACAATTTAATGAATAAGCTCAACAAATTACCCAAATCTTCTCCTATTTAGACTTCATATGTTGAGCAAAGTTCCGATTTGCCTGAATGTCTTTATAGAAATATAAAAAGAGTCCAGACAAGATAATGAAAGCACCTACAAAAACCATAATTGAAAGTTGTTCATGGTTTAAAGCAGCTCCAATGATCATCGCTAACATAGGGGTAATAACTGTCGTTAAAGATAAAGTCGTTGCCTGAATATTTTGTATAAGTTTGAAGTAGCAGAACATGGCAACGAGTGATGCCATAAGTACCGTATAAATTAAGGCAAATAAAGATTTGGCTTCTGGTAAATGTGTCGGTGCATATTGCCAAATAAATGGAATAAAACAACTAGCAAAAATAGAAGACACTAAAATAGAACCAGTTGCCTGAGCCATCGGCTGGATCTGAGCATTAACTTTCTTAACCCAGAAAATTGAAAAAGAATAAACAAACACACTGATTAGCATCAGGACAATACCAAACGGATGCACATGCTGATTCGCACCGCTCAGACAAATAATAGCTAACCCACAGACCGCAATTGCCATACCCAACCATTGCAGCTTATAAAGTTGTTGGCCAAATGCAAATCGACCAATAAGTCCTGCCATTATCGGCGCCAAACCAAACATAAGTGCAATCATGCCTGAACTTAAATATTGGGTCGCGGCATAGGTGAAAATTTGAGAACCAATTAAGCTAAAAGATCCGGCAATGTAGCTATGAACTGCTTGTCGATGCGTCGGAAAAGGTGTTCTTAAAATTAGCAATATGATGACAGCCAAAGGCAATGCAATAAAAAAGCGTAATAACAATGCCCACATCAGATGTAGATCAGACACACTCCAGACAATTGCCAAAGGAGTGGTTGCCCAGATAAACACTAACAAGGCATAGGTTAGAGCCAAATTGGTTTGCGATGGCATGCGATGCTCACTTAGCTGTTTTACGTTTTTGCTTTAAAATCGTTTGATCTAATGAACTTGAAAATTCACGTTTATCTCGCTCGGAAATAGGAGGCGGTCCACCAGTTTGCACACCTGCACCACGGAGCGTATCCATGAAATCACGTAGATGTAAACGCGCTTTAACATTCGCAGTTGTATAAACTTCACCACGGGGATGAATAGCAACTCCACCTTTCTCGATCACCTGAGCTGCCAGAGGAATATCCTGCGTAATGACAATGTCATTCTCGATCATACGATCAACTATTTCTTTATCTGCCTGATCGGCACCACTTAAAACCTGTATTGATTTAATTCGTACTGAAGGGGTGATACCAACATTCTGATTAGCAACAAAAATGACTTCTAATTGATAACGGTCTGATGCACGTAAAATCACTTCACGTAAAATTTTCGGTAAGGCGTCTGCGTCTACCCATAGCTTAAATGGCAGCACGTTATTCTCTATTTCCACTAAAAATATTAGTCTAACAGATGCTCTTCTAAGGTGAGTAAAAATAACGATTAAACTGATTTTTAATTTCAACATTTAAAGTTTTTATAAGTTAAGAGTACTTTTATCTTATAAATAAAAACGGCGCTTCTTTTTAAATGACTAAATACGCGCTTTTACAAGAGAATTTACATATGGTGACTTGAAAAATAGTAAACACCCTCGATTTAATATAACAAGTAATGTGAACCCAACAGCATCGTGCTTATGAAAAATCAAAACAGTCCAGAAGTTATTAAAGTAAATGACCAAAATTTTGGTAGTCATGGAGAACATTGGAATCTATTGACGTCCCATCCCGAAACAGATGTACCAAAATGGTTAGGACTGGCACTTGATGCACCTGTAATGCCAATGGGTTTGTGTGAACATGAAGAAGACATGGACCAATCTTTTTGGCTCATTCAAGGTCCACAAGACCAAAAAGTTACCATCAATCAAATTATTGCTGTTGAAAACCAAAAACCTCGTGCGCTTAAAACAGCCTTCCCAAGTTTTGAAAGTCCGTATCAATATAATGCAAAAATTGAACGCATCATTACTTGTGACTCTGCTACACAAGCCGTGTTAAGTTTAAGACTAAATAAAAATACAACTGTTTATGCATTTGATAATTTATTTAGTGTTAACTACTGTCAATATGACAAAAATCAAAACTATCAAGTCCAATTTAATGCATGGGCTTATGAATTAGAACCTGTTCCAGCAGGTGAAAAAATCATTGTTGATGACCCAGCTTCGATTAAACATCACCGTGCATTAAATGCAATTTTAACTGAACATAATGGTGTTGCTCCTGAAAACTTACAGGAACTCATTAATGAATGGCAGCCAAAAAGTCCAGAAGATCAAGAACCTGTAACCGTTGATTTTTCTAAAATGGTTGCGTATTTATATGGCGAAAATCTTGGTCAAGAAGATGAAGCCTGGTTCCAAGGTAATATTGTTGGTAAAACCTCTATGACATTTATGGGGGCAGAATATACCCTTTATGATGTTACTTTGGTTTTAGAAGATGATCTTCCTGCCATATTAGTGCGCATTGCGACCAAAAACGATTTGTATAAAAACTTTAATATTGGCGAATATATTCGCGGTAATATCTGGATTCAGGCGACTATTTGTGCTAAAAAGGGTGAAACTAATTGAATTTCACTAATATTTTAATAATTAGGTTATTGAATGAAGATTATACCCGAACAAACTACCAGCCTCATTCAATCCAGTAGCCTGCGCGTAAAGGTCGATACTGGTGCGTTTTGCTTTTTTGTCTTGGGTATGTTCTTAGCTGCCATATTCATGCACCAGTTTGGTTTAGTGCCTTTTTAATTTATAACTTATTCAATAAATAAAGCCCTCAAATGAGGGCTTTATTTATTTGATTTGCTTAACCATTACGCTTTGCAAAATCATCCATAAAGTTGATTAAAGCCTGTACGCCTTCTAATGGTACGGCATTATAAATACTTGCACGCATACCACCTACAGAACGATGTCCAGCTAAATTCAACAAGTGATTAGCTTCCGCTTCTTTTAAGAATTGCTTTTCTAAAGCTTCATCTGCCAAGGTAAACGGTACATTCATAATTGAACGGTTTGGAATTGCAATCGGGTTATTGTAGAAATCGCTTGAGTCGATATAACCATATAACAACTGAGCTTTTTCAAGGTTCACTTTATGGATCGCCTCTACCCCACCCTGCTCTAGCAACCACTCAAATACCAAACCAGACAAGTACCAAGCGTAAGTCGATGGCGTATTTACCATAGAACCATTTTTGGCTTGGTCACCATATTTTAAAATACTTGGAATTTCTGGTTTAGCTTGATCAAGTAAGTCATCACGAATAATGACAATTGTTAAACCAGCAGGACCAATATTTTTTTGTGCGCCAGCATAGATTAAACCAAACTTGGTCACATCTAATGGAGCAGATAAAATACTTGATGAATAATCACAAACAAGTGGAGCTTTTACATCAGGAATTCCTGCGAACTGTAAGCCACCAATCGTTTCATTATCTGCATAATGTACATATGCTGCATCGTCAGATAAATTCCATTCGCTTTGTTCAGAAATTGCGAACTTGCCATCTACTTTAATGCCAGCTTCTACAACATTAATATCGCCATAACGTTTTGCTTCTTTTAAAGCTTTTTCAGACCAGATGCCGGTGTGAATATAATCGGCTTTACTGTTCTCACCTAGAAGGTTTAAAGGAATCGCAGAAAATTGTAATGACGCACCACCTTGTAAAAACAGTACTTTATAGTTTTCTGGAATGTTCATTAACTTGCGTAAATCTGCTTCAGCTTTTTCAGCCACAGCAACATAGTCAGCACTACGGTGACTCATTTCCATGATGGATAGACCTTTACCTTGCCAATCCAACAATTCTTGTTGAGCTTTTTCTAAAACGGCAGTAGGTAATGCAGCAGGACCAGCACAGAAATTGTACGCGCGCATGATTTTTCCCTTGTATAAAGTCAAACACAATAAAAATGGCATTTAACCACAGATTGCTTAAGCTTGCAGCAGCTTCTCAAGTAAATATTTCAATGCTGGACTGTATTTAGCTTTATTTTTTCAATTATTGGTGTCGTTATTTACTTAGTTTTAATGACCAGCTTCCTCATTTAAAAAAATTTTTAAGCAAAAAGATCAACTTGACTTGTGATTATCATTTCACATACCTTGATAGCTATTACAAAAATATTGGCTTAGTAAATTCAATAATTAAAGGAGCTAAAAACCACCATGTTTTTATACAAATGTATAATAAACAAGATGATAATTGAATTTAATAACAAGAAATTTAAACTATAAGGGATGCCAAAAATTGTTATTTAAAATGCCAACACATCGATATAGACAGTCTATTTTTCCCTTTTCATTTAAACCCAAACATCTTGCTTTGGCTTTAGGCTTTTTTTTCACTAATCACTTATACGCCGGAAGCTTAAGTTATGCTGAAGCAGAACAACAAGCTTTAAAAAGTTCATACAGTACTCAAGCCAACCAAGCATTACAGCAAGCATCTCAATTAGAAGCTGAAGCAGTAAAGGGCCTCGGATTACCTAGAGTTGATTTAAATGTCAGAGCCTACGCTTTTCATAGTGAAACAGATGTACCTCTTGGCTCTTTTAAACAAAAACTTGAGAATGATCTAAGCCAAGGGCTAAATGATAAACTTTCACAGTGGAACAATGTCATTCCATCAGATGTGCTGGGACAAGTTCAAGAAGGCGCAAACCAAACCATACATGATGGTATAAATCGCTTTCCTGATTACGCAAACCTGACTATCGAAGATCAGGTGGTACGCCCTTCTATTTCAGTCGTAATGCCACTCTATACAGGTGGCTTAACCAGCAGTGCTAAAAAAATAGCAAATATACAAGCACAGCGCTCTGAACTTTCAAGCCAACAACAACAAGATATACAGCGATTTGAAGTAGTACAAAGTTACTTTAATGTGCAATTACAGCAGCAGCTGGTCGCAAGTAGCTTATTTAACTTTAATGCGATGCAAAAACATTACAGCAATGCCCTAAAGCTGGAACAACAAGGATTTATTAGTAAAGGGCAACGCATGCAGTTTGAAGTCGCTCGTAATAATGCAGAACGTACTTTACAAAATGCTCAAGCTAACTTAAACGCCAGCCGCTTTAGCCTTAATAATCTTTTACATCAACAAAATAATGTCGATTTAAGTACACCATTATTTGTAAACAACACTCCCAGCCAGTCTCTAGAATCACTTTTAACCAGTTATTCACAAAAGTCTAGCCTTGTACAAAAAATGCAGATGGATACTCAACTGGCTAACGTAAATATTCAAGCTCAACAAGCCGCAAAAAAACCAAGTCTATTTGCATTTGGTGAATATGCGCTTGATGAAAATGAAAACTGGATTGTCGGTGTAATGGCAAAATACAACCTATTTTCTGGGGTAGATAAAAATAAGAATATTCATGCCGCTGAATTAAAGCGCTACGCTTCTGAACTCATGACTGAACGAACTAAACAAGAGATTGAAGCTCTTTTGAATAAATCATATAACGAGCTCAACTCTGCTCAGCAAAGTCATCAGCTTTTACAAAGAAACGTAAATGCTGCTCAAGAAAACCTACGTATCCAAGAACTTTCTTTTCGTGAAGGAATGGGTACAGCAACCCAAGTGATTGATGCGCAAAATGCATTAAGTGCGTTAAAAACTGAAATGGCTTTAAATGCTTATAAATATGTCATGTCACTCGCAACGCTATTACAAAGCCATGGTTCTATGGACCAGTTTAAAGCCTATGTCAATCAACCACATACCGACTATATTCGTTAATGGGAGTATAAAATGAATCAAGACTCAGCTCATTCAGAACAAGATTCTCCTGTTGCGGATACGGCAGAAACCAACCAAGTTCAAAAAGATGATCAAGTTAGTGACCATCAAGAATCAAACACAAATAAAGATGATTCAAAACCACCTAAAAACTCTAAAATTAAACTGATTATTGGTGTAATTATTATTGCCCTATTAGGTTTAATTATTTTTGGTTTGTGGAAAAGCTATCAGCCGAAACCTATTGAACTTCAAGGCCGAGTTGAAGCTGAAACTATTCACGTAAGTACGAAAGTTCCAAGTCGTATTGAAGAAATTTATGTACAAGAAGGCCAGAAAATTTCCAAAGGCCAGCCCCTTGTTCGTTTGGTTAGCCCTGAAATAGAAGCTAAAAAGCAACAAGCCTTGGCTACCTTACAATCGGCTTTAGCATTTCAATCTACGATAGATCGAGGTTCTCAACAAGAAAATATCGATACTCTTTATGCCAACTGGCAAAGTACGAAAGCACAAGCAAACCTTGCCAAAACTACTTACCAACGTGGTGAGAATTTATATAGACAAGGCGTCATTTCACGTCAAAGAAGAGATGAAATGCTTGCTGCACAAACTTCTGCTCAAGAATTAAGTGAAGCCTCTTATCAGCAATATGCCCGTGCAAAACGTGGCAGTACCAGCCAACAAAAATCTACAGCAGATGCACAGGTTGAAATTGCAAAAGCTGCAGTAGCTGAAGCAAAAGCTTTAGAGGAAGAGACACGTTTACTCTCACCTATTTCAGGCACAGTTTCAAAAACTTATGGTAAACCTTCTGAATTAGTCGCTATGGGCGTGCCTGTTGTCAGCATTTTAGAAGATGATGATTTATGGGTGAGTTTAAACGTGGGTGAAAATCAATATGCCTCTGTTTATAAAAATAAAACCCTTGAAGGATTCATACCTGCTCTTAATCAGAATGTGAATTTTAAAATCAAGAATATTGATGCTGAAGGTGAATTTGCTACCATTAAAACGACTCGCCAAACTGGAGGTTATGATATTCGTAGCTTTAAATTACATCTGGTACCTGAAAATCCTGTCAAAGACTTAAAGGTTGGTATGAGTGTTCTATTTAAAATTAAAGAAGAAAAATAAAGCATGTTTGCCAGTATATTACGGGAACTAAACTATCTAAAAAGCAATAAATGGGATTTGTGTATGGTGACACTTATCCCTGCTTTTATCATTTTCATGTTTAGCAGCATGTTTTACGCAGGTAAAGCTGAACACTTACCAATTGCAATTATTGATCAGGACCAAAGTGAACTCAGCCGTAATATTGAAAAGTATCTTTCGTTGAATCATACAGTAGACATTAAAACAATTACGGCAAGTTCTGCTGAGGCTGAACAACTACTCAATGAAACCAAAATATGGGGATATGTTTTTATTCCAGATGGTGCTGAAAAGCGCTTCGTTAAAGCACAAGATGCTCAAATCAGCATTGCATTTAATCAGTCTTTTTTTAGTGTCGGAAACACCATTTCTTCAGCAATGCTGGTCAGTACCCTCAATGCTTTAGCAGACTATGCTGGTCAAAGTTATCTTGTAAATAGTATTCCCTATTTAGATGTTCCTACAGCTCATGTAAAAATCTCAACGCTTTATAATCCAAGTATGAGCTATGAGTTTTATTTAGAACCTTTCATGGTTCCTGCTGTATTGCACTTATTGTTATGTTGCTGTGTTGCCTTTGCTATTGGACAAGAGCTTAAACGTGGCACATTAACAGCATGGGTAAACCGAGAAAGTTTTATTCAAGGCTTATTGGCCAAAAATCTGCTTTATAGCCTTATATTTTGTGCATGGACATGGGTATGGATGTTTTGGCTAGTCGAAATCCGTGGCTGGTTCGTAGCAGGTTCTCTTAGTTTATTGTTATGCGCACAGTTTTTACTTTATTTTGCCTACGCTTTGATTAGTAGCACCGTCATTCTTGCAACCAAAAATTTAAGTAAAACTTTTGGTTTTATCGCGGTATATGGCGGCTCTTCTTTAAGTTTCGCAGGCGTTACGCTACCTTTAAATAATGCCCCTATTTTCACCAAGTTTTGGTCACTGATTATTCCTTATACCCCTTATGCCAAGCTTCAAACCGAACAATGGGTGATCGGCAGTCCAATTTTCATTTCAATGATTCCTTTTTTAATACTCATTGGTTATTGCCTGATTTACTTCTTTTTAAGTTGTCTATTGCTTAAAAAATTAGTTCGAGGGGCAACGCAATGAAAGAATTTTTTAAGGCTTATGGGCAAACATTTAAAGACATTGTAAGTAATAGCTCAGTTTTCACAACGCTAATTTTATCGGTCATTCTTTATAGCTTTTTTTATCCTACCGCCTATAAAGCTGAGCGTGCAGAATCTATTCCAATCGTGATTGTCGATGAAGAGCAAAGCCTCTTAACTTCTCAATTGATTGGCCAAAGTGCAAATAGCCCCCATGTTCATATCGTTACCGTTACCAGCAATTTTTTACAAGCTGAACAAATGGTACGTGAGCAAAAAGCTGATGGTATTTTACTTTTACCAAATAACTTAACCCAAAGCCTACGCCGCGGAGAAACGGGTGGAATCGGCTTATACTTAAGCACAACCAACTTTTTAAAAACTAAAGAAATTGGTTTAGGTCTGGCAACCTCGATAGAAGCTACATTAAAAGAATATATTGAAAAATTTGGACAACGCACACATTTCCAGCCAGCGCTTTCTATTCATCAAGTGCCGTTATTTAATCCCCTTTCAGGATATGGAAGTTATATTTTTCCAGCTGTTGCATCTTTGATTATTCATCAAACGATTGTGCTAGGTTTGGCAATGTTAATAGCTAGCTATCGGGAGCAAAATGAAAAAATTACAGCTGTTCGTTTTGCTGGAATCTTCGCAAGTATATTTACTATTGGTTGTTTGGGCTGTTTTTATCTTTTTGGTTTTACCTTGTGGTTCAATGACTATCCACACGGTGGAAATTTTATAGGTCTACTCATTGCTGTTCCAATTTTTATTAGTTGTGTGATTGGACTAGGCATGTTGATCGGTTCACTTTTAGATATGCCTGAACGTGCCGGACATATTATTGTGTTTAGTTCTGTACCTTTATTCTTACTAACTGGAGCTGCTTGGCCTCATCAAGCAATGCCTGAGTGGCTACAATGGTTTGCGTGGTGTTTACCCTCAACACATGCGGTACAAATGTTTGTGCAACTTAACCAGATGGGTGTTCCATTAGCCACGGTTGTACCAAAACTGATTTTTCTTGGGACCCTTGGATTAATATTGGTGGGTTTATCTTATTATCGGCTTGTTAAAAAATCTTCTTCATAAAATAAAAAAGGAAGCTTATGCTTCCTTTTTTATTAAAGTTTTACTTAGTCTTCAGAAGCATCTTCATTATTTGATACAGCTTCTTCGCTATCAGTCTCGGTAGTATCTACTTCACCTTCGAGAAACTCTTCTTCATCTTCGACAGCTTCAATAGACACAACGCCCACTAGAGTTTCTTCTTCGCTTAAGCGAATTAGACGTACACCTTGTGCATTACGACCAGTCATTGCAACTTCTGCTGCACGGGTACGAACTAATGTACCGCCATCAGAAATAAGTAACAATTCTTTGGTTTCGTCAATAGACACTGCACCAACAAGCTCACCGTTACGTTCGCTTGTCTTAATCGCAATGACACCCTTACCACCACGTTTCTTGGTCGGGAAGTCATTTACTGGAGTACGCTTACCGTAACCATTGGCACTTGCACACAGTACTTCACCTGTTTCAGGTACAACTACAAGCGATACGATACGGCTTACTAAATTTGAATCTGCTGAATCGTCATTGTCATCTGATTCATCATTTTCAACATCTGCATCTTCTTCACTTAAAGTACTGCTTGCAAAGCTCACGCGCATACCACGAACACCTTTCGCAGTACGCCCCATTGCACGTACGTCAGTCTCAGCAAAACGGATTGCCTTACCTTCGTTCGAGAACAACATGATTTGCTGATTACCATCAGTAATCGCAACACCGATTAAGGTATCTTCTTCATTGAGTTCAATTGCGCGTAAACCATTTGAACGGATATTAGCGAATTGCTCTAAATCAACACGTTTAACCGTACCTGATGCTGTCGCCATAAATACGTAATGGTTTTCTGGGAACTCAGTTAACGGCAAGATAGCTGTTACTGTTTCATTCGCATCTAAAGGTAACAAGTTCACAATCGGACGGCCTTTGGCACCACGTGATGCTTGAGGCACTTCAAACACACGAAGACGATATACTTTACCTACGTTGGTAAAGCACAGCACAGTCGCATGGTTTGAAGCTACAATGAGATGTTGAATAAAATCATCATCTTTCATTGAAGTTGCCGACTTACCACGACCACCACGGCGCTGAGCCTGATAGTCTGAAAGTGGTTGAGTTTTTGCATAACCTGTTTGTGAAACCGTTAATACAACTTGCTCTTCAGGAATTAAATCTTCACGGCTAAAATCAATACGTGATTCAATAATTTCAGTGCGACGTCCATCACCATACTGTTGTAGTACCAGTGCCAACTCTTCGCGAATTACAGCCATCAATAAATTGAAATCATTCAAAATCGCAGTAAGTTCAGCGATTTGACCTAAGATCTCAGTATATTCTGCATGTAATTTGTCTTGTTCAAGACCAGTTAAACGATGTAAGCGTAATTCTAAAATTGCGCCTACTTGTGTTGGTGATAAACGATAAATCGATTCAGTTAAACCAAATGGACGATTTGGATCTTCACCTTCGATTTCATCTGGACGAACAGAAATTGCGCCAGCTTTTTCAAGCAATGAAACGACACCACCACCTGCCCATTCACCTGCAAGTAAACGTTCACGCGCTTCAGCAGGGTTAGCAGAAGTTTTAATAGTCTCGATAATTTCATCGATATTGGCTAAAGCAACGGTTAAGCCTTCTAAGATATGACCACGTTCACGTGCTTTACGCAGTTCAAACATAGTACGGCGTGTCACAACTTCTTGGCGGTGACGGATAAATGCCGCAATAATATCTTTCAGATTCATCAATTTTGGTTGTCCGTTATCAAGACAAACCATGTTGATGCTGAATGAGTTCTCAAGTTGAGTATTTAAGAATAAGTTATTTACAACGACTTCAGCGTTTTCACCACGCTTTAAGTCAATTGCAATACGCATACCTTCTTTGTCAGACTCATCACGAAGTTCTGAAATACCTTCAAGTTTTTTCTCTTTCACTAACTCGGCAATACGTTCAATAACTCTTGCTTTGTTTACTTGATATGGAATTTCAGTAAAGACAATCGTTGTACGGCCTGTCTTTTCATCTTCTTCGAAATGGTACTTACCACGAATATGTAAGCGGCCCTTACCTGTACGGTAAGCATCAACAATACCAGATTTACCGTAAATAATACCGCCTGTAGGGAAGTCAGGACCAGTAATATATTCCATCAATCCTTCAATCGAGATATTCGGATTGTCAGCATAGGCTAAGCACGCATTCACAACTTCTGTCATGTTATGCGGTGCCATGTTGGTTGCCATACCTACGGCAATACCAGCAGCACCATTAATTAACAAGTTAGGAACACGTGTCGGAAGTACTTCAGGAATACGCTCAGATCCGTCGTAGTTATCTTCCCAGTCAACCGTGTCTTTTTCTAGATCTGCAAGAAGCTCATGTGCAAGCTTGGTCATACGGACTTCGGTATAACGCATTGCAGCTGCGCTATCACCATCAATCGAACCGAAGTTACCCTGACCATCTACCAATAAATAACGTAAGCTAAAGTCCTGAGCCATACGTACAATGGTTTCATAAACAGCTGAGTCACCATGAGGGTGATATTTACCGATTACGTCCCCAACAACACGAGCAGATTTCTTGTAGGCTTTGTTATAGTCATTGCCCAATTCGTGCATGGCATAAAGCACACGACGGTGAACAGGTTTAAGACCGTCTCTCACATCCGGCAATGCACGAGATACGATTACACTCATCGCGTAATCTAAATATGAATGCTTGAGTTCGTCCTCAATGGCAATCGGTCGGATTTCCGATACGCTCATGCATACTCCTTCTTACAGATAGAAATTTCCATCTGCTTATATGTCTTGATCTTGCAAAAAATTTAGTTCCGGAAACTGAACTAAAATCGAAAAAAATATAGCTGTATACTATAGCATAAAAGCACTGTGTAATGTGCGGAATCTACACCGCTAATCTGGTGATATTTGTATAATTTAATTGCATATTATTCTTATCATATCGCTATAACGAGCACGTTCTATTCTTACTAAAACTATGTGATTTTTATTCTATAAAAATCAAACCTCAAATGAAATAAAAGTCTCAGTTATACATTTCAGGACACTATTCATAATAAAAAAACCCCTAGTAAAAACTAAGGGTTTTTTAGCTTTAATCAGTAAAGATTAAAGTTTAGATACCAATTCAGGTACTACAGTGTTCAAATCACCAACTAACCAGTAGTCAGCAACACTGTTGATTGGCGCTTCTTCGTCTTTGTTGATCGCAACAATAACTTTAGAATCTTTCATACCAGCTAAATGCTGGATCGCACCAGAAATACCTACAGCAACATAAAGCTCAGGCGCAACGATTTTACCAGTTTGACCAACTTGGAAATCGTTAGGTACAAAGCCCGCATCAACTGCTGCACGTGAAGCACCTTGTGCTGCACCAAGCTTGTCAGCTAATGGATCAAGTACTTTATGGTAGTTCTCACCAGAACCTACACCACGACCACCAGAAACTACGATGCGAGCCGCAGTTAATTCTGGACGATCAAGCTTAACGATTTCTTCAGATACGAAGTGAGAAATACCCGCATCTTTTACTTCGCCAACTGTTTCAACAGCAGCTGAACCGCCTTCCGCAGCAACTGGATCAAATGCTGTACCACGAACAGTACCAACAATGATTGCTTCGTCAGATTGAACAGTTGCAATCGCGTTACCAGCGTAGATAGGACGCTTGAATGTGTTCGCAGATTCAACAGAAATGATATCTGTGATCATGCTTACATCAAGAAGAGCAGCAACACGTGGAAGAATGTTCTTACCAGTCGTTGTAGAAGCAGCTAAAACGTATTTGTAACCTTTAGCCAAGTCAGCAACTAAGCCAGCTACGTTTTCAGCTAATTGGTTTGCATAAGCAGCGTTGTCAGCAAGTAAAACTTTGCTTACACCAGCAACTTTAGCAGCAGCATCAGCAACTGCTTGAGCACCAGAACCAGCAACTAATACAGTAATATCACCACCGATTTTTTGTGCTGCAGCAACAACGTTTAAAGTAGCACCGTTAAGTACTTGGTTGTTGTGGTCAGCGATAACTAAAATACTCATGATTTTATCCTTCCGTATTAGATCACTTTCGCTTCATTTTTCAATTTTTCAACAAGCTCATCTACAGATTTCACTTGTACGCCAGCTTTACGTTCTGCTGGAGCTTCAACTTTAACAGTTTTAAGCTTAGTACCAGCTGTAACGCCATAATCAGCAGGAGATTTAGTATCAAGTGGCTTCTTACGAGCTTTCATGATGTTAGGCAATGCTGCATAACGTGGCTCGTTCAGACGCAAGTCAGTCGTGATGATTGCAGGAAGTGTAAGCTCAACAGTTTGTAAACCACCGTCAACTTCACGAGTCACTTGTACTTTACCGCCATCAACTTTCACTTCAGAAGCGAATGTACCTTGACCAGCACCTAATAATGCGCCAAGCATTTGGCCTACTTGGTTAGAGTCATCATCAATTGCTTGTTTACCAAGAAGGATAAGTTCTGGTTTTTCAGCTTCAACAACACCTTTTAAAATTTTAGCAACTTCTAAAGCGCCAATTTCATCAGTAGTTTCAACCAAAATACCACGGTCTGCGCCTAGAGCCATTGCAGAACGGATTTGTTCTTGAGCTTCTTTAGGACCTACAGAAACAACAACGATTTCTGATACTGTTCCTTTTTCTTTTAAGCGAACCGCTTCTTCCACTGCGATTTCACAAAATGGGTTAATTGACATTTTTACGTTGGTAAGGTCAACCCCACTATTGTCCGGCTTAACACGAACTTTAACGTTGGCATCAACCACGCGTTTTACAGCAACAAGAGCCTTCATGTAATCCTCGGCTGTTCTAGCAAAAGTAAATGTTGAGAAAAGTATATTAACTCTTCAATTAAAATTTTTTAGGTACCCTATCTTGCAATGTGTTTGGCATTTCGGTCAAGTCACAATTTCCGCTACTGCTATAAAAAAGATGAAATGCTCAGTTCATAAAAAATTTTTAAACTGCTATGAGGATCTATTTTATTCTTTTTACACTCTATTTTATATATTGATTTTTATTATCTTTTTATCTTATTTAGCATATTAGCTAGAAACATAAGATTACTTTTTAAAGCCTTCAATTCAAGGTTTTTTAGACCCAGTCGTCCACAAAATACTCAAAGATCAAAATTGTCAATTGGGTAGTTTCCGTTATTTCTCTTAAACAAATTTGTAAAAAAATACAAATGATCTCTACATTCACCTAAAACATCTCAATTTAATTATCTTTGATTGAGTCTATTTTTTAACTTTTAGCTTTTATGTGCCCTTGGATGGGCTTGATCATACACTTGAGCCAAATGATCGAAATCAATATGGGTATAAATTTGTGTTGTAGATAAATTACTATGGCCTAGCATTTCTTGTACTGAACGCAAGTCACCGCTACTCGATAGCATATGGCTAGCAAAACAATGTCGAAGTAAATGTGGGTGTAAATCGACATTTACACCCGCTCTTTGTGCCTGAAGTTTTACACGCTTTTCAATTTGCCTAGGGGTTAATGCACCGCCTCGCTGTGAAATGAAAACGGAAGCATTTTGGTCAAAATGGCCTTTCCAGATATTATAAATTTTTAGCCAATTCAATAAGCTTTCTTTTGCCTTTTTCCCAAACGGTACAATACGGGTTTTATTCCCCTTACCGGTAATACGAACGAGTTGACGATTAAAATCAATATCTTTAATCGTTAAGCCTTGCAGTTCAGCGAGCCGTAAACCACTTGAGTAAAGTAACTCAAGCATGGCTTTATCACGTAACCACAATTGCTGATCAATTGGTTTTTCAGGCATAGGTTGATCTAAAATTTGATTAACTGTTTCTATGTCGATCATGCCTGGTAAAGGTCTAGGTTGGCGTTTTAACTTAAAATCGTCAGTAGGATTAATTTCTAGATATTTGCCTTGTTCAGCCCACTTCATAAACTGGCGAATTGAGGTGAGATGGCGTTGCATACTACTTGAACTTAACTGATCCTGTTCGACACGCTGCGCTAAGTACTCTCTTAAATCTGAAGCTTCAATATTTCTCAAATCTAGTTGTTTGTGCTCGCAGAACTCAAGAAAGCTTTTAACATCTCTTTCATAAGCAGTAATCGTGTGCTCAGACTGATTCTGAATTTTTCTTTCTTTTAACCACATTGAGAGCAGTTGTAATGCAAAATCCAAATTGCTCTCCATTTATTTGCTCATTTTTTTGAGTGTACCAAAAACTATGTGATCATGAAAATTTGATACCGCACAATCTAATGCTGATCTAATTTATATATTACAATTTAAACCAAGTATTCATTGGACCTTGCCGCCATGACCACCATACTCATTCCTTATTTAATTGCGATTACCTTACTTACGCTTACACCTGGTTTAGATACGACTTTAATTATTCGTACCGCTACACTTGAAGGTAAATCGAAAGCATTTCAAGCAGCTATTGGCATTTGTCTTGGTTGTATTGCTTGGGGAATTGTGGTTGCTTGTGGTCTGGGTGCTTTACTCATGGCTTCTGATTTAGCTTTTAATATTCTGAAATGGATGGGTGCTGCTTATTTAGCGTGGCTGGGTTTGAATATGATTTTAAAACCACGTAGCCAACTCGCAGACATGCAAGAGAATAGTTCAAATACGTCCCCTTCACAGAATTGGTTTATTAAAGGTTTTTTGGGTAACTTACTTAATCCCAAAGTCGGAATTTTTTATATTTCATTTCTTCCACAGTTTATTCCACCACAAGCATCAGCAGTTACTTGGGTGATGGGACTGGTAATGATTCATGTCGTCATTGGAATGTTATGGTCAACTTTATTAATTTTAGCTATGCAGCCACTGTCACGTTATCTTAAGCAACCCAAATTTGTGAAATATATGGATCGGATTACTGGCAGTATTTTTGTGTTATTTGCTTTGAAATTAGCTTTGAGTAAAAGATAAATTTTAAAAAAAGCGTGCTAACAGAGCACGCTTCCGTTTTTAAAAAACTTACTTCATCTTTTTTAAATAATCATTAATTTGTGCGGCCACTTCATCAGCATGTTCTTCTGCCAATTGATGGTCGCCATTTTTCACAACATATAACATCGAATTTTCAAATTTTTGATTTAAATATTGACCCACCTGAACGGGGCTCACTGGATCGTTATCGCCCCAGATTAATAAAGTTTCAATGTTTATATCTGATAAAAACTCTTCGTAGTTAACATTGGTAGTAATAAACCAATCAGGATATTTTAAAAATGTTTGGCGGTATGCTTCACGCCAGTCTTGTACATTAAATCGCTTAAGGTCGATTCCACCAGAAGTAGCAATTAAGACCAGCCCTTTCACCAAATGAGTTTTTTTTAGCGCTGCGGCAACGGCAAAAATCCCACCCATTGATTGAGCAATAATTACAGATTCTTCATTAATTTGATCGACCACATAATTTGTTAGGTCTTCAAAACTCTTCACTTCAAGGGATTCTGGTGTATCGCCAAAACCGGGGTAACCAATAATTTTTGTACGGTATTGCTGAGGTAATTTTTCAATTAAAGGATGCCAAAAACTAATACTTCCTGAAGCACCGGGTAAGAAAATTAAATTATTCATATTTTTATAAAGTAATAAAATTAAAAATTTATTGTACATATATACATATAAAAGAAAACCTCTTTTATCACTTTAGCTGATGAAAAGAGGCTTCTATTTAGGTAATGCTATTAACCTTGGAAATAACGTAAATCCAAACGCCCATCATATACATGAGTTGTTGGACCCGTCATCCAGACCACATCACCTTCTTGCCATTCAATTTGTAACTTACCACCAGCAAGCTCAACTTCAACTGAGTTCGCAAGTAAGCCACGGCGCATACCACTTACTGCAGCGGCACAAGCACCTGTACCACATGCAAGTGTTTCACCGACACCACGCTCAAATACACGTAAGCGAACATGTTTTTCATCAATTACTTGCATAAAGCCAGCATTAACACGTTCAGGAAAACGTTTATGCGACTCAACTTGTGGGCCAATGCCAGTAACATCTGCAGTTAATACATCTGGAACAATAGTGACAGCATGGGGGTTGCCCATATTAACCACATCAATATTAATGTTCTGGTCGTTAGCTAACTCAAGTGTATATAAAGCTTCTGGTTGTTCAGCAATGAATGGAATTTCATTCGGCAAGAACTTCGGGTAGCCCATATTCACGCGAACCCAACCATTTTGTCCCAATTCAGGTTTTACGATACCTGCTTTGGTTTGGACAGTAATACTTGTTTTGGTTGTTAAATGACGCTCATGGACAAAACGAGCAAAACAACGTACACCATTACCACACTGTTCAACTTCAGAACCATCAGCATTAAAAATACGATATTTAAAATCTGCTTCTGGTAAATCTGGTGGTTCAACAATCAATAGCTGATCAAAACCAATACCAAAATGGCGGTCAGCTAAGCGTTGAATTGTTTCTGTATCTAAATAAGCACGTTGGCTGATTAGATCAACCACCATAAAGTCGTTGCCTAGGCCATGCATTTTAGTAAATTCTAACAACATTTCATTTACTCCTCAGGCAATAAGCGTTCTTTTTCCCAAAGGGATTCAACCGTTTCACGCTCACGAATCAAATGGGCTTTATCGCCTGACACCATCACTTCTGCGGCACGTCCACGTGTATTGTAATTTGAACTCATTACAAAACCATAAGCGCCAGCGCCAAGAACAGCTAATAAGTCATTTTCTTTTAAAGCCAATGAACGATCTTTACCAATGAAGTCACCTGTTTCACAGATTGCACCCACAAGATCCCAAGTTTTTTCTTCAGTATCAGAACTTGGCACTACAGGTTGTATATCCATCCAAGCTTCATATAAAGCAGGGCGAATTAAATCATTCATTGCTGCATCAATAATGGCAAAGTTACGGTGGCTCGTTGGCTTGAGCAAATCAACTTTTGTTAAAAGCACACCTGCATTTGCACTAATGCTACGACCCGGCTCCATATAGACCTTGAGACCTAACTTTTCTAAAGCAGGTTTCATTGAGTTGGCATATTCTTCAACACTTGGTGGTGTTTCATCTTTATAACAAACACCCAAACCACCACCGATATCAATGTGTTTAAGAGTAATACCAAGTTTTTTCAATTCTTCGATCATCACCATGACACGATCTAAAGCGTCAACAAACGGTTTAGTCTCGGTCAATTGCGAACCAATGTGACAGTCAATTCCAATGATTTCAAGGTTTGGTAAAGATGCAGCATATTGATAGGTTTCATAAACGGTATCACTTGGGATACCAAATTTATTTTCTTTTAAACCAGTTGAAATATAAGGATGAGTTTTTGCATCTACGTCTGGATTTACACGTAAAGAAATTGGCGCTTTTTTGCCTAGACGAGCTGCAACTTTTTGAAGGCGGTCTAGTTCTGCATAAGACTCTACGTTAAAACAAGCAATGCCTACATTTAACGATGTTTCGATATCGGCTTCGGTTTTACCCAAGCCAGAAAAAACAACTTTAGATGCATCTCCACCCGCTTTTAGAACACGTGCAAGTTCACCACCTGATACGATATCAAAACCAGCACCAAGTTTTGCCAACACATTAAGAACAGCTATATTTGAGTTAGATTTCACCGCAAAACAGATTTGATGATCAATAAAATCAAAAGCACGGTCCATATCTAAGTAATGTTTTTCAAAAGCTGCTTTTGAATAAACATACAAAGGGGTGCCAAATTGCTGCGCAAGCTGCTCCATAGAACATTGCTCTGCATGCAATACTCCATTAATGCGAGTGAAACTCATGAATGTGTCCTTATTTCAAAGCTTAAGGTGAAGTTGTTTGGGTTGGGGCTGATGATTCAACTGGCTGTTCAGCCTGCTCATCCTGTTGAACAACTTGTTTCTGTTCTTTATTACGATAGAGCAAGTATTTCGCACGTTTGTCATAATTCGGATCAGAAGGTAGCTGTAATGCTCCTGACTGACCACAAGCGCTAAGCAAAATACTGCTGCTCAATAAACTGATGAGGCAAATGACACGACGCATCTGAGCACCTGATTTAAACAATTCGATGCAGTATACCGTGATCATGCAGACGGCTAAAGAGTAAACTTAAAGAGAAAAACAATATGCATAAAAAACGCCAGCTTTTCAGCCAGCGTTTGATCATAAGCAAATAAATTTAATTACTTTTTATGACGTGGTTTATAGAAGAAGAAATAACCAATGATCAAGATAACAAACCAAATTGGGCTGACTTTAAGCGCTTTGAACGTATCTGGTTCCAACGACAACACGTAAATCATACCAATAAAGAAAATAATCGTGATCCAACATGTAAATAGACCGCCTGGCAATTTAAATGTTGATTTTGCATGCAGCTCAGGACGCGTAGTGTAATAACGGATATAACTCCAGATAATAAGTAACCACACGCAAATGAACAGAATCGTTGAAAGTGTTGTTGCAAGCGTAAATGCTTCAACTGTATTTGGTACAAAATACTGTAATGCTGCACCTAACAATAAACAGGCAGCAGAGAAATACAAAGCATTTGCTGGTACTGCACGTTTGTTTAATTTACCAAAAGCTTTTGGACCCTGATCTTCACGAGATAAACCAAATAACATACGGCTTGTTGAGAAGACCCCACTGTTCATTGACGACATCACTGATGACAATACAACTAAGTTCATCAAGATCGCAGCTGCTGCCACGCCTGCTTGACTAAACAAGTTTACAAATGGGCTGATCGCTGGATCAATTTTATTCCATGGCGTTACAGACATTACAATCAATAATGCCAATACGTAGAAAATAATGATACGGATTGGAATTGAGTTAATTGCTTTTGGTAAGTTACGTGCTGGATCTTTCGTTTCCGCAGCCGTTGTTCCCACAAGTTCCACACCAACGAAGGCAAAGATTGCGATTTGAAAGCCTGCCAAGAAGCCATGCACTCCTGTTGGGAAGAAACCACCATTCGCCCAAAGATGAGTAAATGAAGCAACTTCACCTGTACTTGAGGTAAAGCCTGTAAAGATCATCCATAGGCCCACAGCGATTAAAATAATAATCGCAAGAATCTTAATAAGCGCAAACCAGAATTCTAACTCACCAAATAAGCGAACTGTTAACAGGTTTAAACCCATAATAAATACAATCGCGGCAACACTGATCATCGCCCCTTCGACAGGCGAGAAAGGCAGACCATTATTGAAGAATTGTAAGTAGTAGATAATTGCAGAAAGGTCAGCGATACCAATGGTGATCCAACATAACCAGTATGTCCATCCCACAAAGTAACCCGCCCATGGACCGATTAAATCTGTGGTGAAGTCAATAAATGATTTATAGGCAAGATTTGAAAGAAGTAATTCGCCAAGCGCACGCATGACAAAAAAAACCATCGTACCAATAATCAGATAAATGAATAAGATCGATGGTCCAGCAAGACTAATTGTTTTACCTGATCCCATAAATAATCCGGTACCAATTGCACCACCAATCGCAATCAACTGTAAATGTCGATTAGAAAGACTTCGATGGAGCTCACCTTGTTCATGAGATTCACTCAGATTTTGATTCGACATTTTATGAACGCACTCCAGTAATTTTTTTAGTCAGTTAGCTAAACGCAAATCAAAAAGACGATATCGCACCATTTGCAGGCATCTTTTAAATGTATATTTTTTGACAACTTTTCAACTAACCAATTTTTGTCTGTATTGCTGATGATTTCAAGCTACATACAATCATTGGCGATAATACGCACAAGCCTATTGCAATACAACGGACTCTTAAGTCAACTTTTGTCTAATAACTTCAAACGCTCTATACAAACAAAAAAAGTAGCCTTACGGCTACTTTTTTGAGAGATATTATTGGAAAAGTAAATTAAATTTATTTCTGCTTATTTTTTAATCTTTCCTCCCAGAAAGTCGCATTTTTAATTCCTAATTTAACAGGATCAAATGTGAATTCCTTTACACCAGCCTTTTGCTGTTCTTCGTAATCTTTCAATGCCTTAATAGTTGGTTTCCATACAAAATAAGTCACAATAATTCCGACAATATTAATCCATGCCATTAAACCGACACCAATATCACCAATACCCCAAATATAACCAGTTGCACTTAAAACCCCATAAGATACAGAAAGAATAATAAAGCACTTGGTCACAAATAATAATGATGGAGATTTAGTAATGTAGCTTAGATAAGTAATGTTAGTTTCAGCAATATAGTAATATGCAACAATTGTTGTAAAAGCGAAGAAGAACACAGCTAGAGCAACAAAGATTTGCCCAAAATCACCAAACATTGTGCTGACTGCCATCTGTGTAAATGCAGGTGAGCCTATTTCTACACTAGCTCCCACATGTTGCACAATAAATTGACCAGCTTCTAAAGTTCCTTGAACATTGTATTTGCCAGTAATTAAAATCATGAAAGCTGTTGCAGAACATACAAATAAGGTATCAACATAAACTGAAAATGCCTGCACAAAACCTTGTTGAGCTGGGTGCTGTACTTCGGCTGCTGATGCTGCATGAGGACCTGTTCCTTGCCCTGCTTCATTTGAGTAAACACCACGTTTTACTCCCCAACCGATCGCTGCACCGAGACCCGCCATAGGAGAAAAGGCATCTTCAAAGATTAATTTAACGACTCCTGGTAACTCTTGAATATTCGCAATTACAATCACTACAGCCATTAGAATATATCCAGCAGCCATAAAAGGAACAACAAACTCAGCAAATCGCGCAATCCGTTTGATTCCGCCAAAAATAATGATGGCAAGTAAACCAACAATCACCACAAGCGCTACAAGTTTAAATAAACCAATATCACCAAAAATAATTGCCCCTTCACCTGTAATCTGGGTAAATGCCTTCCCTACAGCATTTGCTTGAATACCGGGTAAAAATAAACCACAAGAAACAATCGCTGCTATAGCAAATACAACCCCTAACCAACGTTGTCCCAATCCTCTATCAAAATAAAATGCTGGGCCACCACGATATTGCCCTTGATATTCGACTTTATAGATTTGACCTAAAGTAGATTCTACATATGCAGTGCCAGCCCCTAAAAATGCAACTAACCACATCCAAAAGACAGCACCTGGTCCACCAAAACCAATTGCTGCCGCAACCCCTGCAATATTACCTACCCCTACTCGCCCTGATAATGAAACGGCTAAAGCCTGAAAAGATGAAATCCCTTGCTCTGAAGACGTACCTTTTATTAGTAGTCTAGCCATTTCCTTCATTTGACGTACTTGAACAAATCTTGTCAAAATAGAAAAAAATAAACCCGCGCCTAAGCACAGGTAAATAAGTCCCTTACTCCAGATTATGCTATTTATCCAATCAACAATTTCTGCTGCACTCATACATTTCAACCTTTTGTATTTAAAAATACAATACTCATATTATTTTGTTCATTTTTTACTTCAGCAATATCCATGCCATCTCTATAATAAACAGTTAGATACATACATCAGTAAAAACACCTTCCTTGGGGATAGATTAGATTTTCTATATCCACTTAAAACAAACTCTATCTGACTTGTAAAAATCCTATATCGTGTTATTTTTGACGTCTTTCCCTTTTAGTTCTTAAAAAAAGAACCTTTTCTAATTCCTAATGTTCTACATGAAAAACGTAGGAGAAAAAGTTAAGGACTCTTTATAGAACTATATTTATATAATATTGAGCAAAATTTCAATTTTTTATGAGCAAAGTCAAAACTGTTTACCGTTGCGAACAATGTGGCGCCGATCATCTTAAATGGGCTGGTCAATGCTCAGAGTGTGGTGAATGGAATTCTCTGACTGAAGTTAAACTTGAGCCTACCACTGCTCACCGTGCGCGTCCTAAAATTGGGGGCTATGCGGGTCAAGTTGCTAACATTACAACGCTAAATAAAGTTTCAGTTTCTCATGAAACCCGCTTACCTACAGGCATTAGTGAATTTGACCGAGTGCTCGGCGGCGGCTTGGTGACAGGTTCTGTTGTATTGATTGGTGGTGACCCTGGTATTGGTAAATCAACCATTCTTTTACAAACAGCAACCCACATGGCAAGCGCAAAAAGTTCTGCACTTTATATTACAGGTGAAGAATCTTTATCTCAGGTGGCGCTTCGTGCGCAACGTCTCGACCTGCCAACTGACCAATTAAAAGTCATGGCTGAAACCTGTGTAGAACGCATTTGTGAAGTTTTAGAACAAGAAAAACCTGTAGTCGCTATTCTAGATTCGATTCAAACCCTTTATACAGAAACCCTCCAGTCAGCTCCGGGTGGTGTTTCACAAATTCGTGAATCAGCTGCTTTATTAACCCGTTATGCAAAAAATAGTGGCACAGCGCTATTCATTGTTGGTCATGTGACCAAAGAAGGTGCACTGGCAGGTCCGCGTGTTTTAGAGCATATGGTGGACTGCGTACTTTACTTTGAAGGCCAATCGGACTCACGTTATCGAATGATTCGTGCTGTTAAAAACCGTTTTGGCGCCGTCAATGAACTTGGCGTATTTGGCATGACTGATAAAGGCTTACGTGAAGTTGCTAACCCTTCTGCCATTTTCTTAAGTCGTTATGATGAAGCGATTCCCGGTTCAATTGTCATGATTAGCCGTGAAGGAACTCGCCCTCTTTTGGTTGAAGTACAAGCTTTAGTTGATGATGCTCAAGGACAACCACGACGTGTTGCACTTGGTCTGGAACAAAACCGTTTAAATATGCTGCTTGCTGTAATGCATCGTCATGGCGGCGTGCAAACCACTGGACAAGATGTATACGTCAACATTGTAGGTGGCTTAAAAATTACTGAAACAGGTTCTGATTTGGCTGTCTTATTAGCCTGTGCTTCAAGTTTACGTACTAAAGCATTACCCCAACAACTTGCAGTTTTTGGTGAAGTTGGTCTCTCAGGTGAAATTCGTCCTGTTCCTAACGGTCAGGAACGCTTAAAAGAAGCAGCAAAACATGGTTTTAAATATGTCATTTTACCAAGAGGAAACGCCCCTCAAAAGGCAATTCCGGGCGTACAAGTCATTGCCGTTGCTCGATTGCATGAAGCCTTGACCGAAGCCATGCAACTCAGTGATGAATTGACATAAAAAAACATACTTTTAAGGTTGAAATTTAAGGTAAATACCTGCATAAATACTATTGTAAATTAACTTTAAACAGGAATTTCCTATGGAAGTACACCAGCGTGGCTTGATTACCGGTATTTTAATGGCTGCTTTAGCAATTTCGCCTCTTGCTGAAGCTAAACGTGCAGGTGGTGGTAAAAGCCACGGTATGGCACGATCTACCACTTCAAGCCAGTCTTATCAACAACCTCGTCAAGTGACTCCAGTTCAACAAACTACTACAGCGCCTCAGAAATCTGGTCCAGGCGTTGGTTCAATGGTTGCAGCTGGTGTGGCTGGTGCTGCCGTAGGTGCTGTTGCAGCAAATGCTTTAGCTGATGACAAACCAACATCTACTGAACAACAAGCAACACAGGCGCAAGCACAAGAAGAGAAAAAAGGTGGTATTCCAAGTTGGATTTGGGTATTACTTGCAGCAGCTCTAGCTTTCTTTGTATTCCGTAAATTGGGATCAAAAAAAAAATTAGCAGCTAATAATCCTTACGCACCAAATAATGGCGGTCAAAACCCATTTGGCCGTTCTGCTGCACCACAAGCAACTCCACGCAATGCTGGCGATAATACAAATATCTTTGGTCAATCTGTGGGTGGCGGTGCAGCAACGCAAGCGCCTTTTGGCGGTGTAACAACGAGCAATGGCAATCAACTTCCAGATGGTAGTGAACCAGCTGCGTTCTTACGTATTGCACGTCAACGTTTTAATCATATCCAATCGATGAATACTGCAAGTAACATTGAAGAAATTCGCCGTTACTTAACGCCAGAACTTTATAGTTCAATGTATAACGACATCATGGCCAACCAAGATCAGGATGTTGCTGAATTTAGTAACTTGAATGCGATGGTTGTAGACAGTGCGACTGAAAATGGTCAATACGTAGTAAGCGTACGATTCACTGGTACAGTAAGTGAAGACTTAAACAGCTTGCCACAACCGTTTACCGAAATCTGGCACTTTGTTAAACCTGCTGGTTCTCAGCAAGACTGGGTTGTTGCAGGTATTCAACAAGCTTAAGCTAAATAAATCCTAAATAAAAAAGCCACAATATTGTGGCTTTTTTATTTGTCAGCGTTTAAGCAATTTCTGCTGGAAAGGTCACTACTTTTTCAATTTTGACCTGATCCATTGCAACCATGAGTAAACGGTCTACACCTAAAGCGATACCTGAGCATTCCGGCATATGAGGCAACGCTGATAATAGATGTTCATCTAAAGGCATGACATGAAGCCCCTGCTTAGCCCGCTCTGCATTGTCTGCTTCAAAGCGTGAACGTAACACATCTGCATCAAGCAATTCATCGTAGGCATTGGCTAGCTCTAAGCCTTCAATATAAACCTCAAAACGTGCCGCGACCTCCTCCCCATCTTCATCTACTTTCACTTTTGCCAAAGATGCCATTTCTGGTGGAAAGTCAGTTAAAAAAACTGGAGCATCAAATCCTAAACTTGGTTCAACAAAATGAGAAAATAACAAATCCATGTAAGCTAGACGGTCATCGCCCAAATCAAGATTTAACCCCACACGATTTGCCGTATCTTTGAGTTGCTTCAAAGTTGCTTGCAAAGGGTTAATATCTAAACGGTCTTGAAAGGCATGTTTATAACTTAGAATAAACGGACGAACTTCACCAAAACGATGCTGCAAACAGGTTTGCAATAAATCGGCTGTTTCATGCATTAACGCTTTTAAGTCTAGACCGGGACGGTACCATTCAAGCATGGTAAATTCACTATTGTGTTTACGCCCGTGCTCATCGTCTCGAAAAACCTTACAAATCTGATAAATTGGCCCACTACCGCTCGCCAATAAACGCTTCATCGCAAACTCTGGTGAAGTCTGTAAATATTGCGTTTTCAATTTGCCATTAATATGGCGCAAAGCCTGAACCGAAGCTAAATGCACATCGGTGACACCTGCTTGTGAAACGATCGGTGTCTCGACTTCCATGACATCACGTTCCGCAAAAAACTGACGGATTTGGCTATAGAGCTTGGCACGTGCTTTTAAGGCATCAATTGAACAAGTAGGTTGATAACTTAAACTCATGCCTGTGGTCCCTCATGTGCTGCCCATTCACGGCGCAGCGGATAATTTTTACGTAATAAATCAAATGCTTTTTGCTCTACTTTTCCGTCTTTAATACAAGCACGGATATTGGCATCATCTTGAGCAATATCATAAATTTGAGATAGTTTTTGCTTTAATACAGCTTTTAAATCATGTCCCGAAAAATAGTCTTCGCATGCAGGTAGCTGAGTTTCAAAACGCTTATTAATGTCGTATCCAAATTTTTGGCAAAACGCTTCATAAATCATTTGTGTACCGCGAGCTTTTCCTTCAAGGCTATAACCAGCAATATGCGGTGTTGCTAAAGCCAACATGTCTATGAGTTCTTCTGATATGACTGGTTCATGCTCAAATACATCAAGCACGACTTTACGCTGGGTACGTTGAATATCTTCCATTAAAGCGGCTTCTTTAACAACTGGGCCACGTGCACTATTAATTAAAATAGTGTCAGGTTGAAGCGCTGCAAAAGCTTTTTCATCAAACAGATGATATGTGGCATGTTCACCATTTTTAGTAAGCGGCACATGAATTGAAATGGCATTGGCTTGCTGCAACAGAGTTTCTAAGCTTACATTTTCAATTGTGTCTAGTTTCACATATGGGTCAAAGCCAATTACATTCCAGCCAAGTAACTGAGCCATATAAGCCAAACGCTTACCGACGTTGCCAAGGCCAACAATACCTAGGGTAAATTTTTCTTGTTGTTCTAAAAGGTTTGCATCTAAATGAAGTAAAGCAGTAATGACATATTCAGCAACCGCTTGCGCATTACAACCAGCCGCATTTGCCCATGTAATTCCTTGTTTTTCTAACGCCGCAATATCTAAATGATCGGTCCCGATTGTGGCACTGCCCACATATTTTAATGCTGTGTTTTCAATTAAACTTGCGTTAACTGCAGTAACCGAACGGACCAGTAAAGCTTCAGCATCTTTTACATCTGCATGGGTTAAAGTGCGCCCAGCTTTGTGTTGAATATCGCCAAACTCAGAAAAAAAGTAATCGGTAAATGCCAAATTTTCATCTGCGACGATTTTCATTGTCTGCAACCCATAGCTTATAAAAACGTTATTATCCTTTGAGTTGTAGCAAAGCACAATGTTAATGCCTTTAAATTCACGATTCTAAACTTTGACGGTTTGCTAATTACAAGCCACCACCAAAGTAGAAATAGGCCATCACGGCCAGTGTGATCCAAACTAGAATAATCAACACAGCAACTAAATAATTTTGAGGTCGACGCTCCTGTTGATCTAGCCATTCTTCAGCTTGTTGTTCCGCATCTAAAATGACTTGTTGAGGTGTAAAACGAACAGCTAACCAAATCAGCATCGGTAGAATGATGGCCTCATCTAAAAGGCCTAAAATAGGAATAAAATCTGGAATTAAATCGATTGGACTAAAGGCATAAGCCACAGCCACCACAGCAATAACTTTTGGGAACCATGGCATTTGAGGATGCTTTGACGCAAACCAAAGCATAATAATTTGTTTTTTTAGACGTTTTGCCCATTCTTTTAGTGATTGTAACCAAGACATTTGGACAGACTCTGAACCTTTAGAGTTTTATAATAATCCATAAAACCTATCCTTAGCTTAAAAGCCAAAGAAATGTCAGATGAGCTTTATTTTAGGTTCTTCATCTTGAACAATATATTTTAAATTTCTGTATATAAAACAAATCTATCTCCCCTACAAAAACTCGCCAAAGTCAGGCCAGATTGTTTTGCTAATTGAATAGCCATGCTGGTAGGTGCTGAAATTGACGCCAGTAGACTTATATTCAGCTTGGCACATTTTCGTATTAGTTCATAACTTGCCCGACTGGTCATCACCACAAAACCTAAACTGGTGTCGTAGTTTTCTTGCGCTAAATAACCGATTAATTTATCTAAAGCATTATGGCGGCCAACATCTTCAAATAAAGCCACGATTTGTCCATCAATCACCCATGCTGCGGCATGTGCGCCACCCGTTAAAGCGGTAATTTCCTGTTGGGCTTTTAAATGGGAAATGGCACTCGGAATTTGCTCAAGCCATATTTTTGATGCATGCGTTGTAATTTTTGGAACATCTAACTGAAACTGCTCTAAACTCTCAATTCCACACAAACCACAGCCTGTACGGCCTACCATCATACGGCGATGTTCCTTTAAGGCAGCAAATGCTCTCGATGAAATGGTCATTTCTACCGTAATGCCCAATTCATTTTGATGTACATCAAGCGCATATAGCTCTTTTAAGCTTGTTAAAATTCCTTCGGAGAGACTAAAGCCTTTGGCAAATAAATCAACATCAGTCGGTGTGGCCATCATCACCGCATGCGAAATACCGTTATACACCAAGGCGATTGGGTACTCTTGCACAATATGATCTAAAACATTTTCAGAGTTGGTTTTGTTAAACCGCTGTACTAGTAATGTTTCAACCCCATAAGAATGTGGTGTCAAAATTATTTCCTTTATTTCAAAATGGCGCTTGTTTAGAGCGCCATTTGTTTGGATGATATTTTTTAATATTGCCTTTGATTAAAGGTTGCTTACTTTCTTATCGGCATCTTCAGGGGCTACTGCCGTTGCCAAGTTAAAATGCTCTGGCGCATTTCCGGGATGCAAAATCACAGGAACACTTTTTGAAGCAGGAATCTTGGCATATTTATCATGACTGCTTAATGCCACCAAAGGATTAGTTTCCGGATAGTAAGCGGCTAAACTGCCTCGCGGAATGTTGTACGGCACAATACGGAAACTATGCACGATACGTTTTACACCGTCCGAGAAAACACTTTCAATATCGACCCACTGATTTGCTTCAAATCCAGCTTCATCAATATCAGCTTGGTTCATAAACAACACACGGCGCTGACCGAACACCCCACGGTAACGGTCATCTAGACCATATAGAGTAGTGTTGTATTGGTCATGAGAACGCGTGGTCATCAAGGTATAAACTTTACTGTCGGTATATGCGGCAGCGTACTGATTTTCTTTATCGGCATAGACTTCACTCAGCGGTGTAATCATAAACTGCGCTTTACCACTTTTTGTATTCCAGATGTGCTGATTGGCTGGATGTTCGAGGTGGAAGCCACCCGGTTTATAGACACGTAAATTAAAGTCATGGAACTCATCAAACACATCGGCAATTGAGTCACGAATACGGTCATAGCTTTCGATATACCATTTCCATTTAATCTGACTGTCTGGAAGCACTGCTTCAGCCATTCGGGCGACGATATCTGGTTCAGACAAAATATTGTCAGAAATTGGAGCGTTACGCCCTGCTGACAAATGAATATTACTCATCGAATCTTCGACTGAAATTGCCTGTGGGCCATGAAGCTGCTCATCAATTTCGGTACGGCCTAAACATGGCAAAATAAGAGCATCTTTACCACACACTAAATGGCTACGGTTTAACTTAGTTGCGACATGAACAGTTAAATTACACTTTCTAAGTGCTTCTTGGGTATACGGCGTATCTGGCGTTGCAACTGCAAAGTTCCCACCTAAACCAATAAAGACTTTGACCTCGCCTTCAGCCATGGCTTTAATGGTTTCAACGACACCATGTCCATTTTTTCTCGGTGATTTAATACCAAACACACGGTCAATGTTGTCGAGTAATTTAGGGCTAGGCAGTTCATTAATGCCCATGGTTCGGTCGCCTTGCACATTACTATGCCCGCGAACTGGACATAACCCTGCACCTGGCCTGCCAATTTGACCACGTGCCAACAATAAATTTGCCAGCATGTGTACGTTAGCAGTTCCGTGACGATGCTGGGTAATACCCATTCCCCAACAGAAAATTGAACGCTCTGATTCTAAAAAGAGTTTGGCGAGTTTTTCTAAATGTTCAGGCGATAGGCCTGAGTGTTTATAAAGATCTGCCCATTCAGTTCTTTCAACCTCAGCAATCATTTCATCAAAACCAACGGTATTCACCGCAATAAAGTTTCGGTCAAAAATACTTGGTTTACCTGAGGCAAGTGCTTTTTTATCCCACTCATTTAAGTGTTTTAACATACCCAACATGAGTGCATAGTCACCACCAATTTTAGGTTGGAAATAATAGCGACTAATTGGTGTACTGCCGTTAGTCATCATTTCAAGCGGTGCTTGCGGGTCTTGGAAACGCTCAAGACCTCTTTCTTTAATTGGGTTAATCGCAATAATGTTACCGCCGCGTTTAGACACTTCACGCAAAGTACCTAACATACGTGGATGGTTTGTGCCGGGGTTATGACCAAAACTAAAAATAGCATCGGCTACGTCAAAGTCTTCTAGGGTGACTGTGCCTTTTCCTAAACCAATCGAGTCAAGCAAACCAACACTTGTGGTTTCATGGCACATGTTCGAGCAGTCTGGAAAGTTATTTGTACCAAAGCTTCGCACAAACAATTGATATAAAAATGCTGCTTCGTTACTGGCACGGCCAGAGGTATAAAATGCCGCTTGGTCTGGGTTGTCTAGCGCATGTAAATGTTGAGCAATGAGTTTAAATGCATCGTCCCATGAAATAGGCACATATTTATCGGTTGCAGCATCGTAGCGAACTGGGTCTGTTAAGCGGCCTAAGTCTTCGAGGAAAAAGTCACTTTGTTCTGATAACCAACTGACGGTATGTCCTGCGAAATATTCAGGAGTCACTGTTTTACTGGTTGCTTCAAAGGCAACTGCTTTTGCACCATTTTCACAGAAGTTAAACGCATGAGCATCTTTCTTTTCTGGCCATGCACAGCCAGGACAGTCAAAACCTGTAGGCTGGTTAATGTTGAGTAAGGTAATTGAACCTTTACCTAAAATATCTTGTCGCTTTAAGTTTCGAGCAACACTAAGGAGTGCGCCCCACCCGCCAGCAGGATGAGTGTATGGCTCAATTCGCGCAAAACCGTTATTTTCTTGTATATGCTTTTGTTCTTCTGAATTATCCACTTTTTCATCCTCTTATTTCTTCTTAGGCATTCAACAGATCCAATAAAACCACAATTTAATTATGCTTATATTAAGAATCGCTGGTGTCTTGCTTGTGGGTAGAGTCCGCTTGGTATGTTATTCACCATATTTTAAAAAGCTGGCTCAACTGTTCTTATAATATGTGCCATATTTTTTACAATTACAATCATTTAGGCCAACGGCGCTATTTATAGAAAAACATATAAAACAATGAGTTAAAAAGATAGAAACTCCGCCTTTTACAGATCAAAACATTATTGGCTTTTATTTTTAACAGATTGAAAGCCTTTTAAAATTGATGTTTACATGTCTTTATCTATGTTTTTTTCGCATTAAACAGTATAAAACAATTAAAAATCTATCCACATTAGAGCATTTATGAAGGTTGTGATCGCCCCTGATTCATTTAAAGACAGCTTATCTGCTTTAAACGTAGCTCAGGCCATTGCCAAAGGATGGCAAGAAGTTTTTCCTCATGCAGAAACGATTTTATGCCCGATGGCCGATGGCGGCGAAGGAACTATTGAAGCAGTGTTAGAGGTCTGTGAAGGTGAATGGCGTGAAAAAACTGTAGTCGGGCCATTAGGTCAGCCTGTTCAAGCCAAATGGGGATGGTTAGAAAAACAAAAAATCGCCATCATTGAAATGGCTCAAGCGAGCGGCATACAGTTAGTCCCACCGTCAGAACGTGATGCCTGCCACAGCACAACGTTTGGAACAGGCCAACTCATTTTGGATGCTTTAGACGCAGGTGCAAAAGACATTATTTTAACTGTAGGCGGTAGTGCTACTAATGATGGTGGCACAGGATTACTGAGTGCTTTAGGTGCTGTTTTGCTCGATGCCAAACAAAAGGTTTTACCCGCTGGTGGTCTCGCTCTAAGCAACCTATCAAAAATTGATTTAACACATTTCGACTCACGTATTCAGCACACGCGGTTTTTACTAGCTGCCGATGTGACCAATCCACTTTGCGGTCCAAACGGCGCATCTCATATTTTTGGTCCACAAAAAGGGGCTTCCCCTACTCAAGTAAAGTTACTTGATCGAGCTCTTGCCCATTTTGCCGATGTCTCGGCACAACTTTTAGGTTTCGATAAACGAGATGACGCAGGCTCTGGTGCTGCTGGCGGTTTGGGCTTTGCAGCCAAAAGTTATTTAAATGCAGATTTTAAAGCTGGCGTTAAAGTCGTAGGTGAACTGAATCAACTTGAACATAAAATCTCTAATGCAAATTGGGTCATTACCGGTGAAGGTAAATTTGACCAACAAACATTAAGTGGTAAAACAGTTTTTGGGGTGAGTCAAATTGCCAAAACACACAATGTTCCTGTCATTGTCATTGCAGGGACATTAGGCGAAGGCTACCAAGCGCTTTATGAACATGGGGTTAAGGCTGCTTTTTCGCTAACAAATGGTCCCATCACATTAGAACAAGCCTGCGAACATGCAGCAGAACTCATTTATGAAAGAACTATCGATATTGCGAGATTAATTCAGTTTAATATGAACCAAGCTTAAATATTACTTTGTTATTTTAAAAACGGTCAAACCAAGAGATAGGAAAATCTTATGAATGTTATTGATGCCATCCGTAACCGCCGCGCAGTTAAACGCTTCGACCCTGCTTTTCAACTTTCTGAAGATAACAAAAAGCAGTTATTACAAGAAGTTTTAGCAAATGCGCCAAGCGCTTTTAACTTACAACATTGGCGTCCAGTCATCATTGAAGATACTGAGTTAAGACAAAAAATTCGCACCATTGCTTGGGATCAACCACAAGTTACAGAATCATCATTACTAATTGTGTTGTGTGCAAAAGTAAATACATGGGAAGTTGATGCTAAGCGTGTGTGGGATGGCGCAACTCCAGAAGTACAAAATATTATGGCTGGCGCAATTGACCAATATTACCGTGACCGTCCACAAACCCAACGTGACGAAGTTATGCGTAGTGCAGGTATTTTTGCTCAAACCTTGATGCTTCTTGCTCAAGAGCATGGTTTAGACAGTTGCCCTATGGATGGTTTTGACTTTGACGCGATGGCAAAGCTCATTAACTTACCTGAAGATCACGTGGTATGTTTAATGATTGCTGTTGGTAAGTCAGCTTCCGAGCCTTACCCACGCGTGGGCAAACTTCCTTACGACGATGTCATTATTCAAAATACATTCTAAGTTTTTAGTCAGATTTTAGGCCCTCATGCTATTTATAGCATGAGGGCCTAATTGTTAATGACATTCTGTTTTGTAAAATCATTTTGCCTTTTTGGTGTTTAACTTATTGGTTAAACGACGAACTAAAAGAAAAAATAAAGGCACAAAGAAAATAGAAAGTAGAGTTCCCGAAATCATCCCACCAGTTACGGCGATACCAATTTCTTTTCGGCTAACAGCCCCTGCTCCTGTAGATACAGCCAATGGAAGAACACCTGCAACAAAAGCCAGAGATGTCATAATAATTGGCCGTAATCGCTGACCAGCACCTTCAATAATGGCATCCATTAATGCCTGACCAGCCTCTAACTTAGCTGCCGCAAATTCAACAATCAAAATAGCATTTTTGGCAGAAAGCCCAATGGTGGTAAGCATAGCGACCTGAAAGTAAATATCGTTAACAAAACCTGCCAGACTTGCAGCAACTACAGCGCCAATAAGACCTAAAGGAATCACTAGCATGACAGAGACAGGAATAGACCAACTTTCATAAAGTGCTGCCAAACATAAAAAGATAAAGATGATTGAGGCTAAATATAACCAGATCGTTTGGCCACCCGCTAGTTTCTCTTGATAAGACAACCCACTCCACTGAAGATTAAAACCTTGTTGTTGGTCAACTAACTGCTGCATCTTATCCATAGCCCCACCAGAACTCTCACCAGCTGCCGCAGAACCTTGTATTTGAACGGCTGAAAGACCGTTAAAGCGTTGCAGCATTTGAGGGCCCATCTGCCATTTCATAGAAGAGAAACTAGAAAATGGCGTCATTTCACCGCTAGTACCACGAACATACCACTGTCCAATATCTTGGGGTAAGGAACGATAGTTCGCATCTCCTTGTAAATAAACACGCTTAACACGTCCTCTATCAATGAAGTCATTTACATAAGATCCGCCCCATGCGGTCGACAAAGTATTGCTAATATCAGCTTGAGCCAAGCCAAAAGCACTGGCTTTTCTTTGATCGATATCGACTTGTAACTGAGCTTTATCATCTAAACCATTTAAGCGTACTGCTGCTAATCCTGCATCAGCATTTGCTTCTTTGAGTACATTATCTTTTGCGGCGAGTAAGGCATCACGTCCTTTATTTTCAGCATCTTGCAACCAAAGTTCAAAACCACTTGATTGGCCAAGACCTCTTACAGAAGCAGGTGACAGTACCTGAACGCGAGCTTCACGTAGCGACTTAAAATGTGCATTTGCACGAGCAATCACAGCTTCTGCCGTATTTTCACTACCTTTTCGATCATCCCAATGTTTAAGTTCAGCAAATGCCATCCCAACATTTTGCCCACTGCCTGCGTTATTTCTACCCATCACCATGAAAATCACATTGAGATTATCCTTTTCTTTCGTCAAAAAGTAATCTGCAATCTGATTACCAACCCGCTCTGTTTCAGCTAGTGTCGTGCCTACAGGCGTACTAAATTGAACCATAACCGAGCCTTGGTCTTCTTGTGGTAAAAACCCCGTATTCATACGCGTATATTGCCAGCCTAACAAAGCGGTAATACCTACGAATATGATCATAAAGACTTTGGGTTTACCTAAAACAGCAACTAGCTTTGTGCGGTAGCCTGACTGCCCTTGTTCGACTTTACGATTGAACCAAGTAAAGAATTTTCTCTGCTTATGTTTTTCATTTGCAGGTTTGAGTAATGTTGCACATAACGCAGGTGAAAGTGTTAAAGCAACAATTGCAGAAAGTACCATTGCCGATACAAGCGTTACCGAGAACTGGCGATAGATAATCCCGACGGAACCACCAAAAAATGCCATAGGTAAAAATACCGCTGCGAGTACCATGGCAATACCCACCAGCGCACCCGATATCTCCTGCATTGAAATTAGGGTGGCTTGCCGAGCATCAACATTTTGCTCATGCATAACCCGCTCGACATTTTCTACAACGACAATCGCGTCATCTACCAGTAAACCAATTGCGAGTACCATTGCAAACAAAGTCAGTGTATTAATGCTATAGCCAAGTACGCTCAACACAGCAAATGTACCTAACAATACGACCGGAACTGCAATTGCCGGAATTAAAGTTGCACGCCAGCTTTGCAAAAATAAGAACATGACAATAATGACGAGAACAATCGCTTCAGCTAAAGTTTTAATCACCCCATTTACCGAGGCTTCTACAAATGGCGTACTGTCGCGTGGGTATGCAACTTTTAAACCCGCTGGCATAGAGGCAGTTAACCGTGTGACTTCAGCTTTAACTCGTTCAGCCGTTTCTAATGCATTGGCACCAGATGCAAGCTGAATAGACATACCCGAAGCTGGCTTTCCATTCAAACGTGTAGAAGTCTGATAACTCTCTGCACCACGCTCGACTCGAGCAACATCTTTAAGTAATACAACCGCACCATTGGTTTGTGTGCGCAAAATAATATTTTCAAATTGGCTCACGGTTTGTAACCGAGATAATGCTGTTACTGTTGCATTTAGAGCCTGCCCATCACGCGTGGGTAATGCGCCCAACTCTCCCGCTGTAATTTGAGTGTTTTGTGCTTCAATTGCAGTTCTAACATCTGATGGCATTAATCCATAACTGTTTAATTTATGAGGATCAAGCCAGATGCGCATTGCATATTGAGCACCAAATACGGTGATTTCACCCACTCCATCGACCCGACTTAATGGATCTTGCAGTGTACTCACCATATAGTCAGATATGTCGACAGAAGATCTAGTCCCACTTTCATCGTAAAGCGCAAAGACCAGTAAACTATCGCCTTGTGACTTTGTCACAGTGATCCCTTGCTGCTGAACCTCTTGAGGCAATCGACTCAGTGCCTGATTCACAGCATTTTGCACCTGCACCTGAGCAGTGTCAGGATTGGTATCCTGATCAAAACTAAGACTTATGCGTGCTTGACCGGCCGAACTACTACTCGATGAAAAATACAGTAGACCATCAATCCCTTTAATTTGTTGCTCCAAAATCTGGGTAACACTGTCTTCAACAGTTTTAGCAGATGCTCCCGGATAATTTGCAGTAACATTTACACCTGGTGGTGCAATGTCAGGATATTGCTCAATGGGTAATGTTAAAATCGAAATTGTCCCCAATGCCATAATACAAATAGAGAGGACCCAAGCAAAAATAGGTCGTGCAATAAAAAAACTCGACAACATACGCAATCCTCAACTCATTGGGGTAGGTTCAATCGTCATGCCGGCACTTAAGCCTTGCAGACCCTCAACAATGACTTGATCTCCTGCTTTCAAGCCAGAGGTCACTAACCAACGATTATCAATTGCATCGCCTAGAGTAATTTTTCGTTGCTCGGCTTTATTATCTTTTCCAACAATCCAAACAAGTGGATTTCCTTCTGCGTCTCGGAACAGCGCACCTTGAGGAATTAAGACGCTGTTAGGACGTGTTCCCGTTCCAAGTTCTGCCCGCACATACAGGCCGGGCAATAACGCATTATTGGGGTTGGGAAATGCTGCACGTAAGGTGACACTTCCTGTCGCCTCATCTACAGCAACATCACTAAACTTAAAAGTCCCCTGTTCTGCATAGGCAGTGCCATTCTCAAGCTTCAAACGTACTGAAAGTTCAGTCGGTTTTATTCCATTTTCAGTAAGCTGTTTACGCAGTGCCATGTATTCATCACTCGACTGAGTCAAATCAACATACATGGGGTCCAGTTTTTGAATCGTTGCTAAAGGCTCTGTTTGAGCAGAGGTGACTAAAGCCCCACGTGTAATAGATGAACGCCCTATCCGTCCTGAAATTGGCGCACTAACTTGTGTGTAACGTAAATTGGTTCGTGCTGTTTTCAATACAGCTTCATTTACGGCAACAGTCGCTTTCGCTTGCTCATATGCACTTTGAGCATTATCAAGCTCCTGTTGACTCACCCCATTTACTTTAATTAATTCTTTATAACGCTCGGCTTGAAGGCGAGTCGAATTTACAGTGGCTTTTGCTAATGCAAGATTACCAGCGGCTTCATCCACACTATCCCGATAGAGTGATGAATCAATTTTATAAAGTGGCTGCCCTTTGTTTACTTGCGTGCCTTCCTTAAATAATTGCTCTATTACTACTCCATTGACTTGTGGACGGACCTGAGAAATTTCAGAGGCCACCGTTCTACCAGCCAATTGATAGGTAGATTCAATCGTCTCTGGTTTTATAGTGATCGTACCCACCTGCTGAATATTTTTAGGGGCAGGCGGATCAGAATCACATCCATTAAGAAAAAGTAGCAAAGGCAATAACCACAAGTACTTATGATTAAAAAAAACCGAACCAAACATATTTTGGCACCCTAGACTTATAGACAATTTATTTACTTTACTGTAAAGTAAATAAATACGATGTGCAAGAAAACCGATATGCTAAAAAAATCACCAGGTCGTCCGTCTCGAATTCGCCCTACTATTGTGGCAGCAGCCCGTGAACTATTCCTTGAGCATGGATTAGAAGTCCGTTTAGAGGCTGTTGCCACGAAAGCCGGTACAAATCGACAAACTTTATACAACCATTTCCCGACAAAGACAGCGTTACTTATTGAAGTCTTTGATCATTTAAAAGCAGAAATGGAAGCACCTTTCATTGAGCAGCATGAATTGAAAAATAAGCGACTAGATCAATTATTGTTAGAAATTGGACAGTCTGTACAAAATCATTTTTATCATATTGACGTCATTCGCCTGCAAAGATTGCTGATTATTGCCTTAGTTGAAATGAAAGAAATTCTTCCTAAAATTCAGCAACGTACTCAAGGGAATATTAAAAGATCTTTAACCGATATTCTTGCAACTGCACACAATGCTGGTATTGTTAAAATTGATCAGCCAGAGGAAGCAACAAAGGCTTTCCTCGGTGCCGTAATGGGCTATACCTATCCCGCTACGTTGATTAGTGGAAATATTCCAACTCCAGAAGAACTACAGCGGTTAAATCAAGAAGTTTGCCAAACCTTTTTAAAAGCATGGCAATATAAAGAATAGACTGAATACAAAAAAGCCCTTGTTATAAAAGGGCTCTTTATATGAAATAGCTAAACTTGAAAAATGATGAACGATACATACTACGCCGCTTTAAACTGCTTCAAAAAACAGTCTAATATCATCTCTCTATCCCCTACTTGACCCGAGCTTAAAAGCTAAATAATGGTTCCTTCAATCATATATAAAAATAATTTGGCGTCCTGAAAGGAAAGATCTTTTTTTAGTTTTATTAACTGACTATAGATTTCATTAAGCAACCATGTTCTATATCTCATTACAGTTATATAAGCTTTTGGATAGGTCAGCTTGGTCTCAAAAATTGCTTTAAATAATAGATAGTAAAGCCCCTCCAAATCGGTGTGTAAGACATAAAGTTTCTTAAGTTTATCCATCACACTTGTTTGACTGGCGTACTCAACCATTGAAACTACTTTTTCTTTTAAACGTTCTTTTTGCACGATCATGCAGATTTCGATAAACCGCTCTTTAGAGTGAAAGTAATGATAAAAAGTCGCTTTTGGAATTTGAGATTCTTTCACAATTCTGTCGACTCCAACCGTATGAAATCCGTGATGGTGAAACAGATCAATTGATTTATTTACGACTTGTATGGCACGTGGGGAGATCACTAAATGTGGCATAGTTTTACCGTTATAAAAATTCTTGTTGTATGTAAACGAGATACTTTTTTGGGAGAAAAAAAGGCATAGCAAAGCCGTTAAGACTGTGTTTTGCACATCTCAAGTTTTATTGTTGATTAAGTTTTTGGTCGCGACGAATTAAAGCCTGAAAGCGCTAATCGCTATCAAGCTACTTATAAATTTAAGTGGTGTCGATATAGACTTTGGCAGAGACTGCCAAGAAATAATGGATGTGCAAAGCCAACTCCTTTTTATTGGGAGTTCTGCCAGACATTTATAGAATTATGGTGGCAGAACGAAAGGGGGTTAGCAGACTGGCTCAAGACCCAGCACACCCGAAGGTGTCCCCCTTCCGTCCTACCGCTACAAAAAAGGGAGACGAACGGGTCTACATCAAAAAAATGAATTTTTTCAATGTTCTTGAGCACGGTCTGCTAAAACCGGCTGGCAATGTGGCCAGCAGGCAAAGAATAGTGCCCTGTCCTATTACAGTCAAGCACACAAAATGACATTTGTTTTAATTTAGATCATTAAAAAGTAAGGATAAATAATGCGTGAGTTATTGTTCAAGTGGGGTTTATAAACGCATAAAAACAGAAAAATTAGTAAACAACTATTTGTTATGTTTACGCGAATATTCAGGGTAAGGAAAATGATAGATCTTCATTTGAATTAAATTTAAAAGTTATTACACAAACACTGATAATTATAAAAACACTATCCTCTAGACGAGATAGAATTTTAAAAAATGATTTTTACATAAGGCATCGGATGAACAGACAGAAAATTGGTGTAGACCTTGGAGGTACTAAATTATTAATATTATGTGATGAAATTGAGGAGATATTTAGTACAGGAATTTCATTCACCCCAGAAGAATTAATATCACACCTACAATCTTTTATTTTAAAACATGGAATTAAACCCGAAAGCATAAGCCTAGCAGTGCCGGGTCTAGTTAACGAAAATGGGCACATTGTTAATTGTGATGTTCTCCCTGCATTTATAGGTTGGCAGGGAAATGAAGCATTAAAATTATTATGTAGTAAAACAATTATCTTAAATGATGTAAAAGCTGCCATGCATGCGGAACTAAATGATTCCTCGGCTCATGCTGCAAGTGTCATTATTATGATTGGTACAGGTATTGGGGCTGCATTCATAATAAATGGAAAACCCTTACTGGGAGCTAGTGGTTGGGCTGGTGAGCTAGGTTACTTACCAGTAAAAAGTAATGAAGGAATTAAACGTCTAGATGAAGTTGCAAGTGGCTCAGCAATTGCCAAGCAATGTGCACTCAGCCCATCTAATCTAGCATTAATGGCTAACAATGGAGATCAAGCAACTTTAACTGTTATAAAAGAGGCAGGCACAGCTTTAGGTCTTGGAATAGCAACTGTTATTAATCTTTTGAATCCATCGCAATTAGTAATAGGAGGAGGAACAATAGAATTACCCGGTTATTTAGACGCGGCTTTAAAGTCTGCTAAAGAAAACTGCCTTCCTGAGCTTTGGCAAGATTGCGACATATCAAAAATAAAAGCGGGAAGAAAAGTAGCTGCTTTAGGTGCTATACGTGCAATTGAACAATAAAATAATATGAGTATTTTTCTGATCCGACATGCTGAGAGTGAAGCCAATATTAATGGAAAAACCCTTTCGCATGCTTTGATTGCTTTAAGTGAGCATGGCCATAATCAAGCTCAAGCACTCTGTTCACAATTACCTAAAATTGATCATGTAAATGCATAAGATTACTGACCTAATCTCTAAAGAGGTCGAATAAAGCTTTTCAGTAAGGTTGAAACCAAGGTTTCTTTGGTGCAGTCCCAGTATATGCAGGACTAACTTTAATTGGCCCATGACCTTTTTCACATTCTTGAACACCCCACTCACTAGGGCGAAAACGCGCATTAGCTCCATCGGGTTCAGGCTTACCAAATTCTTTTACAATATCGTGATCAATTAATGGAATTTCAAGTAGTACGATGTCTCCACGAGAGCAAGCAATTGTAGGATGCTTTGTGTCGTAAACCCATTTACCATAACCATTTTCTTCCTTACGATCAAAGCGCATGACGGGCCCTATTTGCTGATCCCATGCCAATTCCATTCGAGGAGGTTCCATCGCAGTTACCCACATTCCTGCGACTTGTACAGGATGAGGGAAACGTACAGCCTGTAATCCCCGTAAACTCAGAGGTAATTGTGGCTCACCATTGTCAAAAGCATCATAACGACTAATTAAGCTCCCTTTGGGAATCAACAGTTCTCCATATTGTGCATCTTGAGATAAAACGAAATGACTGCGACTTTCCTTATAATGCTGCTTAAGAGCAATCTCATACCCTACCGATTCAATCATATAAAATAAATAACCTGCCCATAGGTCACATATTAGTGTCAATACGGTAATGAATAATGTCTTTCGAGAAAAAAACCTAACAGGCTTTTCAACCTTCTTTCGCCAAAAGAGTATTACTTTCACCAACAAGCCTAGTGTTAGTACAACTCCAATCAATGGAATAATAAATAACAGAAAAATTGCGAAAAAAGAGAATGGCTGTACTGGTATCATAATTTTTAAATCTTTAACTTCATATTTTTCTAAGGCGGGTCACTAAGAAAATTGTATATCCGTATTTAAAAAATAGAAATGTTTAGCAAATAAATTAAGTAGTTACAATATAGAAGAGATACATCTTTTTGATGTTAAAGAATATATTAAATATATAACTAAAATCTTGTATAAGCTTGCAAAGAATTAAATTTAAGAGATTTATTAATTTTTTATTTTAATTTATTCAAATTTTATTTTACACATAATAAAATCCTTAACACTTCTATCAGGAATAATCAGTCATGGAAAAACAAGATAAAATATCAATTGCTCATAAATATCTTAGTAATACCATTTCTAAAGTAACAAATGAGCCCACACATGAGCTAAAAAATTATAAACCTACTAAAAATGAAAACTCTTTCTTTTTTATTCATAATTTCGATACTTATGAATTAGAGGCCAAATTTAGTTACAGCGAAGGCTCCCCACAAAAAATAGCTTTACTTATACATGGAGGTAACTCTGATTTAAGTTCCTTAAGCCCTTTAGAAGAGCTTCTTAGAAGTAAAAATATTGCAACACTTTCCTTTAACTTAAGTGGTTTAAATAATACGAGCAAAATAAAGTCATCATTATCTCAAAATATAAATGAAAGTATGACTTTTTATAGTCTTTTAAAAAAAGTAGATATTATTATTGGATATAGTTTGGGGGGCTATATTGCAATTAATTTAGCAAAAAAAATCCAAGTTAATCAATTAATTTTATTTTGTCCAGCCATATATTCAGATCAAGCATTACATAAAATATATGGACTCGATTTTAAAAATGAAATTTCAAAACCTTATAGTTTTTATTCCTCATCAATTTGTAACTTCTTAATGAGTTATAGAAAAAATATATTAATCATTTATGGTGAATTAGATGGAATAAAAACCAATAATGGAAAGTCGAAAGGATTTTATGAAATTAATGGTACCACCCAGTACTCTCCAATCCCTTATGAGATAGTCCAAGCATTTAAAAAAATTTCCATTCGAAAAGCTAATTTTAATTTAAGAATTGAGAAAAATAAAGATCGTTATCTAATAAAAAATATAAAAGAATATAATATTTGAAAAAATATTGATTTTCCAAAAAAGACACTTTAGTCTTTAGCAGAATTTTAACCACAATAAACTAGTCATGAATCAAATAGTTAAGAACTTAGAAACTTATCATCTTCATCTTTCTTCCGAGCTTTCTCATTTAATTAATGAAATGTCATATGAGTTAATAAATTGAATTTTGAAATCCTACTTATCTTAGGCTTAGTGGCTATGGTAGCTGGATTTATTGATGCTATTGCAGGTGGGGGTGGCTTAATCACTCTACCTGCATTGCTCTTATCAGGCGTCCCTCCTGTATCTGCAATAGCGACCAATAAATTGCAAGCTGCCTCGGCAACTCTTTCAGCAACTATTAGTTTCGCAAGAAAAGGACTAATCGAATGGCGTAAAGCAATGCCTATTGCTTGTATGTCTTTTTTAGGAGGTACACTAGGGGCACTTTCAGTTACGCTCATGCCTAAAAAGGTACTCTTAACTATCGTTCCAATACTTTTGATTTTAGTAGCCTTATATTTTATTTTTTCACCCAAACTAAGTGATGTAGATAAAAAACCACTTATTCCTTATTTTCTGTTTGCACTTCTAGTCGCACCGTTACTAGGGTTTTATGATGGAGTTTTTGGTCCTGGAGTCGGTTCATTTTTCATAGTTGCATTTGTACTATTATTAGGTTTTAAGTTGGTAAGCGCCTTATCTTATACCAAGTTAGCAAATGTGGCTTGTAACCTAGGTTCTTTATCTATTTTCATCATTAAAGGATATGTCATTTTTCCAATAGCTCTAGTGATGGCTGGTGGAGCTTTTATAGGTGCTTCGATTGGTGCGAAATTTGCGGTAAGATTTGGATCAAGAGTGATTAAGCCTCTGTTAATATTGATAAGTTTATGTATGGCTTTTAAATTATTATTAGATCATAAGAACCCGATTTTCATATATTTTAGTCATTTCTTTTAATCTATCCATTACATTAATTGTATCTCAATAGTGTGCTTTTTTAGAAGGCTCTTACATCTGTTAAGAGCCTTTTATTATGAAACACAATAAAATAAACCTTATTAAATTTAGAAAAACTTGATTTCTCTCTATTTTTTTTAATAATAAAGTTTAATAAATAAACTACTAAATAGAATTTAGATATGGAAAAAAAAGATGATGCTACAATCATTGTAGAAGAAAAATCCGGTCACCAAAAATATGAGGTGCTAAAAGAAAAACTGAGGTATAAACAGGCGCTTAGAGCAAATACAAAAAAAATTGACCACAAAAATGTCCGCTTAAATATTCAAGCAGATGCTTTACCCAGTAAGACATTTTTTATAATGAATGCGCTTGCAGCGATCATAGCAGGATATGGTCTTCTCGCCGATTCATCCGCTGTAGTTATTGGTGCAATGTTAGTCGCAATGATGCTTGGCCCCATTTCAGGAATAGCCCTGTCATTCATTGATAATAGATGGATTTTATTTAGAACATCATTCTTAACTCTTATTTTAGGCTTAGTAATGATTTATTCGATTGGTATTATTTTGGGACTAATTAATATAAATATACCAATTACTGGCGAAATTTTAGCTAGAACACAACCTACTATAATGGACCTCATGATTGCTCTTGCAGGTGGAGCAGCAGGCGCTTTTGCCTCTATATCACCGCGACTTTCTGTTGCTGTTGTAGGTGTGGCTGTGGCAACCGCTTTAGTTCCACCGTTAGTTGCAAGTGGTATCTTAGTTGCTCATTTAGAATGGAAAAGTGCTGCAAATGCACTGATTTTAGCTATAACAAATATTATTGCCATTCAAGTTAGTTCTTCACTGGTGTTGTGGATTGCCGGTTTTCGCCGAGGTTCTGATACTGAAGTGAAAAGTAATGTCTTCGAATTTATAAAAAGAAATATAGTTAGTTTATTTTTTTTAGTGGGTTTAGCGATTTATTTAACATTCAATTTTACACATATGCTAAATAAACAATTTTATGAAAATAAAGTAAAATCAAATGTTAATGGATTTTTTAATATTAACAATAATGTTGTCGATACAATCCAGTTCGATAAACGGAATACTTTTACTCTCGTTCGTGTAGTAGTTCGAGGAGACACTCCCCCAACAGCATCAGATATTAAAAGACTTAATCAATTGCTACCGAAAGATTCAAATAAAAAATCCACCATTGCCCAAATTAGATTTATTCCAGTAGAGATAATTGAAGCACCAAACAGTCCAAATAATACAGTGATTCAATATAAAGAAGCAGAACGTTTAGTTAAATAAAATATCCAAGTAGAAAGAAGCTAAGCCCCGATTACCGAGGCTTAGCTTTTATAAAAATAGTTTTTAAATCAAATAATTATTTACTTAACATCCTCAAACTCAGAAACAGGTTTGTTTACTTCAACTTTTGTTCCACCGAATTTATCGCTCACAAACTTTTGAACTTTAGGTAAGTGGTAAAGTTCACCAAGTTTGGTATAGATCGGGTCATTTTTCTTCGCTTCAGCCACACCTAACAAATTCACATAAAGTTTTGTAGACTGATCAATAGGTTCACGGAAGATAGAATCCTTCATTACATTTAAGCCACCCTCAAGTGCTAATGTATTACCCAATACAATTGCATCTACATCGTCTTTAACACGGACTGCTGTAGTCATTTGAATTGGTTTTAATTGCAAATTTTTAGGGTTTTCAGCAATGTCATTAGTAGTCCCTTTTACAGGATCAAAGTTCGGCTTAAGTTTAATCAGATTTGCAGACTGCAATAAAGTTAATGCACGAGCTTCATTGGCAGTATCGTTTGGAATCGCAATGGTCGCGCCTTGTGGGAACTCTTCAACAGATTTAACTTTATTTGCATAAATACCCATTGGCTCTAAGTAAGTTGTCGCAACAGCAGCAACTTTAGCCTTATTTGAAGCATTATAAGCTGCCAAATAGTTAAATGACTGGAATGCATTTACATCTTGTTCACCATTTGCAACTGATGTATTGAGCACAACATAGTCAGTCAGATTGGTCACTTCAAGTTTAATACCAGCTTCTTTAGTTTCGGGAAGCGTCGCAACATATTTCCACACATCAGTATCCGAACCTGTTGAAACCAGTTTAATTGTTCGAACTGACTCAGTTTTGTTTTCAGCTGTATTTTCAGTTTGCGCAGGTTGTTTGCTACATGCCGACAGTGTGAGAACAGATGCGCCGAACAGGACACTAAATAATTTTTTCATAAATACATCCTAAAATAGGAAATGCTTACTCTACAAAAGAGAGAGAGACATTCCTAACCATTGGGTCAAAATACAATATTTGGCTGGAAGTAATTTCCAGATATATAAGGGTTTAGAGGCCTGAATTCAGCCTTATTTCTTCCTTGATCTTGCTCGCTGAACAATAGAATCACGTTTTGAAACAGTCTCTAAATATTGGATCATCATATATCAATAAGTGAATATTCTACAAATAACTTGTTCGATTCTGATATATAGAAGCGTTACAAGTAAGATACTGAAAACAAAAAATATATTATATAAATACAACAATTTCGATTAAAATATATACTCATTTGATTTATATGAAATTTTCAGGATTTGTTAGCAGTATTTAAGCTAAATCTTACAGTAATGTAGAGACTAGGCATAAAAAAAGCCCTTGTCATTAACAAGGACTTTGTAAAAATCTGACGGAAGCAAGTTTTTTATATAACTCTTCTCTGATACGGCTCAAAAATAAAATTATATATTTCAAAAAATTAAATTAAAAATCATCCAACTTCATCCTGCACAATCTAGCTTTTTATAATTCTAATACTCAAAATTCATATACAACACATTACTCATTATTCAGGGCTACTTCACGAACTAGGGCAAGGAAGGCTTTCAAACCCGCAGATTGATTACGTCTTCCTGAATAATATAAACAAAGTCCAGACATACAAGGCATCCAATCCTCTAACACGGAAACAAGTTGACCTGACTCAATTTCAGCGCGAACATCCTGTTCCATAAAGTATCCCAGGCCAATGCTCTCTAATACTGCAGCTCTTGATAAGCTTGCTTCATCAAGGGTTATCGGTCCTTGCACATCAATTTGAATAATTTCTCCATTTTTTTCAAATTTCCAGCGGAATAGTGCACCATCAGGTAGACGTACTCGAATACATTTATGTCTAAAAAGATCTGTTGGTATTTGTGGCTTCCCATAACACTCAAAATATTCAGGTGAACCAACAACCACATATTTTTGAAGTTTACCAAGGGACACCGCAATCATATCACTTGGGACAAGATGAGCGACACGAATACCTAAATCAAAACCATCAGCAATAATGTCAACAAGTTTGCCCTCAGTGACCAAATCAATATTCATTTCTGGGTAACGTCGAAGAAATTTAATAATCACAGGAGAAATAATTTCTCTCGCTGCAAATGCAGCCGCATTGATTCTTAATGTACCTGACGGTGATTCTCTCTGCGAACGTACAATATCCAACGCACTATGAATATCCTGAAGAGCAGGCCCGACTTGTTCTACAAAAAGTCTGCCTGCCTCTGTCAAGGAAACACTACGTGTTGTCCGATTAAACAGACGTACACCCAGATTTTCCTCTAATTTACTAATTGCATGACTTAAAGCCGTTGTCGACATCCCTAGTTCAATCGCAGCGCCACGAAAAGTTCCTCGTTTGGCGATTGCCATTACTGCTTTTAAATCATTTAAATTTGCTCGTTCCATTATCCTGATTTATTCAACTAAACATCCCATTTTATACGGATTGTTAGAACAATCGTCAAATCATAAAATTTAAAACACCAATTTAGATCATTAAAAAAGAGCGACTCATGAAAGATATACCAGAAGTGGTTAGTGCATACTTTGATGCTGATCAAGCGAACGACGTAGATGCTTTGAACCTTATTTTTTCTAACTCTGCCATTGTTGAAGACGATGGCAGTCTATACAGAGGAATTGCGGAAATTCGTACATGGTTGCTGGCAATGAAAGAAAAATACCAGTACTCACTTGAAATTATTGATGTTTCTAATAATGGTCATATCAGCACGGTTTTAACACAAGGGAGTGGCAACTTTCCAAATAGTCCTGTGAGACTTAATTTTCAGTTCACACTTGAAAATGACAAAGTTGTTAAATTGAGGATTTATTAATGGAAGATTTTATTACTTTAAAAGGAAAACGTGCCTTAATCACGGCGGGTACAAAAGGTACTGGTGCTGCCACCGTTAAATTATTCAATGAACTTGGCGCGACAGTACTAACCACTGCTAGAACTCAACCAGATTATTTACCGAATAATGTACATTTTGTTTCTGCTGATCTCACAACTCGAGAAGGTTGTGAGGCTGTTGTCCAAGCAGTAAAAGAGTTATTAGGTGGTGTAGATATCATTGTACACATGCTTGGTGGCTCATCTGCGCCAGCGGGCGGATTTGCAGCATTAACCGATGAAGAGTGGTACAAAGAGCTTCACCTAAATCTGATACCTGCAATACGTATTGATCGTCAATTAATTCCCGATATGATTCAGCAAGGCCAAGGTGTAGTAATCCACGTTACGTCAATACAACGCTCACTTCCTTTACCAGAAGCTACGACAGCTTATGCTGCTACAAAAGCAGCACTAGCAACTTATAGTAAAAGCCTGTCAAAAGAAATATCCCCCAAAGGTATTCGGGTTATTCAAGTCTCGCCAGGATGGATTGAAACAGAGGCATCAGTTGCTCTTGCAGAGCGGCTGGCTTTACAAGCTGGCACGGATTATGAAGGTGGTAAAAAGATAGTCATGGATTCAATCGGAGGAGTTCCTATTGGACGACCAGCTAAACCAGATGAAATAGCAAATCTTATCGCATTTTTGGCATCAACCCGTGCGTCTGCAATTACAGGTACTGAATATGTGATTGATGGCGGAACGATTCCTACTGTTTAATAGTAATGTTGAATCACGCCATATTATATTTTTTCTTCACTTGAGCAGTTTATAATTGCAGGTAAAAAAAAAGCCCTTGTCACTAACAAGGGCTTTTTAAGAATCTGGCGGAAGCGGTGAGATTCGAACTCACGGAGGACTCACACCCTCGTCGGTTTTCAAGACCGGTGCATTAAACCGCTCTGCCACGCTTCCAACGAGCGCTATAATATAAATAAAAATTGAAGTTGGCAAATCTTTTATTTAATTTTTAATTCAACCGCTCAAAATAAACACAAATCCATTTAAATTTCTGAGTTTTCCGTCTTTTCATAGCGAATTGTATTGATATACCACAGCTTTTTTCCAGATGGCGTGTGTACTTCAATCTCATCATCAACTTCTTTGCCGAGCAATGCGCGAGCCATAGGTGACTCAATCGAGATATGTTGAGGATGATGATCATAAATTTCATCGATTCCCACAATACGTAAAGTTTTTTGTTCCCCTTCTTCGTTTTCAATCTCAACCCAAGCGCCAAAGTAAACCTTGCCGTCTTGTTCAGGAGAGTAATCAACGATTTTTAATTCTTCTAAGCGTTTTCCTAAATAACGTACACGTCGATCAATTTTTCTGAGAAGCTGCTTATTATATTGATATTATAACCCCACCTTAAAACATACTATTTCTAATATTTTATATTGACAATTGATCAAATAATGATAAGTTTTAATTATAAAAACCCCATATTTCATACTAAATAGTATATGGCTTACGTTAAAAAAATTTATGTAAATTACAAAGATTGTTCTACTCAAACCACCTTGGTCTTGCCTTGTCTCTTGACTGAGAAAGGAGTCATCATTTCTCATTTGCGCTATTTGGCTTGGTTTAATTCAAAAAGTGAATCATGGAAAGAAAGATCTTGTTATGCAGTTAAACTTTTATTGAAGTATATAAATTCAGTTCCACAAATTGAGAATGCTACTAAATTACTCAAAGCTTTCACCGAGGCATTAATCACAGGCACAATTGACCCAACAACCCGTACAGATTCTCTTGATCTTTATTGGCGACCACGCACAGTCAGAGATACCAATAATCTATTATTTCATATTACCCATTACACTGATTTTATGACGTTACAGGATGAACATTCAACAATTCGTGTAAATCCATTTCGCAAAGCTACAAGTTATGAAGAGCGTCTAAATTGGTGCGCTTATTATCATAAACAAGCAAATGTCTTTCTAAATCATTTAACTAAAAAAGATTTATCACAACAGCAAGTTCGTTTGGTTGGTTCGTTCAATGAAGACCTAATTGATTTTGAATATGCAGTTCGTTTCCCCGAAGATCAAATTGAAAGATTGATTTATTTAGGGTTCGAAAAAAATGGAAAATACGACTATAAATCGCAAGCGATTACAATGTTGATGAATTACGGTGGGCTTAGGAAAAGTGAAATTTTTCATATTTACACTTCAGATATCACATTAAACCCAAACCGTCCTCAAGAAGCTCTTGTTCGTGTTTATCATCCTGAATTAGGTCTAGCTCCAGATCCTCATTTCAAAAATAGACGTGAATTTCTTTTATCCAAAACATCATTCAAACCTAGAAATAACTATTCATTTACCGAACGTTTATATGCGGGATGGAAGTCCCCATTACTTACATCTAAACAAGGTTACTTTGAGATTGTATTTAATCCACCTGAAAAAGCTAAAGAGTTCTTATTAATTTGGGCAAACTATCTCAAATATCAGCGTGTAGAGCCGCTGAAAAGTAATCCACATCCTTTTGCATTTACAAATAATTTAGGTGAGCCTGAAACTATAAAAAACTTTCAACGCCTGCATAAACGTGCAGTAGAGCGCATCGGGCTAATTAGCAAAAAATCTCTTGGTACGACTGAGCATGGTCATCGTCATGCATATGGATTTCGTGCGCGTCAGGCTGGTTTAAATCAAGTCGAAATTCAAAAAGCTATGCATCATAAAAGTCCAACTTCATGCCTTGTTTATATCAAACCAACAATTGAAGAAGTACAAGAAAAGTTGAGAGCGATTAAATGATTAAACCTCAAGCAATCAGACAAATTGAAAGTAAACGATTTAATAAAGAGTTTTCGACTTTTCCTGACTTAGATTCTTTAAAAAAATTTTGTAAAAATGAAGGTATTACAAACTCAGTACTCTATAAACAGAAATATAGAGAATATGGGCTACCTGCTCATCCCGAAAGAATTTATGACGAATGGATTAGCTATAAAGATTTTTTTGATATAACTGATTTTATTTCATATGTCGAACTAAAAAATTTGATAGAAAGCAAAAATCTTAAAAATGCTAAAGAATACAAAGCTTTTATTTTAAAATTAAATGATCTAAGTCTTCCACTTGATCCACAAACTGCATATCCAAATGAATGGGAAAACTGGTATAAATTTTTAGGTAAAACAGAACCATTTAAACCAGATTTTATTTCTCCTGACTATGTCACTTGGGCAATTAAGATCAAAGAATTTATGACTAAAGCCCGTGGCGGAGGCACTAAAGAAACTCAGCTCTGTCGTTTCGTTCGACTTTATATTGAACAATTTGATAAAAGCAAAACACCACACGCTTTTCTTATACAGGAAAAATTCGATGTAAAACCCTTTCGAGATATTCTTGAAAATATAGAATCTGAACCAATGAGAAGGAAACTCGTTGTTTATGTCAATGAATTCTTAGATTACATTATTGATAATGATTTAACGATTGAAGATGAAGAAACAGGCGAAATAGTACGAGTCGATAATGCTCGAAATCCGTTCACCCTTCTACTTAATCAACAAAATATATCATCTAGCTCCATCCGCTCTGAAACAACAAAACCATGCTTACAATACCATTTTGTTAAAAAAGCCCAAGAATGGATTATTCCAACCAATGCAAAAAGCTTTCAAGATTTAGAGCACCTTCATAAATTCGATGCAGATTGGATAAAAGTAAGCTTTGATCAATTAGATTTACATGATTTAGATTGTGTTTACCGTGTAATTGATAATCAAGCATATTTATGGTGTCCAACAGACTGGATTCATACTTATACACTCACCAAAGTTCCCTTAAGAGGACGACAAATCGCCTATAACGATTCTGGCGAAGCTGATGAGTATATTGCAGATTTAGATCAGCAAAACAAAGTAATTTGGCAAAAAAATAATGCCCCAATTTCTGGGTTGACTAAAGAACAATCATTCATTAAAAGAATGCCTGATGGTCAAACAGGTATCTTTACCACTACAAATAAAACAAATAACAATGGGCATGGCTACACAATTCCGTGGATACCCGAAGATTTAGCATATTGGCTAATTAGGTTACGAAAATGGCAACAAAAATATAATCCTATCTCATATCCTAGTGCTTGGATTGATTGCCAAAGAACAAATTTAAATGAGGTGCAAAGAAAAGCCAAAGGATTGAATTGTTTTCTTTTTAGGCGCTTTAATGATTTTGAACCAGCAAATGTCGGTAATGCTTTAACCCCAAGATTAGCGGCTGCTCTTTATAATATACAGCCCTCAAATCTTTGCTTAGCTACACTTGAAGGAAATAGAGCAGTTTTAGGTGCATATAAGTCTAAATATACACCTCATAGCATGCGTGTTAGCCTCATTACAGCCTATGTTCTTGAAATGGGTATGCCTATTGAAATCGTGATGAAGATCGTTGGCCATAGCTCCGTGATCATGTCGATTTATTATTGCAAAGTTTCCAATCATGATATTAGAACTCGATTAGAAGAAGGTGAAAAAATAGCCTTAAAATCTGAAGTTGAATCTATTCAAAAAACAATTGAGCAGAATAAAATTGAAAGTGTTAAAAACCAATTAGTTGGTAATAACTTGGAGTTACTACAAGCTTTATCTAATGAGGTTCCTGTGGGTAATTTTATTTTTAGAGATTATGGTATTTGCCCTTTTGCAGCTTCAAGATGTGAGGATGGTGGTGAGTTAATAAAAAGTAGTTCATTCTATACCCCTACACCTCAAGGTTATTTAGGAACTCAGAATTGTATCCGTTGTAGACATTTTATAACTGGGCCTGCCTTTATCGGTGGTTTATTGGCAATTACAAATGAGATATTACTCCAATCCAATGATCAGTCTGAAATATGTTCAAAACTTCAATTTAAAATCAATCGGATTAATCAAGATATTGATAATATTGAAAAAGAAGAATATATAGCCAACTTAAAGAAAGAAAAATTTGAAGGTGCTGCAAAAAGATCAAAGCTCGAGACTGAACTTAGAAATTTCGAATCAGAATATGAAACTGCTGCTAAGAAATTGGATATGCTTTTGTGCGATATTCAAGCAGCATATAGTTATATTACAAAATGCCACAAGCTCATCAATAACAATCCCCTTATAGAGAGCGATGAAAAACTCTCCTTAATTACAGCCCCTAATGCTGAATTGATATTAGAAATGGAAGAAGTGAGCCATTATCAACAATTACAAGAAGTCTGTGAAAATGCAGCCATTTATAAATCTTGTAATGCAGATCAAGCTATTTATCCAAGGACTCAGCTCATTGATAAAATGGCGATGTTTAATGAAATTATGCCTGCTTTATTCATGTTATCTAAAGAACAGCAACTTTCGGCAGGCAATCAAATTTTTAAATTATTGATGAGTCGCCTCAAATCTTGGGATAAAGTACAAAGTGTTATAGATGGCAAGCTTAAATTGATCGAGCTTTCTGAAACTGAACAAATTTCAAAATCAGAAATTGAGCTCATTCTACATAATTCACCCACTTTGATTGAGGCAACTCATGAATTCTGAAGAGTTATTAAATAAATTAAAACATGGCTCATCACACAAAATCCAACAATCACTCGATGCAATCTATGAAGTATGTATTGAACAACAGGAACGTGGAATTCAGGATTTTTCTGTAAGTACGATTGCTAATTTAGGATTTAATCGAGGTGTTCCTAAAGCGCAAAGCATTAGAAATAAGACCGGTGAAAAATATAGAGCATTAATTCAATGTTTTGCAGAGGCTTCATCACAGAAGCCTAACTCGGTTAAGCCATCACAAACAGATAATGCATGGATTGAAGAAATTCAAAATCCGAAACATCAGTTGCTTGTACGCATTATGGCATCTGAGTTAAAAGAAGCTCAGCAAATGATCCGCGAAATCATTCCACCCAAACAAAGGATTGATATTTATGATCATAAGAATATGATACCTGATGAATCATTTAAGCTTTCTGATCAAGAAGTACGGGCATTACAATATTTATTATCTACTGATTTCCAAAAAAAATGGAATCTTAAACCAACTCATTTTGGTGAGCTAATCGATGAATCTAATAAGCCTGTTTTTAAAGTTTCAACATTAGATGCCTTACGTAAAGCATTGGAGTATTTGTCTTGAATCGTAAACTATTAACTGCTGAAGGTTATCAACGCTTACAAGATGAGTTAAATGATTTAGTACGTAAAGAACGTCCCGAAATTACTAAAATAGTATCTTGGGCAGCTAGTCTTGGTGATCGGTCTGAAAACGCTGATTACATCTATAATAAAAGAAAATTAAGAGAAATTGATCGTAGAATTAGATATTTAATAAAGCTTTTTGAAGTTGCTCATAAAGTCGAATACAGCCCAGAACAAGATGGAAAAGCTTATTTCGGTGCATGGGTAGAATTAGAAAATGATGAAGGCGAAACTATCAAGTTTAGAATAGTTGGAGATGAGGAAATTTATGGACGTAAAGACTATATTTCTCTCCAGTCTCCTATAGCAAAAGCTTGCTTAGGCAAATCTGTAGATGATGAAATTCAAGTGCATACACCTACTGGCAATAAAAATTGGTATCTTATTAAGATTCATTATTTAACCTAAATTACTTTTAAGGTATATCAAAAAGTTCGAGCTTGACTTTTAGCTTTGGCGATTAGCCAATCAATGAAGCATAGACATGAACAATATACCCCAGTTCAAAAACAGAATTTTTAAATCAGAAAATTACTAATTATTGGAATTTGACAAAATTATGGACATGACTAGTTATACAGATTTAGGCATCAGTTACGAGAACAGTAACGCTAGACTTTATTATAGATACGATGAGGATGCAGAAAATATCGAACTTGTAAAAGTTTGGACTCGAACCCCTAATATTGACGACACTCTAATCCGAGAGTTATGGAGTCATGAGTTAAGGTATTTAAATAAACTACAATTAATTAACGGAGCACAAGATTTTCTTTTACTCTCTAAAGAGTCAAGATTTGATGATTATACATATGCAATTGTATTTGATTTAAATGAAGAGCACCAAATTCTAAGTCAGTACTTGGAGAGGGATAATGATAGATATGCTTATTTAGATAAAAATAAATTAACTTTTCCAATATATAGAGTTTCATTATGGAAAAATATTCTCCGATTAGCTAGAGGTTTAAATATTTTACATAACCAAGGACTTCTTCATTCAAATATTTGTAGTCGCAATATTTTATTAAAAGACACCAATACAGATGAAAATTTTGTACTAACAGGATTTGAATATTGCCTATCACTGAGTGATTTAAAAAATCCTTTATCTTCCATATCCGGACAAGCTAGTAAGAGTTCATACTTACAAGATTGGGTACAAATTGCTGCACTATGTAATATTTTTCTCGACTATCGTAGTAAAAGTATTGAATTGATGCCAAGTGAATTTACTTTTCTTAAAGAACTATTGGATGATAGTCTTTCAAACAAAACCAGAGCAAAATCTATTAATGGTGATTACATCATAAATAAAATTGAAAATATTATTTATGATGTAAAGAGTTTAGCGGACAAGGAGTCAGGAAAAGAATATATTGTTTTTTTTAATAATCATTTTCTAAATTCAAGGTTAATTAAACAAATTAAAGCATTAGCTAATGCAGCAAACAACGATAATTACCTATTGGAAGAAGCTTTAGATTTTATTAATGATGATTTAAGTGGGGAAAATATAACTTTAATATATGCAAAGGATAATAAAGATGAGGACAAATATTTCATAAAAGGTAAACGCTATATTTATGAAGTCATAAAATATAGGGAACCAACATCTTTTAGCATGGCAACTTCAATAGAAAGTTGGAGCCGTGCCACATGTTTCAATATTACGGAAAGCCTTCCCCATTGGGCAAAATTTTCCAAAAAGTCTATTGATTGTCAAATTTCAGTTAGATTAATTACGCCATCAAAAGTATCTCAAAAGTACGCCAAACCAAGTACTAATACTAGATATGAAGATTGGTCTCAATTTGATCTATTAAAACAAGAAAATAGTTTAGATCCAACCGTAAAAGAATTCCTGCAAAGTCTTGCCATGTGCCATGCAATAGAAGTTGCAGAGTATAGAAGAAATATATTTAAGGTAGTTGCAGATGTTAAGATGGATTCAATTTTACTTAAATTGGAAAAAAATATCGATATATTAAATCTATCAAAGTTACTTGGAATTAATGGAAGTGTTTTAGATTTATTTAATAACAAGTTAAGTGATGGTGAAAATAACAAATGGATACTAAGTAGAAGAGAACTAGAAAAATCTTCTGAATTTAAAACTTGGGATAATATTACATCAATGCATTTTAATGATGAAGATATAAGACTCGAATTGATTTATGATAAAAAAATTGGGGATCAATTTTGTTTCCATGTTTCAAACAGTCCAGACTTATTAAGATTTGCTCAATATTTTAATAATCATCCTCTGTATCTGACACCTATATCGCAAGCTGGTTCATCTGCACTATTACATAGGAAAAATAAAGCCTATATAGCATTAATAAATAATTCATACTTAATAAAAAGTTTAGTTAGCCCAGACGAAAATATCAAAAAAATACCATATAATCACTCCTATACCTCAAGTTATAGTGAAATGGATGCTTCAAAACAAAAGGTCTATACAGATATCTTACAAACGTATCCAAACTATGTTGTACAAGGTCCCCCTGGAGTTGGTAAAACTTTTTTAGTAACCGCCTTGATTGAGCAAATATTTAAAGATGAACCAAATAGTAAAATCGTCATAACAGCTCAAAGCCATGCTACAGTTCAGGTTTTATATGATGCTTTAATGGGTGGTGATATTAATTTATCAAAAAATATTATTTCTATCGATGATTTTAAAAATGAAAGCATATTCGATGATGATACATCAAAGATTGAAAAACATACTCAAAAATATATTGAAGATCTCAAGAGTAGTTTATTATGGAATCGTGCGTATATAGAATATCCTAGTCTTAAAAATGATATGGATCAATTTATACAATCAACTGAAAAAAGAAAACCATTTTATAAGCAAATAATTAGTTCCGCCAATATTTTGTTTACAACATCTAACTCTGGAATTATTGAAGAATTAATCAAAAATAATATTCAATTTGATTGGACGATCATGGAGGAATCAGGTAAAGCATCTGGTAACGAACTTATAAGTCCATTATTGCTATCACACAGACGACTAATGATAGGAGATCATAAACAACTCCCACCATTTTCTGAAACCGTGGTTAATAGCATACTTGAACGTGATAGCATTGATTATTCATTGCTAATTGATGGAATTAGTAATGGTAGTTTTAAAACCAATTTAACTAGAATATCTGGACTTGATGAGCTATCGGAGCTAATGCAGTCAGATGAATTAGACAATGACACCATCAAACAACTCAATCAGACAATAAAACGTATTTTTACTAAAACCAAAACCCATTTTTCTCTATTTAAACATTTAGTTGAAACATCTGAACGCCTCAATATAAATAACTCATCCTCTATGGGCGATTTGCTTAAGATACAGTATCGAATGCACCCAAATATATCAAAACTAATATCCTCCTTATTTTATAAAGATCAATTAATAAACCATAAAGAGACAGAAAATAAATATTTAGATATTACTACAAAGCCTTTTATTTTCTCTACTAATGATCACTTCCCAAACATTAACTCAGACAAAGGAATTGTATGGTTGGGAATTCAAGACCCAAATAAATATAATTTTCTTCCCCAAGAAAAAGATTATACTAATGAATTTGAAGCCCAAATTATTATAAAATCACTTGAACTCATTCAATCAAAATCTCAATTGAATGCTGAAAATAATAAGCCAATTAAATTAATGGTACTGAGTCCATATAAAAAGCAAGTTGATATGTTAAATAGTTTATTTTTAACACACAAAACTGTGGAAAAAATACAACAGAAAGGATTTTGCATAGCTCAAGGTGATAACTTATGTAAAACTGTAGATTCTTTTCAAGGAGGAGAAGCAGATTTAATTATATTAAGCTTAGTTAGACATAATACACACACGCCGATACGCAAGGCTCTAGGCTTTCTTCTTGATGCGCGGAGAATGAATGTAATGCTTAGTCGTGCTAAATACCAAATGATTATTGTGGGAAGTTTAGATATGCTTGCTTGGTGGTCAAATGATTCGCGAGCAAAGGATAGTGAAGAATTTTTGGTCAAAATGACGAATATGTTAATTCCAAATTCAATTCAAGCTAAAGAACTTGAAATTTGTCATTATATTCCAATAGCTTACCAAAACAATTAACGCAATTTTTCCAATTTCATGAGGTCACCTCTAGTGATTACTAAAAACATCATACAGCAGAATAGAAGCTGTAAATTTAAAGTTGCAATTGAATTTGCTTATGGTCAACAAAAGCTTAATGTCACAAGAACTGATGGATGGAGTGTATTAGATTTTATTATATTACGGGAAATTGCCAAACGTAGTTCTTTTTTTACTTTAGAGCACTTAGCTGAAATCACTCAATTACCAAAACAGATTATACTTCAAATTATTATTCCTCTATTACGTATGGGATGGATTGAACTAGATAGAAGTAAAAATCCAACATGTGTTGCGATTACAAATATTGGGTTAGTAGCAGCAGATAGAAATGATCTTCCGCCTGTTGTATCTAGTTATGCGGCAACTAGAGAATATTTAATTGATCCTATAGTTGGTAAAGTAATTGGATTATTACGACATAAAAATATCGGGACATATAACTATCTAAAAGTTCAAGAACTCAAAGCTGCTGGTGAAAATCTTGCAATACTACAAATTGACAATCCTCATTCTTTTGTTAATGAAGATAGCTTATTGAAAGAAATAACTTATTCTCATGAAGTTGCAACCATTGTTGATAGACTTGAAACCTCTCCAAAAGATAAACGTTTTGTCATATTTAATGTCTCTTTAGAAAATGGAAAGGAATCTATTGATAGGTTTTATAATAAATACAATGAATGGTTTGATGCTGCTACTTTTGACTTTATCGAACAAAAATTAAAAGAATTAATCAATGAGCATAAAAAAAATTCAAGAAATACAAATTTAGTTGATGCGATAAATAATACAAACTTAAGCTCTCAAGATCGCCCCCCTATCTCATTCTCTATTGGTGATAATGAATTTGATTTGGTACTTGGTGGGATGGATCACAGAAAAAAATTTAAGGACTTAATAAATCATGCTGAAAGCTATTTAATAATTCAAACCACTTATATTGGTGGTTTATGGGCGCTAGATTCTTTAATTGATGATTTAAAAAATGCCGCCGACAGACAAGTAAGAATAACAATTTTATGGGGAAAAGATAATGAAGAATTTACTAATACTGATGAATATCAAAATGTATTGAATTATTTTAGTCAAAATTTAAGTTCATCCCAGGCTAAATATATCCACTTGCAAGAGCAGTGCGGATCTCATGCTAAATTCATTATTTCTGATCATGCAGAGTTTGGAAATATAGTTATTGTTGGTTCTTGCAATTGGTTATATTCAAATTTTGATCGATTTGAAGCATCTGTATTATTTAAAAACAATGATATTGTTAAATACTTTTTAACCTTAGCTTCTAGCATCTCGACTGGAAAGAGTGGAATTTATGATGCTACTAGTAAGTATATCGCTGATTTAACTTATGATATCTGCATTAGCGGACAGACAACCCCTTCATTAGAAACAACTCGTGTTGAAATTGTATTAAAAGATCAACATTATTCCTATATCCAGAAGGCTAAAAATGAAGCTAAACAAAAAGTATTAATTTTAAGCGACAAAATTAGTGATGTTGCTAACCGTCCTATATTAAACGCATTAGAAGAATGCAAGGCAAATAGCAAGAGAGCTTTTTATTCTACTTTTGATACAGATATAATTTCTAAAGAATCCGTCAATGCTATGGAAAAAGCTGCTCTAGTAAAAGGGATAAAACTTTTACGACATAACTGGAATAAATTAAAAACTAACCACTCAAAAGTACTTGCTTGGGACGACAACGACTTGGTAATTTCTAGCCTAAACTGGCTATCATCAAATGCTTCAGTATCTAATCATAATCACGAATCACTTCATGAAATTGGAATCTATTTACATTCGCCCAATATTGCAAAACGTTTCATTACTTTTTTTGATGATAAAAATAATCATGAACAGATGTAAAAATACTTTCACAAAATTTCGAGCAGTCCCAAGGAAACTTATATGTGTGTAGTGATCATTATAACTAGCTAAAGATCAATAAAAGTAAAGACTCATTAATACTAAATACTATGAGTCTTTACTGTGTTGTCTTAGTTTTCCAGTCAAGATCAAATAAGTATCGCTATAATATATAACTTTCTATCAATGTCTTATGAGTAATGTTTACAAAATATTTGTCGACCTCCACCCATTCTCTTATGATCTGACTATTTTTCTACGTACATAAATATAAAATAAAAGAGGCATATTTTCAGCCTCTTTAAAAATTAGTTTGTGTTTTTACCTTGTCTTTTCCTCATAGATTCCCGTCTCTGTGGACTGCCGGTAATCCTCCCATAAATAACCGAAGTTAAAAGCCAGCTTAAACAGACTGAAGAGGAATGAGATATCCTAAAAAAGGCCGCAAGGTACTTCGCAAGCCTGCCCGAGTGAAGTACCAGTTCATCCTTGAATACAGCCATCAATTTAAGATTAAAACGATGTGTCGGGTTCTTAAGATTGCTCGTGCTGGTTATTGCGCTTGGTTGCATGAACCTAAATCAGGCAGAACGATTGAAAAGATAAGCGGTTATTACAGCTCATCCGCTCATCTTATGATGCCAGTTATGGTATCTAGGGTTATTATCGCATCATGCTGGATCTTAAAGAGTTAGGTGAAAGCTGTGGACCTAATCTTGTGCTGAAGATCATGAAGAAGAATAATGGTATTTCCGCTGTTCGAGGATATAAAAAGCATAAGAGTTATGGCTGTGGTCGTTCCTCAGATTGTGCCACCTAACCATTTAAATCGAGAGTTTGTTGTAAACACACCCGATACCTTACGAAACAGTGTTTCTCAGGTAACTGATATTACCTACATACATACTTGGCAAGGCTGGTTATGTCTGGCTATTTATATTCAAGGAAAGTCATTGGTTGGTCAATGAAACCTAGGCTTGCCAAGGATATCGTTTTAGATGCACTTTTAATGGCAGTATGGCGACGCAGACCCAATGAATCTGGATCATACACTCCCTTTTGCGCAGCAGTGCTGCTCAGGCTCACAATACAGCAGCGGAGACTGGCTGAAATTCTGTCAGAAGCATAATTTAGTTCCGAGTATGAGCCGCAGGGGCAACTGTTGAGATAATGCCGCTGCTGAATCCTTTTTTAGCAGCTTGAAGAAGGAAAGAATTAAAAAAAGAATCTATAAAACTCGAGAAATAGCCCGTGTATATGTGCTTGATTATATCGAGATGTTTTACAATCGAATCAGGCGTCATTCGCATCTCGATGGTATGAGTCCAGAAGCCTTTGAAGCAGCTTCAAAATGAGGCTATCTCATGTCTAGGATACTAGGAGCAGCACATATATCAAATTGTTATCTAATAACCAAGTGTAGCCAAAAGCCAGCAGTATTTAGCTGTAATATCTTAATTTTCATTCCTTTCAAAAATTTGTAGGAGTAACCAAAATATATCCTATTTGCATTAAAAATCAATTAGTGTAACAAAATACATGTATTTATTTTAAAATATTTTCTTCAATCAATGGAAAAATTGTTAAATCTAATCTTATCAAAAAGATAATCTTATTAATAATTTTTTAGCAGTAAACCAATAAAAGTTTAAATAAATGGCTATTTGCATTTTAAGGTGGGATTTTTTTTAAATCTCGCCTTATTTTTTAACTTACCAAAACTCTAATTTTTGCAATCTAAGGTTGAATTACTTGAGCTAATCAATTTTAAAATTTGCATTATAAGGTTGAAAGTGAATTTAGCTTTTTAATAATCCTTTTAGTTGACTCAAATATTCATTTGCTTTTTGTTGAGTATTTTCTTCTGATAAATTCAAATCAGATTGAATCTTAATGATGCTTTGTTCAAACTGGTTCAATTCCAAATCACTCAATCGTTGTTCATCTTTGTACATATCTATAGTTGCTCGACACAAATGAATGAAGTGTGCTGTTGTTTTGTGCTGATAATTACAACAAGCATGAATGATATTTTTGAGTCGTCTGTGGCGTAGCTCAATATTGATTGGTTTATAAGTTGGATGACTTGCGCTAAAAAATAGTGCCTTATCTATGGCATCACCACTATACCAACCTTTATCCAAATTTTCTTGTGCTGCTTGAATGTAAATTTCTGCTACTCGCTTCCTGTCAGCCAAAATGTATTTCTCTATTTCAGCTTGGTCAGTTAAAAGCTCAATTGGTACAAACTGAACTTTAGTGCCGTATCTGTTTTGGATAGATTGATCATTTACTCGCAGAAAAATGGTTGCACCTATTTCTATATCTGATAGCACGGCATTTTTGACAAGTTGGGCTTGATAATTTTTTACACTACCGATCAGTTCAGCTTGAATATACTTTGTTCCAATTTTTAAGATACGAAACTGTCCAAATGCTGTCATTTTTTCTTGCTTATTTGGCATCTCACACCAAGCCTAATGATTATCCTGTGATAAATTTTAACATTAAGTCTTTATTCTGAAATAGAAAATTAGTCAGATTTGAAATTTTTAAATATTGCATTTCAAGGTTGAAAAATTTGCATTAATTGCATAATATTTAACTATTGCAAAATAAGGTTGAAAATAAAATGGCTTCTACACCAAACAATACCGAATCTACTCTCGCTAGTTTTATTTGGAGTAATGCCAATGACCTTCGTGGAGGTGGCTTTCAGCATATAGATTTCGCCAAGGTGATTCTACCTTTTACGATTTTAAGACGTTTGGAATGTGTACTTGAGCCAACGAAAGAAGCGGTTCTCAACACTTATACGCAATTTAAAGATCAAGGTTTAGCCATTGATGACATTCTAACCAATGTCAGTACAAATCCGTTTTATAACAAATCCACCTATAATCTTTCTAATTTAGGTGGTACAAAAACCAAAGCTAATCTTGAAGATTACATCGCCAATTTCTCTGAAAATGTACGTGTCATCTTTGAACAATTTGATTTCAATACAACAATTAATAAATTAGCCAAAGCTAATCTATTACTGCGTATTTGCAATAATTTCGCTGCCATCGACTTACATCCGAATGTTGTGCCTGACCGCACCATGAGTAATGTCTATGAACATTTAATTGCGAAGTTTGGTGCAGAAGTCGGTACGGGGTCTGAGGACTTCATGACTCCGCGTGATATTGTGCATTTAGCAGCAACTTTATTGCTTGAGCCTGATAATGAGCTGTTTGAACAAAAGAACGGTTTAATTCGTACCATCTACGATCAAACCTGTGGTACTTCGGGTTTTTTAACCGACATGATGAACTATGTAGAAGGCTATAAAGACCGATATAGTGTTGCTCCTGTACTTGTGCCTTATGGTCAAGAGCTGATAGAAGAAACTCATGCTGTCGCATTGGGTGCAATGTTACTCAAAAAATTAGAATCTGACCCAAGTCGTGATCTTTCCAAAAATATCAAATTAGGCAGTACATTAAGCAAAGATCATTTTTTAGATCAGCGTTTTCATTACCAATGTTCCAATCCGCCTTTTGGACTGTCTTGGGCAAACGATGCCAAAGCCGTACAGTTAGAGCATAAAGAAAAGGGTTTAAGTGGTCGTTTTGGTGCGGGCTTGCCTAAAGCCAGTGATGGCTCAATGCTTTTTTTACAAAATCTAATTTCCAAACTAGAACTGCCTGAAAATGGTGGTGGTCGTGGTGCGATTGTGCTATCAGGTTCACCATTGTTTAACGGTGGTGCAGGCTCAGGCGAGTCGGAAATTAGACGATTCATTTTAGAAAATGATTATCTCGAAGCAATTGTGGCATTGCCGACTGATATTTTCTTCCGTACAGGTATTGGTACATATATTTGGTTAATCTCAAACCGTAAACCTGAACAGCGCAAAGGCAAAGTACAGCTCATTGATGCTACAGGCATGGGTTCATCTATGCGCAAGAATGAGGGCAACAAGCGCAAGTTTATTGACCAAAATTCGATTGATGAAATTAGCCGTATTTATGCAGATTTTGAAGAAAGTTTGGTTAGTAAAATCTTTGACTATACTGACTTTGGCTATCGCAGAGTCAAAGTCTTGCGCCCTCTACGGATTGATCTTCAATTTGATGCGGAAAAACTGGAATCGTTTAAAGCATCGAAAGAGTTTGGCAAGTTATCAGACAGCGACCAAAATGCGGTATCAGCTTATATTGAGCAGCAGTTTGGTGACAGCAAAGACTATGCTTGGTTTGAGAATACATTCCTGAAAAATCTACCACTCAGCAAAGTCAGTAAGGGCTTAAAGAATGCTTTGATCGCTGCGTTTGGTGTGCAAAATCCTGATGCCGAAGCCGTTGAAATTAATGGTGAAGTACAAATCGACAGTGACCTCACCGACTATGAAAATATTCCTTTAAATCAAAATATTGAGGACTATATGGCAAAAGAGGTACTTCCTCATGCGCCTGATGCGGTAATTGATACCAGTTATACCGATGCCAAAGATGGTCAAGTAGGTGTAGTGGGTTATGAAATTAACTTTAACCGTTATTTCTATGTATTCGAGCAGCCACGCCACCCAAATGAAATTATGGCGGAGATCAAAGAGTTGTCTGCCGAAGTCGCAAAATTGCTTGGGGAGGTTTAAAAATGGAATTTAAACAATACCCAAGTTATAAAAAAAGTGGTGTGGAATGGTTAGGTGATGTACCTGAACATTGGAATTTAAAAAGGTTTGGTTATCTTTTTGATGAAAACAAAAAGAAAAATATTGGCTTAAAAGAAACTAATGTTTTGTCTTTAAGTTATGGAAATATTAAAGAAAAGAATATTGATGACAATAAAGGTTTATTGCCTGAATCCTTTGAAACTTATCAAATTATTGAACCAAATAATATTGTTTTCCGCTTTACGGATTTGCAAAATGATAAACGTAGTTTAAGAAGTGCTATCTCAAAGTATCACGGAATTATTACGTCTGCATATATTGCCGTCAAAACCAAACAGAATGCAGATTTTTATAATTATTTGTTTCGTGCTTACGACTTACAGAAAGTATTTTATTCGATGGGCGAAGGTATGCGTCAATCTTTAAAGATGGACGAATTAAATAAAATGCCTGTTGTTTTACCAAATAAAGATGAACAAAAACGCATTGTTTCATTTCTCGACACCGAAACTGCCCGAATTGACACCCTTATTGCCAAGCAAGAAAAGTTAATTGAGCTTTTGGAAGAACAGCGTAAGTCGATTATTTCTCATGCCGTGACCAAAGGTTTAAACCCTAATACACCGATGAAAGACAGTGGTGTGGAATGGTTGGGGGAAGTGCCTAAGCATTGGGAAGTGGTGAAATCCAAAAGATTATTTTGGTGTAAAGGTGGATTTGCATTTTCAAGTGATGATTTTTTTGAAGAAGGTAATTATCCAGTAATTCGAATTTCAAATATTCAAGATAAATCTATTTCAACTGATAAAATTGTCTATGTTAATAGCTGTACTAAAAAAGTTTTTAATCAATTCTCTGCTTATACAGGGGATTTGATATTTTGCATGACGGGTGCAAGTTTAGGGAAAGTTGGTCTTTTACCTAAAGAGTTAAGTTTTGCTCTAATTAATCAACGTGTAGGTAGACTTGATATAACATCTTACGCAATAAAGCAATTTGTGTTTTACCTAGTTTCTAGTCATGGATTTCAAACTAATATTCGTATGCTAGGAGTGGGTCTAACTGATAATTTTCCTAATATTAGCTCTGATCTAATAGGAATTGTTGATGTAGTTCTTCCACCATTAGTCGAACAACAAGGGATTGTTAATCACCTAGAGATAGAAAACTCTAAAATAGATACTCTTATTGAAAAGCAAAATCAACTTATCGACAAACTCAAAGAATACCGAGCTTCGATTATCTCTCATGCAGTTACAGGCAAAATTGACGTAAGGGAGTTTGGCGCATGATTTCTTTAGCAAAGTGTAAATTTCGCTTTACTTCAATAGCGACATTTGTCATTATTCTCACCAACATACCTGCCATGCCTAGGTTCAAGTTCGCTTGTTCACGCACAAATCGGCAGGTTTTTTTTGCCTGAGAAATGATGATGGTTCAATTTACTAAACAGGCAAAAAGTAATCAAGAGCACCTTCAAACTTGGCAAGATCGTGGCTTGATCATTCCTAACCTTGCACGGGCAGACCGCTATTTAAGCTTTATTGGCTACTATCGCCTATCTGCTTATACCATTCCATTTCAAAAAGCGATCACAGCTAATTCAACGGTATTACATCAATTTAAAGCCAATACCACATTTGATGATGTACTCAATCTGTATATCTTTGATCGGGAGTTAAGGCTCTTGGTCATGGATGCCATTGAACGTATTGAAGTGGCAATAAGGGCGCAGATTTGTAATGTGTTATGCCATCAATCAGGCAATGCCTTTTGGTACACCGATGAACAGCGTTTTAGCCATAACTATGCCCACATGCGTTTGCTTGCCAGTATTGAACGACAATTACTGGATGAAAAAAGCCGCTTAGAGCGTGATGAAAAAGCCATTGATCAACGTAAATCTGTATCGCAAGCTGATAAAGATGCTTTGAAAGACAAAGTGCGTAAAGAAAACTTCTTACGCCACTATTTATCTAAATATGACAGCCCGAAATTACCGCCTTCGTGGATGATGATCGAAATGCTGACTTGGGGCGAACTCAGCCATCTCTATGTCGGGCTAAAATCCAATCAAGCCAAAAAACAGATCGCTCAGAATCTAGGGCTACATGCTGAAGTCTTGGAATCATGGCTGAAAAGCCTGAATGACGTGCGAAACTTATGCGCCCACCATAGCAGACTATGGAATAAAGAACATGGTCGCAGCATCAAGATTCCAACTTCAAATGCAATTCAATGGCTTCAACAACCAATCATATTAAGTAATACCGCGATTCGCTATGAGAAGCGTACCTATATGCTTTTAGTGGCAATACAAACCTTACTTTATAAGATCAGCCCAAATTCAACATGGGCAAAACGACTCAAAGACTTAATCGAGCAGTATCCATCACTATCCAAAGCCAACATGGGAATGCCTGAGTTATGGCATCAAGACCCGTTTTGGCAACACGCATTACAACAGAATTAAAAATTAGGGGAATCGCATGAATATCTTGGCAGACAAAGCCCATTATGAAAGTCACTTAGAAGCCTATATTGTGCAAAATCTGCAAGCGCAAGGTTGGGTGGTTGGGCAAAGTAAAAATTATCATACCGAATATGCACTCTATCCCGAAGATTTAATCACATGGATTCAAGCCACACAGCCTGAAAAGTGGGAAAAACTGCAAGCCTTGAATGGCAATAATACCGAAAAACGCATCATCGACCGCTTGGATGATGAACTGAATAAAAAAGGCACAATCCATATCTTTCGTAATGGCTTTAGCATGGCGGGCGCAGGCACAATCGACCTCAGTGAAAGCGCACCCGAAGATGGACGCAATCAAGCCGTCATTGACCGCTATAACGCCAATATTCTACGTGTTGTCCCACAACTCAAATATCATCCATCCAAAGATGCAGGCATTTTAGACCTTGTATTCTTTATTAATGGCTTGCCAATGGCAACGGTAGAAATAAAAACCGAGTTTAACCAGTCTTTAGAAGATGCCATTGAGCAGTATAAAAATGACCGTAAGCCGATAGACCCTAAAACAAGACGTAAAGAGCCATTGCTGACACCCAAGCGTGGTGCAATTGTGCATTTTGCCTTGTCTGAATCTGAAATTGCCATGACCACCGCTTTAGATGGTGAAAGCACTTATTTCTTGCCATTTAATAAAGGTAATCAGGGACATGCAGGCAATCCTCCTGCGGATGTGGCTAAAGGTGAAGATTATCCAGTAGCTTACTTTTGGGATTATGTCTGCCAACGTGATAATTGGCTGAAAATTTTCCATAATTTTGTCTATGTAGAAAAGAAAAACAAAGTCGATCTATATGGTAATTGGACGGTACAGGAACGCTTGATCTTCCCGCGTTATCATCAGTTTGATGCGGTGAATAAAATCATTGCCGATGTGCAAGAAAAAGGCGTAGGACTGAATTATCTATGTGAACATAGCGCAGGGTCAGGTAAAACCTCTACGATTTCTTGGGTGTGTCATTCACTGGTACGTTTGCGTCACAATGACGGTACACCGTTTTATAACTCCGTCATTGTCGTCACTGACCGAACGGTACTGGATGACCAGTTACAGGAAGCGATTCAACAATTAGACCATCAGAAAGGCTTAATTGCTGCAATTAATCGTGATGACAAAGAACATGCAGGCAAATCGAAAAGCAAACAGCTTGAAGATGCACTGTTGTCCAATAAACAGATCATTATTGTGACCATTCAGACTTTCCCGCATGTGATGGAAGCGATTCTGACCAATACCAGTTTAAGCGACCGTAACTACGGTATTGTGATTGATGAAGCACATACCTCGCAAACAGGCTCAACAGCATCTAAACTGCAAGCGACATTGGCATTGCAGTCGGGTGAAGCAATGGCTAACCTGACTGTTGAGGAATTGCTTGAGCAGATTCAAAAAGCCCGTGTACAGTCCAAAAACATCAGTCACTTTGCCTTTACTGCAACTCCAAAACACTCGACTAAAATGTTGTTTGGGCGCACTAAAAATGGTGAGCCTGCCAGTGATGATAACTTGCCTGAATCCTTCCATCTATATCCGCAACGTCAAGCCATTGAAGAAGGCTTTATTTTAGATGTACTGCAAGGCTACGTGCCTTATAAAACAGCTTTTAAACTCGGCGGTGAAGCTGTTGATGATGATAAACGGGTCAATTCTAAAGCAGCCAAGAAAGCCTTAGCCCGTTGGATGGCTTTACACGCGACCAATGTCACGCAAAAGGTGCAGTTTATTATTCAACACTTTCACCACAATGTTGCCAATTTGCTTAATGGTCAAGCCAAAGCCATGATCGTGACCAGTTCACGCCCTGCGGCAGCACGATATAAAATTGCCTTGGAAAAATATATTGAAGATAACCCTGAATACAGTGCCTACCGTGTCTTGGTGGCATTTTCGGGTAAGCTCACGGGCAAACAGATTAGCCATGAAGCAGATGGTGATAGCGAAAATGGGGCGCTATTTCAAGTTGGTGAAGATGCTGAATTTACCGAAGCCAATATGAATGCCGATGCACCTAATTCTGATTTACGCATCACATTTGACCGCCCTGAATATCGCTTAATGGTAGTGGCGAATAAATTCCAAACAGGCTTTGACCAACCCAAACTCTGCGCCATGTACATTGATAAAGTCATTGCCAATGAAGTTGAGGTGGTACAAACCTTGTCACGCTTAAACCGTACCACCACAGGCAAAGATCAAACCTTTGTAGTTGACTTTGTAAATGACCCTGAATGGATTTTAAAGTGCTTCAAAAAGTACGACAACGGGGCAAAAATGGTGGATGTACAAGACCCGAATGTGGTTTATACCATCAAAGATAATATTGAAGAACTTGATCTGATTACCGAAGATGATTTGGTGGAGTTTAAAGCAGCTCGTTTTAAAACTATTCGCGATATTAGCAATCATGATTTCAAAGAAACCACGCATCCCGACCTGTTTAAAGCAACTGATCGTGTCGCTCGACTATTTAACCAAAAACTGAAAATGCTCAAACAGGCGATTGAGCTACAAGAAATAGCGTTCGATCAGGCTAAAGCAGATGGTAATGATGAAGGCGCGGAAAAAGCCGAATTTGAGCGCAAGCAATTGGACGTAGAATTACAAACCTTGATGCGCTTTAAAGGCAATTTGGATAAGTTTAGCCGTATTTATTCCTATGTAGCACAGCTTATTGACTTTGGCGACCCTGAACTTGAAAACTTTTCGGCATTTACCAAGCTCTTATCCAAACGATTAAATGGTATGTCTGCTAAAGAAATTGATATTTCAGGCTTGGTACTGACTGGCTTTGGCATCTTTAAAAAGAAACTCAAAACCGATGGCGATGGTAGTACAGATGAACCCGAAGCGGATGGACCTCAACCATTAGCACCTATCCAAGGCACAGCAAACGGTGACTTGCAGCCAAACAAAATGACTTATCTCAAAGAAGTGATCGAGCTGATTGCACAGACCTTTGGGGATATTTCTACCCGTGAAGAACAGGTGGTGTACATCAATCATTTAGTAACCATTCTACGAAATAACGATGTAGTTATGGCTCAGATTGAAAATAATCCTGAATCCACAGCCTTGCAAGGTAATTTGCCATCGGCAACGAAAGGCGCAATTATTCAAGCACTGACCTCACATCAAGACTTATCAGCATTGTTGCTCAAGACCGATGCACAAGCGATGCAGAATGTGATCAAGGTGCTGTATAAGCTGCTAAAAGATGGTGAAACCATTGATGTGCATCGTCTAACATAATGGAGTATTGGAATGATTGATATTCTGCAACTGGAAGGTGTACAGCCGATAGATTACCGTAATGAAGATGGCTGTATTATGATTACTGTACAGCCAAGCGGTGAGCATTTGGAAACATGCCCTGAATGCGGTGGACGCTTATATAAGCATGGTCAGCGTATCAATCATTTTGCTGATACCCCCTTGCAGATGCAACCTGTAAAAATTGAGGTGATACGAACACGCTATCGCTGTTCTGAATGCAAAAGCATGATTACCCCTCAACTCAGCTTCTTGGATGAAAAACGTAGAGCGACCCATCGGCTGATTCAGCAAGTACGTAAGCATTGCTTAGATCGAACCTTTACGCAGCTTGCCGAAGATACGGGTGTAGTCGTGAACACCATTAAAAACATTACGCTTGATTTCGTGGAGGAATTAGAACGAGATATTAAGTTTGAAACTCCAACGATTATGGGTATTGATGAACTTAAATTGATGGGAACATATCGTTGTGTCATCACCAACCTTGCGATGAACAGCTTGTATGACATGCTGCCTGAAAGGACTCAAGATACCCTGATACCATACTTCGCCAAACTGCCTTATGCAGACAAAGTAGAATGGATTTGCAGTGATATGTGGCGACCCTTCAAAAAGTCATTTCGTCTGCATTTACCCAATGCCAAGTTGGTCATCGATAAATTTCATGTGGTGAGAATGGCAAGTGAAGCTTTAGACACTGAACGTAAAGCTTTACAAAGTAGTTTGGACCGTGATGCCCGATTGAATATGAAAAAACATTTACGGTGGATACTGCTTAGACGACCAAATTCATTGACCGAAGATCAACAAAGAATTTTAGGAAATTTAGAAAAATGGCATCCTGAATTTAAGGAAGCTTATGACCTCAAAGAGCAATTTTATAATATTTATGAAGCAACAACCAAAGACGATGCTATACAAAGGTTTCATGAATGGGAAAGCTGTATTCCCAAGTATTTAAAGTCTTTTCGTGATGTTGCTAAAACTGTGAATAATAACTTTGAGGATATATTTACCTATTGGGATGCGCCAATAAGAATTACCAATGCTTATACTGAGGGGCATAATGGTATTACAAGGGTCGCAAATCGAATGGGACGAGGATATACCTTTGAGGTGCTTCGAGCAAAAATGTTATATAACAAAGTGGCTCGATCTATTACAACTTTAAAGACTCCATCATCTTCATTAAAATCAACCGAAGGTTATGAGGGTTTAACTGCATTTCCAACCAAGCAAGAGAAAACTAAATTGGAATATGGTGCTTATATTCCAACCTTGGTTGAATTGTATGGCGGTGATGAATATTTAGATGAAGAACTAATTTCAACCATATAATGCAAATAGCCAAATAAATTTATTATTTTCAAAGGTTAAAATTCTGGCTTAATTGTCACCTTTTCACTATTCAACCACTTATGAATTAATTCATCACCACTAAAAGTAGTCCAAGAAAGTCCCTCATTTATTATACTTTTGCTAACAAAGTATTCTAAGGAGGTATAACTCCAGTTTGGCCCAATACCGCGTATATGAGACGGAGTTTTATTATTTAATTTACAATATTCCAAATAGGATGTGATCCTTGCAATAAACATTTTATTTACAAAATAATGATCTCGGTCCTTACGTTCACTATGTTCTAAACTATACAAACTAGAAGCAACTTTATCCGCTTGATAATTTAATAAACTATTCACAACCAAGAGGTTATACTTTTCAACTAATTCAACAAGCACACAATCTAATTCTATAGATTTTTCAATTGGGATAGGTCTATATTTTTGTATATTTGAAATCAATTCATACGCATCTATGATTTTCTGCTCAATAATAAACTCTCTGATTTCTTTAATATCTAAATAATCTAGCTCATAGTAATCGAATTGATTTCTCAAGTCCTCCAACATTTCATTAAAACTTTCATAATTAAGATCAAAATTTAAAAAAGTATTTTCTTCCAAAAAAAGGTATTTATATTTTTGATATTTATTTTTCAATTCCAAATCTATCAAATGAGATTTTTTGAAAAAAAACATGCTATTTTTATTAATAATTTTTATAATTTCATCACTTTTTTTCGTATTGAAAATTACTCTTTTAATATATAGTGATTTAATTAAAAAATTTTTATCTGCTCTCTCGGTGATGAACATATCTTGCCAAATTTCTCTATTTAATCTTCCATATTCATTTACCAGGCATTTAAGAGCAATAAGATACAAATACATTTTTTCGAGATATGTTAATTTCAACTCATTATTTTTAAATAAAAAACTGTATTCTTCACGAATTATATCTTCTATGCTATCAACTACATTTTTTGCAATTTCATTTACAGGTGCATCCATATAATACTCACTATTTAAGTCGTATTTATATAACTTTTAAGACTATTTCTAATTGTTACACTTTTGTTGTTACTAAAATTAGAATAGTACATCATAGTTGTATATATACTATTTGTAATTTGTTGTTATTATATAAAAAAAATACAAATAGTATAAAAAATAGGGTTATTTTTGATAATCCGCGTTTTCACTGCGGTCACCTAAGCTTGCAGCCCAATTTACTTTTTTGGTGATTTCCGGTCGTTCTTCATGCCAAAGTTGTTTTAATTCAGCAACTAATTTGTCATGCCCTGACCGAGTGATTAAGTTAGATTTCATGATAAAAAACCACTGTTCAACAACATATCGCTTACAAGATGTAGCATTTTATACCCTATTTTCTCACATCAGAAGTGTATAAATTTTCTTCCTTAAGAAATTCATGTGGTTATGATGATATATCGAAGTTTTAACTGTACAAAATTTGACATTACTTTTTTTCAATATTATGATGCGCGCAGTTTAAATGTTGAGCGTTTTTTAACCCATTCGAAAACTATGTAGATTTTCTACACAGTTTGTTTTTTTCATTTCATGTCATTTTGAATGACGTCATGACTGCCCACCCCTTATTGAATTTATCAACTTTTAGAAGTTATGGCAGCTTTTTGTCTGACTTTTAGGGCATAAATTATCTGTAGCGGAGACAACATGCACAGTAATTCAAGTTCTGGGTCGAGGCTTTGCCTTAACTCTTTATTTTCTTCTCTCCCGTTAAAAGCACTTGCACTCAGTACTATGCTTTTTCCATTTCATAGTCTTAATGCAGGGAAAACCCTACAGTACAATACTGTAGTTAATACAAACACTTTAACTGTTGTTGCGGTAGAAAGCCCGACAACCGTTTTCAAAGAAGATCAGTTTCTACATGGTTTTGGTTACGACTTAGCACGTAATTATGCGCAAAACCTAAATGTAAAGCTGGACTTTAAAATCGTGGCAGACAATACCACTGCACTTAGATGGGTTCAGCAAGGTAAAGCAAACTTTGCGATGACTACAGCTGGTTTAAGCACAATCGAAAACAAAGGTTTGATGTCTTTTTCTGCAACTTGTGGTGACACAGCTAATTTGCAAAAAAATGGCTTAAATCCTGAGTTAAGTTGGGTATTTAAACAGGCTGATGACCCACTCACCCAGACCGCCAGTGGCTTTGTATGCCAAAGTAAGCAAAATGGTGTGACACAACAGCTTGCCTCTTTTTATAACCGCAATGTGGTGAAACCAGAAGCATGGTCAACCATTCAACGTGACTTAAGTACACGTTTACCGATCTACAAAGCGAGCTTTAAGCAAAGTGCCGCGAAGTATGATCTAGATTGGCATTTACTTGCAGCCATTGGTTATCAAGAGTCTTACTTAAAGCCAGAATCTGTTTCTCCCACAGGTGTTCGCGGCTTAATGATGCTCACCAATAGCACTGCTCGAGCAATGGGTGTAAGCAATCGTAGTGATCCAGCTCAAAGTATTCAAGGTGGCGCGAAGTATTACGATTTGATGCTAACTGAATTTGATAATATTCCGTTCCCTGATCGGAACTGGTATGCGCTTGTGGCCTATAACATGGGACCGGGCGCGGTCGGTCAGATTCAGAAGCGCTTGAAATCTCAAGGGAAAGATCCGAACAAATGGGTCAACCTCTATAACTATTTGCAAAGCAATAAAACGCGAAATGGTCGATATAAGCAAGCAGTTCAATATGTCACTCGTATCCGTGCTTATCTTGAACATATCAAAACGGCGCAAACACGAATCAATATCTAATTTTATTGTTTAAAAGTTGATAAATTCATTGTTTGTATAAATAAAAAGCTTACCTCTATGGGTAAGCTTTTTATATGAATTCTTTGAAATTTAAGCTGTTTGCTCTAATACTTTCTTGAACAAATCTTTTTGTTCTTGGCTTGGCTTAGCTGTTTGTAAAGCCATCAATTGAGACATATCGCCTTGAACTTTAATTTTACCAGTCATGAATGCCTGCATAGCAGCAGCCATATCAAACTCTAAGAATACTTTACGTAAAGTTTCAGCATCCATATTTAAAGTTGTTTTGGCATTTGAAGACAAACCTTTTTTGATTTTACCCCCATCTAAAGCTAATTCGGTATTTCCAGACGCATCTGTAACTACTAAATTAATTGCCAAATTCGCAAGAGCAGGTGGCAAATTAAGATCCCCTGCTTCAGCAGTTAATTTTTCGACAGTAGCAAACCAATCTTCAGTTAAAAATGCAGGCATGATTCTTCCTCAAATTTATTTGTTCAATTTCTCTAGTTGCCTATCCAGACAACATCATGTGAAGCAATTCTGCTTGAGCGTTGTTATAGCATGTAATTTAAATTTAGGGCTATGACTTTTTGTACGGAACATTCATTTTTTAGTATTTTGATACATTAAAGGCACTTGTTTATAAAGTGCCTTTAATTGACTTATCAAGAAGTTTTACTCAGCAGCAAAACTTAAGTTCACAACATCTAAGCGATTCTTAAGCTCTTCTGGATCTTTAAAATCCAACTCGCGCTGAGAATCTAGCGCTTCGAAATCAAACAGTTCACGGTCCGCTAACTGAGACGGAGATACGTTTTGTAACGCCCCGAAAATGCTGTGTAAGCGTTTTGGATATTGTTTATCCCATTCACGTAGCATTTCGTTAAGCATGGCACGCTGTAGGTTTTCCTGCGAACCACAAAGGTTACATGGAATGATTGGGAACTGACGTATCTCGGCATATTTGATAATGTCTTTTTCTTCAACATATGCCAAAGGACGAATCAAAATGTTCTTTTTATCTGACGATAAAAGCTTTGGAGGCATCGCCTTTAAGCTACCGCCATGGAACAAATTTAAGAAGAATGTTGCAATGATGTCATCACGGTGATGACCTAAGGCAACTTTAGTCGCACCAATCTCTTGTGCAAAGCCATATAAAGAACCACGGCGTAAACGTGAACACACTGCACAGTAAGTTTTACCTTCCGGTGTTAGACGTTTAGTAATGGTATAGGTGTCTTTTTCTAAAATGTAATATGGAATGTTGTTTTCTTCCATATAACGAGGCAAAACATCTTCAGGGAAGCCAGGTTGTTTTTGGTCAAGGTTAACCGCAACCACATCAAAATTGATCGGCGCAATACGCTTAAACTGCAACAAGATATCGAGCAAGGTATAACTGTCTTTACCACCAGACACACACACCATGACCTTATCGCCATCTTCAATCATATTGAAGTCACGAATAGCATGCCCAACTTGACGGCGAAGCTTCTTGAGCAAACGGTAATAGGCCGAGCTTGTTGGAAGTTCAGGCTTAAAATTAAATCCCTGATTGGACTCAACTGGCGCGTACATAGACGAGATATACCCATAAATAAAAATACCGCGCAATTTTATATGATTCAGAAGAGAATCGCATCAAAAGAATAGTTTCAATTCTTGAAGTCGTCACATTGCTCGTGCATGATGCAAAAGACACGCTCTAATTTTGACTATAGCGTTCAAATTTTGTGCAAAATGCTTACTTTTTGGACTTTTCCACAGTTTTCCACAAAACCTGTGGATAAAATTGTGGATTTCTTCGTGCTTGACAAACTGTTTTGACCTTCTGTTAAGGGTTCTATTTAAATTGATCATTTTTTAACCAATGTTTTTTACTATTATTTATCAATGAGTTAATCATGTCAATAGAATCATTTTAAAAAAAAAATTTAATTTTTTTTGATGAGCATTCGAACAAATCAGCTTGATTTTTTGAAAGAGTCGAAATAAAAAAAATTACACAAAACTTCTTTAAGTAATATTTTTTGATAAACTCTTTGGCAAGTTTTAAATACCTTAAAATTGTGAATAACATAAAATGAAAAATTCGGTTCAATTTCTTATTTCTTGTTTGCTGGGGATGACCACTTTTACGGTCGGCATAACTTCGAGTTCAGCAGGTCAAATGTATATTTACCAAGATAAAAACGGTAGTACATTGCTCACCAACCGAAAAAGCTATGACCAATCTCTAAAAAAAGTAAAAGTAACCTATTATCCGGATAGCAATATTCACAGTTATACAAACTGGGGAGCATCAGAAGCTTCTGTTCTGCCAAGCTATAATAAGAATAAAAATGCTTTTGACCACATCATTAAACAAGCTGCACAACAACATGGTGTCTCGGAAGGGTTAATCAAAGCCGTTATGCACACCGAGTCAGGCTTTAATGTAAAAGCCCGTTCACCAGTAGGTGCTCAAGGTTTAATGCAGCTGATGCCTGCGACTGCTCGTCGTTTTAATGTCTCTAACGCGTATGACCCGCAACAAAATATTTTTGCTGGTGCTAAATATTTAAGCTGGTTGCTCAAGCGTTTTAATGGAAACACACAAATGGCACTTGCGGCTTACAATGCAGGTGAAGGTAACGTTGATAAATATGGTGGTATTCCCCCTTTCCGTGAAACACAAGATTATGTACGCCGTGTGACAAGCCGATATCAAAACTTATATGCATCTGGAACAGGCTTTTCATCTTTTACGAATGCTTCAGCACAAACTGTTTCCCATTCTTCTAATTTTGCAGAAAATACAACAGCACAAATCTCAGCACCAGCACCTAAATATTCATCTTCTCGTCAAATTGTGACTTTACCTGACGGCACCTATACAGATGCACCGACAGGCACTTATGTTACAAACAATGCCACTGCAATTGCCCATATACGAATTGAATAAATAATGAAGAAGAACTGTTACTCACAGTTCTATTCCAACGATTCTCTGTGTTTTAAATTGTAATGATCTATTACCTAATCTTTACCATTTTGACGATTTTAGCCAATAATTCTTTAAATTTAGGCACATTCTGCTACGTGAAAGAATGTATCAATTCCTTATTTTTTTCTTGAATTTTTTGCCCAAGCCCCGCATATTAGCTGCATGATTTAGAGTTTATAAATCAGATAACATTTTATTTATAAGAGGATTTTCTCAATGATGCGGATTGGTTTGTTTTTGCTTACCAACCTCGCGGTACTGGTTGTAGCTGGCATTATTTTGTCACTCTTCGGTGTCGGTAGTTACCATGGCGCGGGTGGCTTGAATCTAGGCAACCTTTTAGTGATCTGTTTTGTGTTTGGTATGGTGGGATCTTTAATCTCGTTATTCATGTCAAAATGGATGGCTAAGAAAACGACCGGTACAGAACTGATCGACCCGAATGCTCCTCGTAACCAAGCTGAAAGCTGGTTATTGCAAACAGTCGCTGAACTTTCTCAACGTGCTGGTATCAACATGCCAGAGGTTGGTATTTTTCCATCATATCAATCCAATGCCTTTGCAACAGGCTGGAACAAAAATGATGCCTTAGTTGCCGTTTCCACCGGCTTACTTGAGCGTATGAACAAAGATGAGCTACGTGCTGTGCTTGCACACGAGATTGGTCACGTTGCGAATGGTGACATGGTTACCCTAGCGCTCATCCAAGGTGTTGTGAACGCCTTTGTTATGTTCTTTGCTCGTGTCGTTGGTGACTTTATTGACCGTAATGTTTTTGGTCGTCAAGACGATGAAGCCCCAGGTATGGGTTACTTCATTATTACCATGGTATTGGATATCGTCTTTGGTATTCTCGCATCTGCCATTGTGATGTGGTTCTCTCGTTATCGTGAATACCGTGCTGATGAAGCAGGTGCACGTTTAGCAGGTAAACAAGCAATGATTTCTGCATTATTACGTCTACAAGCTGAGACTGAAATGCCAGATCAAATGCCAAAAGAAATGAAAGCCTTCGCAATTGCGGAAGGTAAAGAACAAGGCTTTAGTTTAGCTGCTTTGTTCCAAACCCACCCAACAATTGAACAACGTGTGGCAGCTTTACATCAATTAGATTGCCCATAAAACGTTTAATGTAAAAATAAAGCCTCCAAATGGAGGCTTTATTTTTTATTACATTGTTTGATAGAGACCCCAGAGATAACTTGCGCCCCACCAAACAGCCAAGCCAATTAAAAGCAGTACAAGTGCACCTACTAAATCAGGAATATGCAACCATAACCAACTGACAACAGGATTGCGCCAAAAAGCTGAATGCTGTTGCTTCTTTTCAAGCTTTTCATGCAAATAGGGATGAACAACATGGATATCGCTCTGAATCGCATATTCTTCGCGTATATGCGTGTGAACTACATCTAATGCTTTTCGACTTGGTCTTATAAAAATATCAAAAATAGTCCCAGCCACAGGAACAAATCCGACTACTGCATCTACAACGGCCAGTTTGATGACTGGAGTCAACTTATGCTGAGGCACACCAATTTGTTTGGCTTTATAGATGGCATAACAGGTCAATGCGAAACCAGCGACATCACCTGCAATCGGAATCGTACTCAGCGCAGCATCTGCACCAATACCTTGCTTTGTAAAAGGAATGCGAACCGCACTATCCATCATGGTGGCAAACTTGGCCAGATCTCGTTCTAGTGCGATGACCTGTTGCTCTGTTAATATTTTTTCTTGGGGCATTTAAATCAAATATATAAAGAGAAAGTTAATCTTAATATACTTGATTTGATGCCTTTTTTTAAATTGTTTACTTTTAACTAGTAGCTTTCGATCTAAACAGCGAACGCAGTAACACGTACATGACTGGAATAAAGAAAAGAACCAGTACTGTACCAAACATAACGCCACCTAAAATACTAATACCGATTTCTTGACGACTTACAGCTCCTGCACCTTGCGCAAAGACAAGAGGAATCACACCTGCACCAAAAGCCAAAGATGTCATTAAAATCGGTCTTAAACGTAAGCTCGCGCCTTCTAAAGCTGCTTCAATTGCACTCTTACCTTTTTCTTGCGCCAAGGCAGCAAACTCAACAATTAAAATTGCATTTTTACAAGACAATCCAATTGTAGTTAATAGCGCAATTTGGAAATACACATCATTTGGTAGACCAAAAATATAAGAGAAAATGACACTTCCTCCCACACCAAGCGGAATAGAGGTCATTACCGCAGCGGGAATGCTTAGACTTTCATAGAGTGCAGCTAAACATAAGAAGATAAAGCCTGCCGAGATTAAATATAACCAGACAGCCTGATTTGTCGACTTCTGCTCTTCAAAAGATAAACCTGTCCATGCCAAGCCAACATCCTTTTGCTGATTTACAAGTTGTTCAACATCTTTCATTGCCTGACCCGAACTGCTACCACTCGCAACATCAGCTTGAAGTTGTAATGCACTATAACCCATATAGCGTTTTACAATTTCAGGAGCACCACCCCAACTGAAGTTAGCAAATGAGCTAAAAGGCACCATCTCATTTTGATTATTACGTACAGACCAATTATATAAATCTTCCGGTTTCGATCTGAACTCGGCATCACCTTGGATCATAACGCGCTTGATACGACCACGGTCAATAAAGTCATTCACATACGTTCCACCCCATGCACTCGACAAGGTGTTGTTAATCGCGGGGAGCTCTAATCCATTTGCCAATGCTTGTTTCTGGTCAATTTTGATATTGAGGTTTGCTTTACTGTTAGTAGATTGCTTATCAAAGTTTTCAAAACTTGTATAGCTTTTACTCTGCGTTTGCAACTGACGGAAGGTGTTATCCAGAAAATCTTGACCTTGACCATTTAAATCCTGAATCCATAAATCCAACCCATCAGTTTGGCCCAAACCATTGACCGAAGCAGGTAATGTCACATTAATTTGCGCATTATTAAATTGACTAAAATATTTCATCGCACGCTTTTGAATAGCGTCAGCTGAATTTTCCTTACCAGTACGCACATCCCAAGGTTTTAAGGCAATAAATCCCTGTGCCAAGTTCTGGCCTGTACCAGAATAATTTCGTCCATAGCGGATTAAAACCAGATCCACATTCTTATCTTCTTGAGTTAAGAAATATTGGCGGACTTGTTCTCCAATTTTTTGACTTTGCGAGATTGGCGCACTATCAACAAGCTTAATTTGAACGCTTAAAATGCCTTGGTCTTCTTTAGGAATAAATCCACTTTTTAAACCGTTATAGAACAGTGCAAAAACAGCAATCAAAGCCACAAAAATCACGATAACCGATTTACTGTAACGAATGCTTGTCTGGACGATCTTGATATATTGATTTTTAAGTTGATCAATTTTTTTGTTAAACCAAACCGCCCAACGCTTAGACTCTGGATTAGGCTTTAAAATTAAGGCACATAAAGCAGGCGTTAACACTAATGCCACGACGAGTGATAACGCCATAGCGGCAACTAAAGTAATAGAAAACTGACGGTAAATCACGCCAATTGAGCCACCTAAAAACGACATTGGAATAAAAACAGCAGTTAAAACCAATGTAATTCCGATTAAGGCACTACTAATTTCTCCCATTGACTCAATGGCTGCTTCTTTTGGTGTTAAATGCTGTTCATGCATGAGCCGCTCAACATTCTCAACCACCACAATCGCATCATCTACTAGCAAACCAATCGCGAGCACTAATGCAAACAGCGTTAAGGTGTTAATACTAAAACCGAGCACATATAAAACAGCAAAAGTTCCCAAAATAACAACTGGAACGGTAATACTCGGAATAAGTGTAGCGCGCCAGCTTTGCAAGAATAAGAACATCACCAAAATAACTAAAATAATCGCTTCAATAAGCGTCTTTACAACTTCTTTAATTGACTCTTGGACAAATGGCGTATTATCTCGTGGATAAACAATTTTATAGCCAGCAGGTAGCTTAGTTGTAAGCTGATCTAGAGTTTGATGGATGAGTTTCGAGGTCTGAATCGCATTCGCCCCCGAAGATAACGAAATACCTAAACCAGCGGCTGGATAACCATTAATAGTGTTAAAAGACTGATAATTTTCTGCCCCCAACTCGACTCTAGCAATATCTTTTAAGTAGACATAGCTCGCTGTTTGATTTGCTTTCACTACAATATTTTTAAAATCTTCGACTGTTTTTAGTCGAGATCCTGCGGTGACTTTTGTATTTAAATATTGTCCATCAATGACGGGTAAATCACCGATTGCACCTGCAGCAACTTGTGTATTTTGGGCAGTGATTGCATTCGCTACATCACTTGGCATTAAATTATATTGTTTTAATTTCTCTGGATTAAGCCAGATTCGCATTGCATATTGCGAACCGAAAACATCTGACTCACCCACCCCTTCAATACGGTTCAGGTCATCTACCACATGCGTACTCAAATAGTCCGATAGCTCAATATTGCCCGATTTACTAGTTGAGTCATATAAACCTACCACCATAAAAGTATCGCCGAGCGACTTACTCACAGTCACCCCTTGGCGTTGTACCTCATCGGGTAAACGTCTTATGACGCCACTAATACTATTTTGTACTTGGACCTGTGCTGTATCTGGATTTGTTCCATTCTCAAAACTAATGGTAATTCGGCTACGTCCTGATGAATCACTGGTAGAGCTGAAATAAAGTAAATTATCAATACCTTGTATTTGCTGTTCTAATATCTGAGTAACACTTTGCTCAACCGTTTGTGCATCTGCACCACTATAACTTGCCGATACTGTAATTTTAGGAGGGGCAATATCAGGATAGCGCTCTACGGGTAAATTCAGCACCGAGAAAATACCAAATGCCATAACAATAATTGCTAGTACACTGGCAAAAATGGGGCGCTGAATAAAAAATTTAGATAGCATGGCTGCTCAGAATTAGGTCGTCAATTAACAGGTGGCAATACCAAATTTGGCCTCTTGATCATCAACGAGTGATATAAAAAAGACAAGTAGAATTAACACAATAAATGCAATTAGAACAAAAACAAAGCAAGAACTCGCATTTCCTACAAACCCATAAACAAGGTTTTAACAAGTGTCACTGAAAATTCATGAATTCTTCATGATCACGTCAATTTCAAGCATCAGACTAAATACGTTTCAACTAAAACAATATGAGTAGAATTATGTTTAAAAAAGCACTTTTATGCTTAAGTTTAATTAGTTTGGTTGGTTGTAATGACGATGATAAAACTGAAAACTCACCAACCACACCAGAATATCAACTTCCTAAAATTTTAGTGGTAGGACACCGTGGCGCAAGCGCTTTACGTCCAGAACACACGTTAGCTTCATACCAGAAAGCCATTGATGATGGTGCAGATTTCATTGAACCTGATCTAGTTTCTACAAAAGATGGCGTATTGGTTACTCGCCATGAAAATGAGATTGGTGGAACAACCAATGTAAGCACTTTAAGCCAGTTTGCAGATCGTAAAACAACAAAAAATATTGATGGTAAAGACTTAACAGGCTGGTTTACAGAAGACTTCACTTTAAGTGAATTACAGCAGCTTAAAGCACGTGAACGTATTCCAGAGTTCCGCCCAGCAAACACCACCTATAATGACCTTTACCCTGTTCCGACGCTAGAACAAGTGATTGAGCTGGCTGAAGCAAATTATAAGAAAACAGGAAAAATTATTGGTTTATATATTGAGACTAAACATCCGACTTACTTTAAAAATCGTAATCTTGCAATGGAAGATACTCTTCTTAAAACCTTAGCCAAATACGAATATACACGTGATATTGCACCTGTCTATTTACAGTCGTTTGAAGTTCAAAACCTAATAGATTTAAAAAATGAGCTTGACCTTCATAAAACTATTAAACACGCACAAATCATTCAATTATATGATGCTAAAATCGCTCAACCAGCCGACTTCGTTGAATCGGGAGAAACTAAAACTTATGCTGATTTAGCCACAGCACAAGGCTTAAAAGATGTCGCTAAATATGCAAATGGTGTAGGACCAAGTAAAGGCTATATTCTTAACTTTAATGACAATGGTTCAGTCCAAACGACTTCGTTTATTTCTGATGCTCATGCAGCTGGGTTAAAAGTACACCCTTATACTTTCCGTCCAGAAAACAACTTTTTACCAACGCCTTTAAAATGTAGTCAAGATAAACCTGCGGAGCGCTGTCCATCTGGTGCTTTAAAAGAGTTTGAAGCCTATTTCAAAGCGGGTGTTGATGGTGTCTTTACAGATGACCCAGCACTTGGCCGTGAAGCGGTCATCAATTTTGAAAAAGCTGCAAAATAAATAAAGTTATGAAGAAAAACAGGGCAATAAATGCCCTGTTTTTTTTATTTCCCTACAACATTGTCAAAATAAAGTGGGATCCACTGATATTGCTCAGCATTTACTTTATAAACATGACCAATGCCTGGGAATGGTAAATGTGGTGCTGCAACCCATTGTTGCTTATTTGAAATTTCTGCAAACATTTTGAGACGAGTATTAATTGCCTGCTCAGAATTCACATCAAAATCTACCCCAGTTTTTGGAGCATCAAATTGCAATGAATGTGAGTGGACAATGTCTCCAACAAAAATGATTTGCTGATCATTACTTTTTAAGCGGAAGCTATGATGGCCTGGTGTATGACCGCGCGTATCGATCACTTCAAAACCTTGAATGACATCGCCGTCTTTAAATGTCTTGAATGCTTTTTTCGCTTGATATGGAGCAAGAGCAGTTTTTACGTTTTTAACAGTACCCAAATAACTTTCTTTTTTGTCTGCTGGCACTGTTTTTTCAGACGCTGGATTTAACCAGTAATTAGCTTCACGCTCATGTGCATATACAGTTGCATTTGGAAATACGGCTTTTCCATTTTGAGCAATACCGCACACATGGTCTGGGTGTAGATGAGTAAGTAAGACAGTTTTTACATCAGCAAGCTTATAACCTGCCAATTCAATATTTTTTGCAATGGAACCAAGTTGCGGGCCAAAACAACTTGCTGCGCCACTGTCTACAAGCGTTAAGCTTTTTCCATCATCAACTAAAAATGCATTTACCGAGGTTTGAATCCCTTTTTCATTAACAGCAGCATATTTCGTTAAGATTTTAGTTTTCTGGGCCTGATTTAAGTTTTTGAATAAATCAGGATTTAAATAAATCGTACCATCAAGCAAAGAAGTTACGCGATAGTTTCCAAATTGATGGTGATAATATCCTGGTACTTGCGAGGTTGCTGTTGGCTCAGCATAACTTGCATGGATGCTTCCAATTGCAAGGCCCAACGCTACACATAATTTTTTCATCTTTTCTTCTCTATTGAGTTATAAAGTCGAAATCTTTAAAAAAGATTTAATAATTTTTTAAGACCCAAATTATATAATGCATGAAAAGTGTCAGAAATATAAGTATATGAATAGCTATTCTCCCTATAAGGGTAAAAGCGGTCTTAAGCGCATATTAAATGCAACGGGCTACTCTATTTCAGGATTTAAAGCAGCCTATAAAAATGAGGCAGCTTTTCGCCAAATTGTTTTGATAAATATTATTCTGATTCCAGTTAGTTTTTTTCTTGATGTGAGCCGTAGTGAGCATGTATTACTGATTATTGTATGTCTTTTTGCAATGATCGTTGAGCTATTCAACTCGGCTATTGAGGCAGTGGTTGATCGAGTCTCTCTTGAAAAACATCAGCTTTCTAAAAATGCAAAAGATATGGGAAGCGCCGCCCAGTTTGTTGCACTCTCTATCATTGCTATTACTTGGTTAATTATTTTATTAGGCTAAAAAAAACCATGCCTACAAGTAAATAAGCATGGTTGTAACAAAAGAGGAACTTCTAGCTGCTGTTCCTGTTTTTAATATAAAGAATGGAACTTAATTATTTCTTAAAATTACGTGAAAAATAAAAAATCCCTGCATAAGCAGGGATTTTTTTGGTTAAAGCGTTGATGCGTTATTACATCATGCCGCCCATACCACCCATACCGCCCATATCTGGAACAGCTGGTTTATCTTCAGGAATGTCAGTAATCATACATTCTGTAGTTAACATTAAGCCAGCAACAGAAGCTGCATGCTCAAGTGCAGAACGAGTTACTTTAGCTGGGTCAAGGATACCCATTTCTAACATATCGCCATATTCACCAGTTGCAGCGTTGTAACCAAAGTTACCTTCACCACCTTTAACTGCATTGATCACTACAGATGGCTCATCACCAGCGTTTGCAACGATTTGACGAAGTGGAGCTTCGATCGCACGGCGTAAAATGTTGATACCTGCTGTTTGATCCTCATTAGCGCCTTTTAAGCCATCTAATGCATTAACCGCACGTACTAGAGCAACACCACCACCAGCAACAACACCTTCTTCAACTGCTGCACGAGTTGCATGAAGCGCATCATCTACACGGTCTTTCTTCTCTTTCATTTCAACTTCAGTTGCTGCACCGATTTTAATTACAGCAACACCGCCTGCTAATTTAGCAACGCGTTCTTGTAATTTTTCACGGTCATATTCTGAAGTAGATTCTTCAATTTGAGCACGGATCTGTTGAACACGCTCAGCAATACCAGCAGCGTCACCAGCACCATCAACAATAACAGTGTTTTCTTTAGACACAGTGATCTTGTGCGCAGTACCCAAATCTTGAAGAGTTGCTTGCTCTAAAGACATACCAACTTCTTCAGAAATAACAGTTGCACCAGTCAAGATTGCGATGTCTTGAAGCATTGCTTTACGACGGTCACCGAAACCAGGAGCTTTAACCGCACATACTTTGATAATACCGCGCATGTTGTTTACAACAAGTGTAGCAAGTGCTTCACCTTCAACATCTTCAGCGATGATAAGAAGTGGTTTACCAGTTTTTGCAACTGCTTCTAAAACAGAAATCAATTCACGGATGTTGCTGATTTTTTTGTCAACAAGAAGAATGAAAGGGTTTTCAAGTTCAGCAGTTAAAGTATCTTGTTTGTTTGCGAAGTATGGAGAGATATAACCGCGGTCAAACTGCATACCTTCTACAACGTCTAACGCGTCTTCAAAGCCAGAACCTTCTTCTACAGTAATTACGCCTTCTTTACCTACTTTTTCCATCGCTTGAGCGATAAGTTTACCAACAGTAGTATCAGAGTTAGCAGAGATAGAACCTACTTGCTCGATCGCTTTAAAATCGTCAGCTGGTTTTGCATTTGAACGGATATTTTCAACTACAGTTTTTACTGCGATATCGATACCACGTTTTAAATCCATTGGGTTCATACCTGCAGTTACAGATTTGATCCCTTCATTTAAAATTGCTTGAGCAAGTACAGTTGCAGTTGTCGTACCGTCACCAGCGATGTCATTAGTTTTGCTAGAAACTTCACGAACAAGTTGAGCACCCATGTTTTCAAACTTGTCTTTTAAAGAAATTTCTTTAGCAACAGTTACACCGTCTTTAGTGATGTGCGGAGCACCGAAAGAACGGTCAATCACTACGTTACGACCTTTAGGGCCTAAAGTCACTTTAACCGCATCTGCAAGTACGTTTACGCCTGCAATCATTTTTGAGCGAGCTGAATCACCAAATTTTACGTCTTTAGCTGACATATTAAACTCCGAATCTTTTTAAATACTGAATCTGATAATGAATTGAGTTATGGATTGATTAGCCTTCCAACACAGCTAAAATGTCTGACTCTTTCATGATTAAGAGTTCTTCACCACTTACTTTCACTGTTGTACCTGCATAAGTACCAAACAATACTTTGTCACCAACTTTAACATCCAAAGCACGTACGCCATTCTCAGTGATTTGACCATTACCTACTGCAATTACTTCACCTTGAGATGGTTTTTCAGCAGCAGAACCTGGAAGTAAAATACCGCCAGCAGTTTTGGTTTCTTCTTCTACGCGACGAATTACAACGCGATCATGTAATGGACGAATGTTGCTCATAATTAACTCCATCAGACTAAGTCTTTTTGATTAATCGTTATTGCTTTAATCCAGAGCAATAACAAAATATTTAGATGTCACTTTTGTGGGGATGAAAAAAAAGGCTTCAAGGGGAAATAAGAAAAATTTTTCTATTTTTTGAATATTTTTTACACAATCAAATATTTAAACTCATCTAAACCAAATCAATCAGAAGTGAATTCAGCCAACTGCTTATTAAACCAATAATGATTAATTTTTCCTTCATTTGAAATGACATTAAAACTATTCGGAACATGATAATGCAAACGGCTAGAAGTCGCTGTTCCTGCATGAATATCATAAATAGGATGATCTATCTTTAATTGATAAATTTGTGTCAAATCGTATACAGCAGTTTTATGTAAATGCCCGTGTAACATTCCAAATAGTCCTGTTGTACTCCATTTTTCGAGTGCCATTTTTCCTAATACAGGACAATCTTTAATACCATGCTCATCATCAGGTGGAGTATAAAAAGGCTGATGGAAAACAACTAATTTGATTTTATCCGCTGGCCCTTGCTGTAATCGCTCATAAGTCGTCTGAATTTGTTCAATCGAAATATGTCCACGAGTATGATAACGACGGCGAATACTATTCACCCCAACAATATAAAAATGTTCAGTTTCTAAAGTCGGTTCAAGCTGGCCAAAAAAATATTGGTAGCGAGTAAATGGTGAAAAAAAACGATTCCAGACATGGTACAACGGAATATCGTGGTTACCAGGAACAACAAGATAAGGAATATTAAGGTTATCTAAAAACTGACGGCATTTATAAAACTGTTGATATCGGGCACGTTGAGTAATATCACCACTCACCACAATGACTTCAGGTTTATGTTGAGTGCAAAAAAGTCGGATTGCATCTAAACATGCCTCAACTTCTGTTCCAAAATGCAGATCAGACAGATGTAACAACATTTGGCACCATAATATTTAAAGCATTCTTTTCTACAGAGAAGTTTAAAGGTGTTTTCATCTCTAATATTTCCCCATCTAAAGCCACGGTAAGTTTTGATTTTTTTGCACAATCAACCATCACATGATCTGCACAAAAACTATAAACATCTTGTGCCTCTTCTACTTTGCCTTGTATCCACTGCCATAACATGTTTAATAAACTAAGCCTATCACTTTTCGTAATAACCACTCCTGCAACTCGTCCTTGTGCAGCACAATCGGCAATTCTTAGTTTCATATCACATAACTGCAACTGATTATTACCAAAGAAAATTAAAGGTGTTTTGACCGGATATTTCTTGCCATCAACTGTGACGGAAAGTTTCATGGATTTATTTTCTCTTAATAAGACATCCAAAGCTGAGGTATAAGCATGTAAAGGTAAACGCCCTAAGTATTTATTATAAAGCTCACGTTTTTTTATAAATAATGGATAAAGTCCTAGACTCGCATTATTCAAATAAACATGGTCATTAATTGTCGCAATATGTACAGAGCGTGGTGTACCTGTAGCGATGACTTCAGCAGCTTCTAACAAATCTAAAGGAATACCCAAAACTTTAGCAACATAATTAAAAGTTCCCAAAGGTAATATTCCCATTGGAATATGAGTATGTCTAAGTTTTGATGCTACCGCATTTAAAGTCCCATCCCCACCCGCTGCAACAACAACACCTAAATTTGCATTTTGACTATGCCGATGTATCACTTGATTCATTAAATCCTCAAAAGACACATCTTCGGCTAATTCAAAAACTTGTATTTCGAAACCAAATTCGGTGAACACAGTCATTAACTGTTCATACATATCTTCATGTTTTGACGCATGAAAACCCGACTTTTGGTTATAAATGATAGAGAGAGGTTTTAAAGTCCGCATTTTTATTATCTTAGAGGGATTCGTCCTGAATATTGTATATAAAAACGCCTAATAAAAGTCTCTTTATGCAAATTTTGAATGAAGATCATTTGTTTAATCAATAATAATTCTCAAGAAAAAAATAAGAATCAAGATATTGATTTTTAAAGAAATAAATAATATAAATAACACACATACAACATAAAAATATCGAGAATAAGATATTGCAAAAAACTACAAGCTAATGATTTAAATAAGAAAAAAACAAAAAAGTAAAATATCTATTTCTTAGTCTTTAGTCTTATTTTTTTTGTGATTTTGTGCTTTAATACAGCCACTTTTTTATTTGATCTTTCATTGTACCTCTCAATGAATGACTTGTACGTTGTACATATTTTGAATAGGCCTCACCATGACCACAGTGAACGCACCAGAATTCGTTCGTCATCCTAAGCTTATTGCATGGGTTGAAGAAATTGCAAACTTAACCAAACCAGCAAAAATCGAATGGTGTGACGGAAGCGAAGAAGAATATCAACGTCTAATCGACTTGATGATCGCTAACGGCACCATGCAGCAATTAAACCAAGAAAAACATCCTGGTTCTTATCTTGCAAATTCTGACCCATCTGACGTTGCACGTGTTGAAGACCGTACTTACATCTGCTCTCAAAATAAAGAAGATGCTGGTGCGACAAACAACTGGGAAGATCCAGCTGTTATGCGTGAAAAGTTAAACGGTTTATTTGACGGTTCAATGAAAGGCCGTACGATGTACGTTGTTCCTTTCTCTATGGGCCCACTTGGTAGCCATATTGCTCATATCGGTATCGAATTAACTGACTCTCCTTATGTTGCTGTTAGCATGCGTAAAATGGCACGTATGGGTAAAGCAGTTTATGACGTATTAGGTACAGACGGTGAGTTTGTTCCTTGTGTACATACAGTGGGTGCTCCACTTGCTGAAGGTCAAAAAGACGTTGCTTGGCCATGTAACCCTGAAAAATATATCGTTCATTACCCAGAAACTCGTGAAATCTGGTCTTTCGGTTCTGGTTACGGCGGTAACGCATTACTTGGCAAAAAATGTTTAGCTCTTCGTATCGCTTCTGTCATGGGACGCGAACAAGGTTGGTTAGCTGAACACATGCTTATTCTTGGTGTAACTAACCCTCAAGGTGAAAAACACTACATCGCTGCAGCATTCCCTTCTGCATGTGGTAAAACAAACTTTGCAATGTTAATTCCACCTGCAGGTTATGAAGGTTGGAAAATCGAAACTGTAGGTGACGATATTGCTTGGATCAAACCAGGTGAAGATGGTCGTTTATATGCGATTAATCCTGAAGCTGGTTTCTTTGGTGTAGCTCCTGGTACAAACACCAAGACTAACCCGAACTGTATGGCAACTCTTCATAAAGATGTTATCTATACAAACGTAGCGGTAACTGAAGATGGTCAAGTATGGTGGGAAGGTCTTTCTAAAGAAGTTCCAACAAACTTAACTAACTGGAAAGGCCAACCTCACGTAAATGGTGAAAAAGCAGCGCATCCAAATGCTCGCTTCACTGTTGCAGCTGGTCAATGCCCTTCTATCGATGCTGACTGGGAAAATCCAGCAGGCGTTCCAATTTCTGCATTTATCTTCGGCGGTCGCCGCGCAGATACAGTTCCTTTAGTTTCTGAAGCTTTCGACTGGGTTGATGGTGTATATAAAGCGGCAACTATGGGTTCTGAAACTACTGCTGCTGCTGTTGGTCAACAAGGTATCGTTCGTCGTGACCCATTCGCGATGCTTCCATTTGCTGGCTATAACATGGCTGACTACTTTGATCACTGGTTAAGCCTTGGTCAACAAGTAAGTACAAAAGCTGAAGCAGCTGGTAATAAATTACCAAAAATCTTCAATGTAAACTGGTTCCGTCGTGATGCTGAAGGCAACTTCGTATGGCCTGGTTTCGGTCAAAACATGCGTGTTCTTGAGTGGATCATTGATCGTTGTGAAGGTCGTGCAAACGCTGTTGAAACTCCAATTGGTCTTGTTCCAACATATGACGACTTGAACTGGGAAGGTACTGAATTCTCTAAAGAAGAATTTGATCTAATCACAGCTCAAGATAAAGATCAGTGGATTACTGAAATTGAAAGCCACACTGATTTATTTAATAAACTCGGTGATCGCTTACCGAAAGCATTAAAAGAACGTCAAGCAGCTTTACTTGAAGCTGTAAAAACTGGCTTCTAATTGCTATATATAAAAAAGGTCGCCATGTGCGACTTTTTTTATTATGCGGCATCGTCTTTTTGTCGACGCTCAGATAAATAAGCTTCTAATATTTTTACCTGTTTTTCATCAAATTCTAGACCTAGTTTTGTTCTACGCCACAATATATCCTCAGCAGTAGTCGCCCATTCATATTCACATAAATATTTGACTTCGCATTCAAATAAATCATTTCCAAAATTCTGGCCTAATTGCTCTATTGCATTTTTCTCTCGGAGCATATTCCAGACTCTTGTGCCGTATGCATGCGCCCAACGGTTAGCAAGTGATTCAGACACTCCACTTACACGTGCCTGAATCTGATGCGTTAAATCATCTAGTGTTGTCCAGTTTTCAGCACCAGGTAATGGCTCAACTGCAGTCCACTCTTCTGCCATGTCATTAAAAAACGCAGACAAATGCTCTAAAGCAGCTTCGGCTAATTTTCGGTAAGTTGTGATCTTGCCACCAAACACAGATAACAATGGTGGCTTTCTCTCTTCTGCTTGTAGCGCCAAAGTATAGTCACGTGTGATCACTGAAGGATTATCAGACTCATCATCACATAAAGCACGTACACCCGAGTACTGACTTACAATATCAGCTCGAGTTAACTGCTTTTTAAAATGTGAATTGGTCACTGTTAAGAGGTAATCTATTTCTACCTCTGTGATCTCTACCTTTTGTGGATCACCTGTATATTCCTGATCGGTCGTGCCAATTAGTGTATATTTTTCTAAATATGGAATTGCAAACACAATGCGTCGATCTTCGTTTTGCATAATGAAGGCTTTATGACAGTCATATAATTTTGGCACAACAATATGACTTCCTTGGATCAGCCTAATTCGATATGGCGATTTTAGCTTCAGATTTTCACTAATAATTTCTTCAACCCAAGGGCCTGCTGCATTCACTAAAGCTCTTGCACGTATCTGGTAAAACTCTGCTCCACTTTGTAACTCCAGATGCCACAGCTCTTGTTCCCTATAAGCTTTAATACAATGCGTACGTGTTACGACTTTGGCACCTTTCTCTTTGGCCTGCAATGCATTTAACACCACAAGACGTGCATCATCTACAGTACAGTCAGAATATTCAAAACCACGCGTTATAGCCGGTTTTAAAGGACTATTTTCTTTGAAATAAATAAGATTTGAACCTAATAATTTTTCTCGTTTTCCCAAATGATCATAAAAAAACAAGCCCGCCCGAATTAACCATGCAGGACGTAAATGTGGTCGATGAGGCATAATAAAGCGCATTGGTTTAATAATATGTGGAGCTTTAGCCAACAACACTTCACGCTCTGCTAAAGCTTCTCTAACCAGTCGAAATTCTTTATGCTCTAAATAGCGCAGACCACCATGGATTAATTTGCTGCTAGCAGATGAGGTGTGACTAGCTAAATCATCTTTTTCACATAAAAATACCGATAGTCCACGGCCTGCAGCATCATTAGCAATACCAACACCATTAATACCACCACCAATCACGGCAATGTCATATATTTTTGAATAATCATTAGGCTGTATTTTCATTTCTCATTTTCTTTTTATTGTTGATCTTATAAAAATTAAAACACCAAATTGAAGAAACAACAATCAAAAAAGTAGAATAATCAATTTTAAATAACCAAGTATTTAACCGTTAATTGATTACCCTACTATTGAATTCAACCAATTAAAGAATGAATTAATCCTCAGCCCAACTTTGACTACGCTTAACTGCCTTGAGCCAACCTTTATAAATAATTTCTGATTGTTCAGAAGACATTTTTGGCTCGAATACCTTTTCTATGGCAGATTTATTTCTTAACTCTTGTAGATCTTGCCAGAAACCCGTCGCCAGTCCAGCAAGGAAAGCTGCACCCAAAGCTGTGGTTTCTTTCATTATTGGACGTTCTACTGGTGTTGCTAAAATATCGGCCTGAAATTGCATTAAGAAATTATTTTCCGTCACTCCCCCATCAACACGGAGTGTACGGAGCTTTTCTTCTGCATCTTGCTGCATTGCATCCAAAACATCTCGGGTTTGAAAAGCAATAGACTCTAAAGTTGCACGAATAATATGTTCAATACTGGCTCCACGTGTGAGACCAAAAATTGCTCCTCGCGCATTTGGGTCCCAATACGGTGCACCTAACCCTGTAAAAGCAGGTACAACATATACACCGTTACTGTCTTTCACACGTGTTGCATAAAGCTCAGAGTCTTTAGCATTCTTAATGACTTTTAATTCATCGCGTAACCACTGCACGCAAGAACCACCATTAAACACGGCGCCCTCTAAGGCATAGTTCACCTCACCACTCGCACCACATGCAATAGTAGTTAGTAATCCATGTTCTGACCGGACAATCTTCTTACCTGTGTTCATTAATAGAAAACAGCCTGTGCCGTAGGTATTTTTTGCCTGACCAGACTCAACACACATTTGACCAAACAGTGCGGCTTGTTGATCACCTGCGATTCCTGCAATGGGGATACCAACTTCTTGCCCACTAATGGTATGTGTATATCCATAAACCTCAGATGAGCTACGTACTTCGGGTAACATTGCTCGAGGAATATCTAAAACTTGTAAAAGTTTTTCATCCCATTCTAGCTTTTCGATATCAAACAGCATAGTTCGTGAAGCATTGGTAAAATCAGTGACATGGACTGTACCATTGGTTAGTTTCCAGATTAACCAAGTATCCACCGTACCGAACAACAACTCTCCTCGCTCAGCACGTTCACGGCTTCCTTCAACATGGTCTAAAATCCATTTAATTTTTGTGGCCGAAAAATACGGATCAATCACCAAACCCGTTGTTTTACGTATGTATTCTTGCCATCCTGCTTTATGCAATTGATTGCATATCTCAGTCGTTTGTCGACTTTGCCAAACAATCGCATTGTAAATAGGCTTGCCTGTTTTTTTATCCCAAACAATTGTGGTTTCACGCTGATTTGTAATCCCAATTGCTGCAACTTGCTCACTCTTAATGCCTGCTTGAGCTAGAGCCTCTACCCACACAGCACTTTGCGTAGCCCAAATTTCCATAGGGTCATGCTCGACCCAGCCAGGCTGCGGATAAATCTGGGTAAATTCTTTTTGAGCAATACTTATAACGTTAGCATCATGGTCTAAAACAATTGCTCTTGAACTCGTTGTTCCCTGATCAAAAGCAATAATATATTTTTTCAGGCAATTTGACATCTGAATGTCCCTTTCATTATCCACACACATCTAGTCCACAATGCCAAGACATCATGCCTAACTGTATTTATTTAAAATTTTCTTTGGAATATATCATTATTTTTAAAGCATATAGGTTTTCTTCGCCCAAACTCTACTCATTCTTTATTAGTTTTTACTATTTGGAAAAAAATAATAGGCTAAATAACCGAATAAGATCATAAAAATGGACTAATCGGCTAATTTGAAATCATATAAATATTCAACTTATTCCTTTGCTTAAATAATAAACATTGTTTTACAGACATAAAAAAAATAAAGTGAAATACTCCTCTAGAAAATATGTAAAAACGGAATAAATCTTCTCTTTTTTAGCATTCAACCCAAGCGAAACATGGAGCGACTCATGGTTGATCAACCTTCTACCGCAACAACTCCACATTCTAATTTAGATACAAAAACTCGTCTAAAATCCATTTTGGGCGGTTCTGCCGGTAACCTTGTTGAATGGTATGACTGGTATGTATATGCAGCATTTACGCTCTATTTTGCTCATGCTTTTTTCCCGAAAGGTAGCCAGACAGCTCAGCTCCTTCAAGCGGCCGCAATTTTTGCTGTAGGCTTTTTAATGCGCCCAATCGGTGCATGGATTATGGGAATCTATTCCGACCGTAAAGGTCGTAAAGCGGGTCTGACCCTTTCCGTCACTTTAATGTGTATAGGTTCGCTGCTTATTGCCGTGACACCAAGTTATGAAAGTATTGGTGTATTTGCCCCTCTTCTTTTAGTTGTCGCTCGTTTAATTCAAGGTTTAAGTGTAGGCGGTGAATATGGTGCTAGTGCTACCTATTTAAGTGAAATGGCTGAGAGAAATCGACGTGGTTTTTTCTCTAGTTTCCAATATGTCACCTTGATTGCTGGGCAACTCACAGCACTATGTGTTCTATTAATATTACAAATGGTATTAACTGAAGAACAACTACATGATTGGGGATGGCGTATCCCATTCTTTATCGGGGCTTTACTTGCGATTGTAGTTTTCCGTATTCGACGTGGCCTACTAGAAACTCAATCTTTTAAAAATGCTCAGGCAGAGACAGACCAGCCAAAATCAGGCATGTTTGCTTTATTTAAACATTACCCTAAAGAAGCTTTCACAGTATTATTTTTAACAGCTGGCGGGACTTTAGCTTTTTATACTTACACGACCTATCTGCAAAAATATTTAGTCAATACTTCTGGATTTACCAAACCTGAAGCCACTCAAATTACAACTTTAGCGCTATTTATTTTTATGTGTCTACAGCCTGTAGCAGGTGCTTTATCAGATCGCATTGGTCGAAAACCCCTTATGATTTTCTTCGGAATAACAGGTGTTTTATTCACATACGTTCTATTTGATGCACTCGCAAATACACATAACTATTGGACAGCTTTCTGGTTATGTTTTGGAGGTCTCGTAATGGTGACTGGCTACACTTCAATTAATGCTGTAGTGAAAGCAGAACTTTTCCCTGCGCACATTCGTGCTTTAGGAGTTGCATTACCTTACGCGATTGCCAATACATTATTTGGCGGAACAGCAGAGTTCTTTGCTTTAAGTTTTAAAGAGGCTGGGCATGAATCTTGGTACTTTATTTATGTAAGTATCATGATCTTCATTTCTCTCATTATTTATATTTTTATGAAAGACACCAAGCACCATTCAAAAATCAAAGAACATTAATACGTTACCAATAAGGGCTAATATCGTTCGCCGATGTTAGCTCAAATCATGAGATTAAGCCCCAACAACCTTTGTATTTTATGAGATACTAGCTATAAGAAAATAAGGACGATACTGATGAATAGAAGTATTTTATGCTTGGCATTAAGTAGTATGTTTGTTTTAACTGCTTGTCAGACTACCCCTCGACAATATAATGGTTCAACTGGATATCAGATTGAAAACCAAACAAAAACTTCAGCGACTTTAGCTTACACTTTAGCGGGTCGTAGTAACCAGCAACTCGATGAACGTAAATTACAACGAGCTTGTCAGAATGTACTAGGTGCTCAGAAAGTTTATAAATTATCAATTTTGAGTATCAACGAAATTCCTAATCCAGCGAAAGATGAGCATTATGGAATTAAACTCGGCGAAACTCGTGCTTCTTTTGGTTTATCAAACACACCTAGCTTAAATAATGGTGAGGACTATGCAACTCGCCAAGCGCTTGAAGCACGTCCAAGCACATTAAAAGTTGTTCGTTATACTTGTTCATAAAATAAAAAAAGACGCTGTTCTTTTACAGCGTCTTATAAAAACTTACATTTCTAAACTCTTTAGCTTCATCCAGATCAGGCCATGTAGAAGCACTTCTTTCATCAATCTTTTGATATTTGGGATGACTAAAGTTCTTAACACGGCTATCAGCCACCCAGACTTCTGGCGCAAATTTTAAAAATTCATCTAAGAAAAAGCGGTTACATTGATCGTATAAAACATCAGCTGCCAATAAAATATCAACATGCTCGGCCTTATATAAATCATCTAAATATTCTAGCTCAACATTATTAAGTAAAGCGTTTTCACGGCAAGCAGCAAGACTAACTTGATCAATATCACAACAAATTACTCTTTTAGCACCAGCCATTTTAGCTGCAATTGCGACTACACCAGAACCAGCTCCGAAATCCAAAACAACTTTATCTTTAACATGTTGTGGCTCTGCAAGTAACCACTGTGCCATTGCTAAACCAGATGCCCAACAAAAAATCCAATACGGCGTATCATTCCAAATACGGCGAATAACTTCATCATCCAATCGATCAGTTGGAAAAACTGGTGGAATCAACCATAAAGAAATAGGCGTTTCAGGCAACTGTTGTACCATCAACTCACAATTGGGAATAACTTCATTTAGTGCTTGCAGTAAATGTTCAGGGGCTTTAGACAGTTGAAAGGTGCAGCTCATAAATAAGCTCAACAATTTATAATTACTATTTGATCATCTACATCGCGAGCAAGACTAAAACAGCGGCTTATAACATGATAGCGTTTAGTTACTAAAAAATACGTTAGTTCAATTCCAATGTATTAATTACAGCAACCGTTTTGGTCTTGCGTAGCTTCGCTACTCATCCCGAAAGAAAAGTAACATACGAGCTCCTAACATTTGCGTTAAACGGTAGGACGCCGTCGTGAATAAATTAAATTAACCTAAAGCTTTTTCAGCAGCTTCTACAGTTTGACGGATCAAAGTTGTAATGGTCATTGGACCAACACCACCTGGTACTGGTGTGTAAGCAGAAGCAATTTCTTCAATACCTTGTAGTTGAATATCGCCTACGCCACCGCCATCACGAGGATGGAAACCAGCATCTACAACTACTGCACCTTGTTTAATCCAATCTTTTTGGATAAGTTCAGCTTTACCAACTGCACCCACAATAATGTCAGCCTGCTTCACAAGCTCAGGTAAGTTTTGTGTGCGTGAATGGCAAATCGTTACTGTTGCATTCGCTTGCAAAAGCATCATTGCCATTGGTTTACCTAAAATTGCAGAACGACCAACTACAACCGCATGTTTACCAGCAATTTCGATATTATTTTCTTTTAAAATGGTCATGATGCCCGCAGGAGTTGCTGAACCATATGCAGCTTCACCCATAGCCATACGGCCAAAACCAAGACAGGTTACACCATCAACATCTTTAGCTAATGAGATTGCATCAAAACATGTGCGCTCATCAATTTGCTCTGGAACTGGATGTTGTAAAAGAATGCCATGTACATCTGGGTTAGCATTAAGTTTTTCAATTTCAGCTAATAATTGTTCTGTTGTCGTTTCTTGTGGCAATTCAATTTTTAAAGAGTCCATGCCTACTCGACGGCAAGCATTTCCTTTCATGCGTACATAAGTTGCAGATGCGCCATCATCCCCAACTAAAATAGTCGCCAAAATTGGGGTACGACCTGTTTTAGCTTTTAAAGCTTCAACACGTACTGACAAATTTTCTTCAATTTGCTTTGCTAATGCGCGACCGTCTAAAACCAATGCCACAGCACATCTCCAAGGTAGACATGAATTTAATGTGCCAATAATACATGATTATTTGGACAAATTTATTCTAGATGTTGCTTTTATGTTCATCTTATCTCAAAACAGTATTGTTTTTTTTGTAAAGGTTGCTAATATGTGCATCACCAAATGTAGGCGGGGTGGCAGAGTGGTCATGCAGCGGACTGCAACTCCGTGGACGCCGGTTCGATTCCGACCTCCGCCTCCAAATTTGGTAAAGCCCGGGTGGTGAAATAGGTAGACACAGGGGATTTAAAATCCCCCGCCCACAAAGCGTGCCGGTTCGAGTCCGGCCCCGGGCACCATTTTCTAGTACAGAAATTGGTGTCATAAAGAATCCAGCGAAAGCTGGTTTTTTTATGTCTAAAAAAAGGATGCTTATTAGCATCCTTTCTCGCTCCATATATTTAAGCAGTTTTTTGCTTGTCTTTTTCAGGTGTTAAACTCGCATCCAACACCAATTGATAGCTTCGGCTAGAATCTACTTTATATTCTGGATTTTTAATTGAATCTACAAAAATCCAATCCGACTGCGCCTGCTTATCATCAAGTGTAACCATCAAATAACCCCGCTGATTTAAATTACAATATGCCAATTCATCGATAAGCGTAGTAAAGGCAAATTCAAACTGTTGTAGCTGAGCTAGTGGAATACTTAAATATTTTTCAAGACCCGGAGAAGAAACCGAACTTGTCGCCAGTTCAACACCAACATATTCGCCCTTTTGGCTATATAAGTAAGATGTCCACGCATTATGAGTATCACCCGCCAAAACAATAATTTTCTTATTAAACTCTGCCAATTTAGCGTACAAAAACTCTCGTTCAGCATGATAACCATCCCAAGCATCGAGGTTATAGGGAACTAATGTTGTGACTCGCGCTTTTTCTTGAACGGTTAAAGTTGGATCACCTTGCTCTAATCGTAATTTTAATGTGACTAATTCTGTAATTTGCGCATTCATTTTAGCTAACGTATCCGGCGAAGTTCCGCCTGAAGTAATTTGCCCTAACGATGCCAACAACTCAGCTGGAATCCACATTTTACTCATTAAGACTTGCTGCCCAATCACATTCCATGTTGCAGTTGAACTTTGTAAGACACCTACTATATTTTTCTCTTTACTACCCAATAACCACTCACGCTGAGTTTGCCCCATTAAGGTCCGCATTGGATTAGTTAAATCCGCTTGGAATTTTTCAATATCTAAGCCATTCGCTGTTATATATTTGCCATAATCCAACTGCTTGTCACGGGCAATAATACGAGTATCTAACATTATTAAATTAACAAGCCCCCCAAAATCAAACTGGCGATAAATCTTGGTATGCTGATCATCGACAGGGCGAATCGGCATCCATTCAAAATAAGCTTGTAGAGCAGCTAATTTACGCTCCAAGAAAGGACCCTCATTACTTTGATGATTCTCTGCACCTTCGCGCCAAGTATCATTCGCTAACTCATGGTCATCCCAAATTACAATAAAAGGATGACGCTGATGAACCGCCTGCAAGTCCTTATCCTGGCGATAGAGCGCATAACGTTTGCGATAATCATCTAATTTAATAATTTCTTTATTATTATCGGACGGTAAAGTACGGCCCAGCTTTGCAGCATCTTCTGTCGCATAGCCATCAGCCCCATATTCATAAATATAATCACCCAAATGAATGACTACATCCACATTCTGTTTTGCCATTTCACGATAAACGTAAAAGTAACCCGCAGGATAGTTAGAGCAAGAACATACTGCAAAACTAACTTTATTAGTGCTTATAGGTAGCGTTTTAGTTTGCCCCACAGAGGAAATTTTATTACCAAAACGGAAACGATAATAATAAATGGTACCCGCTTCCAATCCTGTTGCATCTACTTTCACAGTGAAATCATCAGTCTTGGTCGTTTCAACCGTACCAGTCTTTAAATTCTGTTTAAACTGATCATCCGCAGCAATTTCCCAAGTAACTTTAAGACGCGCATTAATATCTACTGGTGTTAATCGTGTCCACAAAATTACTCTATCTTGCAAAGGGTCACCGCTGGCAACTCCATGTAAAAAATCTGCTTGTGTTTCTGAATTCTCCTCATCAGAACCATCATTACATCCTGTAAAAGCTACAGGCAAAGATAGCGCCCCAAAACCGAACAGACTTTTTTGAATTAATTCTCGGCGTGAAATTTTCTCTGACATAAAATTACCTAAGTTTTAAGCAATGAGTGTCTTAAATTTAGGTAGATAAGATGAACAACTGATCTCAGTTTAATGAACAAATCATGACATAAATTGGTTAATTTATATAAATACCAACAAGAACTGATTGAAAATAAAGCAAACTCTCTGGTTTTCTCTTGCCAATCGCGCACTTGTCCTCTATTATTGCGCACATGCCCGGGTGGTGAAATAGGTAGACACAGGGGATTTAAAATCCCCCGCCCACAAAGCGTGCCGGTTCGAGTCCGGCCCCGGGCACCATTTTCAAATATTGAATTTGGTGCTTCAAAGAATCCAGCGTATGCTGGTTTTTTTATGCCTAATCAAAATGAATTTTATGATAAGAATATTATTACTCATTTGCACTACCCTTTTTATAACAAGGGTTTACGCCACAGATCTTTTTTCTGGCACCATTTCTTTCAAAGACAACCATTGGTATTTTTCACGTTGCTCTATTACTAAAGATGATTATTTAGTTAAAGCACCCGAACAGATAGTAGATAAATTTAAAACACTGGAACAAAAACGAGAAACTTATTGGGTCAGTTTTTTAGCGGACGCAGATTATCAAGAGAATGGTGTTTTAATTTTAAAAGTTAAAGAAATAGACGAAATACATTTAAAGGCATCTTGCCACTTGTTAGATGTATTTAAAGATATTGAAAATCGAGAGTAATCACCACTCTCGATTCATCACCAGCTCTTCCATTTCAAGGTCTAAATATCCTGCATCCTGTGCCACCATCATCATTGCTTCAGCAATATAGTCAGCTGCACTATCATCCAAGGAAGAATCTAGATCTTCGAACTGAGGTTTCATTTCATTGATTTCAATTACAGTTTGATGAGCATATCGATAGATATCCTGCTCAGCTAAAGCAGGCTTCTGAACTTTTTTAGCAAATTGTTCAATGAGCCGCTTGAGTTCAGCGACCAAAATATCTGGATAATATTCATCATCAAACATCGGGAGAAGTAAGTCTTCGAACATACAAAAGTTTACACAACAGCAAAAACTTGCCGCTTATAACATATTTTCAAAAGAATAACGATATTTTTCCCTGACTCAATCATCTAGCTCATTAATTTAATGAGCCACGACCTGATTTTATAAAGCCTACTTTGTTAAGCTTGTATCATCGCCTTCCAAACTAGAATTGCATCAGTCATTGCTTTCACGTCATGTGCTCTAACAATCGATGCTCCTTGCTGAATACTAAGCAAATGCCCTGCAACGCTTCCTATTGCTCGCTGATCTGCAGTTACACCTTTTAATGCTTCACCAATAAAACGTTTGCGAGAAAGGCCAGATAAAATCGGATAACCCATTTCACCAAGCTTCCAAAATTCTTTGAGTAGTCTTAAATTTTGCTGCGCATTTTTTGCAAAACCAAATCCAGGATCAATAATAATATTATGTTTTTTCACCCCCGCATTTAAAGCTTCATTCACGCGCTGCTGGAGCTCCGTTATAACATCTAAGGTTACGTCCGTATATTGGTCTAACTGATTCATTGTAGTCGGCTCACCACGCATATGCATGATCACTACAGGTATATCCAGATCTGCTGCCGTTTTTAAAGCATTGGGACGAGTAAGCGCACGTACATCATTCCAAATATGTGCTCCCGCTTCTTTCGCTGCACGAATAACATCAGGCTGACTCGTATCAATTGATAGAACAATATTATGTTTAGCTAAAGCTTCAACTACGGGCACAACTCTTCGTATTTCTTCTTCTATGCTTACTTCAGATGCCCCTGGACGGGTAGACTCTCCACCAATATCAATAATACTGGCACCTTGCTCTATCATGGCTAGCGCATGAGCAATCGCTTGATCTATTTGATTATGCTTTCCACCATCACTAAAAGAATCTGGTGTGACATTTAATATACCCATAACGTGAGGCTGTGATAGATCTAACTGAAGCTGTCCACACTGTAAAATTTGTTGAGGCAAAGGCATTAGTTGCATAAAAAGCTCCAGTTTAAAATCAGGCTGTATTTTAGCAATTATCATCTATGTATGGTGTTGATTTGTTTTCAGCTTTTAACAAAATTAAACCCATAAAAAAAGCCACATGACTGTGGCTTTTTTAATTAACTAATTAGTTCATTGCTGGCAATGGTGGCGGTGTAGATGGACCATCTTTTGGTGGTTCAAATGCAGCCACTGGGTTTTCAGCAACATATACTTTAGGCGGTTGTGGCTCACGACCTTCCATAATGTCACGGATTTGATCACGATCAATAGTTTCCCATTCCATCAAAGCTTTTACCATCGCGTGTGCAATATCTTTATTACTTTCTAAGATATTACGTGCAACTTTGTATTGCTCATCAAGAATACGACGTACTTCTTCATCAACTAACTGTTGAGTTGCTTCAGAAATCGTACGGCTTCCTACATTACCAAAGAAACCATTTTGGTTTTCATCTTCGTAAACCATTACACCCATTTTGTCAGACATACCGTACTTCGTAACCATTGCACGTGCCATTTTAGTAGCTCGCTCAAAGTCATTTGAAGCACCAGTAGATTGCTGTTGGATAAATACTTCTTCAGCAATACGACCACCAAACAAAATTGCAATTTCGTTTAGCATCTTGTCTTTATAGTGGCTAATTTGGTCTTGTTCAGGTAACTGCCAAGTTACACCTAAAGCCCAACCACGCGGCATAATCGTTACTTTATGAACAGGATCTGTACCCGGCAAAATCTCGGCAACAATCGCATGACCAGCTTCATGATAAGCCGTTGCACGACGCTCTTCTTCACGTAGAACCATCGACTTACGTTCTGGTCCCATGTAGATTTTGTCTTTTGCATCTTCAAAGTCATGCATGTCGACCGTGTTCTTATTACGGCGTGCAGCAAATAATGCAGCTTCGTTAACAAGGTTTGCCAACTGCGCACCAGAGAAACCTGGAGTACCACGAGATAGAACTTTAACATCCACACCCGTAACTGAAGGTAATTTTTTCAAATGTACGTTCAGAATCTGCTCACGACCACGAATGTCAGGTAAACCTACCATTACTTGACGGTCAAAACGACCTGGACGTAATAATGCTTTATCCAAGACATCAACACGGTTCGTCGCAGCAATTACGATTACACCTTCGTTACCTTCAAAACCATCCATCTCTACAAGCATTTGGTTTAAGGTTTGTTCACGTTCATCATGACCACCACCTGTACCTGAACCACGATGACGTCCTACTGCATCAATCTCGTCAATAAAGATAATACAAGGCGCATGACGCTTCGCTTGCTCGAACATATCACGGACACGGGACGCACCCACACCCACAAACATTTCAACAAAGTCAGAACCTGAAATGCTGAAGAAAGGAACTTTAGCTTCACCAGCAATTGCTTTGGCTAATAACGTTTTACCAGTACCCGGAGGACCAACCATAAGTACGCCACGAGGAATAGTAGCGCCCAAACGTTTGAATTTTGCAGGATCTTTTAAGAAATCTACAATTTCAACAACTTCTTGTTTTGCTTCATCACAACCAGCGACGTCAGAAAAATTGACTTTGATTTGATCTTCAGAAAGCATTTTTGCTTTCGACTTACCAAAACTCATCGGTCCATTTTTTCCGCCTGCACCACCACCCATGTTACGCATAAAGAACATGAATAACAGAATGATTAACAGTACAGGGAAACTAGCAATGAGAAGTTGCATCAAAATGCCTTGACGTTGAGGAGCTGTTCCCTCTACAACAACATTTTGCTTATTTAAGCTCGGCATAAGCTCAGTGTCTTCAACTTGCGGACGAACAGTTTCAAACTGTGATCCGTTAGTTTTTTCACCATTAATATTTAAACCGTCAATTGTGACTTGCTTAATTTGGCCAGCATTCACCGCTGCAACGAAATCTGAATATTTCATCGCAGTAGGCTTATTGCGGTCACTGATATTACTGAAAATTAAAATCAGAACACCAAGTATTATTAGCCACAATACGGCATTCTTGAAGTAATCGCTCAAAGCTTTATTCCCATATCGATCTAATTTGATCATGCCCAATCTTGGCTGATCGTCATAAAAACAGCAACTGTATTGCTTGCGGATAACCTAAAAGTACAAAATGCACAATTTTTAGGAGCTTGGCAAGTAAACTTTATTGCAATGCTTTCTTACGCCCTTGTCCAACCAAAAAAACTTCTTTAGAGCGTGCCCGAGAAGCTGCTGGTTTTGCTGTCTTTAACACATCAAAACTATCAACCACTTGTTTACGAAACTCATCAAATCCTGCGCCTTGGAACACTTTAACCACAAACTGTCCATTAGGACCAAGAACCTTTTGAGCAAAATCTAAAGCGAGTTCACATAAGTAAATCTGTCTAGGTTGATCAACAGCCCTATTACCTGATGTATTGGGGGCCATATCAGAAATTACAATGTCTACTTGTCGCCCATTTAAAATATTTAACAATTTTTCAAATACAGCTTCTTCTCTAAAGTCGCCTTGTAAGAAAGTGACATCAGGCAAAGCATCCATGGGCAAAATATCGGAAGCAATCACTAAACCTTTGCTACCCACAAGTTTTCCAGCAATTTGAGACCAGCTACCAGGAGCTGCACCCAAATCGACTACCGTCATGCCTGGCTTGATCAACTTATATTTTTCTTGGATTTCAAGAAGTTTATATGCTGCTCGCGCACGATATCCTTCCTTTTGTGCTTTTTTTACAAAAGGATCGTCTAGATGTTCCCTCATCCACGCACGACTGCTTTTCGACAATTTCTGGTTTGTAATGCGTGTTGCCATAACTCACTAAATATCAAAAAAACTTCTGATCGTTCATTGTACGTGAAAATTACTCTCATTACAGTACGGATGTAGCGTAATCTCACTAAGTTTTACAGTTTTTTTTCAATAATGTTGATCGATTATTTATACAGTTTTTCGTACATCTGAATTTAAGTTTTTTGCTATACTAAGTCGTTTTTAAAATCAGGTATTTTTAATGGCCGCTTTATCTATCCATGAACGTAAACGTTTACGTCAAATTGGTCATGTGCTTAATCCGGTTGTCATGATTGGTGGACAAGGCTTAACAGATGCTGTTATCGAAGAAACTCTTCGTGCTTTAAACGACCACGAACTTATCAAAGTTAAAGTTGCTGGTGAAGACCGTGAAGCACGTACTGCTGTAATTGATGCAATTGTAGAAGCCACTGGCGCAGAAGCTGTGCAAAAAATTGGTAAAATTGTTTTACTTTACAAAAAAGCAGCTAAGCAAAATCAGCATTTGTCTAATCTTGTTCGCCACGCTCATTTAGCAAACTAATTTGATTTGACAAACTATGGCAAGTTACGAACTTTCAGCTTTTGATCGTTTTCATGCTGTTTCTGTTGTTGGCGCAATTGAACAGCAAGCACCGCACACTTTAAATGTCGGTTTTTGGATTCGTGATCCAAATCAACTCATTGTCTGGCCCCAAGAAGTCACGGCTAATCCTCGTCAGGATTTTTTGTGGGAAGAAACTTGTTTCGAAATTTTTGTTGGCGTGCATGATGAAGATTATTATCGGGAAATTAACCTTTCCCCTTCTCAAGCATGGCAGTCTTATCAGTTTGAAGAATATCGCTATCCAGAAAGTATGCCTCCCCTTGCTGCTTACGATATCGAACTGAACCATCTCAAGCGTACTCATTATGGCTTAAATGTTAGTCTTGATTTGGGACAATTTATGCAACAGCAACGTTTGAAATGGGCAAACCTTTATTTAGGTTTAACTGCAGTTTTAAAAACCAAAGAAGGTATGCAGTACTATGCAATGCAGCATAGTGGAAAAAGTGCAGATTTCCATAATAAGCGTGACTGGTTACATCAGTTTTAAAAATAAAAAAGCGAGAAATTAATTCTCGCTTTTTTATAGCTGGGTAAAAGCTAAGATCATTAGTTATCTCGTGCTTTATTCCATGCTTCGACTGCATTGTTTTTAGTACGTTTAATGCTTTCACTTAAAGAATCTTTGTGCTTCAAAGAAATCTGGCTAATATCACCTTTAAGTTCTTTACTTACTTTCGTCAAATCTTCAATAAGTGCATTAATTTCTGCTTTCAAAGCATTTTTAAGTTCAGATAGTCCTTCTTGTGAAGTGCTAAACTGAGCTTTAATCACATCAAGACGTTGTAAAATATCTTGTTTAATTTGAATAAATTGATTTTGAATATTCTTGTTTAACTCATGAGTTTCAGCTTCAATTTTTTCTTGAGTTTCACTTAAAACCTCTTTGACCTGCTCTTGAGTTTCAGTGATAGCTTCTTTCACTTGAGTTTTTGCTTCTGTAGCAACTTCTTTAATCTGCTCAGTTTTCTCTGCAACACTTTCTTTTACTTGCGCAGTTTTAGCAGTTACTGTTCTTTTTGCTTTAGTTGTAGTAGCAGCTACGGTTTCTTTCACTTCATTCACCTCAGCTTTTACTGAATCAACGACTGCTTGAGCTTTCTCGCTCACATCTTTTGAAACTTGATCATTACTCATACTATTTCCTCATATTGTTTATTTTTTAACTAGCAATACAATAAATCCAGTTCTAAAAATTCAGCCAGCAAATTGTTAGACAATTTATTAAAAGTAACTGATTCGGATGAGCGCATAATTTTTTTGTAAAAATCAAGCAATGAATTATGTTTTTTAGCAGAAAATAAATAGACTTTTTGAGGTTCCATGCGTATAATGCGCTGTTAAGTTACAAGCGAGCAGACCGATAGGGAGGGGCATGTTTTATCACAACATCGCCTATCTTTTTTGGGTCTCCTCGCTTTTTTACAGCCGAAATTCAGGAGCTTTGGTTTGAGCACCCCCGCCATTTTAGCCCTCGCAGATGGAACGATCTTTAAAGGAACGTCAATCGGCGCAACGGGAAGTACGACTGGAGAAGTCGTTTTTAACACAGCCATGACAGGCTATCAAGAAATTTTGACTGACCCAAGTTATGCACAACAAATTGTGACATTAACTTACCCACATATTGGAAACACTGGCTGCAACGCGGAAGACGTTGAATCTGGTCGTATCCATAAAGTATGGGCGAATGGTTTAATTATTCGTGACCTTCCACTACTACACAGCAACTTCCGTGCTGAACAGTCATTGAGTGAATATCTGCAAGCGCACAATGTTGTTGCAATCGCGGATATTGATACACGTAAATTAACACGTATTTTGCGTGACAAAGGTGCACAAAATGGTTGCATCCTTGCTGGCGAAAATATTACTGAAGAAGAAGCAATTGCCAAAGCTCGCGCTTTTGGTGGCTTAAACGGTTTAGACCTTGCAAAAGAATGTTGCGATCCAACTGGTTTTGAATGGTCTGAAGGTTCATGGACTCTAGGCCAAGGCTTCTCTCAACCTGAATTAAAATATCATGTAGTTGCATACGATTACGGTGTCAAAACCAACATCTTGCGTATGCTTGCAGACCGCGGTTGCAAATTAACCGTTGTACCTGCAGAAACTCCGGCTGAAAAAGTATTGGCACTTAATCCGGATGGCGTATTCCTTTCAAATGGCCCTGGCGATCCAGCTGCTTGTGATTATGCAATCGAAGCTGTAAAAACTATTGTTGAAACCACAACATTACCTGTATTTGGTATCTGCTTAGGCCACCAAATCTTGGCACTCGCTTCTGGTGCAAAAACTGTAAAAATGAACCATGGTCACCACGGTGCTAACCACCCTGTACAAAATCTTGAAGATGGTACAGTGATGATTACTTCACAAAACCATGGTTTCGCTGTAGATGCTGAAACTTTACCAGCTAACTTAAAAGCAACGCATAAATCATTGTTCGATGGCACCTTACAAGGGATTCATCGTACAGACAAACCAGCTTTCAGCTTCCAAGGTCATCCTGAAGCAAGCCCAGGTCCACATGATTGTGCCCCATTGTTCGATCACTTCATCGAACTTATCGAAGCATCTAAACAGTAATTAAGGAGCGAATAATGCCTAAACGTACGGATATTAAAAGCATCTTAATTATTGGTGCTGGCCCGATTGTGATTGGTCAGGCATGTGAGTTTGACTACTCAGGTGCTCAAGCGTGTAAAGCGCTTCGTGAAGAAGGCTACCGTGTTATTTTGGTTAACTCTAACCCAGCAACCATTATGACAGACCCTTCAATGGCTGATGCAACTTATATTGAGCCAATTACTTGGCAAACAGTTGCACAGATTATTGAAAAAGAACGTCCAGATGCAGTATTGCCAACTATGGGTGGCCAAACTGCGTTGAACTGTGCTCTTGCACTTGATGAACACGGCGTTCTTGAAAAATATAATGTTGAATTAATTGGTGCAACTAAAGACGCAATTGAGAAAGCGGAAGACCGTAAACTCTTCGATATCGCTATGCGTAAAATTGGCTTGGAATGTCCAAAAGCTGCCATTGCTGAAACAATGGAAGAAGCTTTAGAAATCCAGTCACGCTTTGGTTTCCCGGTAATTATCCGTCCATCATTCACAATGGGTGGCTCGGGTGGTGGTATCGCATATAACCGCGAAGAATTCCTTGAGATTTGTGAACGTGGTTTTGACCTCTCTCCTACTCACCAGCTATTGATTGATGAATCTTTAATTGGTTGGAAAGAATATGAAATGGAAGTTGTTCGTGACAAAAACGACAACTGTATTATCGTATGTGCGATCGAAAACTTTGACCCAATGGGCGTACACACTGGTGACTCAATCACTGTAGCACCAGCTCAAACATTAACTGACAAAGAATACCAATTGATGCGTAACGCTTCGGTTGCAGTTCTTCGTGAAATTGGTGTTGAGACAGGCGGTTCTAACGTTCAGTTCGGTATTAACCCGAAAGACGGCCGTATGGTTGTTATCGAGATGAACCCTCGTGTATCTCGTTCATCTGCGCTTGCTTCTAAGGCAACAGGTTTCCCGATTGCTAAAATCGCAGCAAAACTTGCTGTTGGTTATACCCTTGATGAATTGAAAAATGACATCACTGGTGGCGTGACTCCTGCAAGCTTCGAACCATCTATTGACTATGTTGTAACGAAGATTCCTCGTTTTAACTTCGAGAAATTCCCGCAAGCTGAACCAGTTCTTACTACTCAGATGAAATCTGTTGGTGAAGTGATGGCTATTGGCCGTAACTTCCAAGAATCTGTACAAAAAGCATTACGTGGTCTTGAAGTTGGTGTAAGCGGTTTTGATGAAAAAATCGAAGCTGGTGCAGCAAATGCAAAAGAAACTATTTTAAAAGAGCTTAAAGTTCCGGGTCCTGAGCGTATCTGGTACGTAGCTGACGCTTTCCGTCACGGTTTCTCTTTAGATGAAGTTTTTGAAGCGACTAAGATTGACCGCTGGTTCCTTATCCAAATTCAAGATATCGTTAAAACTGAAGCTCAAGTGAAAACTTTAGGTTTTGGTGACTTAAACGCTGACAACATCCGTTCGTTCAAGCGCAAAGGTTTATCAGACCTTCGTATTGCTCACCTTATGGGCATTTCACAAAAGCAATTCCGTAAACAACGTTGGAACTTGGGTGTTTATCCAGTTTACAAACGCGTTGATACATGTGCAGCAGAGTTTGAATCTGGTACTGCATACATGTATTCAACTTACGATGAAGAATGTGAAGCAAACCCATCTAACCGTGACAAGATCATGGTGATTGGTGGTGGTCCAAACCGTATTGGTCAAGGTATCGAATTTGACTACTGCTGTGTACACGCTGCATTAGCTATGCGTGAAGACGGTTACGAAACAATCATGGTGAACTGTAACCCTGAAACTGTTTCTACCGACTATGACACATCTGACCGTCTATACTTCGAGCCCGTAACACTTGAAGATGTACTTGAAATCGTACGTACAGAGAAGCCTAAAGGCGTAATCGTACAGTATGGTGGCCAAACTCCACTTAAATTGGCACGTGCTTTAGAAGAAGCAGGTACTCCAATTATCGGTACATCACCAGATGCGATTGACCGTGCTGAAGACCGTGAACGTTTCCAACAAATGATCCAACGTTTACAGCTTCGTCAACCAAACAACAGCATTGTAAAATCTGCTGAAGAAGGTATCTCTGAAGCTGCAAAAGTAGGTTATCCGCTTGTTGTTCGCCCATCTTATGTATTAGGTGGTCGTGCAATGGAAATCGTATATAACGAAGAAGAACTTAAACGTTACCTTCGTGAAGCAGTTCAAGCATCTAATGAAGCCCCTGTTCTTCTTGACCGTTTCCTAGATGATGCAACTGAAGTTGATGTTGACTGTGTATCTGACGGTAAAGACGTTGTGATCGGCGGTATCATGCAGCATATCGAACAAGCTGGTATTCACTCAGGTGACTCTGCATGTTCAATTCCTCCTTATTCTTTATCAAAAGAAATTCAGGATGAAATGCGTCGTCAAACGATTGCGATGGCAAAAGAACTTGGCGTTGTTGGCTTGATGAACGTTCAGTTCGCTGTAAAAGGTGACGATATTTACGTTCTAGAAGTTAACCCACGTGCTTCACGTACAGTTCCATTCGTATCTAAGTGTATTGGTGATTCTTTAGCGAAAGTTGCTGCGCGTTGTATGGCAGGTCAATCTCTTGAGTCTCAAGGATTTACTAAAGAAATCATTCCAACTCACTTTGCTGTGAAGGAAGCCGTTTTCCCATTCGCTAAATTCCAAGGCGTAGACCCTATGCTTGGACCTGAGATGAAATCTACAGGTGAAGTGATGGGCGTAGGTAAAACATTTGGTGAAGCATTCTATAAAGCTGTTTTAGGCTCGAATGAACGCTTACCTGGTTTACCAACTGAAGGCGAAGTAAAACATGCTTTCTTATCAGTACGTGAATCTGACAAGAAATACATCGCTGATATCGCTAAGAAATTAGTTGAATATGGCTTCAAGCTTGTTGCAACAGGTGGTACTTACCAAGTGCTTAAAGAAGCAGGTTTAGAATGCGAATCTGTAAATAAAGTTACTGAAGGTCGTCCACATATTGTTGACCGCTTGAAAAATGGTGAAATACACCTTATTGTCAATACCACTGAAGGTAAACAGGCTCAATATGACTCTGCAATGATTCGTCGTGCTGCCCTACAAGGCAAAGTGTATTACACAACGACTATCAATGGCGCAGAAGCTGTTTGCCAAGCCTTTGCTGTGAAATTGCCAATGGATGTATACCGCTTGCAAGATTTAACTGTAGGTTAATTTTTTTACCGATAAGTCCCGTCACCTTATCGGTGGCGGGATTTTTTCATTTTTTTAACTGTGTTTTCTCAACTTAAGAGGGACCGAAATGCAACGTTATCCAATGACCCCTGAAGGTAAAATCGCCTTAGAGAAAGAATTACAACATCTGAAATCTGTTGAACGTCCACGTATTACTCAAGCAATTGCTGAAGCACGTGAACATGGGGACTTAAAAGAAAATGCAGAATACCATGCTGCTCGTGAACAGCAAGGTTTCTGTGAAGGACGCATCCAAGATATCGAAGGAAAATTGGGTGCTTCACAAGTCATCGATGTTAAAGACTTAGAACAAAACGGTCGTGTTGTATTCGGTGTTACGGTAACGATTGAAAACCTTGATACTGAAGAACGCAAGACTTATAAAATTGTTGGTGATGATGAAGCTGACTTTAAAATCAATAAAATCTCAGTGAACTCACCAATCGCACGTGGCCTTTTGAGCAAGAGTGAAGGTGATGAAGTAAAAATCGTTACTCCTCAAGGCGAAGTGGAATATGAAATTGTAAGTGTAGAATATCTCTAAGATAATGTACAAACAGCCCCTCTTAAAGAGGGGTTTTTTAGTTCAAGCGTTGATATACTTTTTGGAAAAATACTTATGGATACTCCTTTAATTAACACTCCTGTTCGTCATTGGTGTGAATTTGAGTTTATTTCCAAAACTGTGAAAAATCCAAATATCCATATTAAAGGAAATTATTCTTATTATTCAGCTTATTGGGATCAAGGCTTTGAACGTTGTGTAGTCCGTTATTTACATGACAAAGCTTCAACGCCAGAAAAACCAATTGACCAACTTTATATTGGCAATTTTGTTTGTTTTGGCGCTGAGTGTGTAATCATGATGGGTGGTAATCAGCTTCATAGACCCGACTGGATTTCAACTTTTCCTTTTGATACTCGTAATTTTTTGGCGGCTGGCGATACTATTATTGCTGATGGCTGCTGGGTTGGTAGCCGTGCCATGATTATGCAAGGTGTCAAACTAGGTGAAGGCGCAGTGGTCGCCACTGGAGCCGTGGTAACTAAAGATGTTCCTCCCTATGCAATTGTAGGTGGCGTGCCTGCAAAAATTATTAAATATCGCTTTCCTCAAGAACAAATCGACAAACTACTTGCTTTAAAACTTTATGGTTTAGATGAGAAGCAAATTTTGAAAATACGTGAATATCTTCAAACTGATGATATTGATGCTTTATCTACACATATAGAAAATTTGCGCAATTTATAAAAATTTATCTACAAAATTTGTTGTTATAAAATCACAAATGATTACGTGCTTGAATTTAAATCGTCAAAAAATAAGTATAAAGTATTAATAAATAAGCATCATTACAATAAGGAAGATACTCATGTTATATCAACATATTCTTGTACCAATTGACGGTTCTGAAACTTCTATGATCGCCATGAAAGAGGCGATCAAACTTGGAAAAGCGCTAAATAGCAAAATTACGGTTGTACAAGTTATGGCACTTGACCCGTTTATTGCAGATGTCTATGTAAAAACTGGTCAAACGAATGATTTGATTGAACGCACACGAACTTATTTACTCGACATTTTAGAACAAGCAAAGCAAAAATTTGCCGAAGAAGGTATTACTGTTGAAACTAAGTTATTGGAAGGTTTTGTAGTGCATGAAGAAATTATTGAGGCTGCTCAAGACTTAAATGTTGATCTCATTGTGATGGGTTCACATGGTCGTACAGGTGTCCGAAAACTGGTGCTGGGTAGCGTTGCACAAAAAGTCTTAGGCGAAAGTCATATTCCTGTTTTAATTGTTCGATAATTTCCATATTTCCTATCTTGTTAATTTTAATGATTTAGGCAATTATTTTTAAATAAATAGCCCTTAAGTCAATTTAAGGCTGCCAAGCAAATTGCTTTAAGTTTACTTTGCCATTTAACAAATAGACGCCTTCAGCTTCTAGCTTTAACTGTTGAACATTTTCACCCTTTTCATTAAATTTACTTAGGCTAATTTTGCCTTGAGAATTAATAACCCTATACCAAGGGACTTGATGATCTGCTTCAAGATGCTTAAGGACATAGCCAACTAACCTCGCATGTTTAGGTAAACCTGCCATACGAGCCACTTGTCCATACGTTGCAACTTTTCCGTAAGGAATCAAAGCAATGACTTCTAAAATTTGCCGATGTAGTTCATACTGAGTTGTCAAAGTGGACTCCATAAAAATTGACATAATTCATATCATATAAAAATTTTTTGAATAAAACTAAATGCAATCCAAGGTGGGCTTGAGGGAAATCTGCATGAAAAAAACATTACTGGTAGTTACTGGGACTTTACTTTGCGTGTCTTGTACAACACGTCCCCCTCTTCCTTTAGGAGAAGCACCTAAAGTCCCTACAGATGACCGCCCTATTGTTCCAGTCACTTTTGTTTTTACCACCAACGCTCTTGAATCTACGAAATTTGATAATCTGCAACAAATGCGTAAGGAGATTAAAATATTAAATAAATATTATGTAGATGATAAAAACAATAAAATCTTTAAGTTCAAATTAAACCGCTATATTCCATATACAGAATTCTCTAAATTACGATGTGATCTTAAACAGCAAATTAATCAGCCTTATCCTATTTCCCTTGAAACAATTCCTGCCAGTGTAAACACCTGTTTTCCGAAACGAACTGCAAGTAAAGAAGTTATTGTTTTTATTTATGATGCCTATTCAACCAAATGGAAATTTGAAGATGTAACAAGTAGAACTTTTCGTAATAATGGCAAACCTTTTATTTTATTAGACTGGAATCGTTTAAATTATAATATTCAGGCAGGAAGCGTTCATGAAATGGGGCATGCATTTGGTCTAAAACATGTTTGCGCACCGAATGCTACAAAACGGACTCCAACGAATATTATGGCAAGTGCTGAATGTAAACGTGGTAGTGGTGGATTAAGGAATTTAGGTTTTACACCTGTACAACTTCAAACGATTTTATCAACGTACAAACAATATCCCTAAAATTTAATTTCAATATATGCTCCTAAGTTATCTTGGGTAGCGATGTAATTTTCAGAGGTCAGTAAAGATGTCATGTAAGTACTCGCCTTTAAGAAATCTTCAGCATCGACTGGATACGGCTGCCAAAATGTTTTCAAATTATTGGTATAGATCGGATATAAACGCAGTCGATCTTTTGACAAATCTAGCCGTGCTATACATCCATATGGTAGAGCATTGTGCTCTGCATACTCACCATTACTATTAAAAACTGCATTACCAATACCAAATACTATTGGCTTTTGATGAATGGATTGAATGGGTTGAACAGTATGCGCACCATGCCCAATCACAAGGTCAGCCCCAGCTTGGGTTAAAATATTGGCGAGTTTAGTTTGTTCTTTTGTAATAGGTTTAAAATCAACACCCCAATGACAAATAACGATGACTTTATGGTGAGGATGAGCCAACTTATAACGACTTATTTGTTCAATTAAAACTCCATTTAGACAAGCCACTCCACTCTTGTGCGCTAAAGCGTAAAAATCATAATCTAAATAGGCTGTATCTCTGTGCCAATAGCCATTAAAAATAGCGTAGTGCTTGTTATTAAACATGATTTCAAAGTAGCTATGAGCATCTTTTTGATTCAATCCTGCACCGATATAAGAAATTTTGGCCTGATCAAATTGTTGTAATGTATAAGCTAATCCTCGATTTCCATAATCTTTTAGATGATTATTTGCCAACACAACATGGTTAAGGTGAATATTCTTAAATTCTGCTAATGTTTTTTCAGCCTCAGCTTTAAGAATAAACGGCTTTTTACGCGCTAATGGTGATTGATATTCTAAAGAAAATACTGCTTCAAAGTTAGCAATATTTAAGTCATTTTCACCTAAAAAGGCTTTTATTTTTTCGAATGAATAGCTGTACCCATATTGTTGTAGGGCATCTTTTTGCCCCTTAGACTTACGCCTTTCTGTATAGATCTCCCCAAAATAAGTATCTCCCAAAATGTTGATCATGCCACTTTGAGTAGAGCAAACTTTAGGTTTTACGTTCTGCTCTTGAAAGCAGTGATAGTAAGGAACCAAATGTTCAATTCGATGAATATCATCTAAAAATGAAAAGAAACCGATGGTCTGGTTTTCTTCAAAGAACGTGAGATAAATTTCTCGAAACGAATTAGAGAGGTATAAGACCGTTACGACTGATTGAGCCATTAATGGCGTCTGGGGATGATAGGCCTTACCCTTAAAATTTAGCTCCTTTACAAAGAACAGATTTCTGATTTCAGCTGGATAGGTATAAATATTTTTGACTAATAAAAACAAATGTTTTAGCTGATTTCGTTTACCCTCTTTTTTTAAATTTAAGTGATAGACATCAGCTCTTTCGGACAAAATTAAATGTGCTTTTTCACTTGTACCGCAAAGCATATTGCTTAAAGCATGTTTTACATCTGCTGCTTGGGTAAAAATTAAGAACTGTAATAGCTCAGTAAAGGTGTAATTTTCAGAAGGCTTTAAGCCTAGATTGTGCTGACCTACTTGCTCAGATAGATATTCAGGCACGGCATAGACATCTTGAGCCTGTATATTGTTTTGCTGAAATTGCTCTAATGCATAGTCGATGAGTAAGAGCGTTGAAATATCATCATCAAATTCGAATTGCCATAAAGTTTCATCAAAACTTGTAGTATCAACATGTGCTAATAATTTGATCTCAACGGGTTGATATTTCATGGCTCATCACCTTGGTAATCTTTAACGTAAGCGATGTAACCCGATAAGTTATGCTCTTGGTCATCAATCCTTACTCGAAAACGGTCATGACGAATATAAAACGCATGTAAAATTTTATCGGGGCGTGCCATATACATCGCCATTTCCGGATAAAAAAATCCTGTAGTTTGAAAATCTGCTCTAAACTCAATTAGTTTTTGAAGCTCAGACATATAAGATTGCTCAAAAAGTGCTGTGCGCCCCTGCTCTTTTAAACGGTTCACCATTTTATAAGCAGCCATTAACATCTCTAACAAAGTTGCATATGTGGTTTTTCGATTTTTAATAAAAATAAAATGTTTTAAGTAATTATTTAAACCAAAAATAAAATATTTTTCTTCTGGGCATATTTTAGTGAGTTCATTGGTACAATAACTTAACCAATGATCATGATATTTTTCATATCTCTTTTCAATAAAACATTCAAACATTAACTTAACCGTTTCTAATAATCTAGAATCTTGGTTAATTTGGTATAAACGTAATAAAGCTAAAGCAGCTTCTCCATCATAATAAATAATTCTAAATTTTTCTTTTAAATCATAATCTGGATAATTTAATACATGAGTCGTTGATCCATTTAAATCTACTAGCTTTAAAATACCATTTGCGAGTTTCTCTGCATATTTTTGATAATCAGTTTTTTGAGTAATTTCTTGATATTTTGTTAGCATTAAAATAGCTGCCGCATTGGCTCCTAATTTAATTTCAAACTCCCCTTCTTTACCATCAATCATAAAAGCAGTTTCTGAGTCTTTTTCTTTATAAAAGTTGGTCAGTGCATATTGAATAGCAGCATGTATTTTGGGCCAATATTCTGGCTTACTCTGCACTTCAAATGTTTCTAGCAATGCATACACTGAAGTACAGTGGCGTACAGTATTGTAGTTACGAATATTGCGATCATAGGCAGAAAAATAGCCATAGATAAATTTGCCATTTTCTTGAATTTGATCATGCAAAAATGCCGAATTTTTTTCAATTAACGACTGAAAATGCTGTTTCTTATTGCTCGAAATCGCCCTAATACCATTTGCATCATAACCGCTCGCTAAATTAATCAATTGCCCATTTTCATAAAATGCTGCGTAAGTATCAAAAGTCCAAATGCCTTGTAGCTGTTGTAGTTTAATCTGTGGTTTAGTCGCGCTATATTTTTGCTTAATTGCGTAATTCAGATTTGTTTCATCAAAAAAGTTGGGTTTGTCATAACTCAAACCTCGAATAATTGCTTTTCCATAAATCTCTTGCTCAAGAAAAGCTACTGAACATTGTTCATCAAACCCAATACCTTTACGGTAGTGGTTGTTGTGAAATTGATGATGGACCTGCTGCTCTACTACTTTCCAAGTTTGCTTCGTTAAATTATATGCAACATCAATTTTTATATAATCAACAAGTGACTCATGTGCAAACTGTTCATTAATGAAAGCTAATAATTCTTTTTTTGCTTGTGAAAAGCTTGTCTTTTTACTGTGCCATACGTTACATCTTTGGTCTTTAGGCCCATAAGATATAAATAAAATTGTTTCATCCTGAAAAGCGGAAGCATGTGGAGCGATATGTTCTAACCAAAGGTTCAGTTGTCTTTGGAAGTTTAAAAAAGCCGTCACTCGAAATCAGTCCCTATCCGTTATTTGTTGTTCTATAAAGTTTTCAATACATCATAACATGAACATGTGAAACGCTAAGTGAACGTATTGTTTAAACATAAAAAAAGAGCCCGAAGGCCCTTTTTTATAAGTCACTTGTCAGTTTAGAAAATGATTTGACCATTATTGATCAAGTCATTCAATGTCACAGGACCTGTAAGGTTAGTCAATTGAAGCAATGGCGTTTCAGTGTAAGTACCTTCGATGAGTAATCCGCCATCACGGTCTACGCTGATTGTCGCAGTTTGAGTACCAGCATCATAACTTACTGTCACATATTGACCGATTGTTAAGTTAGTTTGAGAACCAATTAACAAGTTACTTAAGTCAATCTTATCAGCTTGATCATCTGTTGCAGTATCACCTACATGGAAGTCAGTCCATACATCTACACCACCACCTGTTGTGTTACCGCCAGTTGCGTCAGTGACACTTGCAGCTGTTAATGTGTTGTAGATCAAGGTATCAGAGCCATTACCGAGAGCAAATGTATCATTTGCCGCAGTACTTACCGCAAGGCTATTCAACTCTTGACTCAAGTTAATCGTCAATGTAGAGGCATATTCACTACCATCGATCACTGAAACCAACTTGTAATCAATCACATCAACAGTCGCATTTGCAGCACTGTCTAATGGTTTGTAGAAGTAAGAGCCATCATTGTATAGATACAATGTGCCTTCACCCGTATTCACTCCTTGACCAGCAGCTAGCTCATATGTGCCAGTTGTTGAGTTCAGTACATAGAGCTGAGTACCTTCTACGACATCGTTAGTAAGTACGTTGCCAGTAATCCAGTCTGTTTGACCATCTGGTGTATATTGGTCTAGATGAGTCGCTGTAGTTGTCACTACAGAGTCTAGAGTTACCACACCTAGTGAAAGCACACTTGATAAACTGAATACAACTCGATAAGTACCTGCCGTCAAATGTGGTACATCTGCCGAGAATGCCGGAGCACCGAGTACACCTGCCAAGGCAGTTGCAGAACCTGAATATGCTGTATCAACCCATGTTCCACCTACGAACTGCTGAATTGTATATCCAGTTGTTGGGAAAGCAGACAAGCTTAATGATGCAGTGTAGTTCAACTGTACATGTACATCGCTTACTGTATTAGCAGCAATCACAAATTGATCCGATGTTACCGTACTGCTGAGTACAGGAAGTGGAATTGGGAAACCAACCAAGTTACCGATGGTCACATTACCACTTACCACATCCACAAGTGGATCTACCACTGGTGACATACTGATTGTTGCATCGTCAGTATCAGCTGTTGCAGAAGGTGTTGGAAGCGTTGCATCTGCCGAAGGATCTGCTGTATTCCAAGTTACATCAACATCTGGCGAACCAACTTGAACATGTAATGTAGCTGTATCAGTTCTGCCAGTCACTGGGTCTGTGACCGTGTAAGTGAAGCTATCAACTTTACCTACATTCGCCATATCTGCAGTTGCCTGATAGCTATAGCTGCCGTCTGAATTGATTATCAAGCTGCCATATGCACCTACGATCGTTGTCGGAGTACCTACTACAACTGCCTCTGTATTACCATTTTCAGCTGTAACTGTAGTTACTACTGAAGTTGTCGTAATGTAGTCTGGCACATAGTTTGTACCGTAAACAGTAGAGTTATCATCAGCGAGTACATTACCAGTTACAGGGTCAACGACCAGTACAGGTGGTTGAGTAATATCACCATGATTTAGTGTGATATCCGCAGTAACACTACCTAGAGCTGTAAGTAATGTGTTGCTTTCCATGAACAACTCATAAGTACCGGCACTTAAGTTATCAATCTTGAATTGAACTTCAGAACCAAAGATACCTAACAAGTCAATTACGCCAGTATCAGAACTATCCGCAACTACAGTACGAGTGCCATCTGGATTTACTCGTGTTAATACCACATGTAAACCGTCGACAACCGTAGCAACCGAACCAAAGTTCACTGCAATGATGGCGTCAGTCAGATTACCTGGATCAACTGTAAATGTCGCTGTACCTTCTCTAGAACCGATAACAATTCCACCTACACCGAGTAACCAGTTATAGCTGATCGCATTATCAAGTACCTCAGTTGTTACTGGATACACCATGTCTATTTCAGCTGAAGCAACGTTATCCATTGCATCTACTGGAAGCGGGCTAGTAATTACAGCTGGTTGAGATGGATCTGCATCGTTCCAAGTCATATCTACACTGTCACTATCGAGACGAACATAAAGTGTTGCCTCAGAAGTGTTACCTGTTACAGGATCAAGCAAGGTGTAGGTAAATTGATCTACCTGACCTAAGTTTGCTCCGTCTACAGTTGGGGTATAAGTGTAGTTACCATCTTGGTCGATCACCAATGTACCGTATGCACCAGTGATTGTTGCACCAGCAACTGGATCAACCGCAACACCATTCACTTGAGAAATCACAGCACTGCTGCTTGCTGCATCAACTTCACCAGTGAGACCTGCATCTTTGATGACATTACCAGAGATCGGTTCAACAGAGTAACCTGCCACGATGTATGGATTATAGACATCCATCGTACCAGTTAATGTTCCGCCTAAACCTACACCGACTAAACCTTCATATCCAATGAATGCACGGTACTGACCAGCATCCAATCCTTCAAGAACAGCTGTTGGCGTACCACCGATAAGTGATAGATCAATGAGTGATGCTTCTGGGTTAGTACCACCAATCGATACCCATTCACCTGTTGCTTCATCAAATTTCTGAACAACAATCGCATAATCGCTGAGTAAATCTGCTGTGATTATGGCATCAAATGTGAATGTTGCTGTACCTTCACGGTTCGGATCAACAGTAAATTCAATTGCTTCATCAGCGAGTAATTGTAAATCCAGACCAGCTAACGATACAGCTACAAGGTAAGATGCATCTCCAAGAGCTACATCATCTGCAACAAGCAACGGCTCTGGGTTAATTTCTGCGGTTACAACATTATCCACCGCTTTCACAGAGCTCAATTGGATATTGAGATTTGCTTGAGCTGTATCACCAGTTAAAGGATCAGTTAATGTGTAGACAAATACATCTGTTTGACCAACTCCGGCGGAATCTAAGTTAGGAGTGTAAGTATATGTACCGTCTGGATCGATTAACAGAGTACCGTACAAGCCGTTAATCACAGTATCTGCCGCTGTAACAGGCTGACCATTTACCGCTGTAACTACTGTTGTAGGAGTTACGATATCTATTTCACCACTGGTATTAATATCAGTAATCACATTACCATCGGCAACTTCAGTGTAGTATCCACCTACTTGTGTCGTATCATAGACATCCATTGACCCTGTTAAGGTACCAAGTAAACCGATGCCTAGAAGACCGTTATAAGTCATGAATGCACGGTATTGACCTTCTTCTAATCCATCAATAACTACACTTGGAGTTCCACCTAGTAGAGTTAAATCTAGAATATCAGCTTCACCACCACCGTAAACAGAAGTCCAATTACCAGTTATTGGGTCTAGTTTTTGTAGTACCAATGAGTAATCGGATAAAACATCTGCACCAAGCAATGCACTATAGGTAAATGTCGCGTTGCCTTCTTGACCAGCGCCTACTGTAAAATCAATTGCTTCAGAACCAAGTTGTAAATCAAGTCCAGCAAGTGAAACCAAGGCTAGGTAAGTTTCGCTACCTAACGGGGCATCATCTTGTACAAGCAATGGTTGAGGAGCAAGTACGGCTGTATCAGTGTTATCAAAGGCCAAGATACTAGAAGAACTAATCGTTACCGTACCAGTTGCCGGAATCGATACATTACCTGCAGGGTCTGTTGCCGTTACACTTACAGTGTGCGGACCATCTGCGAGTGTTGGCAAAGTATTATCTGCAAGGGTCCAGGTACCGTCACCATTGTTGGTCGCTGGGTAATCCACACCATCTACGTTCACCACCACGGTTGCTGTCGGATCATCGATCGTACCAGTCAATGGAGGTGTGTCATCATTAGTAGTTACATCTGTGAAACCAACCACTGGTGCAACCAGGTCAACGATAAAGCCATCTGTACCGTCAAGCACATCGCCTGTACCCAAGTTACCAGCAAGGTCTGTATATGTACTATCAGCAACACTAATGCTTGGTGCTGTGCCTGTACCATCAGGTGTGAACACCGCTGTCCAAGCGATATTGTCAGTTGTAACCAACGCACTCAATGTACCACCAATAAGTGTGATGTCACTTGCATCAAAGCCTGTAACTGCCTCACTGAATGTGAAGCTAATATTCGCAGTTTCACCTGCTGCAAGAGCTAGATCATCAGTAGTAATTGCAAGTGTTGGTGGAACAATGTCTACAACGAAACCATCTGTACCATCAAGTACATCACCTGTACCTAAGTTACCTGCAAGGTCTGTGTAAGTATTATCAGCAACACTAATGCTTGGTGCTGTGCCTGTGCCATCTGGTGTAAACACCGCTGTCCAGGTGATGTTGTCCGTCGTAGTCAGGCCAGTCAAGGTACCGCCCACTACCGCGATGTCTGTCGCATCAAAGCCTGCAACTGCTTCACTGAATGTGAAGCTAATATTCGCAGTTTCACCTGCTGCAAGAGCTAGATCATCAGTAGTAATTGCAAGTGTTGGTGGAACAATGTCTACAACGAAACCGTCTGTACCGTCAAGTACATCGCCTGTACCCAAGTTGCCCAAGACATCTGTGTAGCTACCATCAGCCACCGCAATGCTTGGTGCTGTGCCTGTACCGTCCGGTGTGAACACCGCTGTCCAGGTGATGTTGTCAGTCGTAGTCAGGCCTGTCAATGTACCGCCTACAACCGTGATGTCGCTTGCATC
>NZ_JABELE010000012.1 GCF_013009345.1 Acinetobacter geminorum | reverse complement strand
GCGTCCCTACGGGGATTCGAACCCCGGTTACCGCCGTGAAAGGGCGATGTCCTAGGCCTCTAGACGATAGGGACGTTTCAGAGGTGGGCGTATATTAGGTCGATTTAATAAAAGTGTCAAATAGTTTTCTGAAGAAATATTAAAAAAAACAATCAAGCGATTAAAAATAACTCAAATTGTAGAAAATATATACATTTAGCCCTCATTTTTCTGAAAAGGTTCAATAATTGCCTTTATAACCGATGGATGTTGTAAATATCCTAAAATCTCATGTGGTTGGTGGGCAAAGGTATAAATTTTCTGATTGATAATGGCAGGATCAAAATTAAATGGGGCCTCGCATAAGGGAAAAGCGGTCAAAAAATCATCTTGAGAGTAAAAATTAAACCAGTCACCATGAATACAGGGTGGTCTAGAAATTGGATTCGGGAGCTTACTTTGAATCACGCGAAAAGCTAAAGGGGAAGCTAGGGTGATAAAACGCTTAACTGAGAATTGATAAGATGGATCTGATAATAATTGGAAAGCGATAACTGAACCGAGAGAGTGTCCGACCACAATATAATCTTCTTCTTCTCGCATTTTCTTTAAAATTCTTTGATGTACTTCCTGCATGAACTCTGGATTAGATAAATACATATAAGTTTCGATAAGGAATTGTTGAATCAAACTTTCATGCAGTTTAGGAAAGTTATTTAATAGAACAACTAGTTCTTTCAGTACGCGATCTTTAACTAATTGAGAAGTGAGATAAAGTCGTTCTGAGAAGCTTTTATCAGCTTGATCGGTTGAGGGGCGTAACAACGGAACAAATGGAGTGTGCTCTTTAGGTGGAGGATTACTTGGGTGTACGTTAATAGGGAAATAATTATTAAAAAATGATTTAGGTAACAACGTGTTAAGGTCTAATTGATTGCTTAATTGGTATTTGGTCATTAAGTCGCCATAAAATGGCATGTGAATATGAAGATCACGGATATTAACTCTGCAAGGCATTTGTTTTAGGCCGAGCTTAAACACTTTTAACCAATGCTCTTTCAAGCGATGTGCTGTGTAGTTTTGTTGATTCATCCCATGGATAAATATAATTTTCATTCTATACAAAGAATTGTTTTTAATATAAATTTTAATTTACCGTGGTCTGATATATAAAACCAGTATGTAGGCAAAAAAAAGTGTAGCTTTTTGCTACACTTTAATTGAATAACGACAGGTTTAGTCTTTATTGCGATAAAAAATAAAATAACTGACATAACATAAAGCTGTAAAAATAAGACAGCCTACAAAACCAGCACGCATTTCAGGGTCTGCTGCCATACTCAAGCAAGTAATGAAACAGAAAATAAAACCTAAAATTGGCACAATAGGAAATAAAGGCGCAGCATATTGTAAGTCTTTAACAGTATGGCCTGATTTATACCATTGGCGGCGGAAATTGAACTGGCTTAAACAAATGCTCATCCATACAATCACCATGGTAAAAGCCGCTACGCCAAGCAGATTCTTAAAAATAGTCTCTGGTGCAAATTGCTCTGATAGCAAACCTGGAATTGCTCCAAACATGGTTACAACTAGAGCAACGATTGGTGTTCCACTTTTTGATAAAGTCGCAAACACACTAGGTAGTAATTTTTGTTCTGACAGAGACCACATCATACGTGAAGCTGCATATAGGCCAGAATTGGCTGCTGAAAGCAGAGCTGTGATAATTACAAACCTAATAATGTCATCCGCATATGGAATGCCAATATAATTAAATACCGTCACAAAAGGACTGCTACTTACACCATCACCGCCTAGACCTGCGAGTTGGAATGGGAGTAAGGCGCTAATAACGATGATGGTACCTACAAAGAAAATAAGTAGGCGCCAGATCGCGGCATTAATCGCTTTTGGTACATTTTGAGCTGGATCTTTTGTTTCGCCAGCTGCTACACCAATTAATTCAGTTCCTGAGAAAGCAAAGTTAACAATTAGCATGGTCGTAAAAATAGGAATTAAACCATGAGGGAACCAGCCTTGAGCTGTAAGATTGCTAAATAGTGGAGCAGTCTGGGCACCATGGAATGGAATTAAACCAAAAATTGCTAATAAGCCAAGAACAATAAAAGCAATGACCGTAACGACTTTAACAAGGGCTAGCCAAAACTCAGACTCAGCAAAAATACGCGTTGAACTAATATTTAAGCCAAAAATAGTAACTGCAAAAATAATTGTCCAAATCCACATTGAAATCTGAGGGAACCATTCTTGCATGAGCAATGCTGCGGCTGTGAATTCTGTTCCAAGCGTTGCAGTCCAAGTTAACCAGTACATCCAAGAAATCATATAGCCTGTACTTGGACTAATGTATTTTTTGGCATAGGCACCAAAAGAACCTGAAACAGGCATGTGTACAGCGAGTTCTCCTAGGCAGAGCATGACCATGTAAGCGATCGCGCCACCAAGAATATAGGCAATAATTGCGCCAATAGCTCCAGTTTGTGAAATGACTTCCCCTGAACCTAAAAATAGACCAGTTCCGATCGCTCCGCCCAGTGATAACATCACAAGGTGGCGAGTACTCATGGCTCTTTTTAAAGGTGCAGTACTGTTCTGATGCTGATGAGCATCTAGTTGTTTGTCAGATGGCTGCATATTACACATTGAGAGAATTAAGAAAGACGCTATTTTAGATAAAATAGACAAATGTGCAATCTAGAAAGAGATAAAGAATAAACAGTAAGGTGACGATAGAGTCTTTTAATAATTTTTAAAGCAGAATATGGCGTCCCTACGGGGATTCGAACCCCGGTTACCGCCGTGAAAGGGCGATGTCCTAGGCCTCTAGACGATAGGGACTTGATGAGGCAAACACAAAGGAGCGTGGTGGAGTCAAGCGGAATCGAACCGCTGACCTCTACAATGCCATTGTAGCGCTCTACCAACTGAGCTATGACCCCAGTTTGTGTGAGCGCAATCTTAGGGTGAATGCGCTCACACGTCAACAAAAAAATGAATTAAACTTCGCTAGTTGCGTCATTTTTCGGCAATTTTAAGCTCTCATTGAGTTTTTCCCAATTTTTAACTTCTTTCTTACTTGGTCCGCCTACAATTTCTAGGGCATGACGTAAGCGAGCGAAAGTTAAATCAGGTCCAAGCGTAACCATTGATTGCATCACTGGGGTCGAACTCGTTGAACCGGCGATTGCAATAAAGAACGTTGGCATGAAATCACGTAATTTAATGCCCATCTGATTCGCAAGATCCATTAGGGTTTGGCTAACGGTGTCATTATTCCAAGTAAACTGACCTTCAAGACGCCAAATTGCAAATTGTAAGCTTTGACGAACTTGCTCTTGAGTCAATTTTTTACTTTCAAACATTTCAGCAGTAATTTGTGGCATATGGTTAAAATAGAAACCAGCCCAATTTACAGCTTCTGAAAGTAAATTAATACGTGGTTGAATAGCGGCAGCAATGTCTTCTAAAGTTTTGCGATCACTCTTCCATGTTAACAAACGGTCTAATAATTCGCCAGGTGTCAAGCCTTTGATCCATTGACCGTTAAGCCAGTTCAATTTTTCAACGTCAAAAATTGGTCCACCTAGTGATACACGTTGAATATCAAAGTTATCCATCATGTCTTGTAATGTGAAAACTTCTCTTTCATCCGGCATTGACCAACCCATGCGGCCTAAATAATTTAATAAGGCTTCAGGTAATACACCGATGTCGCGGTAGTAGTTAATTGATGTCGGGTTTTTACGTTTAGACAATTTTGATTTATCAGGGTTACGCAACAGTGGCATATGGCAAAGTGTTGGCATTTCCCAACCAAAATATTGGTAAAGCAACTGATGCTTTGGTGCAGAAGGAAGCCATTCTTCACCACGCAATACATGAGTGATTTCCATTAAATGGTCATCAACAACGTTAGCTAAATGGTAAGTTGGTAAACCATCTGTTTTTAGAAGGACTTGCATATCGACTTGAGCCCAAGGAATTTCAACCTCACCACGTAGCAAGTCATTAAATTTACAAACACCTTCTTCAGGCACTTTCATGCGAATGACATGAGGTTCACCTGCTTCAAGACGTCGAGTCACTTCTTCTTGAGAAAGTTTTAAACCGCGGCCGTCATATTTTGGTGTTTCGCCACGTGCTTGTTGTTCTGCACGCATCTGATCCAGTTCTTCAGCTGTTGCGAAACAATAAAAAGCATGACCTTTTTCAACAAGTTCTAATGCGTATTGCTTATAAATTCCCATACGTTCAGATTGGCGATATGGTGCATGTGGGCCCCCCACATCTGGACCTTCAGACCAATTTAGACCTAACCAACGCAATGAATCCAAAATCATTTTTTCAGACTCTGGTGTAGAGCGAAGTTGGTCTGTATCTTCAATCCTTAAAATAAATTCTCCGCCATGTTGTTTCGCAAAACACATGTTAAATAAGGCGATGTAGGCGGTGCCGACATGAGGGAAACCGGTAGGGGAAGGTGCAATACGAGTACGAACTTTCATAGGTAATGGGTCAAAATAAAAATTGAAACTATTATAACGAAAAAGCCCAGTATTCTGACGTTTTATTTAACATCAGACTGGGCTCAAACTGAAACGAAGAGGGGGTGTTTCAGATTTTAAGAAGCATGCGGCTGAAAGATCGCCTGAACAAAACGTGAAAAACGTTCGTGCTGAGCAGCAAGAAAGTTTTGAGTGGGGGTAACGCGAATTGAATTGAGTACTTTAAGTTCATCATTTGTGGAAGGTAATACAATAGGATTACGTTTCTGTTGATCTAAAGCTTTTTCAATAAGCGAAGTCTGCTTATCTGAGCCAGTTTTGTTTGGAGTATCTTTAAGTACTGCTGCTGCAGAAAACTGTGATGCCAAACCCAGCACCAAACTTAAGCTTAACGCTTTTCCATAATGAATTTTCATTATTAATCATCCCCTCTGTTCATTACATTTCATCTATTTTTTGAGTTTAACGAAATGTAAAATTACGGTAATACTACGATTTAAACATAAATCTTAATAAAAAAGTGGAACTGCATCACACTTTTTACAAAAATTATCTATATTTTAATCTGGTCGACCCAAATGTAGGTCATATGTATCCTTTGAGCTTCATTATTTAACAAATTAATGTGTAGATAAAGTGAAGGCCCTCATTAAGTTGTAAGGATAATTACAAAACTTTTCAAAAATGAAATAACTTAGACATCTTAATCTATATATTTTAAAGAGATTAATAAAAAATATATTAATATAAGTGATTGATTGTAAATTATAAAATTAAAAATATAGTAAAATTAAAACCAATGATGGATTTTGTAAATGAAAAAAATATCAATAATGGCTGTAGCTGTATATTTGGGAATGGCAACAGCAGCTCAGGCTGCTACTTCTTTTTTAAACGTTTCTTATGATCCGACCCGAGAATTTTATCAAGAATATAATCAGGCTTTTGGGAAGTTCTGGAAACAGCGTACGGGGCAAGATGTTGAATTTAAACAGTCGCACGGTGGATCTGGTAAACAAGCTCGGGCGGTGGCTACTGGTTTAGAAGCTGATGTTGTAACGTTAGCGTTAGCGAATGATATTGATGAGATTGTGAAAGCAGGTTTTATCCAGCCGAACTGGCAAAAAGAATTTCCGAATAATTCTGCGCCTTATACTTCGACTGTTGTATTTCTAGTACGAAAAGGTAATCCGAAAAATATACGTGATTGGAATGACTTAACAAAACCGGGTGTTGAAATTATCACCCCTAACCCTAAAACAGGGGGCGCACCTCGTTGGATCTATTTGTCTGCGTGGGGTTATGCTTTAAAACAACCGGGTGGTAATGATGCCAAGGCTCGTGACTTGGTTAAAAAGCTTTATCACAATGTAAAAGTACTTGATTCGGGAGCTCGCGGTTCGCTAACAACATTTGCCGAACGTGGCATTGGTGATGTTTTATTATCTTGGGAAAACGAAGCTTTATTGGCAACGAAAGGACCTGATAAAGACAAATATGAAATTGTTTACCCATCAATTTCAATTTTGGCAGAGCCATCAGTCGCAATTGTAGATAAAACCGTTGATAAAGATGGGAACCGCACTTTAGCAAAAGGCTATTTGAATTTTTTATATTCACCTTTAGGGCAAGAGCTGGCTGCTAAGCATTATTTCCGACCACGTAATGCTCAAGTGGCAGCAAAATATGCAGCACAATTCCCAAAAATTAGATTATTTACTATTAACGATGTGTTCGGTGGTTGGGCGAAAGCTCAGAAAACTCACTTTGCTAATGGAGCTGTCTTTGATCAAATTTATGATGGGAAGCAGTAAATAAAATTACCTAAAAAACAGTAGTTCAAAAAGAAAATTTAAAAGATAAATATTCATAAAGAAAGCAGGCAAACTTAAAAAGGTTAGCTTGCTTTCTTTTTTTGCTTAAAAAATGCTAACAAAACGGTTTTATCTATGAAAAATTAATATTTTCCTACAAAAAGCCGTTTGGCGTTGATCATAAACAAGGTGATAATGTGCAGTTACATTTTTACGCAATGATTTAACACCTATGTCGCATATTTCTGTCTTACTTTTTGAGACCGTTGAGAGCTTATTGGCAGATCGCACAACAGGGGTGTATATCGATGCAACCTTCGGACGAGGTGGGCATACACGTTTATTGCTCTCAAAACTTGATGAAAATGCACGAGTATATGCATTTGATAAAGACCCTCAAGCTTTGGAAGTTGCGGCTGCTTTGGCACAAGAAGACCCAAGATTTACCATTATTCATGCCAGTTTTGCTGATATTAAAGAAAAAATGCAGGAAATTGGTGTGATGAGTGTTGATGGCATTATGGCTGACTTAGGGGTGTCATCTCCTCAACTCGACCAAGCTGAACGTGGTTTCAGTTTTATGCAAGATGGTCCTCTAGACATGCGAATGGATAATTCTAAGGGATTAACCGCAGCTGAGTGGTTACTTGAAATTGAAGAAGAACAATTAGCAAATATTATTTATCAATATGGCGAAGAACGTTATAGTCGACGTATTGCAAAAGCGATTAAACAGGCTGGAAAACTAGATACAACAGCCCAATTGGCAGAACTTGTCAAAACAGCTCATCCAAAATGGGAAAAGCATAAACATCCAGCAACACGTACATTTCAGGCAATTCGTATTGCTATTAATAAAGAACTAGATGATATTGAAGTATTTTTACCACAAGCTGTAGACTTACTAAAACCAAAAGGGCGTTTGTCTGTGATTAGCTTTCATTCTCTTGAAGATCGCTTAATCAAACAATTTATTCAAAAAGAATCGACTTTGGCAGAAGATATTGGCTGGGGAATGCCACAGCAACAGGTAGATACAAGAAGGTTAAAGAAAATTTCACGGGTTCGTGCGAGTGAAGAAGAAGTAAAAGCGAACCCACGTTCACGTAGTGCATGGCTTCGGGTTGCTGAACGCTTGGAACAAAAAGGCGCGTAATGAAAAGCAGTGATGAAATTGAAACCACTGAAAATAAAGTGGGGAAAAAAGTTGTGGCATACACCGTATTAGTGGCGCTTGTTTTTATCAGTGCCATGATGGTGGTATTTCAAGTGTTTGAATATCGTCATGATTATAGAGAGCTTAGCTCTTATATGCGTGAACGTGATGATCTCAATGCTGAATGGGGACGTTTGCTTATTGAGCAACAAACCTTCGGTGCAACAGCACAGATTGGTACGCGTGCTGTAACCCAACTACGCATGTTTTCACCACCTGCTGCAGAAACGGTGGTAATTTCTTTACCGATGACCTCAGAGCAAAATAAGTAAGGCCTTGCTGTATGGTAGATAAGCGAACAAAGCAAACACGGAAAAAACAGCAGTCTATTTCGGAAAAGCCAACTCTTGCCTTCGATATGTGGCGGTTTTATCTGCTCTGGGCAACAGTACTGCTCTGTTTTGTTGTTTTAATTGCACGTGCATTTTATGTGCAAGTGATTAATAAAAACTTTTTGCAAAACAAGGCCAATGCCAATATTTTGCGTACGGAACGTATTGAGGCAATGCGTGGGGTTATTAGTGACCGTCATGGCGTGCCTTTGGCCATTAGCACGCCTATTATGAAAATTGTCATTGATCCACGTGATTACTTTGACGCCAAGCATTTATATGACGAAATTACAGCTGAATTAAAAAAAGATCCAAATAATCGTAAGTTAAAACGACAATTACCAGATAAAAACCTAAACCTTGATGAGTTGGCGGATGTGGTTGGTTTAGATCGCGCAGATCTAAAAAAACAAATGAATGCACGCCCACGTTCTCGTTATTTGGTTTTGAAAAAAGAAGTGCCGCCGCAACAGGCAGATATTATTACAAAGGGTAATTTCCAAGGCGTTTATGCTGAGAAAACCTATAAACGTTATTATCCTCAACCGCAACCAAATGCTCAGATTATTGGTTTAACCAATAGTGAAGGCCAAGGGATTGAAGGCTTGGAAATGCAGTTGAATAAACAACTGTCGGGGGTAGATGGCGAACAAAAAATTATTCGTGATAAACGTGGTAACCGCTTAAAAGTTTCAGAGGTTATTCGTGAGGGTGAACCAGGCGAAAACATCACTTTAAGTATCGACTCTCGTTTGCAATATATTATGTATCGTGAGTTGACTGCTGCTGGTGTTGCAAATAACGCTCGTTCGGCGACAGCAATTGCTGTTGATGTTAAAACAGGCGAAATTCTGGCCATGACCAGTTGGCCATCTTATAACCCGAATGATAAAAACGGGTTATCTAATAAAGATGCCATGCGTAACCGCGGTGCGATTGATATGTTCGAGCCAGGTTCTACCATGAAGCCTTTTACAGTTTCTGCTGCACTTGAAACTGGACAATATACGCCAAATACTATTGTCAATACTTCGCCAGGTTCAATGCGTTTAGGCTGGCATACTATTCGTGATACGCATAATTATGGTGCTTTGACTGTCAGTGGCGTAATTATTAAGTCATCAAACGTGGGTTCAGCAAAAATTGCGTTGTCACTTCCTAAGGAAACATTACCAAGCTTCTTTAACCGTGCTGGCTTTGGTAAACGTTCTGCTGTGAAGTTCCCCGGTGAAAGCTCTGGTTTAGTACTTCCTGTAAGCAAATTAAACTCTTCCCAAATTGGTACTATGGCTTATGGTTATGGTCTAAATGCAACTATTCTTCAGTTGGCGCAAGGTTATGCAATGCTTGCAAACCATGGGGTAAAAATGCCTCTAAGTTTGCATAAACTCGATCAAGCACCTAAAGGTGAGCAAGTTCTTGCTCCAAAAATTGCTGATCAGGTTTTGCTTATGCTTGAGCAGGTGACGATGCCGGGCGGTACTGCAAAGCAAGCTAATATTCCGGGTTATCGCGTTGGTGGTAAAACAGGTACAGCTCATAAACTTCGTGCAGACCGTAAAGGTTATTCTAATAATGAATATCGTGCTTTATTTGCAGGTGTAGCTCCGATTAGTGATCCTCGTTTAGCGGTTATTGTAGTTGTTGAAAATCCACAAGGCCGTTATTACGGTGGTTTGGTTGCGGCCCCTGTTTTTGCACGCATTATGCAAGAATCATTGCGCTTAATGAATGTGCCGCTTGATAAGCCCCTTGATACTCCAGAAAATCCTATTCGCAGGTAAGCTATGTCTGTTTCTTTCCAAGAAATTAATCCAGTCGAGATCGATGCACAGTGGTCTAAACAGCCTTTTCAAGGCTTTAGTTTAGACAGCCGTAAGGTTGTGTCGGGCCAGATCTTTATCGCTTTGACCAGTTATAGCCAACCTGAAAAAACACGTGCTTTTGCTGAGTCAGCTTTAGCTAATGGTGCTCTTGCCATTATTAGTGAGACTAAGTTGGGCGTAGCGAATGAGTGGGTATGTTCTGATGTGCGTCAACGTATGGGTGAGTGGCAAGAACGTTATTTACAGCGTATAGATCCCGTGGCACCAGTGCGTATTATTGCAGTGACTGGTACAAATGGTAAAACCACAATTTCGCGTCTAGTGGCTGAATTAATTAGTTCACAACAACAGCGCTGTGCTGTGATGGGTACTACAGGCAATGGTATTTTACCAGACTTAACACCCTCAACTCACACTACGCTTGATGCTTTACAACTGCAAAATGCATTGCATGATTATGCAAAACAAGGTGCGACTTTTGCTTCTTTAGAAGCAAGCTCACATGGTTTGGAACAAGGTCGTTTAAATGGTTGTGCGATTGAGATTGCTGTTTATAGCAATTTGAGTCGTGACCATCTGGATTACCACGGCACTTTAGAGGCTTATGCAGAAGCGAAGGCTCTTTTATTTCGTTTTAGCTCTTTAAAAGTAGCTGTTATTAATTTAGATGATGAGCATGCAGCTCTCATGATCAATGCAGCAAAGCAAAATCCTGCTCAACCGAAAATTTTAACGTATTCACTTACTCAAAATACTGCTGATTATTATATTACTGACCTGAGTTATAGTTTAGCAGGGGCGACATTTAATTTAGTGAGCCCGCAAGGTTCTTTTGCTGTGCAAAGTCCATTGTTGGGGCATTTTAATGTCGAAAACTTGGTTGCAGCACTTATTGCTGCTGAGCAAGCAGGCTTTGATTTAAAAGCATTAGCTACTTTTGTTCCTAAACTGATAGGTGCACCTGGCCGAATGCAAGTTATTCGTGATGATGAACGTTTATTTGTTGTTGATTATGCACATACACCAGATGCATTAATTCAAGTGCTTAAAACATTAAAACGTCATGTGTCTAATCAACTTTGGGCCGTATTTGGTTGTGGCGGGGACCGTGATCGCGGTAAGCGTCCACTCATGACTCAAGCAGCTCTGGATGGCGCAAATCCAGTTATTTTGACTTCGGATAATCCAAGAACAGAAGACCCTGAACAAATTTTTGCTGATATGAAGCAAGGAATCGATTTTTCAGGGCACCGTATGCATGAAATTCATGACCGCCGTGAAGCGATTAAATTTGTTGCACAGCAGGCCCAGGCTGGTGATATTGTTGTAATTGCTGGTAAAGGACATGAAAATTATCAAGAAATTAATGGCGTACGTCACTGGTTTGATGATGTTGTTGAAGTGCGTTCTGCGATTGATGCACAACATCACACTGTAGACGCTGCTTACCCTGCACAATAGGACAAATTATGCATACTTCAACCACCAGTACCGTACCTTTGGAACCGTGGACAGCTCAACAATTACAACAGGCAACACAGGGCTACTGGCATAAAGACCAAATCCCTCAAACTGAAATTAAACGTATTTTGACGGACTCTCGTCATGCGGAAACTGGGGATGCCTTTTTAGCACTAAAAGGTGAGCGTTTCGATGCGCATGATTTCGTTGCGCAAGTTGCTGCAAATGGTTGTCAAATAGCTATTGTTGAACGTCCGCTAGATGTAGATATTGCACAACTCGTTGTTGCCGATACCCGATTGGCTTTAGGGCAACTCGGTGCTTATCGCCGTGAGCAAAACTCACAATTAAAGGTGATTGCCTTAACGGGAAGTAGTGGTAAAACTACAACCAAAGAAATGCTGGGAAGTATATTGTCGCGCTTAGCACCGACACTAATCACCCGAGGCAATTTAAATAATGACCTTGGTGTACCAATGATGTTGCTCGAGCTTCGCAAGGAACATCAATATGCGGTGATGGAGTTGGGTGCAAGCCATCAAGGCGAGATTGATTACACATCACAACTCGTTCAGCCTCATGTTGCGGGCATATTAAATATTGGTACTGCTCATTTAGGTGAGTTCGGTGGACGTGATGGTATTTGCCGTGCTAAATCGGAGATCTATCGTCATATTTTACCAAATGGCGTTGCAATCGTGCCGCAACAAGATGACTTTACTGCCGAAATTCTTGATGCTGCAAAAGCTCATCGTATTTCTACATTTGGTGTAGGAGGTGATGTCTATGCAACAGATGTGGAATTATTGCCTCAATCAACGAATTTTAACCTTCATACACCGCAAGGTAGCAGTGCAGTTAAGCTTCCTTTTGCTGGTGACCATAACGTACAAAATGCAACGGCAGCCGTAGCTTTTGCTTTAGCAATTGGTATTGGACTAGAAGATATTGTCCAAGGTTTAGAGCAAGCTCAGGGAGCCAAAGGTCGTTTGAACTTTATTCAAAAATCGCCTTACTTATTTATTGATGATACCTACAATGCTAATCCGACTTCTATGCGCGCTGCTGCACAAGTATTGTTACAGCAACAAGGCGTAAAAGTGATGGTCATGGGGGATATTGGTGAGTTAGGTGATAGTAGTTGGCAAGAGCATCATGATTTAGGTCGTGATCTTGCCGAGCTTCCTTTAGATCATATTATTGCAGTTGGACAATTCGCTTCAGCTGCTCTCGAGGGTGCAGACTCTTATTCTAATAAAGTGAAAGCATTTCAGACACAAGCTGAGGCGCTTCCATTTTTAATCAATCTAATCCAAACACATCAACCCCAGTCCATGAGTTTCCTGTTTAAAGGTTCTCGCTTTACTCATATGGAAACGTTGATGGCTGATTTGATGGAGAAACTTTAAATGCTGTTATGGTTGTTTGAACAACTTGCGGGCTATCATAGCTCGTTTCAGGTCGTTCGTTATTTAACATTACGTTCTTTACTCAGTGTATTAACTTCACTGACCATTGGTTTGGTTCTCGGACCGATCATGATTCGTAAATTACAAGCGTTAAAATACGGTCAGGCAGTAAGTTCGTTTGCTCCTGAAAATCATGCTAAAAAAATGGGTACGCCGACGATGGGCGGAATTTTAATTCTGCTTTCAATTGGTATTAGTACTTTGCTATGGGCTGATTTATCTAACCCTTATGTCTGGATTGTGCTTGGTGTAATGGTTGTATTCGGTGCTGTAGGCTGGGCAGATGACTGGATTAAAATCCGCTATAAAGACAATGCGGGTTTACCTGCACGTAAGAAGTTTTTCTGGACTTCTGTTGCATCGCTGGGTGCTGGTATTGCGTTATATTTAATCGCAACTCAACAGTCCAATGCAGAACATACGGCAAACATGCTGGATTTATTGATTCCATTCTTTAAGAATCTTTCAATTCCACTCTCAATTATTCCTTTAGGTTTGGCATTTATTGTATTTACCTATCTGGTGATTAATGGTGCTTCTAACGCTGTTAACTTAACAGATGGTTTAGATGGCTTGGCAATCATGCCGGTTGTCATGGTAGCTACGGGCTTAGGCGTATTTGCTTACTTGTCTGGTGACATCCGTTTCGCTAACTATTTACATATTCCATATGTGAAATATACATCTGAACTCGTAGTAATCTGTTCTGCCATGATTGGTGCTGGTTTAGCATTCCTTTGGTATAACGCGCATCCTGCTCAAGTATTTATGGGTGATGTCGGTGCTTTAGCTTTAGGTGCGATGCTTGGAACAATTGCAGTTATGGTTCGTCAAGAAATCGTATTTGCAATTATGGGCGGTGTATTTGTAATGGAGGCAGTATCTGTATTTTTACAAATCGGCTCTTTGCGTATGCGTAATAAACGTGTGTTCTTAATGGCGCCGCTGCATCATCACTATGAAAAGCAGGGCTGGAAAGAAACGCAAGTGGTGATCCGTTTTTGGATTATTACAATTATATTAGTAGTTTTAGGTCTAATGACTTTAAAATTGCGATAGATCTTATTTTAGTGTCAATATAAAGCCAGTTCTACTGGCTTTTTTTATTGGAGAGATAAATGACAAAAGTTGCTGGTCTAGACCAATTATCTGTAATTAATCAAAAAGTAGTTGGAGAGGGCGAAGTATTACCTCAAGTTGTACTTAAAGATGGAAGTCAGGTGCAAACAGGAACTGTAGCGACAATGCTGCACAATATTGAATTATATAATGCAGGGCAAAGAGGACAAATTGAGGAAGAACTAAAGATTGCAATTCCAACTTTAGTGAAGGTAGGTCTGTTTGATTTGTTTCAGGTAGATGAGTGGATTAATGGTACAAATGCAGGTCGCACCTTTGTGGGACTGCATGCAAAGGCTTATTTACAACAAAAAGAACAAGAGAATAATTAAACGTGGCTAAGCAAATTTTAATGTGTCCTGTGTGTCGTCAGCCCCTAAATTTAACTGAAAGAACTTGGCGATGTGAGCAAGGACATAGTTATGATGTAGCTAAACAAGGCTATGTCAATTTACATGTGGTGCAACATAAGCATAGTAAAAACCCAGGGGATACACCCGAGTCAGTAGATGCGCGACGAGCTTTTTTACAAAGTGGTTATTATCAGCCTTTACAACAGGCTGTAGTCGCTTTATTAAAGCAACTAGATGTAAAAGCAATACTCGATATCGGATGTGGTGAGGGCTACTATACAAGTGCTATGCAGCAAGTCGTTGAGCAGTGTGTTGGAGTTGATATTGCAAAAAACGCGGTACAACGTGCGGCAAAACTCAACACTGAAGTAACTTGGGTGGTGGGAACAGGAGCAACTTTACCTGTATTGGATCGGAGTATGGATGCTTGTACCAGTTTATTTAGCCCAATTCCGCAAGCAGAAATCGCGCGTGTTTTAAAAGATGATGGCTATTTAATTGTTGTTACGCCTGCTTCTGAACATTTGTATGCCATGCGTGAAGCTTTATTTGAGCAAGTGAACCCACATACACCAGAAAAGTTCGTAGAGCAGCTGCAAGATTTGTTTGAGCTAAAGCAAGAGCAAATTATTGATGCGCCTTTTGTGCTTGATCAACAGGCCCTAAAAAATCTGATTGCTATGACGCCTTATGCTTATAAAGCTTCTCCTGAGCGTCGCTTGCAGTTAGAGCAGCAATTACAATTGGAAGTAATGGCATCATTTCAAATTTATGTCTTTCAAAAATGCAATAAAAAAGCCATCTAACGATGGCTTTTTTATTATTCAATCTGATTAATCAGATTCTCTAGTGCATCTTTTTCTCGCTTAGGAGTGGACTCCTGTGCAGGTCTCATGGCAGGAGGCGCAGCTTTTGATGGAATAATAATTTCTTCACCTGGTAAGTCGGAAAAGTCATTGTCATTGTTAAGTTTCGGTTGTGGCGGTGCTGGGCGATAGAGCGGACGCGCTAGTGGTGGAGCTGCACGATAAGTTTTCTTGTCGACTATTTCAGTAACGGCTTCTTGTTTGTCACGTGAAATAGGACCTTGAGCATCTTTGTCTAAGCGAACCCAAGATGCTGGTGTACCTTGCAATGCTTGACCCATAAAGTTAATCCAGATTGGTAAGGCAGCAATACCACCATATTCACGGCGACCAAGCGTAGTCGGTTGGTCAAATCCAACCCATGTTACTGTTACTAACTTGCCGTTGAAACCTGCAAACCATGCATCTTTTGCATCATTCGTAGTACCTGTTTTACCACCTAAATCACTACGGCCAATTTTAAGCGCAGCACGACCTGTACCATGCTCAATTACATCACGTAAGATGTTCGCCATATCATAAGCAGAGCTTGATTTTAAAATACGTTGAGCTTGGCGATACTGACTGTTGTTTTTGTCAGTCTGTTTAAGATTAAGCTGCTTAGCTGCGTTTTCTTTCTGTTCTATGTCTTTATTCGTAACTTCAATAACTTCATCATCAGTCGTTTTAGGTTTTTGCTCATCATTTGTGGTGTCAGGTGCATTAATACATGGAATACATGCGTATTCTGGTTTGGCTTCATAAATGACTTTGCCGTAAGCATCTTCAATACGTTGAATGAAATGCGGTTGAACACGGTAACCGCCGTTTGCAAACGTTGCATAACCAGTTGCCATCTGAATTGGTAATACTTGAGGGGTACCTAACGCAATGGTGAAGTTACGAGGAATTTGATCTTCCTGTAAGCCAAAATCCATGAATAACTGACGAGTACGTTCAATACCCACTGTTTGTAGAAGTCTTACTGATACGGTATTACGAGACAAATACAAAGCACGACGTAATGGGATCATACCTAAGTAACGGCCATCAGAGTTTCGCGGTGTCCATTTGCCAATCGTAATAGGGCTATCATTCACCATGCTATACGGGGTCATACCTCTTTCTAATGCTAAAGCATAGAGGAATGGCTTGATCGTGGAACCCGGTTGACGCCAGCCTTGTAAGGCGCGGTTAAATTTTGATTGATAGAAGTTATAGCCACCTACGATTGCTTCAATTGAACCATCATTCGGGTTAATTGCAATGAGTTGACCTTGAACTTTTGGAACCTGAACTAAAGACCAAGCTGTTTTATTGTCATTTGGGCGTAAACGAACAATATCTTTAACTTTAACAATTTGAGATGCACGTGAAGGAGAGCCACCTACGCTATTTGCATTGCGATAGGGGCGTGCCCATGACATGCCTGACCATTGAACCGTAACGGTTGAGCCATCTTGCATTAATGCTTCAAAAGAGCTGCTATTTACCTTAGTAACTTGTGCAGGATAGGTGTTGGCATATGCTCTAAATTCAGTTAACGGTTTGTCATGTGCTTCTGCACCACGCCAGCCATGGCGACGGTCATAAGCTTCAAGGCCATCTTGCACAGCTTTTTCTGCAATCGCTTGGCGTTTAGCATTAATTGTTGTGTAGACTTTATAGCCAGAATCAATGGCTTGTTCACCAAAATGCTTTACAAGTTCTGAACGAACCATTTCCCCAGCATAGGGATGAATATTATTTAAATCCCGATTGGGCATGTTTAAATTGATCGGTTCTGCAACTGCTTTTTGATATTCTGCTTGAGAAATATAACCCAACTGTAACATACGTCCTAAAATCCAGTTGCGTCGTTCGAGAGCGCGTTCTGGATTAACTACAGGGTTATATTTAGATGGTGCTTTGGGTAAACCAGCGATCATCGCCATTTGAGCAATGCTGAGCTCATTAATGCTTTTGTTGTAATAAATTTTGGCTGCTGCCGCGATACCATACGCATTTTTCCCTAAGAAGATTTTATTCACATAGAGGCTGAGAATTTCTTCTTTAGATAAATTTTGCTCAATTTTTCGAGCCAAAAAGATTTCGGTTATTTTACGTTTTAGGGTTCTTTCTGGACTCAAATAATAGTTCTTTGCAACTTGCATAGTGATTGTTGAACCACCAGTTTGCACATCTGAACCCGTCACACTTTCGCTCAAAGCACGACCTAAACCCTTAAAACTGATCCCGCTATGTTCAAAGAAAGAAGAGTCTTCTGCTGCTAAAAATGCATGAATAAAAGTAGGAGGGATTTGTTTGTATTCAACAGGAATAGAAAGCTTACCACCGTACTCGGCAATCAGTTGATTGTCTGAAGTGTAGACCTGTAATGGTTTTAAAAGGGGAGCTTTTTTTAGTGAACTCATTTCTGGAAGCGATGGGGCGATATAGAGATACATGCCATAAAAGCCCATCGGAAGTGAGACTAAGATAATAATAATGATCAAAAAAATTGGACGCACGAAGCCCAAACTGGATAGCTTTTTCATGATAAGTAAGCTTTAATAAGATCGAATACAAACTAATTGTGGTCAGTATAGCCTTTAGACATGCGGATTGTTAGATGAGATATTGTATCCGTGTAAAAATAAAGACCGAGATTATTGGTTTGTAATTTTTTTTGGGGATAAAAAAATAATAGGACAATAGTGTGCTCAGGTTATATCGTAAACCGAATAAGGGGTTAATGGGCGTCGATATTAGTTCGACTTCTGTTAAGTTGTTAGAGCTCTCTGTTAAGAACGGTAAATATTGGGTAGAAAGCTATGCTTTGACGCCTTTACCTGAGAACAGTGTAGTTGAAAAAAATATCTTGAATCCAGAAGCAGTTGCAGAAGCTTTAGAACGGGCGATGAATTTAGCAAATCCCCACACCTCTAACGCTGCAATTGCTGTTCCAACATCGACGGTTATTCATAAAACCATCGAAATGGATGCAGATATGAACGATGATGAGCGTGAAGTTCAGATTCGATTAGATGCGGAGCAATATATACCGTTCCCTTTAGATGAGGTGAGCCTTGATTTTGAGGTTTTACCAGATCGACTGCCGAATCCAAATCGTGTGAATGTACTTTTAGTCGCAACACGAACAGAAAATGTTGAAACACGCGTAGAAGTACTGGAACTGGTTGATTTAACGCCTAAGCTTGCTGATGTTGAAAGTTATGCTGTTGAGCGAGCTTTTAGTGTGTTTGCTGATAGCTTACCCATGGGTGCAAATACCATTGGTATTTTAGATATTGGCCATACCATGACCACATTATCGGTTATGCAAAATGGCAAAATCATTTATACCCGTGAACAAGTCTTTGGCGGTAAACAGCTTACTTTGGAAATTCAAAGTCGTTATGGTTTGTCATTAGAAGAAGCGGGACGCGCTAAAAAAGAACGTTCTTTGCCAGATGATTATGACATCGAAATCTTAGAACCATTTTTAGATGCTGTAGTTCAGCAAGCGGCTAGATCTCTACAATTTTTCTTCTCTTCATCCCAATTCAATGAAATTGACCATATTTTGCTAGCGGGTGGTAATGCCAACATTCCAGGGCTTGCTAAATTGTTGCAGCAAAAACTCGGTTACCGAGTCACTATTGCCAACCCGTTTTTACAAATGGGTTTCTCTCCTCAAGTCGACATTCAAAAAATTGAAAATGATGCTTCTTCATTAATGGTGGCATGTGGCTTGGCTTTAAGGAGTTTTGATTAATGGCAACAATTAATTTACTCCCTTGGCGATATGGGCTTAGGGAGCAGCGTAAAAAACAATTTATTATTTTATGTCTTGGGGTCGTTGTTTTGGGGATAACCACTGTATTTTCAGGGTGGTTTTATTTAAATCAAAAATTAAATGATCAAGAACAAGCAAATCAGCTCATCATCAGTACAAACCAGAATCTAGATCAACAACTTAAAACCTTAAATGGCTTGCAAGAACAGCGTGACGCAATTATTGAGCGTATGAAGCTCATTCAAGGATTGCAAAGCCAGCGTCCAGTTGTTGTACGTTTAGTGGATGAATTGGTTCGTGTGACTCCTGCAGCCATGTATTTGACTAAATTTAGTCGAACTGGAGATAAATTCACCATCGAAGGTAAAGCTGAAAGTCCAAATACTGTTGCAGAGTTATTACGTAATCTCGAGGCATCACCATGGTATCGCAACGCTTTTATGAATTCTTTTTTGGCGACCGAAGAGAAAAAAGATAAGGCTGTGAGTTCTTTGCTTCCTAGAGTTGAAGATAGCTATGGCAGTTTTGTTGTTACTGTTGATGTGGGGGAAATGGGGGTGACTACAACAGATGATACCGCTAATACGTCTGTAGGTACGGATAAGGAGGTAGCAAAATGAGTCCTGATGAACTTCATGAACTGTCTTTAGAACAAGCTCCATCTAAGAAAAAAAAGATCACCTTAGAAAAATTTCTTCAGCAATTTAACACGCTCGATATGAACAGTTATGGCAGCTGGCCATTATCTGTGAAAATTACGTGTTGGATTTTTATTTTCTTTGCTGTATTGGCTTTGGGGTATTTTGTTGCTATTCAACCAAAGCTACAAGCAATTGATAATGCTCAAGCACAAGAAAGTAATTTATTAAATGAGTTTCGAGAAAAAGACTCAAAATTACGCAACTTGCAACAATACCAGCTTCAACTTCAAGAGATGCAAGCCAACTTCAATCAGCAGTTAGAACAATTGCCAAAAGAAACCGAAATTCCAAGCTTAGTTGAAGATATTAACTTAACGGGAGTGAATTCTGGTCTAAAGTTTAAAAATATCCGCTTAGAAGGTGAAGTGAAGCAGGAAATTTTTATTGAACAGCCTATTACTATCGAAGCAACTGGGGATTATCACGCTTTCGGGGCTTTTGTTAGCAGTATTGCGGCGTTGCCACGTATTGTGACGATGCATGATTTTGTTGTTGAAGCTGCTCCTGTTAAGGATGGTAAATCAGATATTCCTGTGCTTAATTATTCTATCAAAGCAAAAACTTATCGCTATATGGGTGCTGTAGAAAATCCTGAGCATCAGGAAAAAAATGCTTCGGCTTCTTCGGTAGCCCCTGATTCTTCTACTGCTAACACACAGCTGAAATAGGAGAATTACGATGAAACTTAAAAAATTTTCTCTTTCTATTTTGGCATGCTTGGCTTTAGCTGGATGTGAGTCGAGAATCGACGCTGTAAATCAACAAATGGCCGATATACGTAATCAACCACCACAAGCCATAGAACCAGCACCTGTTTTTACTCCTGTGCCACAGTTTAATTATGCAGCCCATCAGTTAAAGAGCCCATTTTTACCAAGCTCACTTGCTGCTGAGCTAAAAATTATGGCAGGGAAACGAGTATATCCGAATTTCTCACGTGCACCTCAACCGCTCGAAAGTTATGCATTAGAATCTTTAAATATGAAAGGAAGCATGCGTAATAGTCGTGGACAAGTCATGGCTCTGATCCAAACGCCTGATCACCAAATTGAGCGAGTGCAGGTAGGGAACTATATTGGAATGAATCAAGGTCGTATTACCCATATTGGGCCGACTCAGATTGATCTGGTAGAAATTGTTCCTGATGGGCGAGAAGGTTATGTGGAGAGACCAAGAACCTTAGTGTTAATTGGACCTGCACCCTAGAATTTAGGGAATAACAAAGAAAAAATTATTTTTAAAGATTATTTATTGGGGATGGTTAGACAATGAATCACGTATTCCGTCAGTTTTCGATGGGGGCTGTAGCAATTGCAGTTATGCAGGTTGCATCTGCACAGGTCAGCATGACTAATATTGTACCGACACAAATAGCGGGACAGGGTACAGAAATTCGGGTTATGTTTAATGGTTTGCCGCCGCAACCACAGGCATATCAGCTTGAGAATCCTTCACGTTTGATTTTGGATTTTAATAAAGCGCAGCAGAATCTAACACAGTCAAAAGTAGCGATTGGTACAAATGAGGCGAGTTCGGTCGATGTAAGCTCTGATGATCAGCGTTCACGCTTAACAGTAAATTTGAAAGAGGCTGGTGCTTTTACAACTCGTATTGAAGGTAACACTTTTATTTTAAAGATTAATTCTACAGAAGCCATAGTTAAACCTGTATCAACAAGTACGATGCAATCCCAAGGTGTTTCAAATATTGGTTTCCAACGTGGTAGTCAAGGGGAAGGCCTCATCGTTATAGACCTGTTGGGAAGTAATACTCCTGTTGATGTGCAACAACAAGGTAGCAAAGTTGTAGTAAAAACATTAGGTTCTAAAATTCCCACGCATTTAGCTAAGCGCTTAAATGTAAATGATTTTGCAACTCCTGTTTCGACCATTGAATCTTATAATGATAAAGGCAATGGTGTTATTATCATTCAATCTACTGGTAGCTATGAATATATGGCTTATCAGGCAGAAAATAAATTAACTATTAGCCTAAAGCGTCCTCAGGATAAAAATGTAAGTGCTTCATCTAAGCAAGCTAATTATTCAGGTAATAAGCTCTCTCTTGATTTTCAAGATATTGAAGTTCGTAGGGTCCTGCAGTTACTGGCTGATTTTACCGGCATTAATATGGTTGCGGCTGATAGTGTACAAGGTAATATCACTTTGCGTCTAAAAGATGTACCTTGGGATCAGGCACTTGATATTATTTTAAAAACCAAAAATCTAGATAAACGCAGAAATGGGAATGTAATTTGGATTGCGCCAGTTGCGGAGCTAATCAAAGCAGAAGATGATGAGGCAAAAGCGTTAGCACAAAGTATTAAATTAGCACCAATTCAAACAGATTATATTCGCTTAAATTATGCAAAAGCAGCAGATGTGCTTAAGCTAATTGAAGATACTCGTGATGGTAAGACAGCTGTCGCAAACCGTACCGCAAATTCAGACTCTCTTGCTTTAGAAAGTTTATTGAGCTCACGAGGCAGTGCTGTTGCTGATACGCGTACTAATACTTTGATTGTAAATGATACAGCCCAGAACATTGATAAAGTTCGTAAAATGATTGATTTGCTGGATGTGCAAGTTAAACAGGTTATGGTTGAGGCGCGCATTGTAAGAGCATCTACTTCTTTTACTAAAGAGCTTGGCGTGAAATGGGGAATATTATCTCAAGGGGTAAACAGTAATAACAGTTTACTGGTAGGTGGTAGTGATACAACGCTTTGGAATTTAAGAGAGCCGGATGACGACGGGAAATACACGATTGAGCGGCCAGATAATTTAAACGTTGATTTGGGTGTTACATCGGCTGGAGCTAGTAGTATAGCTTTTAGTTTGATCAGTATGTCTGATTTTATGTTGGATTTAGAGTTATCGGCATTGCAGGCGGATGGTTATGGTGAAGTTATCTCAACACCAAAAGTCATGACTACAGATAAACAAACTGCGAGAGTAGCGACAGGTCAGCAGGTTCCTTATCAAACCACGACTAATTCTGCTGCAGGAGCGACAGCAAGTACATCATTCAAAGATGCACTATTAAGTCTAGATGTTACTCCAAGTATTACGCCAGATGGTAAAATCCAAATGAAATTGGATATTTCTAAGGATTCCGTGGCAGGTGAGGCACCAAATGGCGAGTTGATTCTAAATAAAAATAATATCAATACTAATGTACTGGTGAATAATGGAGAAACAGTCATTTTAGGTGGAGTATTTGAGCAGACTACAACTAACTCACAAACCAAAGTTCCTTTCTTTGGAGATCTGCCTGTAGTTGGACGTTTATTTAGAAAAGATGTGAAATCTGATGATAAGCAAGAGTTATTGATTTTCGTTACGCCACGAATTGTTAATGACACTTTGGTGAGAAATCATTAATATATTTTTCAATGAAAGCAATTGAAATAGGTGGCGCCTTGCCAAGCAAAGCGTTTGAAACCCTGCCAAATATTTATTTGGTAGGGCCCATGGGGGCAGGAAAAACAACCGTTGGACGTCATTTAGCCGAAATATTAGGGCGTGATTTTTTAGATAGTGATCATGAAATTGAACGCAAAACAGGCGCCACTATTCCTTGGATCTTTGAGAAAGAAGGGGAGTTAGGTTTTCGTACTCGTGAAACTGTAGTGTTAAATGAGTTGACTTCACGTAAAGCCTTAGTGTTGGCGACAGGCGGAGGTGCAATTACTCAAGCACCCAACCGCGAATTTCTAAAGCAACGTGGTATTGTTGTTTATCTTTACACTCCTGTAGAACTACAATTACAACGAACTTACCGCGATAAAAATAGACCTCTATTACAAGTTGAAAACCCTGAACAAAAATTACGTGATTTGTTAAAAATACGTGATCCTTTATATCGTGAAGTTGCGCATTACACGATTGAAACCAATCAGGGTGCTGCTCGTGATCTTGCTCAAAAGATTTTGCAACTTATTTTGTCCAACCCGCTAAAATAGCCAAACTTACTTGTGGTTTTATAAACTCATGCAAACTTTACATGTTGAATTAGGCGAACGCCGTTATCCTATTTTTATTGGCAGTCAACTTGATCCTAAGCAGTTGCTTGAGCCTTATATTCATGGTCAACAGGTCATGATCGTGAGTAACGAAACGGTCGCTCCTTTATATTTATCTCATTATCAAGAAGCTTTAAAAAGTTTGGGTAAAACTGTAGCGACTTGTATTTTGCCAGATGGTGAGAAATATAAAGATATTCAACATCTAAATTTAATTTTTGATGCTTTACTTGAAGCTGGTTTTAATCGTGATTGTACGGTTTTAGCTTTGGGTGGTGGTGTTATTGGGGATATGGCTGGTTTTGCATCAGCATGTTTCCAACGTGGTGTTTATTTTGTTCAGGTTCCGACTACACTTCTTTCACAAGTAGACTCAAGTGTGGGTGGTAAAACGGGGATTAATCATCCTCTTGGTAAGAACATGTTGGGCGCATTTCAGCAACCTCAAGTTGTTTTGGCGGATATGGCTCAACTTGATACTTTACCAGATCGAGAGTTATCTGCCGGATTATCAGAAGTCATTAAATATGCTTTGTTAGGTGACGCTGATTTTCTTGTTTGGTTAGAGCAGAATATGGATGGTTTAATTGGGCGAGATGCTGAACTTTTAGCAGAAGCTGTTTATCGTTCATGTGCTCATAAAGCGCGTATTGTTGCTAACGATGAAAAAGAGCAAGGCGAACGAGCTTTACTCAACTTGGGTCATACTTTCGGTCATGCCATTGAATCTTATCTTGGCTATGGTACTTGGTTGCACGGTGAAGCAGTAGCGACAGGCATGGTGATGGCAGCTGATTTATCACAACGTTTAGGTTGGATTTCAAGCGATGATGTAGAGCGTACAAAAAAAATTATTCAACGCGCTAATTTGCCGATATCATGTCCAAAAATTCCATTGGATGAATTCCTTAGATATATGGCACATGATAAAAAAGTTCTCAATGGTCAATTACGTTTGGTGTTGTTAAAACAACTTGGTCAAGCAGTAATTACTAAGGACTTTGATGTTGAACTCATGAAACAAGCTATTTTGGCGAATCAACACGGATAATAAATTAAGGTAACACATGACTGTATCACGTACACTTTGGCAGAATGTTCAACAATATATCTGGTTGGTGGGTGGTATTGTCTGCTTGTTTCTGGCTTTTATTTTCTGGGTAATGACTGATAGTAAAAAGCTTGTCGAAGTTGAAAAAGCAGCTGATTCAGATGCCCCAGTACAAATCCAGCCAGAGAAGGTAGCAACAACTGCAAATTTAGGGGCACTAGCTGATGAAGTGAGGCCTCTTGATTTAACAACCCGTACGGTTGCGTCTGGTCAGCATGAGGCAGAGTTCCGTGGTACAAAGTTTATTAATGAAAACAAGAAACAATGGACGCTTGAGCTTTTTCGTGCGTCTGATGAAGATATTATTAAAAACTTTTTAAAAAATCGTCCAGAGCGAAATAAATTTATCTACTTCCGCTTAAGTGGAGATAAGCAATCTGAACAATATGTTTTGACGTATGGCGTATTTAAACGTTCTGAAGATGCAATTCAGCAATTAACTCAACTGAATCTTGATTTACCTGCGTCAATCAAACCACAACCACAACAATTTTCAACTTATGCACCATTAGTCAATGATTTAGGTGCGGATGAAATGAAAGGTGGAATGAGTCAAACTTATGAAGTGCGTTTACGTCCAGCTGCCTTGCCTAAAATTGATGAGTCTTTACTCATAGGGACTGGCGTAAGTGGAGCTGCGAATACACAACCTAAGGTGGCTGCTCCCGCAACAAACTCTACAACTCGAACAACAATTATTCGTCGAGATGCTGAGGGAAATGTTGTGGATGTACATCAGTCTAATTCGGCAGTTGATGTGCCTAAAAAGGCTCAACAGAATCGTACAACAGAGCCTACAGTAAAAAATGCAACAAATGAGGGCACGCGAGGCAATTAATTATAAGGATATGTTGCACAAATATGGTGCAATAATAATGGTTATATATATTTTTTGATCACCTGTGGTGCATGTTTGGTCATTTATTAAAATGATAACGCGAATAAAACCTATCTATCTTCAACAATTATAAATACTTAGATGCAAAAAATAACATTGGCATGGTTTTTGCTTTATTCTTGTGCTTATTAATGTGCTGTAAACTATTTTAGCGCTCTAAAGAGTAAATTCTATGCAGAGTCGAGGGGTCGAACTGCTTTAAAAGAGTGCGAAATAAGTCAAAACATTTTTCTAGCAAAAACCAGTGTACGTAAAAATGGAACAGCGTATATTGGCTTATCAGCCCCAAAATTTTTTTTGTGAAACATTGAGCTAACTGTCGTCCGTAGGCACTATCGCAAAAAGAAGTTGTTTGTTTGACGCTCGAAAGAGCCTTATTGAAAGAAGGGTACGCTATGCACATGCCATCGCCTAATACTGTAGCTCCCGCTCAAGGTTTATATCAACCTGATGAGTTTAAGGATAACTGTGGTTTTGGACTGATCGCCCATATGAAGGGTGAATCAAGTCATCATCTAGTTGAAACCGCGATTCACAGTTTAAGTTGCATGACGCACCGTGGTGGTATTGCCGCAGATGGCAAGACGGGAGATGGTTGCGGCTTATTATTGGCGATGCCAAAGCAATTTTTCCGTGATGAAGCAAAAAAACTGAGTGATATTACACTGAGTGAAATTTTTGCTGTGGGTACTGTATTTTTAAATACTGATCCGGCATTAGCGCAACATTCTAAAAATATTTTAACGAAAGAAATCGAGTCAGATGGCTTACGTGTACTGGCTTGGCGTGTTGTCCCTACAAATAACGATGCACTAGGTGAAATTGCGCTTCAATCTTTACCAGCTTTTGAACAGGTCATTGTGAACTGTCCAATGGGCGTGACTGAAGTCGAATTTAACCGTAAATTATTCTTGGCACGTCGTCGTGCAGAACAACAATTACAAAATGATTCTTCATTCTATGTGACTACGCTTTGTTCGACAGTAATCAGCTATAAAGGCTTGATGATGCCGGCTGCAATTGCTGAGTTCTATACAGACTTAGCAGATGAGCGTTTAAAATCACATATCGTGGTATTCCACCAACGCTTCTCTACTAATACGTTGCCGCGTTGGCCGTTGGCTCAGCCGTTCCGTTACCTTGCGCATAATGGTGAAATCAACACAATTACAGCAAACCGTAACTGGGCGTTGGCGCGTACTCCTAAATTTGAAAACCCATTATTACCAGGTCTTACTGAGCTTAACCCAATCGTTAACCGTACAGGTTCGGATTCTTCAAGCTTAGATAACATGCTTGAGATCTTAGTCGGTGGTGGTATGGATTTATTCCGTGCCTTACGTATGCTCGTACCACCAGCTTGGCAAAACGTAGAAACTTTAGATGCAGACTTACGCGCATTCTATGAGTTCAACTCTAAACATATGGAAGCTTGGGATGGCCCAGCTGGTCTTGTTATTCAAGATGGCCGTCATGCGATCTGTATGCTTGATCGTAATGGTTTGCGTCCTGCGCGTTGGGTAATTACCAAAAATGATTACATTACCTTGGCATCTGAAATCGGTGTTTGGGGTTATGAGCCTGAAGATGTAGTTTCTAAAGGTCGTGTAGGCCCTGGCCAAATTTTGGTAGTTGATACCTTAACAGGCAAAGTACTTGATACTAAAGATGTTAGTACACATTTGAAAAACATGCGTCCGTACCGTGAGTGGTTACGTGATCATGCGATTCGTTTAAATGCAAACCCAGAACTTGAAGAGCAATTAGTCGATAAAGGTTTAACTGGCGATGCTTTAAAAGCGGCTCAAAAAATGTTTATGGTGACATTTGAAGAGCGCGACCAGTTGTTACGTCCAATTGCTGAAAGCGGACAAGAAGCTGTTGGTTCTATGGGTGATGATACGCCAATGGCTGTATTGTCTCGTCAAGTACGCCATGTGACTGATTATTTCCGTCAACAGTTTGCTCAAGTGACAAACCCGCCAATTGACCCGCTACGTGAGTCAATTGTAATGTCGCTTGAAACTTGTTTAGGTCGTGAACAAAATGTCTTTGAGCAAGGCCCTGAGCATGCTGACCGTATCATCATCTCTAGCCCTGTATTGTCAAATTCAAAAATGCAGCAAATCCGTAGCATTGAGCGTCAGGGTTATGAAGCAGTTGATATCAATTTAAACTATGCCGAAGAAGAAGGCTTGCAAGCTGCGATCACGCGTATCTGTGAAGAAGCGGCGCAAGCGGTTCGTGATGGTAAAACTTTAATTGTTTTAACTGATAAAAATATCCGCCAAGGTTTATTACCTGCAAACGCAGCACTTGCAACAGGTGCGGTACATCATTACCTCATCAAAACTGGCTTGCGTACTGATGCAAACATCATGGTTGAAACTGGTTTTGCACGTGATCCGCATCAATTTGCAGTATTACTTGGTTTCGGTGCAACGGCTGTTTACCCATATCTTGCATATGATGTGATCAATGACTTGATCGCTAAAGGTGAGCTTTTAGGTGACCCAATTCATGCGCAAGCAAACTTCCGTAAAGGTATTGAGAAAGGCTTGCTAAAAGTTCTTTCAAAAATGGGTATCTCTACAGTTGCTTCTTATCGTGGCGGTCAGTTATTTGAAGCAGTAGGTTTATCATCAGAAGTGGTAGATCAGTGTTTCTTAGGTGTTCCAAGTCGTATTCAGGGCGCAACATTTGCTGATCTTGAAAAAGACCAGAAAAAATTAGCAGCGACAGCTTGGTCAAATCGTAAGCCAATTGATCAGGGTGGTTTGCTCAAATTCGTATTTGATAAAGAGTACCATGCATTTAACCCAGATGTGATTAACGCATTACACAAAGCCGTTCGCTCTGGTAAGTACGAAGACTTTAAAGAATATGCTGAGTTGGTGAATAATCGTCCAGTGGCGACTATTCGTGACTTATTTAAGTTAAAAACAACGAACTCAATTCCAGTTGAACAAGTTGAATCAGTTGAAGATATCTTGCCTCGCTTTGACTCGGCAGGGATGTCTTTAGGTGCTCTGTCTCCAGAAGCACATGAAGCAATCGCAATCGCGATGAACACGATCGGTGGTCGTTCTAACTCTGGTGAAGGCGGTGAAGATCCTGTTCGTTACGGAACAATTCGTAACTCGAAAATCAAACAGATCGCATCTGGTCGTTTTGGTGTAACTCCTGCATACCTAACTTCTGCTGAAGTCTTGCAAATTAAAGTTGCTCAGGGTGCAAAACCGGGTGAGGGTGGTCAGTTACCAGGTGGTAAAGTAAATGGTTTAATCGCACGTTTACGTTACTCAGTACCGGGTGTAACGCTAATTTCACCTCCTCCACATCACGACATTTACTCAATTGAAGATTTGTCTCAGTTAATTTTTGACTTGAAACAAGTTAACCCGAAAGCCATGGTATCGGTGAAATTGGTATCTGAGCCGGGTGTGGGAACAATTGCTGCAGGTGTTGCAAAAGCTTATGCAGACTTCATTACCATTTCAGGTTATGACGGCGGTACGGCTGCATCTCCACTTTCTTCAATTCACCACGCGGGTTCTCCGTGGGAATTGGGTTTGAGTGAGGCGCACCAAGCACTTCGTGTAAATGACTTGCGTGGAAAAGTACGTGTACAAACTGATGGTGGTTTAAAAACTGGTCTTGATGTGATCAAGGCAGCAATTTTAGGTGCTGAAAGTTTCGGCTTTGGTTCAACACCAATGATCGCTTTAGGTTGTAAATACCTCCGTATTTGTCACTTAAATAACTGTGCAACCGGTGTTGCAACTCAACAAGATCATTTGCGTCAAGAACACTACATTGGCGAGCCAGAAATGCTCATCAACTTCTTCCACTTTATCGCGGAAGAAACTCGTGAATGGTTGGCTGCATTAGGTGTTTCTTCATTGAAAGACTTGATTGGTCGTGTTGATTTGCTTGAAGTATTACCGGGTGAAACTGAAAAACATGCTCACCTTGATTTAAGTGCTCTATTAACTTCTCATCCTTCTGCTGAAGGTAAAGCACAATACTGTCAAGTGGAAGGTAATGCACCATTTGATAAAGGTGTATTGGCTGAGAGAATGGTCGCTGAAATGCTTCCTGCAATTGAGTCAAGCGCTGGTGGTCAGTTCAACTTCAACGTCGTGAACTGTGACCGCTCAATCGGTGCTCGTGTTTCGGGTGAAATTGCTCGTCGCTATGGCAACTTGGGTATGGAAGCACATCCAGTTGTAATGAACTTAACTGGTACAGCTGGTCAGTCTCTTGGTGTTTGGAATGCTGGTGGTTTACACATCCGTCTTGAAGGTGATGCAAACGACTACGTAGGTAAAGGTATGGCGGGTGGTCGTATTTCGATTTTCCCACCACAAGGTTCACCTTTCCAAACACAAAACACAGCAATTATTGGTAATACCTGTTTGTATGGTGCAACTGGCGGTAAGCTTTTTGCAGCAGGTACAGCGGGTGAGCGTTTTGCAGTTCGTAACTCTGGTGCGTTTGCTGTAATCGAAGGTGCCGGTGATCACTGTTGTGAATATATGACAGGTGGTGTTGTGACTGTACTTGGTAAAGTAGGCCATAACTTTGGTGCGGGCATGACTGGTGGTTTTGCTTATGTACTTGACCTCGATAATGACTTCGTAGATTACTACAACCACGAATTGATTGATTTAAATCGTATTTCAACAGAATCTATGGAAGATCATAAAGAGTTCTTGTTGCGTATTATCGATGAGCATATCAAAGAAACTGGTAGTGCTTGGGCTTATAAAATCCGCAATGAGTTCGATTTCTACAGCCGTAAATTCTGGCTTGTGAAACCAAAAGCTGCTAATTTGCAAACGCTTTTGAAAACAACACAAGCTGACCCACAATAATTCCACGACTGCAAAGACATAGGCAGGTGCGGGCAACAAGGAAATCCGCGCCTACCCACGGAGAGAGACATGGCAGAACGCCTAAATAATGACTTTCAATTTCTGGATGTACCACGCCAAGATCCAGAGAAAAAAGATATTACTGTCCGCAAAGCAGAATTTGTGGAAATTTATAAACCTTTTACATCGGAAACTGTCACTAATCAGACTCACCGTTGTTTAGGCTGTGGTAACCCGTATTGTGAGTGGAAATGTCCTGTACATAACTACATTCCAAACTGGTTAAAACTGATCGCTGAAGGCCAAATTTTCCAAGCTGCTGAGCTTTGTCATCAAACCAACACATTACCTGAGGTATGTGGTCGCGTATGCCCACAAGACCGTTTGTGTGAAGGTGCTTGTACCTTAAATGATGGTTTTGGTGCAGTAACCATTGGTAATGCTGAAAAATATATCAATGACACAGCCTTTGCGTTAGGCTGGCGTCCAGATATGTCAGGTGTAAAATGGACTGACAAAAAAGTTGCAATTATTGGTGCCGGTCCAGCAGGTTTAGGCTGTGCGGATATTCTAGCTCGCGGTGGTGTTAAACCAGTTGTATTTGATAAGCGTCCTGAAATTGGTGGCTTACTTACATTCGGTATTCCAGAATTTAAAATGGAAAAGGATGTAATGAAACGCCGCCGTGAAATCTTCACAGGTATGGGCATCGAATTCCGTTTAAATACTGAAATTGGTAAAGACATCACGATTGATGAATTACTTGCAGAATATGATGCGGTATTCATGGGTATGGGTACTTATACCTACATGAAAGGTGGTTTCCCAGGTGAAGATCTTGATGGTGTTTATGATGCACTTGATTTCTTAATCTCTAACGTGAACCGTTGCCAAGGTTGGGAGAAAGATCCAAGTGAATACATCAGCTTAGATGGTAAAAAGGTGATTGTTCTAGGTGGTGGTGATACCGCTATGGACTGTAACCGTACTTCTTTACGCCAAGGTGCTCACGATGTAACTTGTGCATACCGCCGTGATGAAAGCAACATGCCAGGCTCTGCACGAGAAGTAAAAAATGCCTACGAAGAGGGTGTTAAATTCCTATTCAATCGTCAACCAGTCGAAATTGTTGGTGAAAATGGCAAAGTGACAGGCGTAAAAGTGGTAACGACACAAATGGGTGAACCAGATAGTCGTGGCCGTCGTAGCCCTGAGCCAATTCCGGGTTCTGAAGAAGTATTACCAGCTGATGCAGTTTTACTTGCTTTCGGTTTTCGCCCAAGCCCAGCAGACTGGTTTGGTAATGTGAATATCAATCTTGATGGTTCAGGCCGTGTTGTCGCAGCTGAAAAGCAAGAATTCAAATTCCAAACATCAAACCCGAAAATCTTTGCTGGTGGTGATATGGTGCGTGGCTCAGATCTTGTCGTTACTGCGATCTGGGAAGGCCGTCAAGCTGCTGAAGGCATTTTGGATTATCTTGGTGTTTAATAAAGACATTTGTTAAAACACTCAAAAAAGCCTACTTCAAGTGGGCTTTTTATTGTCTACCATTAGTCACTTTGATGTTTTTGGCAAATATAATAAGCTTTTTTGCCCTTTTTAGCGTTTAAAGCTCGCGACATACTCGAAACTTCCTTCTTCAATACAGTAGGTGTTGAATATGAACATCGCAGGTATGACGGCAGAAAAATCATATTTAAATCGTCGAAAAGCGTTGGGTATTACAGTGCGTCGTCTTGAATTTAATCCAAAGGCGATCAAGCGGCACTATTTTGCAAATTCACCCCTCATGTCGCATTTTTTAACTGCACTCTCATCAACGTTTCCGGTGGGTGAGCAATTTTTTGTAAATAGTGTACGTAATGTGCGTGATAAAGTCTCAGATCCTCAGCTACAAGCACAAATTGCGGCGTTTATTGGACAAGAGGCCATGCATTCCAAAGCACATGGCGAGTTTAATGAAGCTTGGCGACGTGATGATTATAATCTGGACAGTTTTCAAAATTGGCTAAATGAGCGCGATAAATATTTAAGAACAATTCCACCTAAGCTGCAATTGGCGTTGACCTGTGCATTTGAACATTTCACTGCTTTACTTGGGGGATATATCTTACAACATCCAGAGTTATTAAAAACCCTAGATGAAGATGCGCTAAAACTTTGGGTATGGCATGCGATTGAAGAAATTGAACACCGTTCGGTTGCATTTGATGTTTATCAACATGTATATGGTGATGATCGTATCCGTCGTTTACTCATGCGCAGCGTCACTACAGGATTTGCGAGTCTCGCTTTTTATGGGACAACTCGTTTATTTTGGCAAGATAAATGGAATAGCTTACCTAAAATCGGGGGTAATTTATTTGGATTATATTTGCTGATGAAGATGCTGATTCAGTTAATGCCTGAATACTTCGCATATTACAAAAAAGACTTTCATCCGAGTCAAAAAGATTATGGCAGGATGGTTAATTATTGGAAAAGCTCTTTAGCAGAAGAATATCAAATGGCAAGTTTTGAACAAGAAAAAGATCAGCGATTGAGCTAATAGATAACCGGATTTAAAAATCCGGTTTTTTTTAAATCAATAAAATAAAAGCAACACAATAATGCCTAATTCATCATACAATCAGGTAAAGAGGTTAAAAATATAAAGAAAAACTTGAGGATAATGTGACGATGAAAACGTTGAAACAATTTGCAATCGCAACAACACTTGCCAGTACCTTACTGTTTTCGGGATGTGGCTATAACACTCTACAAGTAAAAGATGAGGCTGTAACAGCAGCGTGGTCTGAAGTACAGAACCAATATCAACGTCGATCAGATTTGGTACCAAACCTTGTAAACGTTGTTAAAGGCTATGCTAAGCACGAAGAGCAAGTATTAACCGAAGTAACTCAGGCACGTTCTAATGTTGCAGGTTTAAAAGTTGATAAGGAAGTTTTAGAAGATCCGGCTTTACTTGAAAAATATCAACAGGCTCAAAGTCAATTAACAGGGGCGTTATCTCGACTCATTGCTGTTTCGGAAAATTACCCAGATTTGAAAGCCAATACTCAATTCCAAGAATTACAAGTTCAGCTTGAAGGTACGGAAAACCGTATTGCTGTTGCACGTAATCGTTACATTACAACAGTACAAGACTATAACTCATATGTGCGTCAGTTCCCACAGGCAGTAACAGCAAAAGTAATTGGTATGCATCCAAAAGCCAATTTCTCTGCAGAAGCATCCGCACAACAGGCTCCAAAAGTTTCTTTTGATTAATTTTATAAATCAAAGGAGTGCCGTATGAGAAATACTCTATTGCTGCAATCAAAGCAAATTAAGGTCTTTATTTCGACCTTAATTTTGCTCTGTTGTGGTGTTCTTTTTCAGAATACGGCATGGAGTGAAAGTAATATTGCAACTGCTACCGATGAGGCAGACGCAATAGTTGCTGGCAAAATTATTCAAAAGCAACAAACTCAAGCTACTGCAACTAAACTAGAAGGGCAAGCTGCTTCAAGCCCTGCTCCTCAAGTCCAAGTTGCGAATGATATGGCTGATGGCGAATCAATTCGTGGTTTGCCAACTTTAAACCAGCCTGTTATTGATCAAGCCAATATCTTAAGCGAGGCTGAGAAGCAACAACTTGATCAAAAAATTCTAAGTTTGTACCAACAAGGCAAAGCGCAGATTGGTGTCGTTATTGTTCCTACCACTGGCCAAGAAGATATCTTTGATTATGCATTACGTGTTGGTGAAAAGTGGCAATTAGGATCATCTAAACGTGACAATGGATTACTCATTGCAGTCGCTGTAAATGACCGCCGTATACAAATACTAACTGGCTATGGTTTAGAAGGTGTGTTGCCGGATATTGTGGCAAGTCGGATTATTCGAAACCAAATTACGCCTTATTTTAAACAAGCCCAATATGCGCAAGGTTTAAATGCAGGTCTGGATGAAATTGGAAGAATTTTAAATCTTGACCCAGAAGTAGCTCAGCAAGCTGCCCAAGATTTAAAAGAACGCCAACATCAAGCTGCCGAAGAACAACAAGCCAAACAAAAAACGCTTACAATGGCTTTATTTATTCTTGTTGCTGGGGTTGTGGGATCATTTATTGTTGGTCGTCCGCTTAGTGCATCTACAGCAGGTGTGGCTGCTGCGGTAGCAGGATTCGTAAATGGGGCAGGGTTGGTCACTAGCTTACTACTTGGTTTTGGTATTTTCTTTTTACTCATTACATCAATTGCCCAACTTATTTTACAGGCTATTTTAAGTGGTTCTGGCGGTGGCGGACGCGGAGGAGGCTTCGGCGGAGGTGGCGGAGGCTATGGTGGCGGCGGAGGCCGTTTTGGCGGTGGAGGTGCTTCAGGCTCATGGTAACAACATCAGAAACAACACAAATTATTACTCAACCAAAAATTGAGGAATCTGTAGAGCCAAGCATAAAACGTTGGTTTAAACATCTATGCTATTTACCTGCTAGTAGTCGTTATTTTTCAAAACAAGATAAGCAAGCTATTGCAGATGCTGTACAGCAAGCAGAACATGGGCATGTTGGAGAAATACAGGTTGTAATTGAAGGCCATATTCCAGTGTCACAAGCTTATAGACAGAATACTCGTTTAAGAGCACAGCAGTTATTTGCAGAACTAGGCGTTTGGGATACTGCATTAAATAGTGGCGTATTGTTATACCTAAATTTATGTGAACGAACAGTAGAAATCATATTTGATCGTGGCATTCGAAATGCGACTAACGAGCAAGTCTGGCAACAGATTTGTGAAGCAATGGTACAGAAGCTTAAACAAAAAGAATATCAACAAGCTGTAGTGATTGGCGTACAACAAATTGGAGAGGTACTGTCAAAGTTTTATGACGAAAACACGCCTCATCAATCCAATGAATTGGGGAATGCTCCGATTATTCTTAATTAACTCGCTTTTTAACATTCCTATATTAGCTAATTCTTATAATTTTGTTTTCAAAGGTGACTGACAAAAAATGTCACCTACTTGTTTATTTTTTAAAGAGATTTTGTTCACATAAATAAATATAAACTTTGAATTGTGTAATTTATTTTTTTTAATGTGTGAGGTGTTTTTATAAAAAGTTATATGACATTTTTTGTCAATTACTTACGCTCATTTGATATTTAAGAATAGTTGAATTTAATTTAAGTATTTGTTTTTTAAATAAAATAAGAGTTGGCATGGATGCTGCAATATAGTTGATAGCTGAAAAAGCTTATATAAAAACATACATACAATCTTTGGGGAAAAGGCTATGAATGCACAAAAAGGTTTTACATTAATTGAACTCATGATCGTAGTTGCCATTATTGGTATTTTAGCTGCAATTGCGATTCCGCAATATCAAAAATATACTGCTCGTTCTCAAATTACAGCAGCATTAGCGGAAATCAGCCCAGGAAAAACTCAATTTGAACTAGCTTTATCTGAAGGTACGGCTAGCAGTGTGAATAATAGTCCAGCAGCAATTGGTTTAAAAAGTACCACTAATAATTGTTCAGCTGTTAATGTAACTGCAAATGGAACTACTGGTACAATTACATGTACTTTACAAGGTTCCGCTACAATTACAGGTGGTGTTTTAACTTTAACACGTAGTGCAGATGTAGCTGCAGCTTCTGGAGTAAATGCAAATGTGGGTGGCTGGGCGTGTTCTATTACTAAAGGAACAACAGATATTTCTTCAGCAATCGCACCAAAGGGTTGTACTATAATTTAATATTAAAAATTTACATAAAAAAGCACCTCTTAAGAGGTGCTTTTTTATGTAAATTGGAAATCTGTTAACTTAATTTTACCTAAAAATATAACTCTAAGAATATTTTATTATAGGTATAATTCTTTTAAGTTTTATCTCTTAACCTCTGTCACTATGCAAGTATTCCTCCTATTCCTCGCTGCAATTCTGTTGGGTTTTGCATGGTTATCCCCATTTCATTATAGTCCTTGGGTGATGTTCTCAAGTGAAGTGAGTACTTTTGGGGCTGGGTTGTGTGTATTGGCTACTCTAGTTCAGCAAGATATTAAAATTCCTAGAGCACAGCTCTTATTGTTGCCATTTGCTTTAATACCAATGATACAATGGGGCTTTGGTTTAGTTTTTGATTTAAGTACAGCTTTACTGAGCGCATTTTATTTACTAGGCTTTTGGTTTATGGTCGTGGCTGGTTACAACCTATCTTTAGATCAACAAAAGCGCGACCAAATTTTTTCTGGTTTTAGTATTTTAGTATTAGCAGTCTCTGTCGGCACAAGCTTTATTGCGATTTGCCAATGGTTAAATTTAGAGACCGATTTTATTTATATGCTCAATCTGATTGGTAATCGCCCTTACGGTAATTTCGGTCAGCCAAATAATATGGCAACATTCCTAATTGTTGGATTGTTAGGGTGTTTATATCTCTATGAAAAAAATAAGGCAACAGTCTGGCTACTCCTACCTCTAGCACTAATTATTTTGTTTACGATTGCATTGAGTCAGTCGCGAACATCATGGATCGTTTTTCCATTCTTATTCATCTACTGGATAGTTAAACAATTTGGAAAACAAAAAAGATTTGGATTTATTCAAGGTTTTTTGTGGTGTGTTGGTTTTTTTGTAATGGCAGGCATAGTATTGCCGTTTGCTACTAGTTTAATTGAAGCATGGGCAAGTACTGATGTAACCCAGGCAAGTAGTTTGGTTGAAAGAGCAAGCTCTGGGTATTTGCGCTTTAATATCTGGTCACAAATGTTGCTTGCCGTACAGCAGCACCCTTGGTTGGGTTATGGTTGGAATCAAACCAGTGTGGCACAAATGACGGTTTATCATGCTTTCCCAACAGGAGAGTGGACTACCAGTGCTCATAATGTACTGCTTGATCTAATTATCTGGAATGGTATTCCACTGGGTGCTGTAATCATTACCTACTTTGCTTGCTGGTTTATTTGGTTAAATCAACAAGCTAAAAATGCCATCTCGATCATAGCGATTATGATGGTATGTACAGTACTTATTCATGCCATGTTAGAGTTTCCACAACGTTATGCTTATTTCTTGCTTACTTGCGGGTTCCTGCTTGGTATTGTGCAAGCTCAGACTCCTGTTCTGAAAGGAATTATCCTCAACAAACATATTCTTCGCTTATCATGGGGTGTAAGTTTACTGCTTATTATTGCGATTTTACGTGATTATAATGTCTATGTTTTAAATAGTAATTTGCTTTTTAATAATAAGCGTCCAAATGCCGAATTTATGGGAAGCGGTAAAATTTTTGTTTTAACGCAGTTTGAGCAGCGTTTACGTTGGATTGAACTTAATCCCCACACACTATTATCTGAAGCTAATTTGGATCAATGGGAAAATTTTGTGAAGAATAAACCTACTCCATATAACTTGCGTAAATACGCAAAATTACTGGCTTATAATGGAAAAGTGGAGCAGGCACAGCAGCAAATATTTATTTTACAGCGACTCTATAAGCAAAAAATAACGCTATCAGGGTTATTAAAAGAAAAGTAATAAAAAAATCCCCTTGTACTCAAGGGGATTTTTTATGAGAAATTACATTTGGCTCTGGATATAGTTTTCAATACCTACGCTGCCAATAAGATCAATTTGAGTATCTAACCAATCCCAATATTCTTCTTCTTTTTCTAAAATTTCTTGAACAAGGTCGCGGGTGACATAGTCTTGCTCTGTTTCAGCTAAAGCAACCGCTTTTTGAATTGCTTCTATATTTTCTTTTACTTTACGAATGTCACAGTGCAGAACTTCTTCTGTGTGTTGACCAATATAAAGCTTACCTAAATGTTGGAGGTTAGGTAGTCCTTCTAAAAATAAAATACGTTCAATGATTTTATCGGCATGTTTCATTTGACGAATTGATTCTTTATATTCAGCAGAACCAAGCTGCTCAATTCCCCAGTCATTAAACATGCGCGAATGTAAAAAGTATTGATTAATTGCAGTTAAATGATGATACAGCACTTGATTGAGCTGATTAATGACATCACGATTGCCTTTCATTGTGGCTACTCCAAAACAATTTCTGCCTCAAACTTAATTAAGGCAATCTATAAATTCATTTTAGTGAACAATCATAGCGATGGCGAGTAATTTATGGAACAGCAAATGAAAATCGCAATCAAAAACAACACAATATTAGAAAGGGTGTTTTTATGCCAAAAAAAACCGCTTGAATGAGGAACTGTGAATGTTCCGCAAAAAGCGGTGGAGGAGTCAATAAATTTAGTTAAATATTAATTTTTATTATGCAGCTACAGAAATGCGAGCAGCGATTTCTGCTAATTCTTCGCTAATGATAGCGCGAGCTTCTGGTGCACAGCGTCCACAGCATGTACCAAGATCAAGCAAATCGCGAATTTCACGATAGCTTTCAGCGCCATTTTCAATAGCGTCTTTAATATCCTGATCGGTAATGCCACGACACAAGCAAACGTACATGGGAGTGATCCCCAAATATAAATGCGATAATTGATATTATTGATAATTATTATCGTTTGTCAATGAAATTCATTTAAAATCTCATTTATCATTATTGGGATTTTGAATAAAAAAAGACCACCTAAGCGGAAATCCAAGAAGAATTTAGATTTTTATGCAAAGGTGGTTCGTGTTTTAAAAACTAAATATTGAAATTTAGATATTTTAATTTTTTATATCTTATTGATTAATAATTACAATTCCATCCATTTCCACTAATGCACCTTTTGGCAAGCTTGCTACACCAAGAGCTGCACGTGCAGGGTAGGGTTGAGCAAAATATTCACCCATAATTTGGTTCACGAGTTGGAAATTTGATAGGTCAGTTAAAAAAATATTGAGCTTAGCAATATCTGCAAGTGAACCACCAGCAGCTTCACAAACTGCTTTTAAATTATCAAATACACGGCGAATTTGAGATTCGATACCTTCTACAAGTTCCATACTGTATGGGTCTAAACCAATTTGCCCTGAAAGATATAGCGTATTGTCTACTAAAATAGCTTGAGAGTATGTGCCGATAGCAGCAGGGGCATTTTCAGTATGAATGACTTGGCGGGACATTTGGTTCTCCTTGATTAAATCTATTTCCATCATAATCGATGATAGCTTTGGACAAAAGTATCATCGATTTAATTGATTAAGTGAATTTGGAAAGTTTGATTTTGTTAAGGAAACATAAATCTAGTCAGTCGTCTCTATAGAAATTTAGCTTACTTTTGAAATTTCCATTTGCGGAGCAGGAGCATCTAAACGTTCAATGCGCGGGAAACCATAGTGCATGCGTAAATCACGAATGACTTTTGCAATATGCTTACGGTTATTCACTACAATATTCACAAAAGTTCTTTGCTCATTTGAGTGAACCATCTCTACCCCAGCGTTATTTTTACGACATTGATAGATTAGGTCTGATACTTGTTCATCATTCATTGCCATATAAATAGCAAGGTAGGCTGTAAAACGGACATCATCTACATCATCTGCTTTCCATTGAAGCGGCATGATATTTTCAGGATGTAGATGCTGTTCATGTAGCAAGTTATGACAGCGAATACGATGCACAATTAATCCGCGACGCGTTAAATGTCCTTGAATTGGATCGCCTAGAATAGGATTACAGCAGTGCGCATATTTAACGTCGACTCCTTCCGTACTTTGAATAAGTCGATCTGAGTTTTCTACTTGCGGATGTTTATCATGAGCAAACAGGTGATTTGCTACAAGCTGAGGTAGTAAATCACCAACCGCAATTTGTTCAAACAATGTATTTTTATTATCGATATGGCGCCATTGTAATAGATCTAGCCAATCAGCTTCGGAAAGATCATTGATTGAACGATTAAAGAGTTTTAGTGCTCGAGAAAGCGCTTGTGCACCAACAAGACGTTGTTCTTCGATATCTTGATCTTTTAGTACATGCTGTAATGCACGACGTGCTTTTTGCGTATTAATAAAGCTTAGCCAGTCTGGGTTTGGTGTCGCTAAAACATCCGTAATAATTTCGATAACCTGACCGCTAACTAATGGGGTAGAAAGTGGTTTAATCTCACCATCGACTTTTGCGCCAACTGCGTGGTTACCTAAAAATAAACTTGCTGAATAAGCAAAATCAACTACGGTAGCGCCTTGCGGTAGCTCATGCAATTGGCCATGGGGCGTATATACCCAGATTTTTTCTTGATGCAGATAATCAAGCAAATCATTAAAAGTTGTTTTAGCACATTCACCGTCAATCAATGTATTTAAGTTCTGCATTGAAGCCTGAATGGCAGAGCGGCAAGTTTGCGGCGCATTTTCACCTAACACTACCCCAAAACGGGCAGCTTTACGCATGAGCTCAGTTTGAATAGTAAGAGATAGTGTGGTTTTTTCGCCTTTAAGTTTAATCAATAAAGACTGATTACCGCCGGGTAATGGTCGACGAATATGGTCTTGGTACTGGATAACCTGAAAGTTTTCTCTTAATGCTTCTTCTAAGCGGTCACAGTCGGCAATGCTTTGTAGAACAATTTCAAAAGCATGACTATGGGTAAGCTCTTGGAGGTCCATCTCGTTTTTAACGAAATGGCGTAATAATTCGATATTGTTATTTTTCTTTTTAATACGGCCTTGAATATGATAATTATGAAGGAGTTCAGCGAGGTTTTGTTCCCAGATACTTTGATATTTACAACGTTCGGGTTTTGTTTGAAGCAGAGCATTTTGAACGTTATCAAACATATCAAGGTCAAGGTTTTGATAACAAAGATTCTCTAGATTATCGCCCATTTCATTCATGCCGACTAATCTTGCCATCGGTACAAATATATCAAAAGTCTCTTGAGCAATGCGGGCACGTTTGTCTGGACGTAAAGCACCTAGAGTTGTCATATTGTGATAGCGATCTGCTAATTTAATAATGATGACACGTGGATCTTGTAAGGTTGCTTGCAGAATTTTTCGGAATGAAGCTGCCTTGTTATATTCTTTATCGCTTGATTGGCTAAGTTTGGTTACACCATCGACTAGCTCTGCAACTGTTAGGCCAAACTTTTCAATAATATCTTCTTTTGTATATTGAGTATCTTCAATAACATCATGCAAAAGTGCTGCCATTAAAGTTTCAGCATCTAAACGCATGTTTGCAAGAATGCAACTTACAGCGATAGGGTGCAGAATATAGGGCTCACCACTTTTACGTGTAATGCCAGTATGCGCTAGATCGGCAAAATCGCAGGCAGCAAGCACTTTTTCGACTTCGCTTACCGATAAGTAAGGGTCGATAATTAATTTGAGCTGTTGCTTGGCTTGGCTGACCTCTTCGCCTGGCATAAATCACCCTTTTTCCTATTACTGAAAAACTAAATCTATCTGCTTCTTAATGAAAAGCATATTGCGGAACTTGTCAATTTTTTCATTTGAAAAAGTGTATTTTTTTTTCAATGAAAATAATTGCTTTTCTCAATATCTTTAAATATGGCGCAAAGCCAAATAAAAAACCATCGCAGGAAAACGATGGTTTTTTTATGAAACAGAGTAAATTAGAAAGAAAAACCTTCTAAATTCAAGCTGTTTGTAGAAAGGGCAAGATCAAGACTAGAAGTTTGGTAATCTTGCTCACGTTGTTTAAGAATTTCTTTCGTAACGTGCCCTGCCGCGATTTCGCGCAAAGAAACTACAGTCGGTTTGTCGTTATCCCATTCTACAGTTGGCTCCATGCCTTGACGTGCCAATTGACGAGCACGTTTACTTGCAACGAGCACAAGCTCAAAACGGTTGTCTACATGATCTAAACAATCTTCAACGGTGACGCGTGCCATAAAAGTTCTCGTTCTGGAATGGTAAATTTGAACAGACTAAATAGTATAAAAGGCTTTCGATCTAGACTCAAGTTATTCCTGTTTTGGTTGAGGAGTAATCAAGTCCTGAATTAAAGCTTGATGACGTTTTGCTTGCTGAGATAGCACCAAACGGTTCGCTGTAATTACAGCTTCAAGCTCATGTAAGGCTTTATTAAAATCATCATTGATAATGATGTAATCAAAGTTCGTGTAGTGCTGCATATCTTCTACTGCACAGCTTAAACGATGCTCAATGACTTCAACTGAGTCAGTGCCGCGATTAGATAAACGCTGACGTAGATCAAATTGAGTTGGGGGTAAAATGAATATTTGTTTGGATTCAGGGAAAAGTTTGCGTACTTGTTCTGCACCTTGCCAATCAATTTCAAGTAAGACATCGTGTCCTTGAGCTAGCTGTTGTTTTACAGTAGCTTGAGAAGTGCCATAGTAGTTACCAAATACCTCAGCGTATTCGATAAATCCATCATGGTTGACTTGGTCTAGAAATTCATCTTTTGTAGTGAAGTGATAGTGAACACCATCTAACTCACCGGGACGTTGACCTCGGGTTGTATGCGAGACTGAAACATGTAAATTGCTCACACGGTCAAGCAGGGCTTTTACCAAAGATGTTTTGCCCGTTCCTGATGCAGCAGAAACGACAAACAATAGACCCGACATGATATTTTTCCTGATATGATAAAATATCTTCGCTATTGTAGTGTACCGTGCGTTTAAACTGAATAGTTTTAATTGCAAATATTCAAGAGAAATTCCCCTGTTTTATTAATTTTGAGGCTGTTATGGAAATTGTGTTAGCTAATCCGCGTGGTTTTTGTGCCGGTGTTGATCGAGCCATAGCAATCGTCAATCGGGCTTTAGAATGTTTCAATCCTCCTATTTATGTACGTCATGAAGTTGTACACAATAAATTTGTGGTAGATGACTTACGCCAAAGAGGGGCTGTTTTCGTTGATGAGCTGGACCAAGTGCCAGATGATTCAATTGTAATTTTTAGTGCGCACGGTGTTTCAAAAGCAGTTCAACAAGAAGCTGAACGCCGAGGTTTAAAAGTTTTCGATGCGACTTGTCCTTTAGTGACCAAAGTTCATATTGAAGTTACTAAATATGCGCGTGAAGGTACTGAAGCGATTTTAATTGGTCATGAAGGGCACCCGGAAGTCGAAGGTACAATGGGGCAATATGACAAATTAAAAGGCGGTGATATTTATCTGGTTGAAGATGAAGAAGATGTTGCTGCACTTACCGTACGACATCCTGAGAAACTTGCATTTGTAACTCAAACAACACTTTCTATTGATGATACAGCTAAGGTTATTGATGCTTTGCGTGCAAAATTTCCGCATATTCAAGGTCCGCGTAAAGATGACATTTGCTATGCAACTCAAAACAGACAAGATGCTGTGCGTGATTTAGCTGAGAAGTGTGATGTCGTATTGGTTGTAGGTTCACCTAACTCATCAAATTCAAATCGATTGCGTGAGCTTGCAGAGCGTATGGGTAAAGCCGCTTACCTTGTAGATAACGCTGATCAATTAGAGCAGTCATGGTTCAATGAGACTTGTAAAATTGGTGTTACTGCTGGTGCCTCTGCGCCAGAAATCTTGATTAAACAAGTAATTCAACGTTTACAAGATTGGGGTGCTCAAGCACCGAAAGAATTAGATGGGCGTGAAGAGAACATAACCTTTAGTCTTCCTAAAGAATTACGCATTCATGTGACTCAAGCGTAAAGTGTGATGTATTTAACATACTGATTTTAAAAAATTAAACAGATAAGTGTTGATATGACAGTTATCTGTTTTTTTATACCCTTTATCTGTTTTGTATTTGTTTTGTAAACATAAGAAGTAAAATTTAATTAATAAATAAAAAATTTTAAAGTTTATTTGGGGTATGGGGATGAGGGTAATTATTCCGCAAGATGGGTTCACCTTGGTTGAGCTTATGGTGACGATTGCGGTCATGGCTATTATTGCGATGATGGCTGCACCATCTATGTCGAATTTATTAGAAAGCAGACGACTAGATGGAAACCAACGAGATCTAATCAATACTTTATCGGAAGCAAAGAACCAAGCCATACTTGGTCGACAGGATGTTTCTATTAATCTGAATTCAACGGCTTTAAATACTCCCACTTCCTTGAATTGGAAAGCTGATTCCAATAACAGTCTTGAGCTTAAAAATATCGCTGCTGATGGTGCGCAGAGTTCATTAACAGCGACCACTTTAACTTTTAATGCGAATGGAGTGATAACCAATATCACCCAAGACACACTTTTATCTATTTGTAATTCAAAAATAAATAAAAAGAAAATTCTTATTCTAACAAAGCTTGGCACATTAATTTTTAAAGCTGAGGAGACATGTTAATGCAGGGCTCTAAACAAAAGGCTCAAGTTGGGGTGGGTTTATTAGAAGTGTTGGTTGCCTTAATTTTAATTGCGATAGGGGTTTTAGGATATGTTGCCTTGCAAGTCCGTGCTATGGATGCTTCTTCAGAGGCATTAAGCAAATCTCAAGCGATTATGATCATGAGAGGATTAGCAGAAAACATTCGCGTAAATAGTTCTCAAGCTAGTCAGTATCCCGCATTTGTCCGTAGTTATAGCAACTATTCATCTGCCACCACTGCTCCTACTTTGTGTTTCAATGCAGCTTGTACACCTTCTCAGCTTGCCCAATTTGATGCATATCAAGCAGCAAGAAATGCTGATCAACTTGGCATGAAAATCACAATGACGAATTGCCCAGGGGTTACAAGCACAATGGCCCAGCAGAGGCAATGTTTGTTTGTTTTTTGGGGGAAAACCGCTCCAGTAATTACAACAAATGAGGGAGTCACTAGCGCGGATGTGTCGAGTTGTATGAGTACAAATGGCGTTTATGTCAATAATTCGAACTGTTTAATGATGGAGGCATATTAATGGCTCACTCATTTATATCGTGGAAACAACGAGGCTTTACATTAATTGAGCTGATGGTGGCATTGGCTTTAGGTCTAATTTTGGTGGCCGCGGCGACTCAATTATTTATTGGTGGACTTCTATCAAGTCGTCTACAAAAAGCAAATGCTGAAATACAAGATAGCGGTATTTTTGGATTGGAATATATTGCCCGAGATATACGCCTTCTAAATTATGGGAATGTAACCAATCCAATATTAACCGATACAACCCCTTGGGGTGGTGTTGTATTAACTGGCTCAACTGCAACCAATAATAACAATGTTAATTTTGTCCCTAACGTTGGAACAAATACCTATATTGCTGACACATTACTCAGTCGTGGTGCCGGCGATACGGTGAGTACCGTGAGTAATCATTGGAAAGGTCTTTCAAATATACAGAATAGTTCAAATGCAGTTGTGCAAAGTGATCAATTGACTATCCAATTTATTGCGCCTACGAATATGACCAATTGTGAAGGTGTAAATGTACTTGCAGGAGATTTAATTGTAGAGCGTTATTTTTTACGTCTGGATAGTAATGGTAGTTCCCAGCAAGATTATGCTCTTGCATGTGATGCAAATACTCCCTCAGCTGTAGCCACAGCTCAACCGACCACTATTGCTGGGTTGGGCGACGCTGGTCAAATTGTATTGCCGCGTATTGATCATTTCCATGTGCTGTTTGGTGCAAAAAATGCGGCTGGCAATTTTGCTTATTATACCATTCCCCAATATCGCGCTGCTGCACAGGCTGCACGAGATGCCACACCATCTGTAATGCCGCCACGAATTCTTTCAATACAAATATCTGTATTAGCGCGCTCTACTAATAATGCTCAAAGCAAAGCAATAGATCCTGAGCAATCTTTTTTTATGTTAGATCAAACCGTGCATGCTTCTGATAATACAACTCGATTCTTACGCCGCACTTATAACTTAACAATTGCTCTACGCAACGCGATGGGGGAAAGTCTATGACCCATTTAATTCATAAAAGTAGGTCTAAAGAAAAAGGGGCAACCCTTATTGTTGTACTTATTATTTTATTGATTGTTATTTCTGTAGGTGTTTTAGCAATAAGAGTGGCTATTGTTTCTTTAAAAGTTGCTACGAATAGCCAAGTTAGCCAATTAAATTTTCAGTCATCTGACACACCTTTAGAACTCATTGTGCAGATGAATCCTACCACCCTAACTAATATTACCAATGTGATTGGCGCCGCGCTTAAAGAGCATGAAAGTAACCCAGGCGCAGAATACAACTTTTGTTATAAGCCTGTTTCTACAGCAACAAATTTTGCTCAAACCAGAGGTGCAAGTTTACTTCGAGCAGGAAGTGCTAATAATGCGGTTGTCGAAGATGGCGGAGTGGCGGGTTTCTGCAATTTAACAACTGACTATGGAAGTAATCGTCAAGCAGTGGTTACCCAAGTTGCTGTAAGTGTTCCAACAGATGCTGCTAGCGATATCCCAGGTTCAAATTTACCACGAGGAACAAACACCTCGGAAGGCACGCAACTTCCTAAAAGCATGTTGTCTACGCAACGTATTCGAGTGATCACAACTGCGTTTTTACCAGCCTATGCTTCTACCTCTATTGAAACTTTACAAAGAGATTGCTTAAGCACGAGTTCGGCAAAAATTAGTGATAATTTTGATACCGCATTAACGGCTAAACAAACATTGGCGGAGTGTTTGGCAAATCATAACGTGCCTTTTAGTACTCAAGTTCAAGAATTTAACTATACCAATAAACTCACTCAAATTACGGCACCAGGTTCATAACGGGGAATATCGTGAAAATAAAATTGAAGAATTTTAAGCCAAATAATTTATGGTATGCCATCTGTTCGAGTTCGGTTGCTTTTACATGGCTAATGACAAGCTCCGTTGTGCAGGCGAGTGATTTACAAATTTATGCTTCACCTACAGCTGGAAAAAAAACCATTGTGATGATGTTGGATACATCAGGAAGTATGACCAACAATAGTTATGGTGAAAACCGTCTGGCCATGCTTAAAAATGGTATGAATGCTTTTTTAGCAAGTAATAATCCTGTTTTAAATGATACTCGTGTGGGGTTGGGAAATTTCTCTGCAAATGGTGATAGCCGAAGTGGACAAATTTTGGTGGCCGCTGCTCCATTAGGGGATGCGAGTACTTTAAATACAGTGGGTTCTCAGCGTTATAAATTAAAACAGGCTGTTGCAAATTTAACTGCTGGCGGGTCAACGCCTTCGGCTCATGCTTATGCGGAAGCCGCTGCTTATTTGATGGGTACAACGACTTATTCAGAGGTGAATTATGCTATCCGAAAAGATAGCTATATAAAGCGTGTGCGAAAATCTGATAATAGAACGGAATACTCATATTGTACGAATTATCGTGATTCACAAATCGATACCACAAATCTATGGCAACCTTGTCGCTCTGATAACTATTGGAGTAACTGGTCAGCTTCTAATCCGGGTGTGGATGCGGCAACTGCTTATGATACTTCGTCGGATTGGACCTATTCTTATACTTATTACTACACCACCTTTAATTATGCTGTAGCAAATGCAGATAGTGGTATCCCAAAATCAAAATCAAACGATACAGCTAGCAATCCGAATATTGTTGTAGATAGAAATGCCTCTAATTTAAATGCTATTTACCAATCTCCTTTGCCAGCGGTGGCCAATCGCCAAAGCTGTGATGGGCAGGGTATTTATTTCTTGTCAGATGGGGAACCGAATCGAACAACAAATACACGTTCGGCAAGTGTCATGTCGACTGCCCTAGGCAGTACTTTGGGAGCTGATTTTACTTGTTCTGGAGGTTTATCTAACACGACAGCAGACTCTGGTTGGGCCTGTATGGGTGAGTTTGCAAAAAGATTATTTGATAAAACAAAAAACCCAGCTGGAGTTTCTATTCAAACAGCATTTGTCGGTTTTGGTAGTGACTTTTCTAGTTTAAGTTCTTCTGATGTAAAAAATGCCTGTCGTTTAAGTTCGAGAACCCAATCTGATCGTAAAAGTGATGATAATTGTTCGCCGAATCAGACCACAAATGCGGTCACTGCACCTGGTTATGGAAATGGAGGATTTTTCCCTACCCAAAGTGCGCAAGGTGTAACAGACAGCGTTATTGCATTTATTAATAACTTAGATAAAGTTCCTTTAGAACCTTTAACCACAGGTGCTATCTCAGTTCCTTATGATGCATTAAATCCTAAAAATTTACAGGAATATGGTTACTTACGTGCTTTTGAGCCAAACCCAGCTAACACTTACTTAACATGGCGAGGAAATTTAAAGAAATATCATGTTGTTTTATCGGGAACAAATGCTGGTGCTTTTGAAGCTAATACTGGTGGGTTGGTTTACAACGCAACTGGGGCATTTAGAACGGCTACAAAAGATTATTGGAATAGCTCTACTTATAATGATGGAGGTAAAGTCTTTTTGGGTGGTTCATATGCAAAAGTTCCTTTACCAATTGCGGGACAAAATGAAACGCGTGATGAAGAAGGAAATATCACAAAATATTATTACGCAGTACAAACTAAAATCCGCAACTTATTTACTGATGTTTCTGCCGTCGCATCAGATGGTAGCTTAACGAAAATATCGACTTCTGGAACTAATTTGCTAAAAATTCCAGCTACTCCACCAGAAGGAACTGATCCTTTTGATAGTGTGGCTAATACAGCAAGTTATGTTTTAGGAAAATTTAATCCATCAACTGGACAAGATATTTTAAAAGCTTTCCCAATTAGCTTGAAATTAAAAATATTAAATTATCTAGGTTACTCAACTGATATTAGCGCTACGACTTTACCTTCGTCATTAGTTACATCGAATGAACCCTATTTATCGATGGGCGGTAGTATTCACTCTTTACCGGTACAGCTTACCTATAATGGAACATTAGATGAAAATGGGAATTTAACATCTGCGCGTGAACAATCCATTCTCTATGGAACGATGGAAGGTGGTCTGCATATTGTGGATGCCTCAACAGGGGTAGAACAAATGGCTTTCGTTCCTGCAGATATATTAAATGATCCCGTTGCATCAAAAGCTTTAGTGGTTGGCCAAAGTGATGCCTCAGCTCCTGCTCACGGTATGGATGGGGCTTGGGTATCTGACCCTGCATATAGTATTACTACAACGGGAAGCGGTAGCTCAGCAGTATCAAAAGTAACTGCAAAGCAAATGAATATTTATGGTGGTATGCGAATGGGGGGCAGCAGCTATTATGGCTTAAATGTCTTAAATCCTGCTTCACCTAAGCTCCTGTTTAGAGTAGGAGCAGATCAAACTGATTATAGTCGTATGGGGCAGAGTTGGTCTAAACCTGTACTTGCAAATATACGTTATAACGGGGTTATTAAACGGGTTATGATTGTTGGTGGTGGCTACGACCAATGTTATGAAAACCCGAATATTACTTTGAGTAACTCTTGCTTTACGAATGGAAAAGCAAAAGGAAACGCTGTTTATATTATTGATGCTAAAACTGGGCAGCGCTTATGGTGGACTAGTGATACAGGCTCTAATATAGATAACTCTAATATGAAGCACAGTATTGTTAGTCGCATTAGTACCTTAGATCGAGATGCTGATGGTTTGGTAGATCATTTATATTTTGGCGATTTAGGCGGGCAAATTTTCCGTATCGATCTTAATAATAACCAGACAAAAACAAATTCAACTTATAGCAGTTTCGGTATTCGAGTTGTTCGATTAGCTAATTTGGCAACGAATGATTCAACTTACGATGCCTCGAACGACTATACCGCTGGGCATGCGCCGCGTTTTTATGAACCGCCAACAGTGACAATTCACGATTATGGAATCCGCACTTTTATTACTGTAGGTATTGCTTCAGGTGACCGTAGTACACCTTTAGATGTTTATCCGCTTACAGGTCGTGAGGGGATGTCACCGAGCACGGCATTAAGCGGAAGACCTGTAAACAACGTTTATGGAATTATCGATAAAGACTTTATTAAAAAGAATTTAATGTCTTTGACTGATAGCCAACTTGAAACAAAAGATATTACTCGATCAACGCTTCGAAAAAATCCACAAATTTTACGATCTGGAGAAACTCGAGTAGCACAGATTTTCTTTCCCAACACTGGGGCGGGACAAAATGGTTGGTATCGCTCGCTTTCTAGTATGAGCGATGGTACCGAGAAAGCTAATAATAGTTTCCGTATTAAAGGTGGGCTAAAAGCTTTTGAAGAGCCTATGGCAATTACAGGGACTTTAATTGTGCCTGTTTATGACCCGCAGGGAACAGGTATTGTAGCGGCAGACCCATGTTTACCCCGTGTAGTAGGTGAAACGGATCAACAGACTTACTGTTTACCATTTGGTGCCTGTCTTAATTCTGATGGAACGATTAATCGTGATAAAGAAGAGGATAGCGGGTTTCAAACACAAACGGGTAGTAACTGCCCAGCAGGAGTTTCTGAATGTAATAAAAACGTTATTGGCTCAGGTATCCGTGGCGTAGCATTTGTGCCAAAAAGAGATGAACCTCCAGTGACTAATAGTTGTGGAAAATTACAACTGGCTGGAAACGAGAGTGGAACAGGCGAGTGGCAGTGTACAAGTCATTTAGTTCCTACGCGTTGGTATGAGCGTTATCGCTAAGGGATTATTTATGAATAAATACTATATCCAGCGGTTCAATCAGGGTGTTACCTTGATTGAACTCATGGTTGTCATCATGATTGTCGCTATTTTTGCTTCGATTGCTATCCCTTCATATCAAAGTTATAGCCGTAGAGCGACTGCCTCTGCTGCTAAAGGTGAAATTCTAAAATTGGCAGAACAATTGGAACGGCATAAATCCAAGAACTTTACTTATAGAGGATTTACGACCACATCTGTAACTTTGCCACGGGGTGGTTATACGATTGAAATTAGTGATGATACGAGGACAGGAAATTTATTGACGAATGCTGCTGCAAATGGGCAAACATGGGTCATTAAAGCGACAACTACAGATTCAAGAAACTTTAATTTTATTGCTAAGAATTCAGGTTTGCGTTGCCAAAGTTTAACAGCTACGGCTGTTGATAATGACTGTGGTGGAACAGTCACTTGCAATGTATGTGAAACAAATAGTGAGAATTGGCAATGAAGAATGGTTTTACCTTAATAGAACTCATGATTGTAGTAGCAATAATTGCAATTTTAGCAGCTATAGCGACACCTTCGTATTTGCAGTATTTACGTAAAGGACATCGTACAGCTGTTCAATCTGAAATGATGAATATTGCCCAAACATTAGAATCAGAAAAAGTAGTTCACAATCGTTATCCGTCGAATGCGACGATTACTTCGATTTATGGGTCTAGTGTCAGCCCTCAACAAGGCCAAGCCTTATATAACTTAGCTTTTGCTAGCATAACTGATTCAAGCTGGGTGTTAACTGCTACACCTATTGCTACTAGTTCTCAAGCTGGTGATGGGATCATTTGTCTTAATGATCAAGGTCAAAAATTTTGGGCAAAAGGTGCAACTGATTGTGCGTTATCTGCCGCATCAAATTGGCTACAGTAATTTTAAATTCAAAACTGCGGATAACTCAAAAAATAATCTTTCTTTCAGGGCGAAAATCACGTAGAATGTCGCCCTCTATGAAAGGGGTTTGAAGTGTTGCCGATGGTCGGCGCAGGGAAAATCCGTAAGAATTATAAGGCTTTTATCATGGTTGTTATTCGTTTAGCACGTGGCGGCGCAAAAAAACGTCCATTCTATCAAATCGTTGTGACTGACAGCCGCAATGCACGTGATGGTCGTTTCATCGAGCGTATCGGTTTCTTTAACCCGACTGCACAAGGTCAAGCAGAAAAACTTCGTTTAGATGCAGACCGTTTTGCTCACTGGGTTTCTCAAGGTGCTCAACCTTCTGAACGTGTTGCTTCTTTAGCTGCTCAAGCTAAAAAAGCTACTGCATAATTTTTGTAGTAGGTAGCCCATGACATCAACACAGAATGTTCCCGAAGATCGTATTCAGATTGGACAGTTACGTTCAGCTTATGGATTGAATGGGTGGCTCTGGGTGTATTCAAATACAGAACCTATGAGCAACATGTTTGACTACCTGCCTTGGTACATTGAGACCAAGGCCGGTTGGCAAACAATAGATGTAAAACGTTGGAAACCACATGGCAAAGGCCTGGTTGTTGCGTTGAAAGGTGTGAGTGATCGCACTGGAGCGGAAAGCTTGGTTGGAGCTAATATCTGGATTGCTAAGTCTCAACTGCCAAAAGCAGATGTAGATGAGTACTACTGGTCAGATTTAAAAGGCTTAACTGTGTTAGGTCTTGATGAAGAAGAACAGGAAGTAAACTTAGGGAAAATTCATGAGTTGTTTGAAACTGGAGCTAATGATGTGATGGTGGTACATGCTACCCCAGACAGCATTGATTCAGAAGAGCGCATGATTCCTTGGCATAAAGATGTAGTACAACGTGTTGATCTTGAAGCTGGTCGTATTTACGTCAATTGGGGCGTAGATTATTAATCCTTTTAGGATTAATACAGCAGGAAAATAGAGGAGTCTGTGATGTTTTTTGCAGTCATTACGCTTTTTCCTGAAATGTTTGAAGCGATTACAGCCTACGGCATCAGCGGACGTGCGGCAAAACGAGATATTGTACAAGTCACTTGTATTAATCCTCGTGATTTTGCTGAGGGAAACTACAGAAGAGTGGATGAACGTCCATTTGGTGGTGGCCCCGGTATGGTGATGATGGCTGAGCCTTTGGCGAAAGCAATTTCATATGCCAAACAGCTTGCCTCACAAGCAGGACATGTTAATGTCCCTGTGGTGTATATGTCCCCACAAGGCAAAACCTTAAATGAACAGGCAGTACAGCAGTTTGTCGATTATGACGGCTTAATCGTACTGTGTGGACGTTATGAGGGAGTAGATGAACGTTTGATCCAGCATTATGTTGACCAAGAATGGTCAATTGGTGATTATGTTTTATCTGGTGGTGAACTGCCCGCTATGGTGTTACTTGACAGTATTATTCGCCGTTTGCCGAATGTAATGTCAGATGAACAATCAGCAGTACAAGATTCTTTTGTTGACGGTCTTTTAGATTGTCCGCAATATACAAAGCCTGACCATTTTGAAGGGCTGGATGTGCCAGAGGTATTAAAATCTGGACATCATGGCAATATTGAAAAATGGCGTTTTTTGCAGCGATATCAAAGAACTCTAGAGCGCCGACCAGAATTGGTTGAAAACGTAGAGTTGACTAAGCAGCAAAAAAAATGGCTAAAAGATACGCAAGTGAATAACGGTAACTCTTAATCGTTATTCTCAAGAACGAAAGTTCTGCAACAAGACGAGAAGCAATGCTTCGAGTTAAAACATAATTCTATTTAAACAATAGTTTTATGTAAATTTAAAGGCTCTTTATAGACATATTGTCGTAAAGGGAAAGATAAACGGGTTGATATGCGATTTAGCCTCTATCCCCAGCGGAAATTCAGACCTCTTCTGACTCCGCACATATTGGAGATTCCCACAATGAGTGGTAAACATCCTTTAGTTCAAGCTGTTGAAAATGCACAGTTAAAATCTGATATCCCTGCTTTTGCTCCTGGTGACACTGTCATCGTTCAAGTAAAAGTAAAAGAGGGTGATCGTGAACGTCTTCAAGCATTTGAAGGTGTTGTAATCGCTAAGAAAAACCGTGGTTTGAACTCTGCGTTCACAGTACGTAAAATTTCTAGCGGTGTTGGTGTTGAGCGTGTATTCCAAACTCACTCACCAGTTGTTGCTAAAATCGAAGTGAAACGTCGTGGTGACGTTCGTCGTGCTAAACTTTACTACCTTCGTGACTTGTCTGGTAAAGCTGCACGTATTCGTGAAAAATTACCAGCTCGTAAAGCGTAAGCTTATAGCGAGTAAAAAAATGCGCCTTTTGGCGCATTTTTTGTTTAAAAACTATAGTCCTTGAAGTTTCAGACGATTTGCATGTTGACGGTAAACCGAGACAGGATCGGAAGCAAAAATAGAACGTATACCAAGCACTTGGTTCACTTCATCTAAATGATTCCAGTTGTAATCATCACGAATTGTTTTACCAAATTTGGCACTGCATCGGGAAACAAGTCCATCATTATCACCAAATGGATCGACCACTAAACTGCTGCCTGTAAGAGCAATATCAAATGGATCTAATGGGTTGGTCAGCGCTTTATTCCCCGAGAAAGAATACATATAAATGCCTTTCTCTTGATATGCTCCCTCGCCACAAGACGTAGTTGGTATACCCATAGGGAACTGAGCATTAAATTGAGCTGAACCTTGAGTTGATAAGCTATGAGCACCTGCTAAAGAGTCGTGAGGATAGCTTGTTGGGTCTAGTCCTCCTGCCCAAGTAATTGCTGCTGAAAACCAGTTTACTAATGTTGCTATTCCAGACAGAGGAGTACCCTCAACTTTCAGGATAACATCTGCCATTGGTGATCCCTTATGAGGTGCACCTATCGTGGTGAGTGAGGCAACTTTTTCTGGTATGACACCGGCCACATAATGAATTGTCGGGCCCCCATGACTATGACCGATCAAGTTGACTTTAGGCTTACCAGTAATGGCAATAATCTCTTCTACTTGCTGGGCAAGTTGTTCACCACGCACTTCTGTTGAGTTAAAAGGTGACACTCTGGTTGCCCAGACATTTCCTCCATTACGAGCAAGATCCGGAAGGATTTGGTACCAGTAATCGAGACCAAGCGTATCTGTTCCAACTCGGTTAAAACCTGCCATACCGTGGTTAAAAACCAGTGGATATTTGGTTTGTGCGTAAGATGAATAAACGAACGAGTTTTTAACTTGTTCAGCATTTGTGGCATGGGCTGCTGAAATACTCAATCCTGAGAGTATTGCAGCGCAAAAAAACGTTAACTTCCTTTTCATTTTTTACTCACTATTTTTATTTTGTATGAAAAGCAGCTTCTTACTGCTAGTGCTTGTTTAGCCAGTCCCTAATAGGAAAGACTTAATAATTAAATGGCAGTTCACCTCCCTGATCATGGACCGTTTCAAAAGTTCGCAATCTTAATTGTTCTTGTGATGAGTTAAATTGTTGTTGGCGTAATTGTTGTATGGCTTGGCTTTTAGCACTATCACTCATGTTACTTTTAATAATTTCATCTCGCCCACTTAGGTAGCTTGTGACCCTTTGTTGCCAAGCATTCCGTTGCGTATCTAAAGTTTCTAGCCTTTGAGTTGCTTCAGCTCCAACGAGTGCTGTACGCATTTGTCTAAGCTCTTCTGCTGAACCATGTCGTGCTTTAATTTGTTTGGTCAGTGCATGTAAGTCATCAAGTTTAGAAAGTTCTTGTAGGTTTTGCTGCCAGTCTTCAGGAAGTTCTTCAAAACGTTCTTTAAGCTTTTGAGCCTTTTCAATTTCGCTTAAAGAAGAATCTTCAAGTATTTGCATACGATCTAGCGTGTAGTTCTGATAGATATCTTCAGTTGAGAAGAGTCCATCAATTTCAGCGGCCGAAAAGAAACGTTTTCTTAGCTCTTGAATTGAATTAAAGATTTTTTGAAAATAATTTTTATCTTGTTGTTTTGATGGAGGCGTTTGGATTTGGGCAAGCTGTTCACGGTATTTTAAGTAGCGGGTCCATAAATCCAGAATCTGTGAGCGAGCTGGCTCTAAATATTTTCCCTGAATAAATTTCCCAAAGTGATTTTTGATTTGCTCTAAATCATTTTCTCCATATTGGGTAATAAAATATTCAAAGCAGTCACGTGTTTGACTGTTAACCACCAAATGTTGGGAACTATCAATTTTTAACTGACAGTTAACTTCAGTATCTTGCTGACTTTTACTATGGTAATAAGCATCTGCATTTAGCGTTGAGTTATTTGTGGGTGGAGCTGATGCTAAATTTTGAGCTGTGTTTTCACTGACTTGGGTTGATGTGTTTTTTGAATCAGGACTTAACCAATATACACATGCAATGAGGCTCAAAATAAAAAATCCGAGCACGCACCACAATACCTTCTTCTGCATCCCTTGCATAAAGATATCTTCCTTAAGTTTTAATTTGTTGTTTTTTTACTCGATCATTAATGTGCCATAAAATAAGTGAAAAGGCACCTAAATATTGTGAAAATATCTTGCCGAATTTGCTAACATGTCGGCACTTTTTTCTAGCTTTGTGTTCCAGTAAAAATGACGACAAAAAATCAAAAAATTTCTCGTCGCCATATCAGTGGTGTATTTCTATTAAATAAACCATTAGGCTTAAGTTCAAATGCGGCTTTGCAAAAAGTGCGTTGGTTATATCGCGCCCAAAAAGCAGGCCATACTGGAGCGTTAGACCCCTTGGCGACAGGTTTGCTCCCGATTTGTTTGGGAGAGGCGACCAAGTTCTCACATTATTTGCTGGACTCAACAAAGCGTTATCAAACCACTGTTCGATTGGGACAGACCACTACAACAGGTGATGTGGAAGGGGAGATTTTACAAGAGCGTCCTATTCCGGTGCTTAGCCAAGAACTTATTGAACAAACTTTAGAAAAGTTTAGAGGCGATATTCAACAAGTTCCACCCATGTATTCGGCTTTGAAAAAAGAAGGTAAGCCGTTATATGAGTTGGCGAGAAAAGGTATTGAGATTGAGCGTGAAGCGCGTCCAGTCACGATTTATGCTTTAGAGCTTATTGAGTTTACTGAAAATAGTATCACTCTGGATGTAACCTGTTCTAAAGGGACATACATCCGTGTATTAGGTGAAGATATTGGTGAAGCACTTGGTTGTGGTGGGCATTTAACGATGCTAAACCGGACTCAAACAGGACATTTTGAGCTTATACCGAGTTATACCATTGAATATCTGGAAAGTTTAACAGAAGAGCAAAGAGAAGCTTTGCTACTTCCAGTTTATGCACCAGTTGATCATTTCTTAAAAATTCAAGTTCCGGAAGGGCGTGAAAAATATTTTTGCAACGGTTTAGAAAGCAATATTGAGCATTCTGCAGAAGCAGAAGTTTTAGTTTTTTCGGGTGAGCGCTGTTTAGGTTTAGCCGAGATTACCGATAAAAAGCGGTTGGTACCTAAGCGTATCTTAAATTTGTAGTAGATGTAGAGTATAGAGCATGGGCATGGAATGGGATGTTATCCTTAGTTTGATCTTTTTTGCGTTTACTGCAGGAGCAATTGATGCTGCTGTAGGCGGCGGTGGACTCATCCAGATTCCCGGGATCATGAGCACTTTTCCTAACATGTCGACTGCTACGGTGATTGGTACCAATAAAGTCTCATCCATTTTTGGTACTGCATCGGCGGCTTATACATTTGCTAAAAAAGTAAAGTTGCAATGGAAGCTTCTAGCAGTTATTGCCATTTGTGCCTTGATTAGTTCTTTTGCCGGCGCGGCATGCTTATCACTTATTCCTCAATCGGTATTGCGTCCTTTCGTTTTCGTAATGTTGATTGTGATTGCGATTTATACCCTAGTTAAAAAGAACTTCGGTCAAGTTCATACCGAGCAAAAAATTACCACGAAAATGTTAATTTTAGCTGGTATCGGTAGTTTGGCGATTGGTTTTTACGACGGTATTTTTGGGCCAGGTACAGGTAGTTTCTTTATTTTCTTCTTTATCCGTTTTTTACAAGTTGATTTCTTGCATGCTTCAGCTTTGTCAAAAATCGGTAATTTTATGACTAACTTAGCTGCGCTGAGTTTCCTCATCCCAACTGGTCACGCTATTTTACATATTGGTTTAATGATGGCAGCGGCTAACGTACTTGGTTCTATTGTTGGGGTACGTACCGCGCTTAAGTACGGTAGTGGTTTTGTGCGTATTATCTTTTTAATCTTGGTGAGTATTCTGATTTGCCGTTTGGGCTATCAAATGTTTGTTACGGGTTAAATAAGATTGAAAGTATGAGCTGTCCCTAAAATGCAGTTCATACTTTTTTGTATCATTTAAGGCTAGAAATATAAAAATCATTACAGAAATTTACTAGAAAGAAAACTGTGTAAAAAATAGTCTCATTTTAAGCTACTTAAACATTATAAATTTCAACGTATGATAAACCTTGAAATAAAAAAGATTTTTTAGCTAAAAAATGAGGAAGAGAATGAATATTTTCGAAGCATTAAGAGAAAGCCATGAAAATCAACGTAACCTTTCTGAACAACTCATTCAGACACACGGTTTAACCGAAGAAAGAAAAGAATTATTTGAAGCATTAAAAAATGAACTTTATGCCCATTCAGTTGCCGAAGACCGTTACCTCTATATTCCTTTAATGTTTGATGATGTCGGTTTAGATATTACGAGACATGCTTTATCTGAACATCATGAAATGGATGAGTTGGTCGAACAACTTGAAAAAACCGATATGAGTAGCCCGAGCTGGTTAGCAACCGCTAAACAGTTGAGTGAAAAAGTCCATCATCATTTAAAAGAGGAAGAACATAAATTTTTCCAGCAAGCCGGAAAAATTCTTAAAGACAGCGAAAAAGAAACGCTGGGTAATAAATATTTAAAGGAATATAAAAAGTATAAAAAACAGCAGTAGAGTAAACCTATGCAGCCTTTTTAGTACTTCTTAAAGTAACACCAATAGAGGCCAGCATTACGCAAGCCAAAGCCACCCATTGCAGCATGCTGATTTCTTCGTGAAGCAATAAGAAACCCGTTAATGCTGCCAATGCTGGTGCTAAACTCGTTAGAGTCCCGTAAGTTAATTTATTGAGTTGTTTGAGAGCCATTAAATCGAGTGCATATGGAATTGCAGTCGCTAACACCGCAATAAGTAAGGCTTTGCCCCAGTACTGTGTTTCAAGTAATGCAGGAGCATTGTGCCAGATTCCAATTGGCAATAAGGCAAGTGCAGATACACCGATCCCAATCGTTAATGCATGCATCCCGATATTTTGGGTCACAACTTTATGACCGAAATAGATATAGAAAGCCCAGCAAAGACCAGCACCTAGCGCACATGCTGCACCTACATACGAGAAATGGTGTTGAATAGGGTTTTGCCAAGGTACCATGAGTGCAATGCCTAACATGGCCAGTGCTACCCAAATGTAGTCGCTCTTTTGTTTAATAGAAAGAAGCGCAAGACCCAATGGACCAATAAACTCTAATCCAACAGCAATACCTTGGGGTAGTTTTCCAAGTGAGGTATAAAATAGGATATTCATTAAGCCTAAAGAAGCGCAGTACATCAATAAATCACGCCATTTTAAATAGGGTAAGCGTGACCAGATTTTCCAAGATCGGAACATAATTGCGACAATAACCGTTGCAAAGCTCAGCCTTAAAATTGTAACGGTGAGAGGGTCTAATGTTGCAATGAGCTGTTTGGCAAATGAAGCGCTGATTTGATATGAGACCATCGACAAAATCATATACAGCACAGCAATAATTGGAAGATTTTGCATGGAAAATACTCTAGCGCTTCATCTGATGTCTAAAAATAATGGTGGACAATTATAACGAATACTATGTTTTAGCTGGCAGATTTCATTAAATTAACTTGCTGCTTTTTCACGTTCTTGGCGAGCTTTTTGGGTGGTTACGGTACAACCAACGGAAGCAGTGATAATGGTTGCAAGTGCTAGCCATTGATTCCATAAAAGATATTCACCCAAGAAGATAAACCCAGATAGTGCTGCAACTGCGGGCTCTAGGCTCATCAATGTTCCAAAGCTTAAAGGTGTCAAATTGCGCAGTGCTAACATTTCTAAAGAGAATGGAAGAGCACTGGCTAAAATGGCCAAACCAATAAAATAAAAAAGATAGGGAAGTTCAATCACTTGACCAATCGAGCCTGAAAAAAAGGTAATGGGTAATAAGATGCATGCACCTACACTCATTCCCAAGCACACCGTATGATTACCTGAAATACCAGAAGGTTTTTGCCCAGCAATAATATAAAGCGCCCAACAAGACCCTGCACTAATTGCAAATAAAACGCCGATCCAATCTAAGCTATGAGCCTGATTGAAAGGGAAAAGTAAAATCAGCCCAATAATTGCGAAGCTCACCCAAACAAAATCATATTTTTGACGTGCGTGGTATAACGCTACACTTAAAGGGCCAATAAATTCAAAAGCAACCGCAATTCCAATTGGTAAGCGTTCGATCGATAGATAAAATAAGGCGTTCATGCCTGCAAGCGCAAATCCATAAGCTAAAATTGCTTTCCAGCGGACCTGACTAAAATTAATTCGCCAAATTTGAAAAATAATCGCCAGAATAATTGCACCTAAACATAGGCGCATTGCAGAAACAGTCAGTACAGGGAAGTTCTGAAATAAAATTTTAGCTAAAGATGCGCTACTTTGAACGCTTAACATAGCAAGAATAAGAAAACCCAAAGCATGTAGCTGAGATTTCTGGTTTAAAGTGGACATTTTATTATTTGATCGATTGGTATACTTTTCACATGATAATGTAAATGCCCATAAAAAAGCCACAGACAATGCTGTGGCTTTTGAATTTACAGTCTGTATTAGAACAATACGCGCACGCGAATTGTACCTTCAACTTCATGCAACATATCTAAAGCTTCTTGAGAAGCAGAAGCGTCAACATCCATGACGAGGTAACCGATGTCACCTTTAGTCATAAGTGACTGACCAGAAATGTTGATGCCTTGTTCAGCAAACAAGTTGTTGATTTTAGACAATACACCTGGCACGTTTTTGTGGATGTGTAGTAAACGGTGTTGACCAGCTGTCAATGGTAATGCGATTTCCGGGAAGTTCACCGCAGAAAGTGTCATACCTTTGTCAGAGTAAGCAACAAATTTCTCTGCAACTTCTAAACCAATGTTTGCTTGCGCTTCCATGGTTGAACCACCAACGTGAGGAGTTAAAATCACGTTGTCTAAGCCGCGAAGTGGAGACTGGAATTCTTCACCATTTGCTTTTGGTTCTTTCGGGAATACGTCAACCGCTGCACCAGCAATATGACCAGACTTGATTGCATCAGCTAAATCTTCAATCACTACACATGTACCACGTGCAGCATTTAAGAAGATCGCGCCTTCTTTCATTTTCGCAAATTGTTCTTTAGTGAAGAAGTTACGTGTAGACGGAACATCTGGCACATGCAACGTTACAACATCTGCAGTTGCTAAAAGTTCATCTAGAGAACCAACTTGGCGAGCATTACCCATTGGTAATTTGGTTACTGCATCATAATAAATAACATGCATGCCCATGCTTTCAGCAAGAACTGAAAGTTGAGAACCGATGGAACCGTAACCCACAATACCTAAAGTTTTGCCACGAGTTTCAAAAGAACCGACAGCAGACTTGTCCCAACCACCACGATGACAAGCCGCCGATTTTTCTGGAACACGGCGAAGAAGAAGAATTGTTTCAGCAAGTACAAGCTCTGCAACCGAACGCGTATTTGAATACGGTGCGTTGAATACAGGAATACCACGTGCCATTGCTGCTTTAAGATCAACTTGGTTTGTTCCGATACAGAAACAGCCTACAGCGATCAATTTATTTGCAGCTTCGAAAACTTCTTCAGTCAATTGGGTACGCGAACGAATACCAATAAAGTGAGCATCTTTAATTGCTTCTTTAAGCGCTTCGCCTTCAAGAGCAGTTTTACGATAGTCAATATTGGTGTAACCCGCAGCGTTTAAAGTATCGACTGCGTTTTGGTGAACGCCTTCTAACAAAAGGAAACGGATTTTATCTTTAGGTAGTGAAAGATGTTGGCTCATTACGGCTCCGCTACAAAGGCCAAATTTGGTGGCGGTATAATAACATACTGGGCAGCGCTATAGATATTTCGTTTATACCATCGCCTTATGGCAATTTTATCTATGTCTAATTACTTCTGTTTATGGCTTGTCGAGCATTTTAAAATATGCTTGGTAGGGGGATAAATGTGATTTTTCTCTGAAAGCTCCATAGAAAGCATTTATTTACGTTAAACATGTTTTGTAGTGACAGTATCTCTATTCTGAACTTTATCGCTTGCGCGGATACATGTAGAATATAGAAGTTCCTTGAACATTATGGCTTTGCTCAGGTGAGAACCTTGAGAATTATGAGGTCATAGTCCCACCACAGTTTACTTCTTGCTAGGTCTGCAAACGATGAATGCTCCAGTCGCTTTAACACCTGAGTTACTCACCCAATTAACAGCAATTGTCGGTGAAAACCGTATTAAAACTGATGCTGATAGTCTCGAAAACTGGGGTAAAGATCATACCAAGCATTTTAATCCGAACCCATCGGTCATCGTTTTTCCTTCAACGACTGAACAAGTTCAGGCGGTTGTTAAGCTTGCGAACCAGTTTAATGTTGCGATTACACCGTCAGGTGGTCGTACTGGTCTCTCTGCTGGTGCGGTAGCAACCAATGGTGAAATTGTCATTAGCATGGACAAAATGAACCAAATTCTTGAGTTCTTCCCAGCAGACCGTATGGTTCGAGTGCAAGCTGGTGTTGTGACTGAGCAATTGCAGAATTATGCAGAAGAACAAGGCATGTATTATCCAGTGGACTTTGCGTCAGCGGGTTCTAGTCAGATTGGCGGTAATATCGGAACAAATGCCGGCGGTATTAAAGTCATTAAATATGGTATGACACGTAACTGGGTACTTGGTTTAACTGTAGTGACTGGTAAAGGTGACATTCTACGTTTAAACAAAGGCATGGTTAAAAATGCAACTGGTTATGCATTACAGCATTTGTTTATTGGTGGTGAGGGTACATTAGGTTTAGTGACCGAAGCTGAAATTAAACTTGAGCGTCAACCACAAAACTTACAAGTTTTAGTTTTAGGTGTTCCTGATTTTGATGCGGTAATGCCTGTATTACATGCTTTCCAAAAAGACATCGACTTAACTGCATTTGAGTTCTTTGGTGAACTTGCAATGCAAAAAGTTTTAGATCATGGACATGTACAACGCCCATTTGAAACTCAATGTCCGTTCTATGTATTACTTGAGTTTGAAGCACCATATGAGCCGATTCTCGATAAAGCAATGGAAATTTTCGAGCATTGTATGGAGCAGGGTTGGGTACTTGATGGTGTAATGAGCCAGAGCCTTGACCAAGTAGAAAGCTTATGGCGTTTACGCGAAGATATTTCTGAATCAATCGCGCCGTTTATTCCATATAAAAATGATATCTCAGTATTAATTACTCACGTACCTGCATTTATTCGTGAAATTGACGCGATTGTTCAAGAAAACTATCCAGATTTTGAAATTTGCTGGTTCGGCCATATTGGTGACGGTAACTTGCACTTAAATATTTTAAAACCTGAAAACTTAACCAAAGATGAGTTCTTTGCGAAGTGTCAGGTGGTTAATAAATATGTGTTTGATACTGTTAAAAAATACGACGGTTCAATCTCTGCTGAACATGGTGTAGGCATGACGAAAAAGCCATATTTGGAATATTCACGTTCGCCTGAAGAAATTGAATATATGAAAGCTTTGAAGAAAGTATTTGACCCGAATGGTTTGATGAACCCAGGTAAATTGTTTGATCTTTAAATTAGATCTATTTTGTAGGACTACATAGTTTCTACAGAGTAACCGACAAAGCCATAGCATCATAAAGCTATGGCTTTTGTTTTTGGTGATAAAAATGCAACGTTTATTTTTAATTTCAGCGCTTTGTGCTGGGCTTTTCACTGGGTGTGCGACGACCAGTAAATTAATTCCTTTTGTGGGTTCGGAAACTCCGATGCAACAAGTACTTAAAGCCCAGCCTGAGATCGTAAAAGAGCACAATAATACCTCAGTTCAGCAAGTATTTAACCGAGTAGAATCTCCAACAGTTTCCCGTATTACCGTTATCCAAACAGGTTTAATGGATGATTCTGTTTCTGCAATCCGAACAGAATATTCATTTAAATTGGTTGATGAAAAGTGGCAATTGCAAAATAAGCAAAAGAGCTATCAATGCGCGAGAGGGAAAGGCTCTAGAGGTTTTCAAACCCAGCTTTGCTTTTAAAAATAAAAAAGACGATAAATATATCGTCTTTTTTTATAGTCTAAATTATACGCCGCTTTCTAAAATTTTAATTTTGACGTCAACGACATCATCTTTGACTGCTTCATGATGCGCTTGCATATGAGGCGTTGCTAAATGCGTTTCAAGATGGGCAACACTTTCCCATTTTTCCAACATCACAATAATGTCTGGGTCTTTGTTTTGGAAGCTTGCATTTGAGATGTGGTCAACTAAAGGTTCATAACCATGACAACCATCTTCTGCTAAAACAGTTGGAATGATTTTTTGAAAGGCATCCAATACGTTCTGGCGATGCTGTCCACCCGATTTAGTACGAATTTCCGCAATAATGGTTAGCATGGATTTCTCCTTATTAGGCTGCTGCAAATACAGTATTTAAGTGTGCTTTATATTCTTCAACATAACTATCAACGTCAGGCATTTTAATCACGTCATTTACAATAAATGTCGGAAGGGTGCTCATGCCTAAGAACTGATTGGCTTTATGAAATGGTAAATAAACGCCATCTACACCTACGCCGTGGAAGAATTGATCTGCATCTTCAAATGCTTCCATTGGAGCATTCCAAGTCAATGACAGCATATATTTTTTGTCATGAATTAAACCACCTGAACCATATTTTTTTGAGGCATCAGAGCGGCTACGCCCATCACTTGCATAAAGTGAACCATGACCAGTGGTAAAGACATCATCAATGTACTTTTTGACTGTCCAAGGTGCGCCCATCCACCAGCCTGGCATTTGATAAATCACAACATCTGCCCATAAGTATTTTTCAACTTCACTTTCAGCATCATAATTGCTGTCTGCACGGGTGACTTGAACTTCGTGGCCGAGTTCCGTGAGATGTGTCGTTGCAAGGGTGGTTAATGTGTCATTTAATTCACCGTTTGAGTGGGCAAATTGTTTAGCACCATTAATCACTAAAATCTTACTCATGGAGGTTGCTCTCATTAAATTCCTGTATTTGACGCATACTCTATGAGATTTACTGTTGTAGAAAAATGCATGAATAGGAAAAATATTGTTGATAAAAAATCAATAATTATTGTGGACTTTTTATTGAAAATTAATCTATCTCATTAATATTAATAAATTTATGTCTATTTACAAAGCTCAAAAGGAAAAAGTGGCCTATTATCTTTAGCATTAATTTTGAGTAAATAGAGGGGAAGAGTGATGAAAAAGAAAGGTTTGTTGATTATTTTCAGCTTAAGCATATTAACAGCTTGTGCTCCACCTCAAAATTCTTCTGCTCAACTCGCCGATAGTCCTATACAGGCTGTATTACTCGATCAACCTGATCTTTTAAATAATGCAAGCAATTTAGATATTTCACAGCAAATGAATGCTTCGGATGATCCTTCCAATGCGCAAGTTACTATTTTGCAAACAGAGCCTAGTCCAGATGCGGTGTCGAAAACACGTACTGAATATTTATTAAAACGAGATCAGCAAATCTGGAAAATTGTGAATAAAAAACAAAGCTATCAATGTACAAAAGGAGAGGAAATCACAGACTTTCAAGTTAACCCCTGTCCATAATGCTTAATTTTTTATCGAATATGTGGATAACTTTGAGTTTGTGCACAACCATAATTTGCAGGCCTTTTTGTGTAAAAAACTAAAATTTAAGCTTCTTGAAATTGCATGATTGCTGATCAATTTAAAAAGTGCTATTGTTGCGCTCGGCAATTGTGCCAATTGGTAAAAATTACCGAATCTCACGCCATATATTTTTTCTCGTTTTAGACACCTTGTGAATACGGTGTTTCACATTCTAAACATGCACTCTCACGGCATATAACAACTTAACTAAAGATTGATTGACCCTACATGTCATCGTCATGACTACATCTTATTTTATAGATAGTCGTACAGACATATGGCCGCTATTTTAAAGTGTACAACTCATGAAAAATATTCAAACGACAACGTTGAACCGTACAACGTTGATGTTTCCGTTGGCCTTAGTGCTATTTGAATTTGCGGTTTATATTGGTAATGACCTGATTCAGCCCGCCATGTTGGCAATTACTGAGGACTTTGGTGTAAGTGCAACTTGGGCACCATCTTCGATGTCATTTTATTTGTTAGGTGGCGCATCTGTTGCATGGTTACTCGGTCCTTTGTCGGATCGTCTCGGACGTAAAAAAGTACTATTAGCTGGAGTTTTATTCTTTGCTCTATGCTGTTTTTTAATTTTACTCACGACGCAAATCGAGCAATTTCTAGCATTAAGATTTTTGCAGGGAATTGGCTTAACCGTAATTTCAGCAGTTGGATATGCGGCTATTCAAGAAAGCTTTGCTGAACGTGATGCAATTAAAGTCATGGCACTCATGGCAAATATCTCATTACTTGCACCCTTGCTAGGACCTGTACTTGGCGCTTTCTTAATTGATTATGTGTCTTGGCACTGGGGCTTTGTCGCCATCGCTGTATTGGCATTACTCAGTTGGATCGGGTTGAAAAAACAGATGCCGAGCCAGCAAGTCAGTGTAACCAAGCAACCTTTTAGTTATCTTTTTGATGATTTTAAAAAGGTGTTTACCAACCGCCGGTTTTTAGGTTTAAGCCTCGCATTACCTTTAGTGGGTATGCCTTTAATGCTATGGATTGCTTTGTCTCCAATCATTTTAGTAGATGAGTTAAAGCTCACTAGTGTGCAATATGGCTTAGCTCAATTTCCCGTATTTTTGGGTTTGATTGTAGGCAACATTGTCTTAATCAAAATTATTGACCGTTTGTCCTTAGGTAAAACTGTCATGATGGGTTTACCGATTATGCTCACTGGTACACTTATTTTAATATTAGGTGTGGTGTGGCAAACCTATCTCATACCTTGTTTGCTTACAGGCATGACGCTCATCTGTTTTGGTGAGGGAATTAGCTTTTCAGTCTTATATCGCTTTGCACTCATGTCATCTGAGGTATCAAAAGGAACAGTTGCAGCAGCAGTTTCAATGTTACTAATGATGAGCTTCTTTGCAATGATTGAGCTTATACGTTATCTCTATACACAATTTCATTTATGGGCTTTTGCATTGTCTGCATTTACCTTTATTGCTCTTTGGTTTAGCCAACCGCGAAGTGCTTTGAAGCAGGAAATGCAAGAAAGACTGCAACAAGGCAACAATTAAATAAAAAATACCGGAAGTGATATTCCGGTATTTTTTTATTCTACTTAATCTCTTGTTCTAAAAGTTTGTCTTTAAGTGTTAATAGTTCTGGCAAGGTTTCTAGCAATAAACTGATTTGTTTTAACACGAGTGTGTAATTTTCTGAAAAGTGCTCATGAGTAGTTGGGCTTTGAATTTGCGCTAAAGTCTGCTCAAGGAAATTGAAATCAATATAAGCCGGATCAAACAAGCTCTGTTTAAGAATTTGCTGACAATCCAGTAAGAGTTGTAATACTTGTTGATCATCAATTTTCTGTCGTTGGCTTCCTAACGCTGCCACGTAACTTAGTTGGCTGTGGCTATAAACCAGATAACGAAAAGCATAATGGATGAGTTGAGGATTCGGGTTGGGTTCAGCGCTTAGGCTCGAGATCATGTTGGATAGCTCAATTTGAGCGTTATGCGCAGCACGACGAATTCGGCGGTACTCTATATCCTGATTTTTGCCATATTGATATTGCTCAACAATCACATTGAAATAATCTAAGGTCGCTTTGCTGCTTTTATTAATATTATTGGGGATGTTTCGAAAGTTCCAGTCGGGCCAAATAAAGTTTACGGCGAGCCATGCAATAAAGCAGCCTAATAAGGTATCTATCAGTCGAGGCAAAATAATACTGTAGCCAGCGCCTTTTAAGTTGAAAATTAATAGCACCATAAGGGTGGCCATGAGTGTAGCCAAAGCATATTTTTTTTGACGTAAGTAAAAAAAGCAGACTCCAGAAATAATTGTAATGATGAGCTGGCCTTCAATACTCGGTACAAAATATAAAATAGGTATTCCTAATAAAACACCGAGTAAGGTACCAATCGTTCTTAATTTAAGACGGCTTTTAGTCGCAAAATAAGTAATCTGACAGACAAACAAACTGGTGAGTAAAATCCAGTAACCATGCTGCGCAAAGGGTAACAGTGAAATTGCATAACCTGCGGCGAAAACCACAGCAATTCGTATGGCATGCCTAAACAGCGCTGATTGTGGCGTAAGTTGTTGCCGAAGTTTTAAGATAAGATCTGAAAATCCTTGAATATCATCATCAAGTAAATTTAAGTGTTCTTGTCTTGTTTGAGTGTTATTTTCAGGAACAGGTTGGGCATATTGCAGTTGTTCAAACTGTTCATGCATTCCTTTTAAATTATCAAAAATAAGTTTTAAATTTTTAACTTCAAAATTTTGAGGATGTTGTTGTATCCAATCTTTTAAAGAACTTTCCAAATGTCCTAGTACTTTCTGACTTTCTTGCGAAGGCTGATATGGCTGGTTATATAAAATACATTGAGCTAAGTCTTGGCACGCTTGCGCTTGTAGGCGCAGATTTTTTTGGAAACGGAAAATAAGATCGCTACGGCTAAAATTCTGTTGAATATGTTCGTAATGTAAATAATTTGAAGTGGCTTGCTCGTGAATATCTCGTGCGAAAAAATATAGGTTTAGCCAATAGATACTTTTATTACTGACTCTGGAAGCTTTGAGTCGAGTAAGTAGTGAACTGCGTATTTGATTGAGGCTTTGGGCAACTTGCGTATTTTGTAGCGATAATTCATATAAAAGCTGTTCAACATTCTCTTTATTGTCTGGATCAAACAAACGAGCTTTTGCTTTTAGTAAAACAGAAATTTCTTTAAAAATTTGTGAGAGCTTATCTTGTAAGGGAAGTGTCGGTTTAATAATAAAAAATAAAATAGAAGTTAAACCGTACCAGAGAGCACCATAAACAAAATAAGTAGGTTGTTGATACCAATGTGCGTATTCGCCTAAACCAAACATACTATAAATAGAGAGCAGAATCGTGCCAAAAGAAATCGTGGCATAACGTTGCCCTAAGGCGCCTAGTAATATGAAAAAAGCGCTTGAGATAGAGAGATATAAAATAAAGAAAATTTTGTAAGGTGCTAAAAAGCCAAGAATACTACTGACTGTAAAAAAGAGCAGGCAGACATAAACCAAATTGCGTAATCGAATACTTAAGCGATCATCAAAGTCTGTTAATGCTGCTGCAATTGCGCCCAAGGTTACAGGAACAATAAGTTGATTATAGCCCAGCCAAAGCAAACCTAAAGTTGTGCCAGTGAGTACAATCAGAATTTGCAGGCAATAGATTAAAATAGAGTTTGTCTTAAAGCTATTAAATATTTGGGTCAGATAATTCACGGCTTTTGTTCTAAATTAGAGAATACGTGAGAAAGCAGTATGTAACTTTAAATTTTTATTACTTCAAAAATATTATTCTTTTTATCTACAAAAGTCAGTCATTTTTTAAGATTTTATTAGATTTAAACCAAGTTGTAACGATCAATAAATTAACAAAATTGTGGATATCTTTTGAGATACCCACAATTTGAAAAATACATAAATTATTTAATCACACCACATGCAATTCGTGCTCCGCCACCACCAAGAGGTTGAGGTGAGTCTGAATAGTTGTCGCCACCCGCATGGATCATAATAGCTCGACCTTGAATATCAGCAAGTTTCAATCGAGGTGCGATTACGGCAGTTGTTGCAACACCTGTATTATCGACAACTAAAACAGGTAGATCGCCTAAATGGCCAGTGGTTGGAGTACCATGATGAGGGGCTTGGTTCGGGTTATAGTGGCTACCCGCAGCTAAAGCAGCGCCAGGTTTTCCATCTTTTACAGCAGGTGCACAAGAAGCGTTTTCATGAATATGGAAACCACGAGTACCACTTGGTAAATCAGCAAGAGCAGGGGTAATAATTAAACCTTTGTCGCTATCTTGAAAGCTGATCGTACCTATTTTTTTGCCAATACCGTTAGCTGTCACTTCATTTACGTCGACCACTTTTTTTGTATGCATTGAGGTTAATGCTTGAGCTGTGTCAGATACAGTTTTAGTTACCGAACTACAGCCAACCGTAAAAAGGGCTGTAAGCGCACAAACTGCGCTAATTTTATTAAACATCTGCATGATTGGATGTCCTTATAAATATATATGATTGTTTGATTCAAACAAACAGAGGTCTGACCTACAAGTTAATTTAAATAGTTAATTTGTATCTAGAAACATTTTTAAATTAAATTACTATGTCACTCTTTGTCATTGGACGATTCACTCTCAGAATCATAAATCATGGTTGTTTTTGGCATAGGTTCAGGTTCAATCGTCTCATGCAACCATTCACGCCAAATTGCCAGTAAAATAGCCAAAATTACAGGGCCAATAAATAAACCGACCAAGCCAAAACTCGCAATACCGCCTAATACGCCAAACATAATTAATAAGAATGGAATTTTGGTGGCACCAGAAATGACGAGTGGTCTAATCACATTATCTGAGCTACTGACAATCAGCACACCCCAAACCACAACACCAATTGCCTCCATGGTTTGTCCCTGAGAGAACAACCATAGACCGACACCTAAATAGGAAATTGGAGTACCAAATGGAATTAAAGCTAATAAGAACGTAGCAATAGTGAGTACCATAGGGTTTGGTACATCTGCTACGAAGTAACTTAATCCAGCCAAAACAGCTTGAGCAATTGCAGTTAAACCTACACCATAGACTACTGCACGAGTTGTCTCGGAAATCGTATCAAGATAGTGATGAATACGAGGGCCAATGACCATTTCTAAAGCTTTACTTACTTGAGACAAAATCATTTGACCATCACGATAGAAGAAAAATAGGCTGAATACTGCAAAGCCAAGTTTGACAATATTTTTGCTAATCTCACCGAGCAGTACACGGCCATAACTTAAATGACTTTGTACCCAAGCTGCGATATTTTGAATGGTGCTATTAGGATCGTTGTTTAATTCATTAAGTGTACGAGAAATTTCTTTTCCTACAAAAGGAAGCTCGCGTATAAAATCTGGAACGCTTAAATGGCCCGAAAAAACCTGACGTTGTAAGTCAAAATATAAGTTGCGTCCTTCATGCTGCAAAATGAAAATAGCGCATGTAAACGGTACACCAACAACCAAAATGACCAGACTAATCATTAGAGTTGCATTTAAAGTATTACGGGTTTCTCCAAAAAAGCGCTGAATTCTTAAATAAATAGGCCAAGTCATATATGCAATGATAGCAGCCCAAAGTACAGGAACAATAAAGTATTTCAGGATATTAAATCCTAAAAAAATCAAAATAAAAAACAGCCCAAACAATAAAACGCGCTGTAAATTAGGAGCGTATGGATGCACGAACAATATTTCTCTAATTTTCTACATAGAATAAAGTCATATTAACTGAAAAATAACCTGAGGCAAATTTTAAGGCCGTAATGTAAAGAACCTTATACATGCAGTTTTAGAGGCTAAAATTCCTTTAAAACCATTCAGCTTTATCTTCAATTAACTTGTTTAGAACAGGTTGCCATTGATTTTGGATACTAATAAAGTTCTTTTGCGGTTTATCAAAAATGCTTAAGCCCTGCATTGCTAAGCTGCCATACGCAGTGCGTTCAGCAATCCATGCAACAGGTTCCTGTTCAATTTTTTCAAAGAACTGTTGGATATCTTTTGAGCTTGCACTGTTTGGTTTTACACGATTTGCAAGAAGTAAAATCTGAACTTTACCTTTACGAATGCGTTTAATGTCTTGTAAATGCTTTAAAAAACGACGAGTACTGTCTATATCAAAAAATGAAGGTTGAAGTGGAGTAATAATGGCATGCGCTTCACTAATAAGCTGTTCAGCATGCTCACCTGACAGAGCACCAGGCGCATCAATAATTAAATAGTCCAGATTTTTGGGTGCATCACCAATTGATTTTTCATGACGCCAGTCTAGGCTTTGAATCGTTGCAACAGTATCAGGGCGCTGTTTTAACCATTGTAAAGCCGATTTTTGATTGTCCGAATCTGCTAATGCTACTTTATATCCTTTTTGTGCCAATGCTGTTGCCAACGTAATGGCCGTCATGGTCTTTCCGCATCCGCCCTTTTGATTTGCAATAAGTATCGTTTTCATAAATCCAATTATTTTCAGCAGCACATTTGTTTATGTTTTATACCTTAGCATCTTTTTGTGAGAAGTAGATGACTGCATTTGACAAAAGTTTAAGCTGTTTCGTTATTTTAGATATGATTAGAGCTGTAATCTTAATTCGCGCTTTTTAAGGAAAATTTATGTCTGTATGGCTTGCCATGCTTATTGGTGCTGGCATTGGTATTATCATCACTACTATTATTTTATCAAATACACGTAATGGACGAATTAAGGCTGAATATGAGCAATATATTGCTGAACTTGAACTAGAGCATCAACAAGCGCTTACTCAAGCACAAAAGAGAAGTGTAAATACAAGTCGTGCGGTGTTGAAAGGAAAAATGGCAGAACAATTTGCTCCGGTTTTACCTGAATTTCAGTATTTACCAATCGATGCAAAATTCATGGGCGATCCGGTGGACTATATTATTTTTGATGGATATACCGATTTTCGCGATGGCGATGGTACGGCAGAAGACATCAATATTATTTTGCTTGATGTAAAAAGTGGTGGAGCTAGACTTACGAAAGGTCAACAAGCAATTGCCCAAGCTGTTCAACAAGGTAAGGTTCGTTTCGAAACGTTGAGAATAGATTTCGAAGATTAACAAGCTGTTTAATTCAGCACAAAAATAGACGAAATTGATCTGTATTGTTACTAAATTTCGATATTTTTTTCATCGCTTAAAGCTATTATAAATTGAAGATCTAATCACTTTGATCTAGCAATATTTGAGGTGTAACACGATGAAAAAACAAAGTTTGATGATGGGCTTACTCGCCGTGATTGGCATGAGTTCAACATTTGCATCGACCTCAAGTGAATATAATATTGCCAATGGTTTGAGCCCGATAGAAAAAGATCAATCTATTTCTGTATTACAACCTTTTCAAGGAAATTTCAGAATCTTGGGTTCAAAAGTTTATCAAAATGATGAACAAGCTAAGTTTTCTCCTATTGACTATGCCGTAAGTTGGGGATTGTTTGCAAAGCCTGAAATCGCACGTCATATTTCAGTGAAACAATATGACCGTTATTTAAACTGGAAAATTCCTAAATTACCTGTTCCAGCAGAGCAAGCGATGCAAATGGTATCTAACATGCACATCATTCCTGCAAATCCTGAAATTGCTCAGCAGATTAAACAGGTTAAACGTGGTGATTTAGTTTATCTAAAAGGTGACCTTGTCGAGATTAAGGACAAAAATTTAGTTTGGAAATCCTCACTTACGCCGACTGATACGGGTGATGGTGCATGTGAGTTATTCCGCGTTCAGGCAATTCATTGGGTTGAAAAGCAAAATATATAATTTATAAAAAAGCCTTCATAAGTTTGAAGGCTTTTTTATAACCAATACATTGCTATTTCTGTTGCGATGCTTTCCAATATTTTAATTGATTTTGCGCTTGTAAATAGTCGGCAAGATCATTGATCTGTTCATCTTTATTGGCTTGCTTATCACTCAAGTGTTTTTCTTGGTTTTCCCAATATTGATAAAGTAGACCCTGAATGTAACGACCTTGCTCAGTTTTTAAATCTAAATCTTTTAACATGGTCAGAGAAGAGCGCACATTATCGAGAGTACGCTGTTGCTCAAACTCTGTAGTGAGGGTTCCAGCTTCATGCATTTTTGCTAATTCACTTTCCATCTCGTCACTCATTTCTGTAAAGCGACGATCATAATCCTCTAACAGCGCAATATCGTGTGCATCATCAGCAGTGGCAGGGAAGGTCTTAACAGGTCTTTCATTTAGTTTTTCTAAAACCTGATCGGTAGATGAGGTGGCAGAAGGTTGCTCCGTCTTAGCAGGCTCATCCGCTTTTTTACAAGCAGTCAGAAATAGGCTAGAGCAAAGCAAAGACATTAATATGATTTGAGGTGTTTTCTTCATAACTTTCAACCAAACCTATTCACTAATTATTTAACGGGTAACGTACTTTTTTGAAAGTGATATGCGTACGTAACATATGGAAAATCAATCTGATCTTGAGGACCTAATCCAGTAAAATCATAAACAATTTTTTCAAACAGTGCTTTGAGTTGTAATTGATCTTTTTCAGTCATTGCAGCAATAAAGCTCGTAGAGAGTAAACGTTTACTTACGACTTGTTCGACAGAACCGTGTTGTGACTGTGTGAATGTTTGTAGGCTATCAAATACGAATAAATCTTGTTGTTCAAATACGCGTTTCCACTTTTCACTATGATAACGAGGTGTGTCACCTTCAAGTGGGAGTAGGAAGTCAGCTAAAGCCTTGACCCAATCTGTACGTTCGTCTCGTTGATTCCAAACTAGCCCTAAATGTCCTTCTGGTTTTAATACTCTATGCATTTCTGTTAGGGTATCGAGGTTGTCAAACCAGTGAAAAGATTGCGCACAAATAATGGCATCAATTTTATGATCTTCTACAGGAATTGAATGGCTAAAAGCCTGTAATGTTTTGATATCAGGATAAACTTGTTGAAGCTGCTGTAACATCTCGCCAATTGGCTCAACTGCAATAACATCAGCATGTGTTTGTTTTAAGTAGGGTAAGAATTTGCCAGTACCAGATCCAAGATCAATAACAGTAGATTTTTCCTGTATTTGTAGGCAATTTTGCAGCCAACTTACTATTTCTGCGGGATAATTGGGTCTAACTTGCTGATATAGTTCAGCAGCTGAACTGAAGCCTTTTTGAGCGGCAGGATGTAAGGATTGTGTCATATTTTGCGCTTTTTAATCTGACTGGCATCTATAAAATAAGATACTCCGCAATCATAAATTGGCAAAACACCTATTTTGTTTCATTTTTGACGTTGTATGTGGGAGTAAATTTTCTTTCGGTGTGAGCATGGATAAGCAAATTATTTTTGAAGACGAACACATTAGAGCCATTTTTTTACCAGGCGATTCTAATACATTAGTTCTCTCTTTTGGCGATTTGATTACCCGAGCGAGTGGCTTATCTATCAATGCTGAAAAGTCTCTAATTAAATACCAATATAATGTTATTGGGGTAATGCCAAAACAAAAATCATGGTTTCCTCAAGCAAGCATGATTGAGCTGGCACAAGCAATTTCGCCTATTCTAGAAGGCTTTAAAAATATTGTGGGTTATGGCGGTTCAATGGGCGGCTATGCGGCAATCAAGTATTCTAATTTATTGAATATGAACCGCGTGATTGCATTTGTACCGCAATATTCAATTGACCCTGAACATGTTGAAGACCGACGCTATGCTGAGTTTTTTGATTCGGTAGCAAACAAGGACATGCAGATTCAGCCACAAGATGTCAATACAGCGCGTGAATACATTATTGTTTATGACCCTTACTTTTCAATTGATCGCGAACATTACTTAAAAATAAAAGAGCTGTTACCAAGCTTACATACGATTCATTTGCCATTTACTGGTCATGAAGCATTGTCAGTATTGGCTAGTTCAAGTTTATTACATGATTTTATTGAACATGATTTCGATGAAATCTATTTTTATCAGCAGGTTCGTAAGGTCAAAAAACAAAGTAAGTTTTACTTCCGTAATGTACTTGCCCATGTTCTTACTCATCATGATGAAATGCTGTTAAAAATATTGCATCAAAATGATTTTCAGTTAGATGAACGTTATTTTGATAATCCCCTTAAACAGGCTATTACACGTAGTCTGATAAAAACAAATCAAGCAACTGAGTTGGACTTTCAAAAGCTCGGTATTAAAGTGCAGCGAATTCAAGAAGATGCAAATTATAGAGAAGGCTTGCAGACTAGCTTTGGTTTAATTTTGGTATTTAACCTCATCAATTCAAAGTTTGAAAGTTATACAGTAGATACTCTACTGGCGAATAAATCTTATTTGGTTCCAATTGTGGCTGAGCAAACTGGTGTAGTGCACATTGAATTAAATAATGAAATTTATTTGTTAGCGATGAATGATCGTAAGATTATTAAATTTTTCAAGCGTGAAGAGCCCTTAACATCGGATATGAGTCCGTTTGTAATCAAAAAATATTCGGATTCTTTAGCGATTAGCTATAAGCAATTAAATTTATCTTGTGATGAACAAGGGCTGTGTGAGTTTACGGAAGGTTCAATTCAATCTACCGAACAGTTGAGCACCATCAGCTATTAAACCTTTATAGTGTTTAAATAAAGCTCAGACCTTTAGGTTTGGGCTTTATTTTTTGCTTAAAAAATATTTTTTTATAAACTTATTTGTATATTTTTTTAAAACTCATTATTTAAATAAATAGTAGGTTTGTTATATAGTGATCTGCTGTATTTAAAGTAGGCATAACCAGTAATATATATAAATACTATATTTAAAGATAAATGGGTTTTTCTACTACATAAATTATAGAAATAATATAAGATTAATTAAAATACAGATATAGCTATAAAAAAATATAACTAAATGTTTTTTCTATATATTTTATTTTTACATAAAGAGCTTGGTTAAAATAAGTTCACTATTCAAAGATAATTGCATATTTATTTTTTTCTCCTAAAATGATTTTTTACTAAATTGTCGTTACAGTTTTTTATATGCAATCATTAAATTATCGGAATAATGATGCATCGCAACATGGAAGTTCTGCACCTTTGAAACGAGCAATGAGTACTCGACATTTGGTGATGATCTCCCTTGGCGGTGCCATAGGTACAGGTCTTTTTTTAGGGTCTGGTGATGTAATTTCCCAAGCAGGCCCAATTGGCGCAATTATTTCTTATTTTTTGGGCGGTTTAATTGCCTATACCGTGATGTTATGCCTTGGTGAGCTTGCGGTTCATGTGCCGGAATCAGGTTCTTTTGGTGAATACGCCCGCCGTTATATTGGTCCTGGTACGGGCTATATGATTACTTGGCTCTATTGGTTAACTTGGACTGCAACTTTGGGGACTGAGTTTACTGCAGCGGCTTTATTGGTGCAGGAGTGGTTTCCATCTACCTCGGTATGGGCTTGGACTCTTTTTTTTGGTGCCTTAGTTTTTTTTCTTAATATCAGTTCAACTCGATTATTTGCCGAATCTGAATTCTGGTTGGCACTCGTCAAAGTTATTACAATCATCTGTTTTATTGGTTTGGGTCTACTGGCAATTTTCGGTTTTATTCCTTACCACGGACATGAAACAGCGCCATTATTTAGTAACCTGACTGCCCACGGTTGGTTCCCAAACGGTCTCTTCCCAATTTTTGCCACTATGCTTATTGTTAACTTTGCTTTTTCGGGCACAGAATTAATTGGGGTAGCGGCGGGGGAAGCTGAGAATCCAGCACAGACAGTTCCTAAAGCAATCAATGCGGCTATTTGGCGGTTACTAATTTTCTTTGTTGGTACAATTGTGGTGATTAGTTCATTGCTGCCGTTTCAACTTGCAGGCCTTAGTGCAAATGAAGTAAGTAATAGTCCTTTTGTGACGGTATTTAACTATATTGGTATTCCATATGCAGAAGATATTATCCGCTTTGTAATTATTACGGCTTTACTTTCTGCTGCAAATTCTGGTTTGTTTGCTGCTTCACGTATGATGTGGTCGCTTTCGGCGAAAAATCAGTTACCAAAAATATTTTCTAAATTAACTCCTTCTGGAACACCGATTGTTGCTATTACTGTAACTATGTTTGGTGCAATTCCTGGATTGCTTTCAGAACAATTCGCACCAGAAACAATTTTTAAGAATCTATTGGGGGTTGCAGCTTTTACGATGGTTGTGGTTTGGATTGCCATTTGTATTTCGCAGTTTAACTTCCGTAGACAGTGGTATAAGTCAGGAAAAACAGCAAAAGATTTGCGTTTCGCGGCACCTCTTTTCCCTCTTACCCCAATTGTGGGTGGGTTGTTCTGTCTCGTTACCTGCATCAGTATGGTCTTTGACCCATCCATGCAAGTTGGTTTTATCTGTTGTATTGTTTTTATACTTCTATGCTATGCAAGCTACTTCATTTTTTATCGAAAGAAAGATCTGGTGCAGAGCTGAGCTTTCTAGAGTCTAAAGAATGTCTTTTTAAAGGTCCCGTAAGGGGCCTTTTTTGTGTCTTACTGGAAGTTAAAAAAGAAGGAATTTATATATTTTTTTTAAAAATGAAGTTTTATTTTTGATCATGAAAACAAATATTGTTTTGTGAAATTACCATTTATCGGATTCTTATTAATATTTATTTATTATTAATATTTGATTAAGTCTATGTTTAGCCTGGTTATTTGATAAAGAGGTTTTTGGGATTTTATGAAATATGAATTAGAAATGGACTTATTATAGATTTAATGTAGAGAGGGTATAGTTTTTTGACAATTTTACGAAGATGATTAATTTTTAAGTTATTGTTATTTATAATTTTAATTTTTTATATTTTTTTAAATTATGATTTTATGTTTCCTATAAATTTTTTTTATTAAAGTTAAGGTTTTTTTAATATTTGTTGTTTTTTTATTATAAGGATTACTGCGATTTGATTATTTTTTCTCTGCTTATTTATTTTAAAATGTTCTAAATGGGTGTGCTCTATGCTATATTTATTGGAAGATTTTATAGCTATGTTCCGGCTTAATTTTAAGCGGTATGTGTAGAGATAATTAATCTGTAGCATTATTGAACAATTTTTATTTTTAAAAAGACTAATGGAGGGATCTATCGATTAGTCAAAATAATTTTTATGGACATATGATTTTTTTATAAATCATCGTTCTTTTTAACTCCCAAACGGTTATGCCATTTCTTTTGTATTTATATTTCAGCCGACTGGATTAAGTGGGTTGTGGTTAAACTTTGCTTTTATAAAGATAGCTTTATAAACAGTAAGTTAAATGAAAGAAAGCTTGTAAAAGATATCGATATATAAAAGTAGATCGTACTTTTAGTATCAACAAATGGAATTTAAAAAACCTAATGCTTTAGAAGAGCAGAAGGTTTAGTAAATAAACTAAGACTTTGTTATTGCAAGGTTTTAGTTGCTGAATAATAAAGACTACGGATTTATCAAATCTGAGTCTATGAAGGTATATAGGAAAAAAGATGTCAGATCTTTCATACGTAAACGAACATAGCGATGCATGGCAAACTTACTTGGCACAAATTGACCGTGTAGCGCCATATTTAGAACACTTAGCTGATTATATCGATACTTTAAAACGTCCTAAGCGTGCGCTTATTGTTGACGTGCCAATCGTGATGGATGACGGTTCGATCCAGCACTTTGAAGGCTACCGTGTACAACACAACTTGTCTCGTGGTCCGGGTAAAGGCGGTGTTCGTTACCATCCAAATGTTGATTTGAATGAAGTAATGGCATTGTCTGCATGGATGACAATTAAAACTGCTGTTTTGAACTTGCCATTTGGCGGTGCAAAAGGTGGTATCCGTGTTGATCCACGTAAATTATCAACTCGTGAATTAGAGCGTTTGACTCGTCGTTATACGACTGAAATTGGTCATATTATTGGGCCTCAAAAAGATATCCCTGCTCCAGACGTTGGTACTAATGCCAATATCATGGGTTGGATGATGGATACTTATTCTACTAGCCAAGGTCACACTGTAACTGGTGTTGTAACTGGTAAACCAGTTCACTTAGGCGGTTCTTTAGGTCGTGTGAAAGCAACTGGTCGTGGCGTATTCGTTACAGGTCGTGAAGTAGCAGCAAAAATTAATTTGCCAATTGAAGGCGCGAAAGTTGCTATTCAAGGTTTTGGTAACGTAGGTAGTGAAGCAGCTTTCTTATTTGTTGAATCAAAAGCGAAAGTTACACACGTTCAAGACCACACTGGCACAATTTTCAATGCTGATGGTATTGATCTTGAAGCATTACGTGATCACGTAAATGCAAATCAAGGTGTTGGTGGCTTTGCTGGCGCGCAATCAATTGCTGACGAAGATTTCTGGACAGCTGAAGTTGACATTATTGTTCCAGCTGCATTGGAAGGCCAAATCACTGTTGAACGTGCTCAAAAACTTAAAGCTAAGTTGATTTTAGAAGGCGCAAACGGCCCGACATATCCTAAAGCTGAAGATGTATTAGTTGAGCGTGGCATTGTTGTAGTTCCTGACGTGGTATGTAACGCCGGCGGTGTAACTGTAAGTTACTTCGAATGGGTTCAAGACATGGCGAGCTACTTCTGGAGCGAAGAAGAAATCAACGAGCGTTTAGACAAGTTGATGGTTCAAGCTATGGATGATGTTTGGAATACAGCGAACAGCAACGCTTGTACTTTACGTACAGCAGCTTACATCTTGGCATGTGAGCGTATCTTAAAAGCTCGTAAAGAGCGCGGTATTTTCCCAGGCTAATCTGCGGAAATTACTTTTAGAAAAAGTGGTCTGAGCAAATATAAAGGATGTTATAGGGTTCATTTGTTCAGTCCCTTTTTCTGAATTATTCAAATTTAAGTGTTATCGAATATATTAAATAAATACTGAGGTAAGCATGGAACAGCCAATTTCTGTAACTCGAAGCAACTTTAACGACTGGATGGTTCCAGTTTTTGCACCGGCAAATTTCATTCCGGTACGTGGTGAAGGTTCACGTATTTGGGATCAAGAAAATAAAGAATATATCGATTTTGCAGGCGGGATTGCAGTAAACGCATTAGGTCATGCGCATCCAGTGGCAGTGAATGCTTTAACAGAACAAGCAACAAAACTTTGGCATGTAGGCAACGGTTATACAAATGAACCGGTTCTACGCCTTGCAAAACAACTCACTGAAAATACATTTGCAGATAAAGTGTTCTTCTGTAACTCAGGTGCAGAAGCGAACGAAGCGGCATTAAAACTAGCTCGTAAAGTTGGACTAGATAGCGGTGTTGCTGGCAAAAGTGGCATTGTGGCATTTAACAATGCATTCCATGGCCGTACCTTATTTACCGTTTCAGCGGGTGGTCAACCTAAATATTCACAAGACTTTGCACCACTTCCAAACGGTATCAACCATGTTGCCTTTAATGATTTAGAAGCTGCAAAAGTGGTCATTAATGAACAAACTTGTGCCGTGATTGTTGAGCCGATCCAAGGTGAAGGCGGCGTTATTCCTGCTGATATTGAATTTTTAAAAGGTTTACGTGCACTGTGTGATGAGTTTGGTGCATTGCTGATTTTTGATGAAGTACAAACTGGTGTTGGCCGTACAGGTGCACTATATGCTTACATGAACTCTGGTGTTATTCCAGATGTATTAACTACTGCAAAAGCACTAGGTGGTGGTTTCCCAGTCGGTGCAATGCTAACAACTGATAAATTTGCACCGCATTTTTCTGTCGGTACACATGGTACGACTTACGGTGGTAACCCGTTAGCGAGTGCGGTTGCTGGTGCAGTATTTGAGTTTATTAATACACCTGAAGTGCTTGAGGGTGTAAAACATCGTCATCAATATTTCATCGACGCATTAAATAAATTAAATGCTGAGTACCCGATTTTTGAAGAAATTCGTGGTCAAGGCTTACTCATTGGTTGTGTATTAAAAGCTGAGTATGCAGGGAAAGCGAAAGACATTACCACATGGGCAGGCGAAGAAGGTTTACTTGCTTTAATCGCAGGACCTAACGTGGTTCGTTTTACACCGTCTCTGATTATTCCTGAACAAGATATTGATGAAGGAATTGCTCGTTTAAAACGCGCATTGGCAAAGTTGGCTAAATAAAAAAAAGGAAAGCTAGCCATGATGATCGTCCGTCATGCCGAGTTTCGAGATCTTGAAGATATTTATAAATTAGCAGGTAAGTCAGGTGTAGGCCTGACTTCCTTGCCACAAAATATGGATACACTTTCGGCTCGAATTTCACGTACTCGCAATACTTTAAATGGCAATGTCCATAAAAGTGAACAAGGTTATCTGTTTGTTCTTGAAGATACAGAAGCTCAACGTGTTATTGGGTTAAGTGCAATTGAAGTTGCTGTTGGACTCATTGAACCTTGGTACAACTTTCATGTTGGTACTCAAGTACACGCTTCAAAAGCATTAAATGTGTATAAGTCATTACCTACTTTATTTTTAAGTAATGACAGAACAGGTAGTAGTGAACTCTGTACATTATTTTTAGATCCAGAGCGTCGTGAAAACCAAAACGGTAAATTCTTATCGAAAATCCGTTTTATGTTTATCGCTGCCTTTAAGCAATATTTCGAGAAAAAGTTAATTGCTGAAATGCGTGGTTTCTCAGACGAAAATGGATGTTCTCCATTTTGGGATGCTATTGGTCACCATTTCTTTAATATGGATTTTTCAACAGCAGACTATTTAAGTGGAATTGGGCAAAAAGTGTTTATTGCAGAGCTTATGCCACGTTTCCCAGTCTATGTAGATCTCTTGCCAAAAGATGCGCAAGAGGTAATTGGAAAAATGCATCCACAAACTTTACCTGCTTATCATGTGCTTGAGTCGGAAGGCTTACGCTATCAAGGATATGTCGATATTTTTGATGCGGGTCCAACCATTGAAGCCAATATTGATGAATTGCGAGCAGTAAAAGAAAGTCAGTTACTAAACGTCAAAATTATAAGTGAAGTTGTGGTCGGTAAGACCCAATATCTCATTGCCAATGATAATTATCATGACTATAAGGCAATGTTGTTAAAGCTTGATCTTGTTGATAACACAATAAATTTAACACATGAACAAGCTGAAAAACTCGGTGTGCAAGAAGGCCACGTTGTTCGTGTGTTATCACTAAATCCAATGGAAGTATCCTGATGTCAAACTCTTTATTTATAAACGGTGTCTGGTTACAAGGCAGCGGTGCAATATTTGAAAAAACAAATCCGGTTGATAACCAAACTGTATGGTCAGGTGCCGAGGCTACTGCTACTGATGTAGAGCAAGCTTGTCAGGCAGCGCGTACTGCGTTTCCAGCTTGGGCGCGTTTACCACTTGCAGAGCGTGTAGCGATTGTTGAAAAATTTGCCGCTTTGCTTGAAGAAAATAAAAAGCATTTAGCAGAAGTCATTAGCCAAGAAACCAGTAAGCCATTTTGGGAAACGTTAACTGAAGTTCAATCAATGATTGGCAAGGTTGCGATTTCGATTCGTGCTTACCACCAGCGTACAGGCGAAAGCTCAACTGAAATGGCCGATGGTGTAGCATCTTTACGTCATCGTCCGCATGGTGTACTTGCGGTTTTCGGTCCATATAACTTCCCGGGCCATCTACCAAATGGGCATATTGTTCCTGCATTGCTTGCTGGCAACACAGTTGTATTTAAACCAAGTGAATTAACGCCTTGGACTGCTGAAGAAACTGTAAAACTTTGGCAACAAGCTGGTCTGCCAAATGGTGTGATGAACTTGGTTCAAGGTGGACGTACCACGGGTGAAGCGCTAGCTGCTTCACATGAAATTGATGGTTTATTGTTTACCGGAAGTGCAAACACTGGTTATCACTTGCATAAGCAAATGGCAGGTGCACCTGAAAAAATTCTTGCGCTTGAAATGGGCGGCAATAATGCATTGATTATTGATGAAATTATCGATGTTGATGCAGTAGTTAATCTTGCTATTCAATCTGCTTTTGTTTCGGCAGGTCAGCGTTGTACATGTGCGCGCCGTATTTTGGTAAAAAATGGTGCTGAAGGTGATGCATTTATTCAACGTTTTGTTGAAGTTGCTAAAAACCTAAAAGTTGGCCGTTGGAACGACGAGCAACAACCATTTATGGGTGGGGTAATCTCGTCAGTTGCTGCAACAAACATGATGCATGCTCAGCAAAAAATACTTGAGCTGGGTGCAAAAAGTTTATTAGCCATGACGCGTCCTCAAGAAGATAGTTCGTTACTTACGCCAGGCATTGTTGATGTCACAGGCGTGAAAGATATTCCAGATGAAGAATATTTTGGTCCGCTTACGACTATTCAACGTTATGACAACTTTGATGAAGCATTAAAAATTGCTAACGCAACTCGTTTTGGCTTGTCAGTTGGTTTGGTTTCACCAAAACGCGAACTGTTTGATGACTTACTCATTGAAGCACGTGCCGGTATTGTGAATTGGAATAAGCCATTAACTGGGGCTTCAAGTGCTGCACCGTTTGGTGGTGTAGGGGCGTCAGGTAATCACCGCGCGAGTGCTTTTTACGCTGCCGACTATTGTGCTTGGCCAATGGCATCACTTGAAAGTGACAGCTTAACTTTACCAGAAAAATTATCTCCAGGGATTGTGTTGCCTTAAACACTAGGGAAAGAAAAAAATGAAAGGATATGAAGTAAACTTCGATGGTTTAGTGGGACCAACACATCACTACGCGGGTTTGTCGTTTGGTAATGAAGCATCGACGAAAAACCGTAATAATACCTCGAATCCAAAATTAGCAGCGAAACAAGGTTTGCTAAAGATGAAAGCCTTGGCTGACATGGGAATGAAACAAGGTGTACTTGCTCCGCATGAGCGTCCACATGTTCCAATGTTACGCCGTTTAGGTTTTACAGGTGATGACATTAGCGTTATTGCTCAAGCAATGCGTCATTCACCTGAACTATTGTCATCTTTAAGTTCAGCTTCTCCAATGTGGACTGCCAATGCGGCTACTGTTTCACCTTCGGCAGATAGCCAAGATGAGCGTGTGCATTTCACAGCAGCGAACTTGAACAATAAGTTTCACCGTTCAATTGAAGCTGAAACTACAAGCCAAGTTTTACAAGCCATCTTTAAAAATGAACGCCACTTTGTACATCACGAAGCATTGCCACAAGTGGCTTTGTTTGGTGATGAAGGTGCAGCCAATCACAACCGCTTAGGTGGTGATTATGCTAAGCGCGGTGTTCAGGTGTTTGTTTATGGTCAACAACATTTAAATAATGGCTTGCCGGGACCAAAACGTTATCCGGCTCGTCAAACGCGTGAGGCAAGTGAAGCAATTGCACGTTTGCATCGTTTAGATGATGCACATACTGTTTTTGTTCAGCAAAATCCGGATGTAATTGATCAGGGCGTTTTCCACAATGATGTGATCGCGGTAAGTAACCAACAGGTTTTATTCCATCATCAACATGCCTTTTTAAATCAAGATCAGGCCTTTGCTGAAATTCGTCAAAAAATGGCAAGCATCGGTGAAGATTTTATTTCGATTGAAGTCCCTGAAAACCGTGTTACCGTTGATGATGCCGTAGCAACCTATTTATTTAATAGCCAAATTTTGACTCGTCCAGATGGTGGAATGACTATTGTTGTACCGGAAGAGTCTCGTCAAAATGCAGCAGTGTGGGGCTATTTGAATGACATGATTCAAATGGGCACACCAATTGATGCTATTCAGGTATATGACTTACGCGAAAGTATGCGTAACGGTGGTGGTCCAGCTTGTCTACGTTTACGTGTAGCTTTAAACGAAACTGAGTTAAATGCCGTAAATCCAAAAGTACTCATGAACGATCAATTGTTTGGCACACTCAATCAATGGGTTGATAAACATTATCGTGATCGTTTAGCACAAGAAGATTTGGCTGATCCGCATTTGTTAATGGAAAGCCGTATGGCACTTGACGAACTAACCAAAATTTTAGGTTTAGGTTCGGTTTATCCTTTCCAAAAATAATGAGGAGGTGACATGCAAGATTTTCTAGCATTAACCTTACAAGGTGAGCAACCTACAGCGTTAGAAGGGAAGCAAAATAACTTTTCTTGGCGTTGGTTAGGTGAAGGACTTCTTGAATGTACCCCAAACGCACAGTACGACAAAGCTGTCGTACTGTCAGCTGGAGTGCATGGTAATGAAACAGCGCCAATTGAATTATTATCTCATCTTTGCACGGATTTATTTGCAGGGCGTTTAAACCTTGCTGTGAGGTTGCTGCTTGTATTGGGGAACCCTTATGCAATGCGTCAAGGCAAACGCTATGTGCATGACGATGTAAATCGAATGTTTTGTGGCGGGTATAAAACTCTACCCGTGACTGAAGAATCAAAGCGTGCTGAAGTTTTGGAGCAAGTTGTCACAAACTTCTTTCAAGAAAGTGCAAGTGACGCTAAACGCTATCACTATGATTTACATACAGCAATTCGTGCTTCATTGTTACCAACATTTGCTTTATTTCCCTATCAAACCCATAGCTATGATGCTGATTTAACAGCAAGTCTTGAAGCAGCCGATTTAGATGCTTTGGTTTATCACAATGCAGTAGGTAAAACGTTTACACATTTTACGAGTGAGAATTTTAAAGCGGCGAGCGCAACTTTAGAGTTAGGTAAAGCCTTACCATTTGGGCAAAATGACTTGAGCCAATTTGCAGCAATTGATGAAGTCATTCGTAATGTAGTTTCTGAGCAAGCCTTACCGCTACGCAATAAAACAAAAATTCGAGTCTTTAAAGTGTCTGATTCTTTAATTAAAAAAGATGAAGACTTCCAGATGAATTTATCTGCTGAAGCTCCGAATTTTTCAACTTTTACCAAAGGTGAAATCATTGCAACTCAACCTTCTGGTAATTATGTGGTTGAGCAAGATCAGGTCTGGATTTTATTTCCAAATCCAAATGTGAAGCTTGGTTTGCGTGCGGGCTTAATTTTAACTGAAGCGAATTGAATACTTGTTTTTTGAGAAATAAAAAAAGGGCAATTAATTGCCCTTTTTTATTTATAACTGATTAGTTAGTGCCGAAAAGACCTTTAACCCAAGATTTCTTTTCAGCTTTTTGTGTAGATGCTTGAGCACCAGCATTTATATTTGCATTTGTGTTAACTCCAACAGGACCAACGTTAACACCAACATTTACACCAGTTTGAGCATTAATTTCATGTGCTGGTTGAGCTGCATTTAACTTCGCTTGAGCATCTGCTTTTGTGTCAGCTACAAACTCTTTTTGCTCGGCTTGGTTTTGAGCTACACGAGTTTTTACAGCATCTACATGTGCTTGAGCATTAGCTTGTTTTTCAGCAGTAAATTCTTTCTGGTCTGCTTGTTTGTCTGCAACTTTAGCTTTTACAGCATCAACACTTGCTTTTGTATCAGCTTTCGCTTCAACTGCTAGATTTTTAGTACCGTTTGCAGCTTTAGTCGCTACATTTTTAGTACCTGTTACTGCTTCGGTAGCAAAATGTTTAGTACCGTTTGCAGCTTTAGTTGCTACATTTTTAGTACCTGTCGCAGCTTCGGCAGCAAAATGTTTTGTACCATTTGCAGCTTTAGAAGAAAGTTCAGTCACTTTTCCTGTTGTTTTTTTTGTTGCTTTAACTGTAGTGTCAGCCGCTACATGACCAGCATGCTTGGCTGTGCTACCCACAGTATGTGCAGTATTTTTGACTGTATTGGCTACGCCACTAACAAGACCACCCGGTTGTACATTTACTTGAGCAGAAGCACCTGCATTAACGCCCGCACTTTGTGCAAAAATAGAGGCAGAAGCAAGAACACTTGCAGTAACGATAGCTGTTTTCATAATTTTCATTGCGATATCCTTCAAAGAATATACCCTTTTAGTGAGGTATTTCATAAACGCAAACGAATCATAGCCAAGGAAATATGGGCTTGGGAACTAACTTCATAAAAATGTTACAACAGTGTTACGTTGAGTAAACAGACTAGGGATAAATTGTGAAGATTAATAAAAATTAATAATAAAGTGAAAAAGAACATTTATTTGTTAGATATTCTAATTAAACTCCATTGTCTTTCCTTTTTTAAAAAAGATCCTTTAATTTTTTCTCTTTCGTTTTTTCCTGACTTGTTCTTTATATCTTTAAATGTGATGTGAATCTAATTATTTATTAGAGGAAACGGCATAATTATTGCTTATTATGAGAATGGAGTGCTTTTTTAGCACTTTTTTGAACCATCTTCTGCCAGAAATATAAATGTACAGGGCAGAACTGTATTTTTGCTTATTCGGGAAAAGGTACTTTGGCTTTTCTCAGGTTTGTATATTTCATGAAATAGAAATTTCACATGAAATATATTGAAAGAAATGACACTTTATTTCGAATAATCAAAAATAAAAATAGATATCTATAAACAAAAAAACAGAGATATGACAGATGAAAATTATTGCTTCCCTTCTTGTATTGGTCGGCTTGGTCGCCGTTGTTCTTTATCTTAAGCCAACAAGTGGTGCATCTGATGTGTTCAATTCTGCTTTACATGAGTCGAATTCGCCACAACCAGACACCGCGTCCTTTCTTTCTAAACTTAAGGAGCCTACTCAACCTAAAAATCTATCTCAACATTCAACTCATCCTCAATCGGTATCAGCTGATACCGTCCCTTTTTATGACACAAAAAGTGATCTTTCTATTCAACCGATTGATCCAGAAAAAGATCCAGCAAATGAAATAAAAGCGAAATAAGCAAATTGTTAGTTGAAAAACTACGGAGAAAAATAATGCAAAGTAAAACGTTATTTCTATTAGGTCTATGTACAATATTAAGTACAACTGCATCCGCTCTTCCTTTGGACTCTAAAGGTGCTAAACAGCGGTTAAATCAAGCAGCAAAACAAAAAGTATTTCAGGGCAAAATTGATTTGGATGCCTTGGTTAATAATGATTCGAATGATTTAATCGTCGAATACAATATTCCTTCGGTGAGTGTGCCTTCCGGTTTAGAACGGCGGAGTTATATTGCAACAAATAAAAAGAATATACAGGCAAGGTTTAACCGTGCTGGTGGTGTACAAGTACTTCGGGACTACAATAATTTGCCTTTAGCTTTCTATCGAATTAGTAATCGCGAAGCTTTGGTGACTTTATTAAATGATCCAAATGTTAAAGCGGTTTATCCGAACCGTATTAACCAGACTACGACCAATGAAAGTTTACCTTTAATTAATCAACCACAAGCCAATACCAATGGTTTTACGGGCGAAGGCTCTAGTGTGGCGGTGATTGATACAGGTGTGAATTATCTTCACTCTGATTTTGGCTGTACGGCAGTAAATACACCATCAAACACATGTCGAGTGGTTTATTCATTTGATAGTGCACCAGATGATGGCGCTTTAGATGATGATGGGCATGGTAGTAATGTTTCAGGGATCGTATCTAAGGTTGCTACCAAGACCAAAATTATAGGCATTGATGTCTTTAGAAAAGTGAGATCCCAAGGTAAATGGGTAAGCACAGCTTATGATAGTGATATCCTCGCAGGGATTAACTGGGCTGTAAATAATGCACAAACCTATAATATTAAAGCAGTTAACTTGAGCCTTGGCGTACCGGGTGTTAAATATACCTCTGAGTGTAGTGATAGCAGTTATGGAACTGCATTTGCCAATGCACGAGCTGCTGGTGTGGTGCCTGTAGTCGCTTCAGGTAATGATGCATTTTCAGATGGCATCTCATCTCCTGCTTGTGTAGCTGGTGCAGTAAGAGTAGGTGCTGTTTATGATAGTAATATTGGTGGTGTGTCATGGGGGAATCCAGTGAAATGTTCCGACCCAACCACAGCGGCAGATAAGGTAGCGTGCTTTAGTAATGGTGGTAGTCTTGTGACCTTATTGGCACCGGGAGCAATGATCACGGCGGGTGGTTATACCATGGGAGGTACATCTCAAGCGACACCACATGTGGCAGGTGCAATTGCTTTATTACGAGCAAATCGTGTGAGTCCGACAGAAAGTATTGATCAAACGATTAGTCGTTTAAAAACGACCGGTAAACCAATTACTGACCCAAGAACGGGATTGGTTTTCCCTCGTATTGATTTAATGGCTGCAACAAATGGTTTGACTATTAATTAAATAGCTTATTTATAATTTTTTAAATTAGGTCCAAGAAATTTATAAATAGCTATAACCCGTTGCAAAGGGTAACTTCTGCAACGGGCTTTTTATGTAAAAAGTATTAATTACACTTTGCTAGATTCGCTGGATTAAAGTTGTTTTGGAGCTTCTTGAAATTATTCTGAATTTCTGGATCTTGAATATTAAATGTCGTTGAGCTTTTAGTTGTAGAGTTAGTTGCCTGATTTAATATGCCTGATTCATCAGGATATTGCATAGTCGATGAGGTCGCTGAAATCAGACCATTATTATTAAAAGTCCAGTGCTCAGTTACATGTCCACCCCCTAAATAGCCAGTAAATTCAATCATACAAGCTTGTTTATCTTGTTTAATGAGTTTGGCTACATTACCTGTGGTAGAGGGATAAGCCTCGATATTCGTATCTTGTTCTAAAACTTGTGCCTGAGAATAAGGTGAAGAAGGAGGTGTAGAGGTCGCACATGCAGTTAATGCTAAGCAGCATAGTGTTGAAAAGAGGAGTTTTTGACTATTCATAAGGCAGATTCCTAGCTTTCTTATAGTTAATGACATTATTTCTAGATGAATATCTGTGTTTATAAGAGCGTGAAGTTATCGCGCTATCCAAAAATTAGTTAGCTGTTGTGCTCGATTTACTTAATTCACCTTGCTCGATCGGAATATTTTCACCATTTCGGCTACTGGTAATATTTTGTTTGGCTTGCTCTATTTTCTGTTCGGTAAATACTTTGGCGGTATCTGTTTTTTGTTGAACCACTTCTGCTTTTTCAGCAGTAAATTCTTTGGTGTTTTGCCATTTCTCACTAATTTTATTCGATGTTTTTTCAGAAGCACCTTGAATAGAGTTTCCTAAATTTTGTATACCTTTGCCTGTTTTATACAACAGTACGCGCCCTAAGCTAGGATTGTCACCATAAGGTTGTGTTTTAGGTGTCGTTTCAACAACTTGCTGTGGCTGTGTTGTTTCTGCAAATAAGGTTGATGAAGCCAATATAGAACTTGCAACGCATAACACTTGTAAGGTTTTCATATGGATCAATCTCCCCAACCAGAATCAAAAGATGAAGTGATGATCTTACTGTTAAAAATAAAGCTTGTACTGCAATGAGATAAAACCCATACGATTTGATTACGATAAATCATCATTTAATAGCGCTAAACGGATCATTGCAATGATTCATAAACTAAATTCAGTCTTAATCAATTCTATAAACATGTCTCTGGCTTTATGGTTGCTCACATTTTTGTGCCAGAAAAAGTGATTTTGCATAAAGGCAAGATATTCAAATTTATAACTTTGGATATGAGCCAAATTCTTATATTGCTCATAAATACTTTTAGGCACCAGAGCCACCCCTGAGCCTGCACTGACACAACCAATAATCGTGGCATAGCTGGTAATGCTGGTGATGGGAAGAGAGATGTTTTTAAGCTTAAGCCATTCTTCGAGAGCTGCACGGTAAGGACAGCCTTCAGTCCACATAAAAATTTCTTTACCAATCAAATCTTCTTGGCAATGAATTTCTCCCAAAGATTCAGATGCAATTAAGACCATGTCTTCTTGGTAAATGTTGAGCTTATTGAGCATCGGAAACTCAATATTACCTGCGACAATTGCCCCATCAAGTTTGTGCTGAGAAATATCGACTAATAGCTGTTTCCATGTGCCGGTAATAATTTGAATGGAAACTTCTGGAAAACGTTGATGATATTTCGCAAGTAAATTGGGTAAACGTGTTGTGGCAGAAGATTCAATTGCTCCAATTTTTAATGGGCCAGAAGGTGGTGCATCTGGATGAATGCTTCGTTTAGCTTCATCGCATAGCGCTAAAATTTTATGGCAATAATCTATAAAGATTTCTCCTGATGGAGTGAGTTTTAAAGCTTTACCTTCACGATAAAACAAAGGTGCACCAAGCTCTTCTTCGAGTTGTTTAATCCGTGTCGTAATGTTGGATGGTACACAATGCAGTTGCATTGATGCTTTAGTCATTGTTCCGCATTCAACCACGGTTTGGAACATCTTTAATTGAGAGATATCCATGTTTTGTTATTCACTTTTAATGAATATTAAACTCAATATAAGTTAATTTTATTGAACTATCCATGCGCATATGATGAAAGAGTTCCATTTCATTAGTGCAGATTTAACATGGCAATTCCTCTTGCTGCCGAAACCCAGCCTCCCGCATTTAAGCTCTATTTGTGTATTGCTGTGACCGTTTTTTGTTGGGGTTATTCACCTATTGGTGTGCATAGTGCTTTGCATTCATATACACCGCAGCATATTGCCTTGCTTCGCTTTTTAATTGCTTCATTTTCTTTACTGCTTTTGGTCATAAAAAAAGGCATTCAGCCTTTAAAGTGGAAAGATGCTCCTGCGCTTGGGGTGTTAGGATTTTTCTCTGTAACACTGCATCATTTGCTGATAAATACAGGGCAACAATATGTGACTGCGGTTGCCTCCAGCATTTTAAGTCAATCTATTCCGCTATTTACCTTTATTATTTCAACTTTAGTTTTTAAAGAGCAAATTCGGTTCAAACAGTGGCTATGTATTTTATTGGGGCTTTGCGGCGCCGTGTTGGTGGTTAGTGGAGATCATGGTTTTGGTGTACCGAGCCCTTATAGTTTATTAATTGTTTTAGCTGCAATTGCATGGGGGCTGTACTTTAATTTATATAAGAAATTTGCTTTAAATTATGATGCCTTGAGCATGATGTGCTACATCATTTGGTTCGGAACCATTCCTTTACTATTTTATAGTACTCATTTACCCCATGAAATTTTACATGCTACTTGGCAAGCCAATATGTCTATAGTTTTGTTGGGTATTTTCCCAAGTGCGATGGCTTATGTACTTTGGGGCTATGTTCTTAAAAATATGCCGTTAACAATTGCATCGAATTTTTTATATTGTTCGCCGATTGTCGCAATGAGTTTGGCAGTTGTTTTCTTAAATGAAAAACCGTCAATGATGGTGCTGTTAGGTGGAGTGATTATTGTGGGGAGTTTGGTGTGGATGAATTGGAGGAGAAAGAAAGGGGTGTGATGGGACCCCTTCTCCTTTCTTATTAATGGTTCCAATCCTGTGTACGAATACGACCAGTTTGATAATAGATAGATACAAGCTCAATAAAATTTTTGAAGTCAGCATTTTCATTCACAATACGATTAATAGATTGCCAATCAACTTCTGTTCGTCTGCGTGCGGGCAATAAAATTTCACTTTCAGTTGGGTTTTCTGGTATTAATAAAATGACACCAATACCGTGTAATGCAGATAACATACGGAGTTCATCTTCAACATCACTTGTAGAAATCGAGGTTGCAACTAAATATCCTTCATTTGCCCAGCTTGAGTTACTTACAGCTTGAAAGAAGCTACTACGAATATTTGTGCTATTGAGTTCTTTTTTTACTTCAAATGACCATAAGCGAGCATTTTGTCCAGAACCGTGTTTAACGCAACTTTTAACTAGTTCATTCCAGTGTCTGTCTAAAGGTTGCATGGCAACAATATCGGGATGCAACCATTGATTACCATTTTGTCCTCGAGAATTCTTAGATCGTTTTTCATCTATTCTGAGGCAATATAAATTGAGTTCTGACTTTAGAAATTCGGTAAGAATAGGGTATAAATCATGCTCAGATAAATTCCCAGACTTTATAATTGGCAAATTAATTTCAGGTTCTAAACTGTCTAAAAGAGATTCGCTAATATCTGAATTTATATTATGGTTTGCTTCATAAATTGTGTGGGGATCAAACCAGAATTGTCTTGGCCGAGGTTGATCTTGTAGGTGAATATGTGGGGATACTTTTAGAATATTGGTTTTTGCTCCGCTACTAATTTCACGGACAATTTGTTGTAAGAAGTCTGCTTCTGATTCAAAACGATTATTTTTCCTTTTTTGGTCATAATCTTCTGGATATTTTTGAATGATAGATTCGGCAATCTCTCGTGCATTAAATTTTTTATTTGGATACGTTTTTAAGAATTCTGCGACTTTTTGCGTTTGTGATAACTTAGACATACTTGAGTAGATCTGTTTAAAAAGAAAACCCCACTATTATTAGCAGGGTTTCTAAGTTATTTCAATGAATTACAGAGCTTAGCCTTGCAACACACTCACATCAGCCACAGCAGTAAACAAGTTACGCAACTGAGCTAATAAACGTAAACGGTTTGCCTTCAGGTCAGCATCATCTGCCATAACCATTACGCCATCAAAGAATGCATCAATCGGTGCGCGAAGTGCTGCAAGCTTAGAAAGGGCAGCTGTGTAATCTTTTGCTGCAAGTAATGGTTCAACCACAGGTGTCACTGCTTGAAGTTCAGCAAATAATGCTTTTTCAGCGTCTTCAACCAAGTTTGCTTCAACTACAGAACCTTCAGGTGTTGCTTCTTTGGCAAGAATATTGGCAACACGTTTATTTGCAGCAGCAAGTGCAGCAGCTTCAGGTAATGTGCGGAAGTGGTTAACAGCATTTACACGCTTGTCAAAATCAAGTGGAGATTTTGGTGCAAGAGCTTGAACTGCTTGAAGTACGTCAACAGCAACGCCTTGGTCTTCATACTTAGCACGGTAACGACCTTCCAAGAACGCAACAGCATCAGCGCGAGTTTTGTCGTGGTCTTTAACGATATCGCCATAACCTTGAAGTGCAAGATTCACTAACTCTTCAATTGTTACGTCTAGCTCATTTTCAATGATTAAACGTAAGATACCAATTGCTGAACGACGAAGAGCAAACGGGTCTTTAGAACCTGTAGGCGCTTGTCCAATACCGAAAATACCAACCAGCGTATCTAAACGATCAGCAAGAGCAATAGTTGTACCTGTTTTGGTTTTAGGTAAAACATCACCTGCAAATTTTGGTAAGTATTGTTCACCTAAAGCTTCTGAAACTTCAGTGTTTTCGCCTTCAATACGCGCGTAGTAAGTACCCGCAATACCTTGAAGTTCTGGGAATTCACCAACAAGCTCAGAGGTTAAGTCGCATTTAGCAAGTAATGCAGCTTTTTCAGCATCAGCTGGGTTTGCACCAGTGATTGAAGATAATGCAACTGCAAGTTTTGCAATACGTGTTGATTTGTCCCAAAGCGTACCAAGCTGTGCTTGGAATACCATGTTTGCTAATTTTTCTTTACGAGATGCAAGCGGTTGCTTTTGATCTTGTAAGAAGAAGAATTCAGCATCAGACAAACGAGGGCGAACAACTTTTTCGTTACCTTCAATAATTTGAGTCGGGTCTTTAGACTCAATATTTGAAACAGTAATAAAGTAAGGCTGTAATTTACCTTCCGCATTGATCAAACAGAAATATTTCTGGTTGTCTTGCATTGTCGTAATAAGAGCTTCTTGAGGAACAGCTAGGTAGCGCTCTTCAAAAGTTGCACGTAAAGCTACAGGCCATTCAACCAGACTTGTTACTTCATCAAGTAAGTCAGTTGGAACAATTGCAGTTGCGTTCACTTCATCAGCTAACTTTTTCACTTGTTCTTGAATGGTTGCTTGACGCTTTTCAAAGTTCGCAACAACATACGCTTTTTCTAAAGCAGCTAAGTAGTCATTTGCATGCGCTAAAGTCACAGCTTCTGGTGCATGGAAACGGTGACCATAAGTTACATTACCAGCTTTGTGATCTTGAATAGTGGCGTCAATAATTTGGTCGTCTTTGAGTAAAAGAACCCATTTAACCGGACGTACAAACTCGGTACGGCTTGCAGCAGAACGCATACGTTTAGCAATTGGTAAATTGTCTAATGCAGTTTGTAAGATCTGTGGAAGTAAAGCGTCAAGGCTTTGACCTTTTACATCTTTTAAATAGCAAACTTTTTCAACTTTACCTGCTTGGAAAGTAGAAAGCTGATCAACTGTAATACCTTGACCACGCATAAAGCCTTCGAGCGCTTTAGTCGGTTTGCCTTCAGCATCGTAAGCCGCTTGAACAGCAGGACCATCAAAACGTTTTTGAGTGTCCGCTTGAGCAGCATCGATGTCGACAATTTTGAGCGCTAAACGACGTGGAGCTGCATAAGCTTCAATTGATGCGAAGTTTAAGCCAGCATCTTTTAAGCCTTTTACCGTTTCTGCCTGTAATGCATCACGTAACGTTTTTAAGCTTTTTGGTGGAAGCTCTTCACAGCCAAGTTCGAATAAAACAGTATGTTTGCTCATTAGTTTTTCTCCGCCTTTGCCGCTTCACTTTCAGCTTGTGCTTTTAGCTGTGCCAATACTTCATCACGTAAGTGTGGTTCTGCCATTGGGAAGCCAAGTTCTGCACGTGCTTGTACATAACTTTGTGCAATAGCACGCGCTAAAGTACGTACACGTAAAATGTAACGTTGACGCTCAGTCACAGAAATTGCACCACGTGCATCAAGCAAGTTAAAGGTATGAGAAGCTTTAACGACTTGCTCATAAGCAGGAAGAGAAAGTTTTGCTTCAATTAAACGGTTTGCTTCTGATTCGTAAAAATCAAACAGTTCAAATAGTTTTTCAACTGGAGCGTATTCAAAGTTATAAGTCGATTGTTCAACTTCATTTTGATGGAATACGTCGCCGTAAGTTACAGTACCAAATTGGCCTTTAGTCCAAACAAGGTCATAAACCGAGTCAACACCTTGAAGGTACATTGCAAGACGTTCTAAACCGTAAGTGATTTCGCCTGTTACTGGGTAACATTCAACACCACCGACTTGTTGGAAGTAAGTGAACTGAGTTACTTCCATACCGTTAAGCCAAACTTCCCAACCTAAGCCCCAAGCACCTAGCGTTGGAGATTCCCAGTTGTCTTCTACGAAACGAATGTCATGAGTAAGCGTATCAATCCCGATTGCTTTTAAAGAATCGAGATAAAGCTGTTGGATATTGTCTGGGTTTGGCTTAAGTACCACTTGGAACTGATAGTAGTGTTGCAAACGGTTCGGGTTTTCACCATAGCGGCCATCTTTTGGACGACGTGAAGGTTGAACGTATGCCGCGTTCCAAGTTTCAGGCCCTAAAGCACGTAAGAATGTTGCGGTGTGGAATGTTCCAGCGCCCATTTCCATGTCGTAAGGTTGCAATACGACGCAGCCTTGTTCGGCCCAATAGTTTTGTAGGGCAAGAATTAAGCCCTGAAATGTATCAATGTGCGAGATGGCGCGACTCATGTAGCATCCACGAATTTATGAGAAAAATTGCCACTAAGTATAAGGATTTTGTGGGGGAGTGGCAAAGGCTTAATCACAGGAATATGTGTTTAGCCTATTTGTTTTCGCCTCAGCCATTTCAAGCCTAGCCAGTAGCAAAAGCTGGTAAATAAAATCATAAGATAAAAACTATAGATCTTATAAATATGCCATCAAGGAGAAGGGAATGAACCGACAAAAATTAAGCGTGTAATAGGGCTAATCAAAATCCAGATGACAGTTGCGCAGATAAAAATACTCATCAGATTTAAACGATTTTTACGCACGAGAAAATATGAAGTGATATATGCGAAAGGAATAACTAGAAGGCCATAAAAAAGTAAATAAAATAAGAAATGGGCTAGAAAAATAACTGCAACCGAATAAAGACTAAATTCCGCATTGAAGATGATTATTCCTAAGGCAGATATACTCAACAAAGGGATGGGAGCTAGCGCAAGTGCGCGAATAATCATTTTTTTGTTATATTGAAGCATATTAAAAATTATAGAATCGAGAATAAATTATGCTGAAATTTTGCTGCAAACTCATTGTTTTATCCAGTCTTTTTTGTAGTCCATGGCTATATGCGCAGACTGATGCTGACGAGCAAGATGAATACAACCAATGTGTAGAGCAGACTATTAAAGAAATGCAGCTCGAGAGTATTAATAACATGGTTGTGCATAGTTGCTCTGAACGAGCTAAAAAGACTTATGAAGAAAAAATTGTTGCTCTGATTGATCAAATTCGTACACAAAGCGAAGAATACAAACAGCCAGAACGTTACCAAGATATTTTAAAATCTCAGAGACTTTGGAAAGCTTATGTAGATCAGGAATGTAGTAATGCAGGCTCATACATTGGCTCACCGATGTATTCATATTGCCCAATGCAAGAGTATGCCGAGCGTGTAAAGCAACTAGAAGAATATGTTAATTAAGGCGGATTATTTTAAACGTCACCTCATGACGCCGAGCGTACTTCACTGGATTAAATTTAAGAATGCAAAATGATATTTTTTAAACGATGCCATAAATGAGTCGTTTGATATGTCTGATCGCATTCGGGAAAAACTACAGATTCTTGCTGATGCTGCTAAATATGATGTGTCTTGTTCATCAAGTGGCAGTGACCGTAAAAATAAAGATAAAGGTTTAGGAGATGCCAGCCATTCAGGAATTTGCCATAGCTATACTGAAGATGGCCGCTGTGTATCTCTCTTAAAAATTCTATTTAGTAATGTATGTATTTTTGATTGCGCCTATTGCGTTTCACGCCGTTCCAATGACGTCCAACGTGCAGCATTTACGGTGCAAGAGGTTGTAGATTTAACCATTAATTTTTATCGCCGTAATTATATCGAAGGCTTATTTTTAAGCTCAGGCATTTTTAAATCGGCAGATCACACGATGGAGCGTATGCTTCAAGTCGTAAAGAAGTTGCGTCTTGAAGAAAACTTTAATGGTTATATTCATCTAAAAACCATTCCGGGGGCATCTCCTGAACTGATTCATGAAGCAGGTTTATATGCTGACCGGATGAGTATTAATTTAGAGATGCCGACCGAAATTGGTCTAAAAACTTTTGCACCAGAAAAATCACATCAGGAAGTGCAAAAAGATTTAGGTTTGGTCCGTGATAGACTGATTCAGCTTAAAGATGAACGGCAAATCATTAAGCATGTACCGAAATATGTGCCGGCAGGGCAGACTACGCAAATGGTTGTTGGTGCTCATCAAGAGTCAGACCAAGATGTCTTGTTTATGGCAGACAAGCACTACAAAGAATTTAAACTCAAACGCGTCTATTTTTCTGGCTATATCCCAATTAATAATGAAAATAATTATTTACCCGCAGTAGGTTCTGCACCGCCATTACTTCGTGAAAACCGACTCTATCAAAGCGATTGGTTGATGCGTTTTTATGGTTTTGAGGTTAATGAAATCGTCAATGAAAAACACCCAAACTTAGACCTTGATGTAGACCCAAAATTAAGCTGGGCATTAAGGCATCCCGAACAGTTTCCGGTAGATTTAAATCGTGCTGATTATCGGATGATTTTGCGTGTACCAGGCATTGGTGTGAAATCGGCGAAGAAAATTGTGCAAGCTCGCCGTTTTGGAAAAATCCATATTGATTTATTAAAAAAACTAGGCGTGGCCTATCAGCGTGCAAAATTCTTTATTCGCTGCGAAGACAGTCCAAAATTCCAAAAAGAACTATCTTCTGGCTACATTCGGCAACAGATTTTAACGCAGGGTTCCTCGAAATATGTGCAGCAACTCTCGCCACAATTAAGCCTTGGGTTTTAGCCATGTTTAATGAGGAAGTGGCTTACTATTTTGATGGTTCAATGGTTGGGCTGCTGAGCTGTGTTTTTCGTGCATTTCAATTTAAAGAATTACAGGTCAGGCTCTGTTTAAATAATGCAGCTCAACATGGCTTATTTGCCGATAAAATTGAGGTTGCAAATAACGAACGGCATGCTGAACGTGTTTGGTCAGCGCTACAAAAAAAGCTTTCACCATCTTCGTTAAAACAATTTTATTTTGCCTCTTTATCTGAATCTTTAGACGCCTATCAGCACTTATTTGATTATTGTATCTATGTGTTTACTAGCCATGTTTCCATTGAAAAAGATTATTCAAATCCTAGTGTTTTAGCGATTGCGCAGTGGACGAAAAAGGTCGGGCGAGAGAAGCATCGGATGGAGGCTTTTATTCGGTTTAAGAAAACCAAGGATGAACTTTTTTTAAGTTTAGTACGTCCTGATTTTAATGTTTTACCGCTTATTCAGCCTCATTTTAAACGGCGTTATCAAGATCAACGTTGGCTTATTTATGACGAACAACGCAAGTTTGGAATCTATTATGATTTACGTGAAATACATGAAGTTTCATTAGAAGCCTCGGATGTTGATCGTAATTTAAAAAATGGAATGAGCCAAAGCTTTCAGCTTGAGCTTGATGAGCAGGAAGTTTTATATGATCAGCTTTGGAAGGATTATTTTAAGAGCGTTAATATTACTGAACGGCAAAATATAAAACTTCATGTGCAATATTTGCCGAAGCGTTATTGGCGTTATTTAAATGAAAAATTGATGGAATATTAAAGTTTTAGAATAGTAAGAATAGGTTTAATAAGTTTTCTGATAGTTAAAAGGTATAATTTAAATGCACTTTATGTGGCTTTGGGCGTATACTTTTGCCCGTTATAAATGACGGCATATCCCCTAAGGTGTACTGTGAGTGTTATACAGCGAGAATGGTTACAGATTTTAAAGCCAAATTTTAAAGTTTTACCCTTAAAAGAACGGTTACTTTGCGGTATTGGGGCTTTGTGTGGTTTAGCAATTTCCTCCTTAATTAGCTGGTATGTTCTCGGTGGAATTAATGCATGGTACATCGCCCCAATGGGCGCCTCATCTGTTCTATTGTTTGCTGTGCCGACTAGTCCTTTGGCCCAACCATGGAATGTTATTGTCGGTAATACGTTGGCTGGAATTATTGGGGTTGCTTGTGCGCAGTGGATTCCGGATTTAACCACAGCTTTTAGTGTTGCAGTTGTTTTTGCCATTTTTTTAATGATGACCACCGACTCTTTGCACCCACCGAGTGGAGCGGTTGCGATTACAGCAGTACTAGGTGGGGCCACAATTCATAAGTTGGGCTTTTACTTTATTTTTTATCCAGTTTTACTCAATTCGTTACTTCTACTTGGGTTTGCTGTTTTCTTTAATCGATTGATTGGGCGACATTATCCGGTTACCGCGCATTTAAATGAGCGAAGTAAGGACCCAACGCCAACTCAAAAAGTATCGATTCAGCCGAAAGATATTGAGTATGCATTAGGGCATCACACTGAACTTTTAGATATTAGCCAATACGACTTAGAAAAAATCATTTTAGAAGCTCAGGAACATGCCAATGAGCGTATGGTAAATAAATATATCTGTCAGGATATTATGAGCCGTGATGTGATTAAACTACATGAAGATGATGATATTCATCAGGCACTCGATAAGTTTAAACAAGTGAACTTAATGAGCCTACCTGTAGTAAATACAGAAAATCATTTGGTCGGAACTTTAGCGTTATATGAAGTCGTAGAATGGTTTAAAGGCGCAGCCGACCCAAGAAATTCTTGGCAGCATTATGTAAAACAAATTATGAGCCGTAGAGTGATTACCGTACTGCCAACTCAACCTATTCAAGATTTGGTGCCATACTTTGTTGAAAAGTCTTTTAATTACATTCCTGTGGTTGAAGATCGCAAGCTTATAGGAATGATTAGCCGTGCAGATATGATTGCTGCATTACAGCAACAGTTAAATCGAAAGTTATAATTTTTAGAATAAAAAAAGCTACGGTTGATTAGGGGCTGCAACCGTAGCGACCAAAGTTATTAATTAACGTACTTGTTCTTCATTTACTGTTCGGACGGATTGTCGATAGCCTTCAATATGTTCTGGCTGTTTTTTTGGAATCACTAACCATAAAACCAGATAAACTAAAATTCCTGGAAAGGCAGCACTCATAATTGAGATCAAAACAAAAATGACACGTAATAAAGTTACGTTCCAACCAAAACGTTCAGCAATACCACCCATTACACCGGCGATCATGCTGTGTCGGTTCGAGCGATATAAACCAGAACTGGCCATCTAATTCTCCTTAAAGATAAAAGTTACAAGAAGCTATTGCTCTTGCTTAATAAAAATATGGAGACGAAATAACGGGTTTAAAGTCCTTTAAAAAGTAAAATAGTTAAAATATGTAAAGGATTGAAATGAACGAAACTAACATCTACTAAAATGCACCCTTTCAGGGCTTAAGAGTTTAAAGCGGCAATCAGCTAATACTTGATTTGAAGTGTAAATAGAGCTGTTGCTGTTATCTGTGAATAATGTATATGTCTTTGAAGTGGTCTCGTTTTTCAGTTAAGCATGTGGTTGTAGTGGCTGCGATGTGCATGACACTCAGTGCTTGCGATATAAGCCATACCAACTCAAAAGATCACTCAACTACAAGTTCTAATCATGAAGAAAACTTAATAAAAAGTAGTACGTCTATAAAAACATTGGATTATGTCGCTGGACGAACTTTTTTACCTGAAGATACCTCAGATCAAACCCAAAAATTAAACGCAGCCTCATTGCAATATGTAGGGCGATATCACACTCGTATTTCATGCGAGGATGCTTTTGCTGATTGTGAATCAGGCGAAGCAGAATATATTTTAAATTTATTACCAAATGGGTCAGCTTATTGGAATGTTGTCCATTTTGGTAGTGTGGGAAGTAAGGACGGTGCTAAAAGTGCTGCTGTAAATCAGTTATGTCCTACTCTAAATTGGAAAGTAGATGAAAAAGAGCGTGAGTTAACGATTCAATGTCCATTATCTAAAGTTAATTTTTATTTTAATCTTGATTCAAATCAAAGATTGATCACAAATTTAGAAAAATTACTTTATAGCGACTATGGAAAAAATCGTGAATTTTTAGAGCAAAACTATTTTGTTCCAAATCAGGCTTATGTTTTAACTAAAGAATAGATACCTCTTTATATGAAAAGAGCGCAATTTATATTGCGCTCTTTTTCGTTTCACTATTTAACAATGATTAGTAATCGAAGCTAAAGTGTTCCACTGGTAATGATGTTAATGTGCGAGATGTAGTCACCATCGATTCTGCATGACCTTGAGCGCGTGGCAATAAACGATCAAAGTAGAAATCAGCAACTTTGATTTTTGCTTTATAGAACTCAGCAGTTTCTTGGCCGTTACCTGCTTCTAATTTTTCAGAAGCAACCACAGCTTGTTGAGCCCAGAAATAAGCCATCATCACGTAACCTGAGAACATCAAGAAATCTACAGAAGCAGAAGATACGATGTCACGGTCTTTACGTGCAGCAAGCATGATACGAACTGTTAAAGTGTTCCACTGAGCACAAAGCTTAGTTAAGTCCCAAGCAAAACGACGTAAATATTTATTACGTGCATGGGCAGCACAGAATTTTAGGATTTCAGCAGTGTATTCACGAACTACTTTACCTTTTGAACTTAACAACACTTTACGGCCAATCAAGTCGAGTGCTTGAACGCCAGTTGTTCCTTCATACAAAGTCGCAATACGTGCATCACGTGCGATTTGCTCCATACCCCATTCTTTAATGTAGCCATGGCCACCGTAAACTTGCATACCGTGGTTAGCAGCTTCTAAACCAAGTTCAGTTAAGAAACCTTTTAAAATTGGTGTATAGAAACCAAGTTTATCATCGTAGTCTTCAAAAGCAGCTTGATCACCACGTGCTAAAGCATCTGTCATTTTGTCAGCGATTTGAGCAGCGTAGTAAATCATAGAGCGACCACCTTCAGCGATTGCTTTTTGAGTTAACAGCATACGGCGTACGTCTGCATGGTGAATGATTGCATCAGCAACTTTATCTGGATCTTTTTTACCAGAAAGCGCACGCATTGACATACGATCTTTGGCATATGGTAATGCGCCTTGGAAAGATAACTCAGCGTGTGCAATACCTTGAACAGCAGTACCAATACGTGCTGTATTCATGAAGGTAAACATTGCATGTAGGCCTTTGTTTACTTCACCAATTAAGTAGCCTGTTGCATTATCAAAGTTGAGTACCGCAGTTGCAGATGCACGGATCCCCATTTTATGTTCGATTGAACCACAAGCGACTGTATTACGTTCACCAACACCGCCATCAGCTGTAGGCATGAATTTTGGTACGATGAATAATGAGATACCGCGAGTACCAGCAGGTGCATCCGGAAGGCGTGCAAGTACGATGTGAATGATGTTTTCAGTTAAATCATGTTCACCAGCAGAAATGAAGATTTTTGTACCGGTGATTTTGTAACTACCGTCTGCTTGAGGTTCAGCTTTAGTTTTTACCTGACCTAAGTCTGTACCACATTGAGGTTCGGTTAAGCACATTGTGCCGCTCCAAGTGCCTTCAACAAGCTTAGGCATATATGTTTGTTTTTGCTCATCAGTCCCGAATTGCAAAATAGTGTTCATACAACCAGAACTTAAACCTGGGTACATGGTAAATGACCAGTTTGCAGTACCCATCATCTCTGATTTAATCAGGTTTAAAGACATAGGAAGGCCTTGACCACCAAATTCTTCTGGGTAAGAAAGACCTTGCCAACCGCCCATTACGAATTGGTCATAAGCTTCTTTAAAGCCTTTAGGAGTAGTTACTTCACCGTTGTCAAAATGGCAACCTTCTTCATCACCAGATTGGTTAAGTGGCGACAATACGTTTTCACAATAATCTGCCGCACCTTCAAGAATCATATCAACAGTATCTGGATCTGCATTTTCACCATTTGATAAAGTTTTATAGTGAGCAGGGTAATCTAGTACTTCATTCATTAAGAAGCGGATATCGTGTAGCGGGGCTTTATATGCTGGCATGGCTTTAATCCTAATTTTGAATCATTGTGGGATTATCTGTATCGATGATTTGATTATTCACTCGCATGATAAAAATACAATGTTAATCGCACCCGAAAGAAATGTCAGAAAAGCGAATTTTGTCGAAAATAAATACACCTGAAATTATAATTTCTGCTACATTCAGGACTTATACTTTTATGTGAAAAAACAACTAATTTTCTTATTTTTAGCAAGTTTTGCTAAAAAGATAAAGCGATAAGGTTTTAAAAAAGGTTATGTATTTAAAATATCTCAGTTTATGTTTGTTTAGTTTGGGTTTGACCGCTTGTGCGCAGCATAACCTACGTCCATCTGTAGCATCTACTCAGTTAGATCAAAAAGTCATTCAGGGTATGAATGCAATGTATGAATACCCAAGCTATGACTATCGTGGGAATTTTAAAGTTAGTGTTGATCCAAACCAGTCAAAAAAAATAAATAATGTAGAAAAAACAGCGCAGCTAGATGCTGCAGTGCAAAAAAAAGTAGATCAATATTTACGTGAACAAAAAATTAATTTGAATAAAAAACAGAAGCAGGCGCTGTATGCCGCAATTGCAAATGAGCAGACGGATTCGGGTATTTCTGGTGAATCACGCTCAGAAAAAGTAAACGCCGTATTAATTAATTTATTAAATGATCTTGAATTTAGTTACGATGGTTCGGTTCATTATCGTCAAAAAATGGGGTCTTTAAACCTTACAGCAAGGTATGAAAAACCGACACTTTTGGTACAGGCAAAATTGCCAATGGTACTTGATCTGAAAGATTATAAATTTTACGTTAATTATTTTGGATTAATGCCTTATCTGGTCAATAAAGATAATCAAAATAATTTAGCGTATGTGGATTTTTCAAAGTATAAAAATCTGTTTACGAATGTCGATATGAAGAAATTCGTTGAATATGCGAAAGCTTCTGGCGCTGTATCTTATCGTTTGGCTGAACCACAAAATTTACAGCGTTTATCAGTTAGTGACGCTGAGCGTAAAGCAGGAATTGTAGAAAAAATTCGTTTAAAAGATACGGTTGAAGCGTTATTGCTACAATCAGAGCTTTATAGTCAGGTCAATGCTAAATATCTGCAAAAAAATGTTTTTGGTTTTGATGAAGAAAAGATTGCCGAAACTATAGCAACTGAATTAGCTGCTTCGGAAGCGAAGAGTAAAGAGGGTAATGCTGATGGGCAAAAAGTTTCTTCTGAAGATGCAGCCGCAGTTAGCCAGCAACTTTATTCACTTATTAATGCTCATTTTGGTAATGCCTTAGATTCTGAATATGGTGATGAAGACCAATCAAGTGCAGCTCAAGATGGGGCAGTTGAAGAGGAAGCTTCTGATACGGCCCAAGCCGAACAATCCGAAGATGTTGCTGTAGCAGATGCTGAAGAAGTCACGCAAGATGAAGAAGTGGCTTCACTTACAGAAGATCAGTGTGTTGAATTACAGTCTCAAAAAAGTCCAGTTGCCTTAGGTGATATTAATTACTGTCAAATTTACGGTATTGATGTGCTTGATCAGAGTGCTGTAAATACCGAAAAAACTCAGATTAAAGCTCGTCAAGTTGCATTGAAACAAACTTTTGCTGCTTATGATCAAAACCAGTTTGTTAATGATGAGGCATTCAAAGCTCTATGGATCAAGCATAAGGCAGAAATTGAACAAGCTTTACCAAAACAAAGAAATCCGGTTGCGATTGATGTCGGACTGGATGAAAAGGGCCGTTTAGTCAATGCGGATTATGATATTGCGTATACACCAGCTGAATTTAACCATCGCTTTAATATTAAAGCAGACATGCAAATTCTCAATTATGGTAAAGCGACCCCAATTAATCAGCAGCAACTTAAACAAGCTAAATCAGTTGCAGAAGCAAGCAAAGGTTCTTTATTTGAAAACTTCATAAAAGGGTTTAGTGAAAAACTTGGGCAGAGTGATGTTTCTGAGCATCCAGTTGGCGCTCATAGCGATGTACAAGATTTAGACTCGACTCTGGCGCTGTTGGCTAACCAAACTTATGATGCAACACATGCTTATGACAAGACGTATAAGGCTGTGTTTATTGCAAAATTGACTGCCGAAAAACCGTCATATATTCATTATTATTCAGTTCAACAGTTGCAAGAAATTGCCGAGGTTTATGCTTACTGGTTCTCTGAAGAGGAAACCTATAACCCACAAGGTAAAGCTTTAGAACGTATTGAGGCGTTGCAGAAAAAGCATCATCTTGAGCAAGAAGACCAATTTGATAATGACTTAGGCCGAGCTGTGGACCATATTGTGATCACAACAATACAAGGTGAAGCTGGGCGTGAAGCATGGCAAAAACTACAGAAACAATATAAGCAACCTGCAGAGCTTTTCTCAAAACAGTATCAATTAGAGTTTGAAAAACAAAATGGTAGTTCTGACGAAGAAAAACACTTGTTGTCAGAAACAGCTGATATTTTAGGTAAAGTTTATATCGCTGCTCGCAAACAGCAACTTACGGAAAAAACAATTCAGAATTTAAAACCTGAACATAATGAATTTATTGATTATGAGATTTTCCGAGATGTTTATAAGCAGATGGTTGCAGCAAAAAAATAATAGCTGAGATAAAAAGAACCTACTTAAGTAGGTTCTTTTTTGACTTATAGAAAATCTTTTAATTCTGGCTTTACGCCATTCCAAATATAGAAAGCTTCAATGGCCTGACCAACGAGCATGCCAAAACCTTCCGCATAAGGTACATTGCGCTGTTTGGCTTGATCAAGAAAGCTAGATGGCTTGCCATAGGCCATCTCATAGGCATATTTGAACTCTAAATTTTCTGGTAGTTGTAATGCATCACCAGACAGGCTTGCAGAAGTTGCATTAATTACAATATCAAATTTCCCTTCTAGCTCAGTTAGAGAAATTGCTTGTAATTGAGCTTGCGGGACTGCTGCTTTTAAGTCATCTACAAGTTGCTCTGCACGAGCGAAAGTTCGGTTTGCAATCACAATCTTTTTGGCACCAGCCTGTACTAGTGGATAAATAACGCCACGAGTTGCACCACCAGCTCCTAAAATTAAAATAGTTGTATTTTCTAGGTTCCAATCTAAAGCTTGAATTGCGGCAACTAAGCCTTGGCCATCTGTATTGTCACCATGTAATTTGCCATCTTTCATCCAAAGTGTATTTACAGCTTTGGCAATTTGAGCACGTTCAGTCAGCACATCACACAAAGCAAACGCCTGTTCTTTAAACGGCACGGTAACATTCATACCACTTCCGCCATTTTCAAAGAAACTACGCATACTCGGCTCAAAACCATCAAGAGGCGCGAGACGTTTTTGGTAGTCTAGGTCAACACCTGTTTTTTGAGCGAAAGCATGATGCAATTCAGGAGAGCGTGATTGTTCGATGGGGTTGCCAATTACTGCAAACTGTTTGGTCATTCTTATATCCAAAATTTTAAAATGGCATGAGGCAGATAAAGTCTGTACTGAATTTTCAGCAGGCCTCACTATAAGCCAAATTTTAATAAGAAAAAATATTTGAATGAAATTCAGAAAATTGAAAATAAAAAAGGAGATTCTTTAGGGTGGAAGCCAAAGAATCTCCGAAAAGCAAAAAATTAAGCGACTTTTTCTTTTAGGTTTAACCAGTCACGAGGTTTTAAGTAATAGTCGGTTAAACGTTTCTCTGGTGAGTCTTCATCCCATTCTGGACGATACGACCAAGCTGCAAGATTAGGCAGGCTGACTAAAATAGACTCGATACGTCCACCTGTTTGTAAGCCAAACAATGTTCCGCGGTCATAGACTAAATTATATTCGACATAACGACCACGACGGTAAAGCTGGAACTCTCGTTGAGCTTCGGTATAAGGCTGTTCACGATGTTTTTCAAAAATTGGCAGAATGGCATTTAAATAACCATTGCCTACAGCTTGGATATATTTAAAGCAGGTTTCGAAATCCCAGCAATTTAAATCATCAAAGAATAAACCACCGACACCACGCTGTTCATCTCGATGTTTTAGATAGAAATAGTCATCACACCATTTTTTATGTTCAGCGTAGACATTGTCACCAAAAGGCTGGCATAGGTCATATGCGGCTTGATGCCAGTCGATAACATCCTGTCCATCTGGATAGAACGGTGTTAAGTCAAAACCACCGCCAAACCACCAAATTGGATCTTGTCCTTCAGGCTCTGCAACGAATAAACGTACATTGGCATGGGAGGTTGGAATGTTTGGGTTTTTAGGGTGAATGACTAATGACACACCAAGCGCTTGTGCTTTAGCACCAGCAATTTGAGGATGTCTTTCTGTGGCAGAAGCGGGCAGTTTACTAATGTTGATGTGAGAAAACATCACACCACCTTTTTCAATCACGGTGCCATTTTGTAAAACTCGTGAACGACCACCACCACCTTCTGGACGTTCCCAATCATCAATAATGAATTCACCCGTACCACCGCCAGCTTTTTCTTGTTGTTCTAAACCAGCACAAATACGGGCTTGTAAATCGAGGAGAAATTCGCGGACACGTTGAATATCTGTTGAAGTCGGATGTTGCATAGTGACCCTCAAAGATGATTGAGATAGGAGATAGATACATCAAAACACAAAACCATAAAAAAAGTAAGGGATTTTTAAGAAATGTCTTAAAAATCCCTTCCAATTATTTTTAAGTTTATAATTTTGTTTTAGAAATCATCTTTTTGATAAAGGTGATCCATGCGTTCACGTTTAGTTTTTAAATATTGTTCATTAAAAGGATTACGTCCAACCGTTAAAGGAACACGACCAACCACATTAATACCTTGATCCTTGAGTGCCTGAATTTTCAAAGGATTGTTAGTAATTAACTTAACTTCTTTTACTTTTAAGTGATCGAGCATAATGCTACACATGTCATAACGGCGCGCATCAGCTGGCAAATTTAAAAGTAAATTTGCATCTACCGTGTCATGACCTTGATCTTGTAAGGCATACGCACGAATTTTATTCGTAAGCCCAATACCACGGCCTTCTTGGCGTAAATATAAAATAACGCCTTGACCTGCTTCGTTAATGAGCTTTTGAGTTGCCTGTAATTGAGGGCCGCAGTCACATTTTAATGACGCAAAAGCATCACCTGTTAAGCATTCTGAATGAACACGTACTAAAACAGGGCCTGTGGGTGGATTTTCTAACCCTTTAGACAGTGCCACATGTTCTTCACCTGATACTGGATCTTGAAACACAGAAATATTGAATTCACCAAAAGCAGTCGGGAGTTTTGATGTTGCAATGAACTCTATAGGCACAGATTAACTCATCTTTTAACCGAAAACGGTTTAAAGTATAGCGTAATGCTGGGAGATTGGTCGAATTGTCATAATCATTTTGAACACTAAGGTTTTCTTTTTTGTATAAAGAAGACGATAATAGTTGATAAATAGTCAGATTATTCAGGATAATCTGCCAACCATACCCATACTGTATGAGAGACTGCTTTGCATGACCTCGTTCGCAAATGTGGCTGATTGAAGGTGACTTCATTCGATTGTATGATCGACCCATTTTGACCCAGCTTAGGATTTGCCAGGCTTATAAAGGCTTTGCCACATATGTTGTATACCGAAATTCCAACTCAACGCCCTGTTACGCCATTGTTAGATGCAATTGATCATCCTCAACAATTACGTCAGCTCGAGCATAGCCAATTGGTTCAAGTGGCTGATGAGTTGCGTCAATATATTTTATATGCAGCAGGCCAGAGTGGTGGCCATTTCGGTGCTAACCTCGGCGTGGTTGAGCTGACGGTTGCGCTGCATTATTGCTTTAATACTCCAAATGACCGATTAGTTTGGGATGTAGGTCATCAGGCGTACCCCCATAAAGTCTTGACTGGTCGCCGTGAGAAAATGACAACAATCCGTGCTAAGAACGGTTTAGCAGCATTTCCAGCTAGAGAAGAATCAGTTTTTGATACATTCGGCGTAGGGCATTCATCAACTGCAATTTCGGCAGGTTTGGGAATGTCTTTAGCACGTCGCTATCAAAATGACCCATGTGAAGTGGTTTGTATTGTGGGTGATGGCGCAATGACAGCAGGTATGGCATTTGAAGCCATGAACGATGCTGTCGCACATGACGCTGATTTAATTGTTGTACTTAATGATAATGACATGTCGATTTCTTGCAGTACCGGTGGTTTTGCTAAGCATTTAGCTGCAATTTGGGAAAAAGGCCATTTAGTTAATGTCGATGAACATGGCGAGGCGTATGTACAGCCACATCCGAAATGGACGTACAACTCTCGTTTACATCAATCGGCAACAGATGCGGCCGATAATTTATTTAAAGCGATTGGTTTTGATTACTTCGGTCCTTTCGATGGGCATGATGTAAATCAACTCGTTCAAGTATTTAATGCTTTGAAAAAACGTAAAGGTCCACGCTTAGTCCACGTTTATACTAAAAAAGGTAAAGGCTTTACTCCGGCAGAAGCTGATCCAATTACCTACCATGCAATTGGCAAAATTAATGCGGCTTTTTCTGGTAAAACGCCACCAAAATATTCTGATGTATTTGGTCAATGGTTGTGTGACGAAGCTGCACAAGATGAACGTTTATTAGCGATTACCCCAGCCATGTGTGAAGGCTCGGGCATGGTTAAGTTTGCTAAAGAATTTCCAAAGCGCTTCTTCGATGTTGCAATTGCCGAACAGCATGCAGTAACACTTGCAGCGGGAATGGCGTGTGAAGGGTTAAAACCTGTTGTTGCAATCTATTCAACATTTTTGCAGCGTGGTTACGATCAACTTATTCATGATGTTGCATTACAAAATCTTGATGTAACTTTCGGCATTGACCGTGCTGGTTTGGTTGGTGAAGATGGTCCAACTCATGCTGGTGCATATGACTATGCATATATGCGTACAGTTCCGAACATGGTCATCATGGCACCAAAAGATGAAAATGAATGCCGCCAGATGTTGCATACTGCCTATGCTTATAATGGGCCAGCAGCAGTACGTTACCCTCGTGGTGCTGGGGTAGGCGTTGAAATTCAGCAAGAGCTAACTGCTATTGAATTAGGTAAGGCAGAAGTCGTTGCTGAAATTAAACCTGCTTGTGATGAGCAGATTACGATTTTAGCGTTTGGTAGTCGCGTTATGGTTGCCATAGAAGCTGCTGAGCAATTTTCACAAAAACATGATGTTGGTGTGCGTGTTGTAAATATGCGTTTTGTGAAACCACTTGATGAAAAAATTATTCGTGATTTGGCTGAACATACACAATTATTTGTAACTGTTGAAGAACACGCAATTATGGGTGGTGCAGGCAGTGCAGTAAATGAGTTCATGGCACAAGAACAAATTGTTAAACCTATCATTAATTTAGGTCTGCCAGATTTGTTCTTGCAGCAAGCGTCACATGGCCAAATGCTACAAGATTGTGGGCTAGATGCTAAAGGTATTTTTAGCTCAATTGAACGAGCTTGGCTTAAGCTAAATCAGGTGGTTTAAGCCTTTAATAAAATTTTTGAAACATTTTTTCCCCTAAAGCGCATTCATTTGCTAAAATGTATGCGCTTTTATGCATTATTCTTTGTCAAAATCTTCAAACTTGTATTGTAGTGGGTGTTCAATGGAACCTATGGTGGTTATGGCTGCGCGTGCGGCTCAAACAGTTGGTCAAGAGCTTTTAAAAGCGCATCAAAATCGTCATAAACTCGATTTGCAAGTTGAAGAGAAAGGCATTGATGGCCCGGTAACACGTGTAGATCGTTATTTGGAACAATTGACGATTGATACATTACGTAAAAGTTATAAAAACCATAGTTTCTTAGGTGAAGAGTTCGGTTTGCAAGAAGGCAAAGGCCACGATGCAGACTGGTGCTGGGTAATTGACCCACTTGATGGCACGCAAAACTTTATTAATGGTTTCCCTCATTTCTGTATCTCTATTGCAGTTCAGCATAAAGGTGTCACTCAACACGGCGTAATCTACGACCCAGTACGTGACGAATTATTCTCTGCAAGTCGCGGTCGCGGTGCTGTCATGAACCAACGCCGTATTCGTGTAAATGTAAAAGATACTTTAGAAAATACATTCTTGGCAGTAGGCCATCCTTACCGCGCTAAACGTGCTGGTGAGATCGTATCTTATGCAGAACAACACTTTGCTTCATTATTAGCGGTTACTCAAGCAGGCGCACAAATTCGTCGTGGTGGTTCAGCTGCCCTTGATTTAGCATATGTTGCTGCTGGTCGTTTTGATGGTTTCTTTGAACTTGGTTTAAAACCATGGGATATCGCTGCTGGTGAGCTTATTATTAAAGAAGCAGGCGGTGTAGTGGTTGACGCACGCGGTGGTAATGAATCTCTTGAAAATGGTCAAGTACTTGCAAGTTCACTCAAAATGCTAAAACCTTTAATGCAAACTGTAGTTCCAGCTTGGGCTCAAGCCGCAAAATAATTTAATTATTTATAAATAAAACCCTCTATTATCAGAGGGTTTTATTTTTTAAGCCATGGGTAAATATTACTGAGTTCAATAAATATGAAGAAAGTTGATTAAAACACATGACTTTTAATTTCTTTCTGCTATAATCCGCCCACGCACTTAAATTTCCGTTCATTACCTGAACATTCTGTTCTATTCATTGTAAGCGCACGCTGTCCATAGAGAGGACCATTTCTTGCGCCCCGATCGCTCAGCGATTCTTCAGGTTCGGCCGTAATCAAGCGTGCGTTTAGTCCACATCGTCGTTACTCGGATTGCTGCTGAAAAAACGTTTCAGCTAACTTTGCTTTGCCGCTTTGTGCCGATGTCTATTTTGTATTTATTAAAAATGGAGCACCCACTAGGGTGAAACTCTCTATGAGCAAAACTTTTGCCGAATTTTCTTTGCATGAAACCTTACAACAAGCGCTTGAAGGTTTAGGTTTTACTACCCCGACTCCTGTGCAAGAACAATCTATTCCTGCAGCTTTAGAAGGAAAAGACCTTCTAGTATCTAGCCAGACTGGTTCTGGTAAAACTGCGGCATTTTTATTACCGACATTACATAATTTAGCTGGTCAAGAAACTTTTGTTCCGTTCAAAGAACGTATGAAAGCTGTGACCCAACCTAACATTTTAGTTTTATGCCCAACACGTGAATTGGCTCAACAAGTTAGCCAAGATGCGATTGCTTTCGTACGTCACATGAAAGGTGTTCGTATTGCTGCAATCATGGGTGGTATGCCTTTTGGTAAGCAAATCCAACAACTTAAAGGCGCGCAAGTTATTGTTGCGACTCCTGGTCGTTTATTAGATTTAGTAAACCGTCGTCAATTAAAGTTAGATAAAGTTGAAGCTTTAATCGTTGACGAAGCTGACCGTATGTTAGACCTCGGCTTCTCTGAAGATTTAGAAGCGATTAGCGATTTAGCTGGTAACCGTCGTCAAACATTAATGTTCTCTGCAACTTTCGCTGACCGTATTATTCGTCTTGCTGAGCGCATGATGAATGAACCTGAGCGTATTGCTATTGAAACAGGTCACAGTACAAACACTGACATCACCCAAACTTTACACTGGACAGATGGTTTCGAACACAAGAAGAAACTTCTGACTCACTGGTTGGCTGATGAAACTCTTGATCAAGCGGTTGTATTCGCGAGCACTCAAGAAGATACAGATATGTTGGCTGAAGAACTTGCAGAAGCAGGTCATTCTGTAGTTGCACTTCACGGTGCAATGCCACAAACAGTTCGTAACCGTCGTTTACGTAGTATTCGTGAAGGCCGTGCAAAAATCTTGGTAGCGACAGATGTTGCTGCACGTGGTCTTGATGTACCGACAATTTCTCACGTAATTAACTTCGGTTTACCAATGAAACATGAAGACTATGTACACCGTATTGGTCGTACAGGTCGTGCTGGTCGTACAGGTCAAGCAATTACTTTAGCGACTTATCGTGAACGCGGTAAAATCCGTGCGCTTGAAGACTATTTAGATGCACGTTTAAGTGTTTCTGAAATTGAAGGCTTAGAGCCATCTCCACCTCCTGCTCGTTCAGGTCGTGATGGCGGTGGTCGTGGTCGTGGCGGCAACGGTGGTCGTGATGGTCGTCGTGGTGGCGGTTTTGGCGGTGGTCGTCGTTTTGAAGGCGAAAGCAACTTCAAACGCCGTGAAGGTGGTCGTGATGACCGTCCACGTCGTAGCTTTGATGACAAACCACGTGGTGAACGTCCATTCGGTGGTGAAGATCGTCCACGTCGCGAGTTCAATTCAGATCGCCCACGCCGTGAAGGTGGTTTTGAAGATCGTCCACGTCGTGAGTTCAACTCAGATCGTCCGCGTCGCGAAGGTGGTTTCAACGATAAACCGCGTTTTGACTCAAATGATGACAACCGTGGTAACCGCGTAGATTACAAACCACGTCGTGAAAATGGTTTTGGTGACCGTCCAAAACGTACTTTCGGTGGTGAAGATCGTCCGCGTCGTAGCTTTGATGACAAACCACGTGGTGAACGTCCATCATTTGGTGGCGAAGATCGTCCACGTCGTGAGTTCAACTCAGATCGTCCACGCCGCGAAGGTGGCTTTAACGATAAACCGCGTCGTAGCTTTGATGATAAACCACGTGGTGAGCGTCCAGCGTTTGGTGGCGAAGATCGTCCAAAACGTAGCTTCGGTGGTGAAGATCGTCCGCGTCGTAGCTTTGATGACAAACCGCGTCGTAAATTCGACCGTTAATCAATAGTTTGTTTAAAGAAAGGCCAGTAGAAATACTGGCCTTTCTTATTTTTCAGTTTTGTTATAAAATAACAAATTGTGAATTGGTTCAATTTTTTATTAAATAATGAGTAGAAGTAAACGAAAAGAAGCAATAATGGCACAGTTGAAGAACTTATTAGTTCAGCACGGCTTGCCTTATCTTTTTATTGCACTTGTTTTGTGTAATGGGGTTTATTTTGCCTATGCTTTTATAACTGGAAGTTCTATTGAGCAGTTTCAAATTTCTGAATTAACCTCTTTTTACGAACATACCTCTTCTATTTCTACCAACTAAGTTAGCTTTGCTTTTGTCAAAATAACAACAAGTTTGCCAATTTTCAGTGTTATAGTATGCGTGCATAAAAGTGCAGGAACGATTGCCATTATGAATAATAAAACTCCTCTCTCGACTCAACCACTTATTGAAGTGAAAAATTTGAGTTTTAATCGAGGGGAACGCGTCATTTATGACAATATTAGTTTAAATATACGTCGTGGCCAGATTACGGCTATTATGGGACCTTCTGGTACAGGTAAAACAACATTATTACGTCTGATCGGTGGACAGTTAGTTCCTGATCAGGGCGAAGTTTTGCTCGACGGTAAAGATATTGCAAAAATGTCTCGTCAGGAACTTTTTTCAGCCCGTGCACGTATGGGAATGTTATTTCAGAGCGGTGCTTTATTTACGGATATGTCTGTCTATGAAAATGTAGCATTTCCAATTCGAGCACATACCAAACTTCCTGAAAATCTAATTGCTGAACTGGTTGCATTAAAACTTGAATCAGTAGGCTTACGTGGTTCTGAGCAATTAATGCCTACAGAACTCTCAGGTGGTATGAACCGTCGTGTCGCTTTGGCACGTGCGATCGCGCTTGACCCCGATTTAATCATGTACGATGAACCGTTTGCAGGGCAAGACCCTATTGTAAAAGGTGTTTTGACACGTTTAATCCGTTCATTGCGAGAGGCTTTAGATTTAACCACAATTATTGTTTCGCATGACGTTCCCGAAACCCTTTCTATTGCTGACTACATTTATGTTGTAGCAGAAGGAAAAATTCAGGGGGAAGGAACACCAGAAGAATTACAGGCATATGCTTCTCCATTTGTGCGCCAATTCTTAACAGGTTCGGCAGAAGGACCAGTTGAATACCAATTTAGTCATCAAGCCTATTTAGATAACGAGGTTCGTCCATGAATACGATTGCCTGGTTAGGTAGACTCGTTATTGAGCGGATTCGAGGGATTGGTGTTGCGGCACTAATGCTCTTACAAATTGTTTTTTCTTTTCCTTCATCTGGTGGTTTTGGACGATTTATTTACCAAATGCATCGGGTAGGGGTGATGTCTTTGTTAATTATCACTGTGTCGGGCCTATTTATTGGTTTGGTACTGGGTTTACAAGGATACTCAATTTTAGTGAACGTCGGCAGTGAATCAATGCTAGGCACCATGGTGTCTTTAACATTGCTGCGTGAATTGGCACCTGTGGTTGCTGCTTTATTATTTGCTGGCCGAGCAGGTTCTGCATTAACAGCAGAAATTGGTTCAATGAAGCAAAGTGAGCAACTTGCCAGCATGGAAATGATCGGGGTTGACCCATTAAAACAAATCGTATCACCGCGTCTTTGGGCGGGAGTGGTCAGTTTACCGATGCTAACTGTCATTTTTGCTGCGATTGGTATTGTGGGCGGTAAAATGGTAGGTGTCGATTTTCTTGGCGTCGATGAAGGCTCATTCTGGAGCGGAATGCAAAACAATGTGCAATTTGGGCATGATGTCGTAAATGGCATTATCAAAAGTATTGTGTTTGCTTTGTTGTGTACATGGATTGCGGTATATCAAGGATATGCGTGTGATCCGACTCCAGAAGGAATCGCAACTGCAATGACAAGAACAGTTGTATATTCTTCATTATGTGTTTTAGGTTTTGATTTCGTGTTGACTGCGGTCATGTTCGGAGGGATTTAATGAAATCACGTAGTAGTGAGCTGGCCGTAGGTATCTTTGTTATTATCTTCGGTATTGCCTTGTTCTTTTTAGCCATGAAAGTTAGTGGCCTTGTTGGTACTAACTTAAATGATAGTTATACCATGAAGGCTCAGTTTGATAACGTCAATGGTTTAAAGCCTCGTGCTAAAGTAACGATGAGCGGTGTCACAATTGGTCGTGTTGATTCAATTACCCTTGATCCAGTTACGCGTTTGGCTACGGTAACCTTTGGTTTAGATGGAAAATTGACAAGTTTTAATGCTGAGCAGCTAAAAGAAGTTCAAAAAAATGCTTTAGATGAACTACGTTATAGTTCTGATTATACGCAGGCTTCTCCAGAGCAACAAAAAGCAATGGAACAGCAACTGATCAGTAACATGTCCTCCATCACCAGTATTGATGAAGATGCTTATATAATGGTTGCAACCAATGGTTTATTGGGTGAGAAATATTTGAAAGTCGTTCCAGGTGGTGGTTTAAACTATCTTAAACGTGGCGATACAATTTCAAATACTCAAGGAACCATGGATTTAGAAGATTTAATTAGTAAATTTATTACTGGTGGTGGCGCAGGTAAAGTTGCCGCTGGTTCATCCTCAGCAGAAGAGAAAGCTCCTGCAAGTACCAACAGCAGTGCACAGCCGTCATTTGTTGAGTAAGAGTTTATTTGAAGGAGTGGTTCCAGGTGAATACGTTGTTTAAACAAACCCTGACAGCAAGTCTTTTGTCTACTATGATTGCAGGTACAGCTTTTGCTGCACCTTCAGAAGCTCCACCTGATTTTATCAAGCGTGTTGCTGATGGCTTGATCGCTCGTTTAAAAGCAGATCATGCTAAGTTGCAGAACAATCCTGCTTTAGTAAAATCAATTGTACGTCAGAACTTAGACCCGTATGTTGATTCACAAGCGTTCACTCGTATTGTGATGGGTACTTATGCGACGAATCAGTATAGTACAGCTGCACAGCGTGCTCAGTTCGAAACGAATTTCCGTAATACATTAATTGAAAATTACGGTAGCGCATTTGCTAAATATACAAATCAAAGCTATACCATGCGTCCTTACAAGGCAACTGCGGGTAAAAATCCTGTAGTGACATTGGACTTTAATCACAATGGTGAAAAAATTCCTGTTTCTTTCCAGTTAGCTGACAAAGGCACTCAATGGAAAATCCGTAATATCAATGTTTCTGGTATTGATCTAGGATTACAGTTCCGTAATCAGTTTGCTGCAACAGTGAAACGCAATGGCGGTGATTTAAATAAAGCAATTGCTACGTTCCAACCTGATGCAGACGCAGCTGTTAATCAAAACAAAAAGAAATAAGTAGGTGACGTGTGGTTCAGTATCTCAACCAACAATTGGTTGTTTCGGGAAAAATTGATTTTGAAAATGCGGAACAACAGTATCAAGCAGGTTTGGCTATCATAAAGAAGCAGCAAAGCTTCCCACTTGTGGTGGATTTAACTGAGCTTGAGCATGGTAGTACTTTGGCATTAGCTGTTTTAGTTCAATGGTTACGAGAGACTCCAAAAAATACTGGTTTACATTTTAAAAATGTCCCTGAAAAAATGCTGAAGATCATTCAAGCCTGTCATTTGCAGGAAGACCTGCAAATGATCTGATGTTTTTGATGTAAAAAAGCACCTATATTTAGGTGCTTTTTTATGCTCGAAATTGGCATTTTATTACAAAGCTTAGATCCATTTTTTCCAGCGGAAATAAATGATCGGCCCAATAAAGAAACCCATAATAATGAGTAAAACAACGAAGAAACTGGTCGTACCATGTGCAAAAGGTAATACATCAGTGTTCATGCCGTAAATACTGGCGATAAGCATCGGAGGAGCTAACATGCTTGGTAAGATCGAGAATCGACGAATCGTGTCATTCTGTTCGGTGTTAATGAATCCGGACGTCGTATCAAGTAAGAATCGTACTTTTTGGAATAAGAATGCATCATGTTCTACCAGTGAACGCACATCTTCACTGAGCTCTCGAATGTCAGCATCATAGATATGACTGCCTAAAGCTCGCGGACGCGATAAAAAAGTAAGTACTCGTCGTAAATCAATCAGACAGAGCTGTGCTTTTCCTAGCATATCTTCTTGTTGAGCTAGGCGCGTAATCATGTCATCGAGATCTAGAATTTTTTCACGTTGGTGGTTATTAAGAACCTCTGTGGAGTATTTTTCTAAATCTTTGTGGATATCTTCTAAGATATCCGCAAGCTCATCGAGTTTTGCTTCAAGAAGGCCTAATAAAATCCACGTTGGATCTTTATAGTCCATGTCATAGTCATTTCGACGAGCGCGTGCCCGAAAGGCGCGAAACGCAACTAATTTTTCTCCGCGCATCGTAAAGAGGCGGTCTTTATGCAAAATGAAAGCGACCGTTTGCACCATTGCTAAAATATGTGATGAGTCTTCTGCGTCACCGTCCACCTGATAATTTTTATTTTTCGTTAAAAAATAAGTACTGATGTGCAAAATACCGTCATCATCACGGTAAAATCGTGCAGAAGATGAAATGTCTTCAAGCGACTTTAGTGTTGGTAAATTTTGGTCATAGGCATCTAATACCCATTGTTGCTCTTCTTGCGAGGGTGCAATAAGATCAACCCAGACTAATTCGGGATGTAGATCAAATCCACCATTGATGGTGGCATCTTCCAGACTTCCGCGTTCTGTGGCATAAAAGGCTTCAAGCATGTGTCTTTTTTCCTCACGCAGTCTGATGGAAATGGATGGGTGTATTTTAGACAAGGATTTGCCGAAAAACACTTGCCAATACGCTATTTTGCAAAAAAAAACTCTATCGATAGTTTAGTTTGTCAGCATGACAGTTCAATAAAACGGTTTTTTACACTATGAAATCAATTTGTATTTTCTGTGGTTCATCTCTTGGTTCAGACCCAATTTTCCAAAAAATTGCCCAAGCTACAGGCGAGGCTATTGCAAAACAAGGTAAAACCTTGGTTTATGGTGGCGGTCGCTCAGGCCTAATGGGTGTAGTTGCCGATAGCGCCTTACAAGCAGGTGGACAAGTCATTGGCGTGATCCCTCGTGCTTTAGTTGATCGTGAGTTAGCTCATCCGGGTTTAACCAGATTATATGTGGTTGAAAATATGCATGAGCGTAAAACCAAGATGGCTGATCTTTCAGATGGCTTTATTGCCTTGCCGGGCGGCGCTGGTACATTGGAAGAAATCTTTGAACAATGGACCTGGGCACAATTAGGTATTCATCAAAAGCCATGTGCTTTCTTAAATGTAGCGGGCTTTTATGAAGATTTACTTAAAATGATTCAAGGCACGGTTGATAATGGATTCAGCCAAGCACGGTTCGTTGATAAATTGATCGCCTCAGACAAAATTGAAGATATTCTTCAACAGTTTGAGCAATATCAGGCTCCTGCTCCAAAATGGACAAATGCAGATGTTCAACCATAAACGAGGTTAAATAGGTGAAAACAATTACGGTCGCTGCCGCAGTGATCTTAAATGAGCAAAATCAGTTGTTGCTTGTAAGAAAACATAATACACATGCTTTTATGCAAGTGGGTGGCAAGCTTGAACCTAATGAGGCACCAGAGATCACCATGCAGCGAGAAATCTTAGAAGAAGTCGGTAGCTCTTGTGTGATTGAGCAATTTATTGGTCATTTCGAAACAGCAGCTGCCAATGAGCCAGATCATATTTTGATGAGTCATTTATATCTTGTTCAGCTTGATCAGGCCCCTAAAATTGCAGCCGAAATTGCAGAAATGAAGTGGATAGATTTAAATGATTCTGAAACTCAACTTGCACCATTGACCCGAGAAATTGTCATTCCTTGGTGTGAAGAGTATTTATCTACACTGCAATAGCTTAACTCTTCGGCGTTGCTGCTAGGCACGCCGTATGAATGGATGTGCAGCCTAATTGTTTAAGTGCTTGACTGAGTGCATTTACAGAGCTTCCCGTGGTTATCACGTCATCAATAATGAGAACACGGCGATAACGTCGTTTCTCTTGATGATGGGGTAAAAATTGTTGTTCGATATTTTCAAAGCGTTCTAGTCGAGAAAGTCCTTTTTGAGCGTGTTCATTTAAGCGTTGAATTGGTTGCCAAACAGGTATTTTTAAGTGTTTGCTTAAGATATTGGCAAGTAGCAAAGACTGATTGAAGCCACGTTCAATTAAACGTTGATTGGAAATAGGCATGGGTACGATCGCTTGTACCTTGGGAAATTTTAATTGTTTTAAAATTTCACCTAATAAGATCTGATAATGTAACTTTTGTTCATATTTATACTGCTGAATGATCCGGTTAACCGGATAAGCATAATTACAGGCCACAAGAACAGATTGATTATTACGTTGAATCGTTTGTTTAAGCCAAGGTAGCTGTTCCCAACAGTCTTTACAGAGCGAGGATTTTTCTCGCATGCCTAACTCACACAATGAGCAAGGTGAAAATAACTGAATAAGAGGTTGAAAGTTTAAAAAATTAAACATACGCGTAGCGAGGCGCCTCAGGAAGCCAACGTTTTAATAGAGCATCTGCCTGTTCTGGATAATCCTTTAAAACTTGCTGTGCTACATAGTGAGCCTGACTCAGTAAGTGATCATCTCGCTCTAATCGGGCCACCCTAAATCCCATATCCCCAGTTTGTTTAGTTCCTAGTAATTCACCCGGCCCACGTAATTCCAGATCTTTTTCTGCAATTACAAAGCCATCATTACTTTCTCTTAAAATAGAAAGTCTCTCTTGTCCATTTTGAGAGAGAGGCGTTTTATATAAAAGTACGCAAAAACTAGCTTGAGCACCTCGACCTACGCGGCCACGTAATTGGTGTAGCTGAGAAAGACCTAAACGCTCGGCATTTTCAATCACCATAATGGAAGAGTTAGGAACGTCTACTCCAACTTCAATCACTGTTGTTGCGATAAGAAGTTGCAATTCATTATTTTTAAATGCTTGCATGACGGCTTGCTTTTCATCGGCTTTCATTTTGCCATGCACCAAGCCAATGTTGAGTTCAGGAAAGCGTTCTTTCATCTCTTGGTAAGTTGCTTCTGCTGCTTGAGCATCTAAAGTTTCAGACTGTTCAACCAGTGTGCATACCCAATAGGCCTGTTTCCCATCTCTACAATTCGAAGCAATACGTTGCAGTACTTCCTCGCGACGATCAAGCGGAATGGTAACGGTTTGAATTGGAGTACGGCCTGGAGGTAATTCATCAATAATTGACGTGTCTAAGTCACCATAAGCACTCATCGCCAGTGTTCTCGGTATCGGAGTAGCTGTCATCACGAGTTGATGTGGGGTGAATTGCTCAGCACCTTTATTACGTAAAGCTAAACGTTGATCTACACCAAAACGATGTTGTTCATCAATAATCACGAGTCCTAGTTTTGCAAACCCGACGTTATCTTGAAATAGGGCATGTGTACCAACAATAAGTTCCGCATGGCCTTCTTTAATTTGCTGCTCTGCTTGGGCACGCGCTTTACCTTTTTGTTTGCCAGATAGCCATGCGACAGTAATGCCTAAAGGTTCAAACCAACGTTTAAAGTTTAAATAATGCTGTTCTGCAAGAATTTCGGTCGGAGCCATTAATGCAACCTGCCAATCTGCTTCTAAAGCATGACAAGCGGCTACAGCTGCAACAAGGGTCTTTCCAGCACCTACGTCGCCTTGTACTAGGCGTAGCATAGGTTGGTGTTGTTTTAAGTCATTTAAAATTTCTTTAGATACACGTTTTTGTGCATTGGTCATTTGAAATGGTAAAGCTTCTAATAGTTTTTTAGCTAATACTTTACTGCTTGAAAATGCAGGTGACGCAATTTGACGAATATAAGCACGTCGATTAAGTAAACTAATTTGGTGTGCAACTAGCTCTTCAAAAATAAGCCTTTGCTGTGCAGGGTGCGAGCCTTGAGCCAATTGCAGCATGTTGGCATCCACGGGAGGCTCATGAATGTAATACAAAGCCTCTTTAAGCGCGTAGCCATTGGTATATTGTTTTGGGAGTAGTTCTGGTAAGGCGTCGCTATGATGTTGTAAAGCTTGTTTAACGTATTCGCGTAATTTGGGTTGAGTTAACCCATCCGTACTTGGGTAAATTGCTGTAAGCTGAGTTTCTGGTAGAGGCGTATGTTCATGAATGAGCTGAATTTCAGGATGATACATCTCAAGGCCACGAGCACCTACGCGGACTTCACCAAAAATACGTAAGCGAAGACCGGGTTTTATTTTATCAGTCAGGTTTTTATAAATATGATAAAAGCGTAAGGTGACTTTACCGAATTCATCTTGCACCAAGGCTGCCATAGATTTTCGTTTTCCCGGAGGGAAATCAATTGATTTGACTTCTCCTTCGAGTAAATAGCTCCGTCCAACCACAAGTTGATTCATTGGAATAATCGTACTGCGGTCTTCATAATCACGTGGCAGATGAAACAGTAAATCATCTGTGGTAAAAATATTTAGTTTTTCTAGCAGGGCTGCTGAAGCCGATCCAACGCCTTGTAACTGATGGACTGAAGTCATGTCCCCTCAACGAGTTTTCTATGCATATATTATTTATCGGTTATGGTAAAACATCTCAGCGTGTTGCTAAACAACTATTTGAGAAAGAACATCAAATTACCACAATCAGCCGTAGTGTAAAAACGGATAGTTACGCAACACATCTTGTTCAGGATATTTTTTCGCTCGATTTAAGTAAAATTGAACCTGTAGATGTCGTATATATTTTACTTTCTCCAAATGAGAGTACGGTTGAGGGCTACCAACATACTTATGTAGATAGTATTGAACCGATTCGAGATGCATTAAAAATACATCCAGTAAAAAAAATAATTGTTGTCTCTTCTACGCGGGTATATGGTGAAAATGCAGGGGAGATCATTGATGATTTTAGTGAAATTCATCCAAATGATGCTCAAGGCCACATATTGCGTAATATGGAGTTACTCTGGCAAAAATATTATCCAACTCAATCTGTAATTGTTCGTCCTACAGGTATTTATGGAACTTCCATTGCCCGCTTAAAGAAAATGGCTGAAAATCATCAAAGTTATCCAAATATACATTATAGCAATCGAATACATATTGATGATTTAGCAAGATTTTTGGCTTTTATGGCTGATTACGAAAGTCATCAAGCAAGCTATATTGTGACTAATAATCAGCCATTACCTTTGCATGAAGTTATAGTGTGGTTTCAAAAACAATTGGGATTGCCAGAATTAACTTTAGAATCAAACCAAATTTCAGGTAAAAGAATTTATGCAAAACATTTATCTACAACAGGTTTTCAGTTAGAACATCCGATTTGCTTTAATGACTATTTATTATGTTTAAATGTTCATAGCACTAAATGAAATTTTGATTAAACTTTAAATAAGAACATAAATACCTGATGAGGCAGTCAAATTGCCGATAAAGATAAAAAGGTTGAAAGTGAAAAAAATTTGTTTAGCTCTTATTTTGAGCGTAACAGCTGCTGCGAGTTGGGCTGATGATCAGGTGTGGTGTGCCTATGATCCTATCGGGTCCCAAGGGGATATTACTCGCCGTTTAAATGACATTCGGCTATATGCCCAGCAATATCAAGTCAAATTTAAAGTTGTTACCTATCAAAAAGAACAGCAGGCCATACAAGCTTTTGATGATGGGAAATGTTCAGGTTTAGCTGCATCCAATTTCAATACTTATCGTTATAACCAGTTTATGGGAAGTACCGCAGGTATAGGGCTTATTCCTAATAATCGTACGGCCAAAAGCTTTTTGCAGCTTTTAAATCACCCTACAATTGAGAAAAGGCTGGTCTCTAAGAATTATGAAGCTGTAGGAATGATTCCAATTGGAACTGCTTACATGGTTCTAAAAAATAAGAAGCTCTCTAGAGTCGCTCAATTAAGAAATCAACGTATTGGGGTGCTACCTAATAATCCACCACAACAAGCATTGGTACGAAGTGTAGGTGCTCAGCCAGTTTATGTTGATTTATCAAACGCGATTGCGCAGTTTAAGCAAAATAAAATCGATATTGTTCCTGCACCAGTGTATGGGTTGTTGCCATATAACTTACAAAAAGAATTTGGATCAGATACTCAAGTCATCAATTTTCCTTTGGCATATTTCGGTGTCAATTTAATTATTAAACCGCAAGCTTATCCTGCTAATTTTGGCCGAAAAATCCGAGGATGGTTTGTCCATAATAGCCAATTGCTGACGAATCGTGCGACACAATGGGAGAATCATTTACCTGCTTATTATTGGGTGGATGTCTCTTTTTATGAAAAGCAAAGTTATGATGTAATGGTTGCCAAAATACGTAATCAGTATGTTCTTTCAGGCTACTACGATGCTTATTTTGTTCAGCTTATGAAGCGCTTACGTTGTATGGACGATCCACGTTATTTTGAATGTCCAATTCGCTAATAAAATAAAAGGCAACCGAAGTTACCTTTTATTTTGACTAAAGACTTTAAGCTTTTTTACGTTTTAAACGGCGTTTAGCTTGTTGAGATGCCATTGCTTCAAGAGCATCTTTCAATTCTTCGTCAGTAAAGGTGGTGATGTGCTGCAACATTTGCAAGGTTACTTCATCAAGCACCAACTGTGCGCCAGCAGCCATTTGACGGAAATTATCATCAAACTCAATTTGGCCTTGGTCGTTGGTACGAATGTAATTTTGTTGTGTAAGTACTTTTAAGAAGCTTTGGAATAAAGCTTTATCGAAGAACTCTGGCGAATTAAATTCATATAGAACTGATAAACGTTGTCCGAGTAAATGACTTAATTCTTCAACTTGTTTAGCAGAAATATTGCCTGAACCACGTTGGGTAATGAGCGCAAGCGTCATGTAGTAACGCTCAAGACTTTGCTTAACTGGTGTTGCTAAAACGACAAGTTGATTATGCTCTTCTGTATTTGGCGCAGAGCTAATCAAGTTACCCTCATCGTCTTGTTGAATAAGGTTAGATTGAACTAGAGCATCTGCATATTGCTCAACTTGTGCTTTAAGCTCGCTACTCTTCCATTTAAGGAATAACTCAGCTTTCAAGAATGGATAGAGCGTATAGATGACATTAGTTAAATCTGAACGACTGATTTTCCCATTGTGTTCAACAAGTGATGCTACTAGAGAAGGTAAAACAAAGGCGTGCAAGATATTATTACGGAAGTAAGTCAGAAGAACAGCTTGGTTATCTTCAATCGCAATAATATCGCCCAGTGCATGCTGAACGCGTTTAATGAGTTTAAGCTTTAAACCATACGCAATAATTTCTTTACCAGAAAGTGGTGTTACTTCCATACGTTGGTCATATGGGAAGTTTGATGCCAAGTTGCGGTAAGCTTCAAGTTGCTTAATACAAATTTCTTCATCAAGCGTATGCTTTGGAGTTGCAAGCAAAATAATAGAAAGTAAAGAGACGGGGTTAATCACCACAGCTCGGTTAATATTTTCTAAAATTGCATGTGCAGAGCTATTTACTGCATCTGAAACAGCTTGAGGAATTGGGTCGTCATTTTTCTCGATGTAAACATTTTCTGCATTATGTTGCTTAAGCAGATCATCAAGGAAAACAGGTTCACCAAAGTTCACGTGGACTTTACCAAAAATACGTTCAATTTTTCGTAAGGTTTTCACAATACCAAAAATAGATTCGGCTTCTTTTGGCTTACCTTGCATTTCGCCTACGTAAGTTGAACCTTCCATGAGTCGTTCATAACCAATATAAGTTGGTAAGAAAACGATCGGTTTAGCACGGCCACGTAAATGGCTGTGAACTGTCATGGCAAGCATACCGGTTTTAGGTGGTAATAAGCGTCCAGTACGTGAGCGTCCACCTTCAATAAAGTATTCAAGTGGCGTGTTGCGTGACAAAATACTATATAGATATTCTTTAAATACAGTAGTGTAGAGTCCATTTCCACGGAAAGAGCGGCGAATGAAGAATGCACCGCCACCACGTAAAAGTTGCCCTACAAATGGTAGATTTAAGTTGTCACCCGCAGCAATATACGGAACCATTAAGCCACGTTTATAAATCACATAGGATAATAATAAATAGTCAATGTGACTGCGGTGGCAAGGTGTATAAACCACTTCATAATCTTTTGCCAGTTCACGAACAGTGCTGAAGTTATGCACTTCTACACCGTCATAAAGCTGGGTCCATAAGCGCGTTAAAGCAAGATCGGCAAAGCGCACTGCTGAGTGTGAATAATCCGATACGATTTCATTCACATAGCCAATCGCACGGCGTTCAGCTTCAAGCATGCTCACTTTTCCGCGAATACTTTCACGGCGGATTGCTTCTTGCACATCACGAGATTTAACAACCGATTGCATGACATTGCGGCGATCTGACAAATCGGGGCCTAACACGACTTCACGCTGACGGTCTAAATAATCATTTAATGTACTCACAATATAAGTTGCTGGTGAAAGATTTGGATAATGCTGCTGTGCATATTCAACCAATTCACGTAGCGATTGTGGTTCATGAAACTCTAAATAAGACTGACGGCCATGCAAACCAATATTAACCAGCTGCTTAACTGTGCTTGGTGTTGCCCATGTATCTGAAAATAATAATTTAAACCAAGAATCTTCTTTATCTGGCGAACGGCCCCATAAAACTGTAACCGGAACAAGCTCTATATCGAGTTCAGGATTTTCTTGTAAAACTTCAATCAGTTTTAATAAGCGTGGTGGAAAAGCATGAGGAGGCGGATTCAGTAAATTATTTTCATCATTGTGCTGTAAAAATAAAACTGATGCTTTTTCCTGATGAGTACCTACAATGAGTGGGTCTAACGCAGGTTTTAAATTTAAACGACGCGTTTCTCCATCAACCACCAGAGCATTGCTTCGAGAGTGGTTTTGTAAGACGTAACAAACCACTTTTTGGCGGTCAGTTTTTGCTTCTGTTTCTGTTGTTTCTGATACTGGTTCAGTAGGAACTTCCCCAAGAACATGTGGTGTTACCACGAGGTCAAGTAGTTTACTCGAAAGCCGACGATACATTTGACCAAACCCACTCTTGGACATAAGAACTCCTACTTCTTAAAGACAAATCCCAGCACCAAATGCAGAGGGTAATTATTTTGCGGCATTTATTAAAAAAAACAATATGCTACTTTCTTATAAATTATAATGCTTTTGGCATATTTTATCGTTAAAAATCGTATTTTTAGCTGTTATATGAGCAATCTTCATCAGAAGTTGACTGATTGTTCCATGTTCAAATAGTTTTTTATGGCACAATAGATTCTACACATCTGTACTTTAATACGATTTTTTACCTGAAATATGAAGGTATCTCTCATGAATGCGTTAACCCAAGAACTAGTCGATCTTCTTACTTTAGAAAAGTTGGAAGAAAATATTTACCGTGGCATAAGCCGTAATCTTGTCGGTAAACGTGTCTTTGGTGGGCAGGTTTTGGGTCAGGCTTTACGTGCGGCATCTTATACAACCGATCGTCCAGCGCATTCTTTGCATGCATATTTTTTATATGGCGGCGATATTAATGCCCCAATTATTTATGAAGTAGACCGTTTACGTGATGGGAAGAGTTTCGTAAGTCGTCAGGTTCGTGCAATTCAGCATGGACGAGTTATCTTTTCGGCGATGGTTTCTTTTGCTAACCCCGAAGAAGGCTTGAACTATCAACATCAAGAACCAGAATATCCAGCACCAGAGACTCTTAAATCTGAAAATGAGCTCAAAGAAGGTATTTTAAACTTCGTACCTGAAAATGTTCGTGCTAGTTTCATGCGTGAGCGCCATGTAGAAATCCGCCCAATTGATCCAGTAAATCCGTTTCAGCCTCAACCTGAAGCGCCGTATAATGCGCACTATATCCGCACACATGACCGTATTCCAAAACAATTAGATGATATTGCTCTACATCAAGCGATTGTTGCGTTTTATTCAGACTTTACCTTAATGACAACCGCTTTAAGACCGCATGGTTTAAGCTATATTTCTCCAAGTTTGCAGTGTGCAAGTATTGATCATGCAATTTATTTCCATCGCCCGCTGCGTGCTGACGAATGGATGCTTTACGATATGGAAGCAACAGTCAGCGCAGCTTCTCGCGGTTTAAACTTTGGACGTATGTGGCAAAATGGTCAGTTGGTATGCAGTACCGTACAAGAGGGTTTAATTCGTTTGCGGGAAATTGAAACGCAATAAACTTATTTATAAAGCCATCTCATCAGATGGCTTTTTTATTTTTAATTGAAACGATGTGACAAAAAATTGCTCGTATGAATAGCGAGCTCATGTCATATTTGCAAAAGGATTGCCAACTGAAAAAAATAATGCTGATATGAACTTAAACACACAAATTCTTATTGCGGCCATTTTAGGCTTAGCCTTTGGTTTTATATTAACGTTGTATCCCGATACTGCGTTTGTAAAACATAGTTTATATGGGTTAGGCATATTAAGTAGTGTCTTTATTGGGCTGCTTAAAATGTTGTTGGTGCCTTTGATTTTTAGCTCGATTGTTGTGGGTGTCTCTAATTTGCAGGCGGGAGGGCAGTTAGGTCCAGTCTGGAAAATTACCTTTTTATGTTGTTTGACCACAACAACATTGGCTTTAATTTTAGGTATAAGTTGTGCTCATCTATTTGAAGTAGGGCGTGGTATAGATATCTCTATTTTCCAAACGTCTATGCAAAACTATCAGGCACCAGATAGTTTAAATCCTGCAAGTTTTTTCACTAATTTTATTCAAAATACATTAATTAATCCATTTAAAGCATTTAGCGATGGTAACGTTTTAGCTGTTGTGGTGTTTGCACTATTTGTTGGTGTTGCTTTAGTCCATGGCGGTGAGCGTTTTAAAAGTATTCGCGTATTGAGTCATCAATTTTTTGAAATGATGATGATGCTAGTCGGCTGGGTAATGAAGCTCGCACCTTTGGGTATTTTTGCTTTATTAGCAAAGTTAATGGCAACGGAAGATATTTCGATACTTAGTCGTTTGGCTGAGTTTGCTGTTGTAGTAACGGGAACTACCATTTTTCATGGTGCTGTTGTTTTACCATTACTACTTTGGATTTTTGGCCGCATGAGTCCTTGGACTTTTTTGAAAGGAACCCGTACAGCGCTAATAACAGCATTTGCAACCAGCTCTAGTTCTGCCACGATGCCACTTAGTATGAAATGCGCACAGGAAAACTTAGGTGTTCGTCCACAAACAGCTGGTTTTGTGATTCCTTTAGGTACGCAGCTTAATATGGATGGTACCGCACTATATGAAGCAGCAGCTGCATTGTTTGTCGCAAATTTGGTGGGGCTAGACTTAAACCTGACACAACAAATTATTGTGTGTTTAACAGCAATGATTGCATCACTAGGGGCACCTGGAATTCCGAGTGCTGGTATGGTTACCATGATTATGGTTTTACAGTCTGTAGGTTTACCGGCTGAAGCAATTGCAATTTTACTTCCGATTGACCGTCTATTAGATACAGTAAGAACAGTGGTAAATGTGCAGGGTGATATGATGATTAGCGTGGTTGTTGACCGTTATACAAAAGATAAAGATATCAGTGTCTAATCTCCTAAATAAAAAAGCAGGATTTAAAATCCTGCTTTTTTATTTTTAAGCCGCTTGTAATTCAGCTCTTTTGGCTGCTGGAGATTGAGATAAATAACTTACTGCATCTTCAGTGCTACCTTCTTTTACTGGATCATACCAAGGCATGAGGTAATCAATTTGTTGGGCAATAAGCCAGATTGGATTTGGTAAAACCTGATTATCTTTTCGGCTAATTTTATACCATTCTACTGCAACCCATACTGGGAAAAATCTAGATTTAGCCGCATCTGCAAAACGTGGATCTTGTTTCATAATATGTGCAGCGCCATCTACCCATAATCCAAGCACTAGTACAATCACTGCGAGGCTTAAATAGTAGCGTGGAATATAACCACCACCAAGATGACGATATAAATCAAAAGCAACGGTACGGTGTTCAATTTCTTCTGAACCGTGCCATTTAACCAGATCGACCATTTCAGGGTCAGCGCCTAATTCTTCCCAGCGCTTGTTATAGAGTGCATATTTACCCAACACACAGGTCATATGTTCAACAGTTGCAATAACGCCTAAACGAAAAAGGTCCCATTGCTCTTGTAGAAATTGAGGAACTTCTTTGTCGAAAGGTTTATCTGCTAAGGCAGTAGTAAATAGATAATTCATAATGTCCAGATTTCGCTGGATATCAATATTACGTGCACTTAAATATTCTTTATTAGCAGAAGTATGGGCGTTGGCGTGCATAGCTTCCTGACGGATAAATGCTTGGACATCCTGTTTAAGTTTTTCGTCTTTAATTTGAGGTAAAACCTTGTTGTACAAACGGCAGAACCAGAATTCTCCGGCAGGCAAGATATTATTAATTTCATTAATAAAATAACTTGCGAAAGGCTGATTTGGAATCCAGTCAACAGGGGTGTCTTTCCAGTCAAATTTTACTTTACGTGGAAGAATTTTATAGTCAATAGAAGAACCTAAAGCTTTGTTCTTCAAAAAAGATAACAATTTCATCATTTAGTCCTGATTTTTAACTCGATGAAGTTATAACGAGTATAAAAAAAGCCCCTACATTTGTGTTTAGCAATAGGGGCCAATTTGAAAATAAATTTAATAAAGAAATCGTATCTGTTTTGACGATTTACTCTTCAGCATCCTCATCGCTTGCTTCAGGGATCGCGTTAACGTCAAATTCTGGTTCTTGATCAAGCGTAAAATGCAGGCGTCCAGCCATAACACTTGCTAGCTCTTCTAAACCTAATTTGTTAAGTGATGAGAAAAGTTGAATCGAGAAATCAAGCTTCATTTTTTTCAGTTGTTGCTTAACTTCTAATAGCACTTTGTTTGCAGGACCACGATTAAGCTTGTCCGCTTTTGTTAGAAGGATATGAACAAATAGATGACGTGAATAAGCCCACTCTAGCATCATCATGTCGAAATGCTGTAATGGATGGCGAATATCCATCAGTAATACTAAACCTTGTAAGCTTTTACGATGGATTAGATAATTTTCTAATTCTTTTTGCCATACTCGTTTCATATCTTCAGGTACGGCTGCATAGCCATAGCCAGGAAGATCGACTAAACGTTGATCGGGGTTGCCTAGACTAAAGAAGTTAATCATTTGAGTACGGCCGGGTTTTTTAGAGGCACGTGCTAGCTGTTTTTTGTTGGTTAATGCATTGATAGCACTAGACTTGCCGGCATTTGAGCGTCCTGCAAAAGCGATCTCGTAGCCACTATCTTCAACACAAAGTGCCAATTTAGGTGCACTCATTAGAAACTCAGCTTGGCGTAACCAGTTGAGTGATTGCACAGCATATGCTGTGATCGCTGGATCTGGTTTCTTTTCATAGCTGATCTTTTGCTTGGGTGCGAGTCTGGCTTTGGTGTCTTTCGATTTTTCACTACGACGCATAAAAAATAACTTTTTAAATGAGAGGGCTCGCGCCTAGTATAAAGGAGCTTGGGTATTCTTGCTAATTTTCAATAAATCTAGTTATTAAAAGCAATAGATGTTAGATCTGTAAAAATGCAATAGGGGAGTTGGCAGGAGCGGATTTTGATTGCTGCAAAACTTCTCCGAGTGTGTATTGATCTAGGCTTTGATAAAAGCTTTCTAAAGCCTGATCTAAAATACCTTTTAAACCACAGTGACTGCGTAATACGCAAGGTGGCGTATTACATTCAACGATTTGATTGTCGCCCTGTAATATCCGAACGATTGAACCTAAATTTGAGTTAAGTGCATCTGGATTTAAGCGAATTCCTCCGCCTTTTCCACGAATGGTAATAATCCATTCCTGCTTGCCCATGAAGTGAACAACTTTAACTAGATGGTTTTGTGAAACATGCAAATCTTTCGCGATTTCTGCAATCGTGTAGGGTGCATCACTTGGGCGTGCAACATACATTAAGAGTCGTAATGCATAATCGGTAAATTTATTAAGCTGCATGATCACCAAAAATGGAAGAGATTAAAAGGATGATCATCTTAGCCTGAAAGTCTAAATAAGAAAACTTTCAGGCAAGAGGTTTTTACATTACAGCGTTAAAGGAGCTGAAACCTGTACTTGATCACCCACTCTATAATGCTCAAGTAAAATATTAGCAACCGAAAACTCAGTATGATTTTCTTCAGGCTGCACTTCAAAATGATATGAGTTATCTTCTTGAGCTTCAGTAAATTTAAACGCTTTCGGTTGTTCAAGTTGTTGTTCGGGAACTTGTACTTTAACTGAAATAAAGGCATTTGCTGGGCTAGTCAGTACGTCTTCATGGTCAGTTGCTTTTAAAGTGAAGCGTTTGCCAGATTCCAAAGGATCAATTTGAGTAATTTCAAATGAACGCCAGCCAGCCCATCCACCTTTTAAGCTTTCAAGTTGTTCATATTTTTGTTTTTCAACACCAATCAAGATATCAGCCAACTGTAAGTATGCTTGCTTCCAAGCTTCGATAAGCTCTGATTCGAATGGCACGTTGAGTACTTCACTAATTGAATGAAGCAAGTTGTCTCCAACAATTGCATATTGGTCTGGTTGGATATCTAAGCTCACGTGTTTAGTGGTGATACGTTCAACAGCTTTAGCTAGAACAGTGGGGTTCTCAATATTTTCTGCATAAGCAAGCACAGCAGCTGCAAGAGCACGTGGCTGACGTAAGCTGGTTTGGTCATCTAAATTAAAAACATTTTTTAATTCGGGATTGTTATTAAGCATGCGCTTATAAAAGTATGTGGTCAGCGTAACGCCGTGTTCACGTAAAACCGGTACAGTAGATTTAACAAGCTCAATTTGTTGTGGAGTCATGACTAGACCTTAATTATCTGTCTATATAAGATGTATTTAAAATACATCTTTAAAAAATTAATGGCAATAACTTTTTTATAAAAAACCATAAAAAAATTAGGGGATATAAAATCCCCTAAAATTAACGCAATTTTTTTAATATTTTTATTTACCAAATAAAGAGCCAAGTAAGCCTCTTACGAGTTTTTGGCCAGTACTTCCTCCTAAACTGCGTGCAGCACTTTTAGCAAAAGTTCCAACAATGTCTTGTGTGAGTTTAGCTCGTTCACGGGCTGCTCTTTCTTCCTCTTTTAATTGTTCACGTGCCAAACGTTCCTGCTCTTTAGCTTGCTGTTTTGCTAAAGTTTCTTGTTCTTTAGCTTGTTGTTTTGCAAGTTCGGCGTCTTGCTGCTGTTGTTCTCGTTCAGCAACTTTATTCTGTAGCATTTCATAGGCGCTATCACGATCTACAGCTTGTTCATAAACCCCAGCAATAATACTTTGCGAGTTTAAAGTCTGACGCTCTTCTGGAGTGATCGGTGTAAATGAAGAGTAGGGCGGCATGACCCAGCCACGTTCTACAATCTGTGGAGTTCCTTGTTCATCTAGACAGCTAATTAATGCCTCACCAACACCAAGTTGGGTAATAGCTTCATCAACTTTAAACTCTGGATTAGCACGGAAAGTGTCTGCTGCGGTTTTTACAGCTTTTTGATCTTTAGGGGTGAATGCACGTAATGCATGTTGAACGCGATTACCAAGTTGACCAAGAACGCTTTCGGGTAAGTCGAGTGGATTTTGGGTAATGAAATAGATACCTACTCCTTTAGAACGAATTAAACGTACCACTTGTTCAATCTTGTCTTGTAGAGCTTGGCTGGCATTATCAAATAACAAGTGAGCTTCATCAAAGAAAAACACGAGTTTAGGCTTATCCATATCACCGACTTCTGGTAGCTGTTCAAATAGCTCTGAAAGCATCCATAAGAGGAAAGTGGCATATAACTTAGGCGTATTCATGAGCTTGTCGGCAGCAAGAATATTGATATAGCCGTGTTCGTTTGCATCGGTTTGGATAAAATCCAGAATATTTAAAGCTGGTTCCCCAAAAAATTGCTCCCCACCTTGATCGGCAAGAGCGAGTAAGTTGCGCTGAATGGCACCTAGGCTGGCTGGAGATAAATTGCCATATTCAGCTTTAAATTCGGCTGCATGTTCGCTAACAAACGTAATCATGGCTTTTAAGTCTTTAAAGTCGACTAATAGTAGACCTTGGTCATCTGCAATGCGGAATACAGCGGATAAAACACCTTCTTGGGTATCGTTTAAATTGAGCATGCGAGCCAATAAAATTGGCCCAATTTCAGAAATAGTGGTTCGAATAGGATGGCCTTGCTGACCAAATAAATCCCAAAAAACAACTGGGTTCGCTGCGAATGGAACACTATCAATTTGTAAAAGTTTTAAGCGTTCATTAAATTTATCCGAAGCTTCACCAGCTTTTGCGAGACTCGAAACATCGCCTTTAGCATCGGCAAGAAATACCGGCACACCGATTCGAGAGAAACTCTCTGCTAGAACTTTTAACGTAACTGTTTTACCTGTACCTGTGGCGCCTGCAATAAGTCCATGACGGTTAGCAAACTGGGGAAGTAAAACAATTTCTTTTGATGTGTCATTAATATTTTTAGCAATAACAATCGGTGTACCCATATATTTTTATCCTATGGTTTGAGTCACTATGATGTTGTCGTTTTACAGTTGTTTCAGTGCATTTTCGATATCTTGTATCAAATCTTGCGGATCTTCTAGTCCTATACAGAATCGAACCAATAAACCTTGTTGTAAATGTGTATTCTCAAGTTTTCTCATCATTTTTAAATCATAAAGCATAATCAGGCTAACGGGTCCACCCCAGCTAAAGCCGAGTTTAAATAACTCTAATGCATCGCAGAAACGACGTACTGCTGTAATGTCATATTCATGTTTAAAAATAACACTCACTAAGCCAGCACTTTGACCGTCTATGCAGATTTCTTGCCAATATTGATGGCCTGGTGAGGATTTATCACTTGGGTGTAGAACTTGTGCAAATTGGCGTTGGTCCTTTAGCCACTTAAGTAAAGTTTGAGCATTGGCTGATTGTTGTTCATAGCGTAAAGACATATGAGCAAGACTGCGCTGAACTTGAGCCGCATCATCTCCTGAAACTGCAATACCTAAAATGGCGTGGGTACGGAATAGGCGATGATGAAGCTTCTCATCACGAGTTACAATGCTACCCATTAAGATATCACCACCACCACTTGGATATTTGGTGAGTGCGTGAACGGTTAAATCGATAGATAGATGTTCATCAGAAAAATTAAAAGCATTAAACGCAAGCCCAGCTCCCCAAGTGTTATCTAGAGCAGTCAATACACCATGTTTTTTAGCTTTTTTGACTAGATTTTTAAGGTCAGGGAATTCTAAAGTAACTGAACCTGCAGCTTCTAACCATAATAGTTTACTTCTTTCGGTGGGTTGAAAACTTGCAGCGTCAATGGGGTTATATACTTTAACAATAATGCCATATTGACTTTGTAGATAGGTTAAGTGTTCTAGATTTGGTCCATATATATTGTCTGGGACCCATACTTCATCATTAGTGCTTAAAAATGCTGAATTCACAATATTAATTGCGGATAGGCCACTCGGTGCAAGCAAACAATGCAAACCACCTTCAATTTGCGCAATATTGTCGCCTAGGGTGAAGGTAGTGGGGGTGCCATGTGTTCCATAGCTATAGTCATATTCGTCAGTCCAGTGGCGATCAAAAAGGTGCGAAGTTGATTTGAAAATAATGGTTGATGCGCGAAATAAGGGAGGTTGCACTGTTTCAATGAATTGCGGAGCCTTTCTTGGGGCATGAATGAGGCGAGTCTGGAAATCGTTATGCTTTTTCATAGTGCGTTATGTTTTAAATGATAAAGTTAGATTAAGAGAAATTTAACCTCTTCGCTAGATTTATAAAGTTTTGTAAGAGGTTTCGTTACAGTAGACCTATAAAACAAAAACTTGGCTTTATTTTTGCAAAGACCACTACAACATTCTAACAACAATAGGTTTAAGCGCATGAAGTCGCATTTAAGAGTTCATTATTTTCAACATATCGCGGGTGAGGGTTTTGGGAGTTGTTATTCATTTTTAAAAGCTCACCACGCGACTATTAGTTCTACGGAGTTTTTTGCACTTCCGGTTGATCGGTCACTTGAAATAGAAGCTTTACCACAAATTGATGAGGTTGACTTATTATTAGTCATGGGTGGCACCATGAGTGTAAATGATGAAGCGAATTATCCATGGCTTAAGATAGAGAAAAGATGGTTGCGTCGTTATTTAGCAGCAGGAAAGCCTGCTATAGGTCTCTGTTTGGGTGGGCAGCTAATTGCTAATGCACTAGGCGCCGCAGTCAGTCGAAACCGCTATCAGGAACTTGGCTGGTCGACAGTTCAGAGGGTGGCAAATTTACCTCAAGACAGTTTCCCATTGCCTGAAAAGATAAAGGTGATGCAGTGGCATAGCGAAACATTTGAAATACCCAAAGGTGCCATACACTTAGCCGAGAATATAGCTTGTCGTAATCAGATGTATCAAATTGGAAAAAATGTACTGGGCTTTCAATTTCATCCAGAAATGACACCGGCAGCTTTAGAACTCTTACTTGAAAATGAAGAAGAGCTATCTATTTTTAATGGAGAATATGTGCAGCCTGTGAGTGAACTACAATATTCAGAAGCACAAAAATTTGAACAAGGTAATCAACTCTTAAATAAAGCGATTGAATTTGTCATAAATGCCTAGAGTGAGTTGAGAATACTAGGTTAAAGTGTGTTTTGAACAAAAAATAGAAAAAGAGAATTGCATAAGACTTAAACAATCGTTATAATGGGCGACCCTCAAAAGGAGGGGCATTTACTGCGAAGAAAGTAGTAAATGTGCATTACAGTCGTGGCATCGATCATGACCTTAGTGATTTTCACTGCCTTTGACACTTACCAGTGGGTGAGATGCGTCAAGGGTGATTCTTTATATGTTTGGCTTGGAGTTTACTGGTATGTCTAACCAGAGAATTCGTATCCGTTTGAAGTCTTTTGATCATCGTCTGATTGATCAATCTGCTCAAGAGATCGTAGAAACCGCTAAGCGTACTGGCGCACAAGTTTGTGGTCCAATTCCGATGCCTACTCGCATCGAACGCTTCAACGTTCTTACTTCACCGCACGTTAACAAAGATGCGCGTGACCAGTACGAAATCCGCACCTATAAACGTTTGATCGACATCGTTCAACCTACAGATAAAACTGTTGATGCATTGATGAAATTAGATCTTGCGGCTGGTGTTGATGTTCAGATCGCTTTGGGTTAAGGCTTTCGGTTGATTAACTTCTAAGTTAATTAGGCCGCTTTTTTAGAGGTTTATGCACATGGCTATTGGTTTAGTCGGTCGCAAATGTGGTATGACTCGCATCTTTACAGATGCAGGTGTTTCTGTACCTGTTACAGTCATCGAAGTCGATCCAAACCGCATTACGCAAATCAAAACACTTGAAACTGATGGTTATCAAGCTGTTCAAGTAACTACTGGTGAACGTCGCGAATCTCGCGTAACTAGCGCTCAGAAAGGTCACTTCGCGAAAGCTGGTGTTGCTGCTGGTCGTTTAGTTAAAGAGTTCCGTGTTACTGAAGCTGAGCTTGAAGGCCGTGAAGTTGGCGGTACTATTGGCGTTGATTTGTTCGCAGTTGGTCAAATTGTTGACGTAACTGGTCAATCAAAAGGTAAAGGTTTCCAAGGTGGTGTTAAACGTTGGAACTTCCGTACTCAAGACGCTACTCACGGTAACTCAGTTTCTCACCGTGTATTAGGTTCTACAGGTCAAAACCAGACTCCTGGACGCGTGTTCAAAGGCAAGAAAATGGCTGGTCACTTAGGTGACGAACGCGTAACAGTACAAGGTCTTGAAATCGTATCTATTGACGCTGAACGTTCTGTTTTAGTTGTTAAAGGTGCAATTCCTGGTGCAACTGGCGGTGACGTGATTGTACGTCCTACCATCAAGGCCTGAGGGGAAATACCGTGAATTTGAAAACTGTTTCCGGCTCTGCTGTTGAATTGTCTGAAGTTGCTTTCGGACGTGAATTTAACGAAGCTCTTGTACACCAAGTTGTTACTGCTTACTTAGCAGGTGGTCGTCAAGGTACTCGTGCTCAGAAATCACGTGCAGACGTTTCTGGCGGTGGTAAAAAGCCATTCCGTCAAAAAGGTACTGGTCGTGCTCGTGCGGGTTCTATTCGTAGCCCTATCTGGGTTGGCGGTGGTAAAACTTTTGCTGCTCGTCCACAAGATTGGTCTCAAAAAGTAAACCGTAAGATGTACCGCGGTGCAATGCAATGTATCTTAGCTGAACTTGTTCGCCAAGATCGTCTTGTATTAGTTGAAGAGTTTGCAGTTGCAGCTCCAAAAACTAAAGAATTGCTTGCTAAGCTTAACGACTTAAATGCTGCTCGTGCATTAATCGTTACTGACGCTGTAGATGAGAACTTATATCTTGCAGCACGCAACCTTCCGCATGTAGATGTGGTAGATGCAACTGCAATCGATCCTGTAAGCTTGATCGCGTTTGATAAAGTTGTGATGTCTGTAGCTGCTGCTAAGAAAATTGAGGTAGAACTCGGATGAACAACGAACGTATCTATCAAGTCCTAAAAGGACCAGTCTTCTCAGAAAAGGCACAAGTATTAGGTGATACTGTTGGTGTTCAAGTATTTAAAGTAGACATCAATGCTACTAAGCTTGAAATCAAAAAAGCAGTTGAAAAACTTTTTGGTGTAGAAGTTGTTAAAGTTAACACAACTATTACTAAAGGTAAGACTAAGCGCTTTGGTCGTACATTGGGACGCCGTTCTGATGTTAAAAAAGCATACGTCACCCTGAAAGCTGGCCAAGATGTTGAAATGGCTGACTTGGGCGATACCGCTGAAAGCGCAGCGGAATAAGGACGAAAATTATGCCGATTCAAAAATGTAAGCCAACGTCTCCAGGACGTCGCTTTGTAGAGAAAGTGGTTCATGACCATCTTCACAAAGGCGCTCCTTACGCACCGTTGGTTGAAGCTAAAAAACGTACTGGTGGTCGTAATAACAACGGTCACATTACTACTCGTCACGTTGGTGGTGGTCATAAACAACACTACCGTATCGTTGACTTCAAACGTAACAAAGACAGCATCCCAGCTGTTGTAGAGCGTATTGAATACGATCCAAACCGTACAGCACATATTGCTTTGTTGAAATATGCTGATGGTGAGCGTCGTTATATCATCGCACCTAAAGGCTTACGTGCTGGCGATAAAGTACAATCTGGTAACGATGCTCCAATTCGTCCAGGTAACTGCTTGCCACTTCGTAATATGCCGATCGGTTCTACACTTCATAACGTTGAACTTAAAATTGGTAAGGGTGCGCAATTAGCGCGTTCTGCTGGTGCTTCTGTTCAGTTGTTGGGTCGTGATGGTTCTTACGCAATTATTCGTCTTCGTTCAGGCGAAATGCGTAAAGTACATGTTGAATGCCGCGCTGTAATTGGTGAAGTTTCTAACCAAGAAAATAACCTTCGTTCATTGGGTAAAGCTGGTGCTTCGCGCTGGCGTGGTGTTCGTCCTACCGTACGTGGTATGGCGATGAACCCGATTGATCACCCGCACGGTGGTGGTGAAGGGCGTAATAAAGGTATTCAACCTGTAAGCCCATGGGGTCAAAAAGCTAAAGGGTACAAGACACGTACCAATAAGCGTACGACTAAGATGATTATTCGCGACCGTCGCGTCAAGTAAAGGAATCTGACTAATGCCTCGTTCTCTGAAAAAAGGCCCATTCGTCGATGCGCACTTGTTCGCTAAGGTTGAAGCGGCTGTTGCTAGTAACTCTCGCAAGCCGATTAAAACTTGGTCTCGTCGTTCGATGATCCTTCCAGATTTTGTTGGTTTAACAATTTCTGTTCATAATGGTCGTAACCACGTTCCAGTAATTGTTACTGAGCATATGGTTGGTCATAAACTCGGTGAATTCGCGCCAACTCGTACCTATCGTGGTCACGGTGTTGACAAGAAATCTAAACGTTAATAGGTGTCATGATGGAAGTAACTGCTAAATTACGCGGTGCCGCTATCTCGGCACAGAAAGCACGTTTGGTTGCAGATCTAATTCGCGGCAAATCTGTTGCGCATGCTTTAAATATCTTAAACTTCAGCAATAAAAAAGCTGCAGTTTTAGTAAAAAAAGCATTGGAATCTGCGATTGCAAACGCTGAACACAATAACAGTTTAGATGTTGACGATCTTAAAGTATCTACGATTTACGTTGACGAAGGCATGAGCCTTAAACGTATTATGCCACGTGCTAAAGGCCGTGCAGATCGTATTACTAAGCGTACTTGTCACATCACCGTTAAGGTAGGGGTTTGATATGGGTCAGAAGGTTCATCCAATCGGTATCCGCCTAGGTGTTGTGAAACGTCATAACGCTAACTGGTATGCGAATCCGAAACAATACGCTGAATACTTGCTTAAAGATCTTCAAGTTCGTGAGTTTTTAACTAAAAAACTTAAGAATGCGATGGTAAGCAACATTCTTATCGAACGTCCATCAGGCGCTGCTAAAGTAACTATTAGCACAGCTCGTCCTGGTATCGTAATCGGTAAAAAAGGCGAAGATATTGAGAAATTACAGCGCGAACTTACCAGCATTATGGGTGTTCCAGCGCAAGTAAGTATCAACGAAATTGATCGCCCAGACTTAGATGCGCGTTTAGTTGCTGAAGCAATCGCTTCTCAATTAGAAAAGCGTGTAATGTTCCGTCGTGCTATGAAGCGTGCGGTTCAAAACACTATGCGTGCTGGTGCTAAAGGTATCAAAGTTGAAGTGTCTGGCCGTTTAGGTGGTGCAGAGATTGCTCGTACAGAATGGTATCGTGAAGGTCGTGTACCTTTACATACGCTACGTGCAGACATTGACTATGCAACTATGCGTGCAGAAACAACTTACGGTACGATTGGTGTTAAAGTTTGGATTTTCCGTGGCGAGATTTTAGGTGGCATGAAACAAGTCATGAACCCTGCTCCTGCTGAAGATCGTCCAGCTAAACGTGGTCGTGGTCGTGGTGAAGGTCAAGAGCGTCGTGGTCGTCGCGGTGACCGTGCTGCTGACAAGGGAGAATAATCCATGTTGCAACCTAAACGTACCAAATTCCGTAAGGTGCACAAAGGCCGTAATACTGGTCTAGCGCATCGTGGTAGTACAGTATCATTTGGTTCGATTGCAATCAAAGCAACTGAACGTGGTCGTATGACTGCTCGTCAGATTGAAGCTGCACGTCGTACTATTAGCCGCCGTATTAAGCGTGGTGGTAAAATCTTTATTCGCGTATTCCCGGATAAACCAATTACTCAAAAGCCTCTTGAAGTGCGTATGGGTAAAGGTAAGGGTAGCGTGGAGTACTGGGTTTGCCAGATCCAACCAGGTAAGATCCTGTACGAAATTGAAGGTGTGAACGAAGAATTAGCGCGTGAAGCATTTGCTTTAGCTGCTGCTAAACTTCCGTTTAAAACCACTATCGTGACTCGGACGGTAATGTAATGAAAACTAAAGATCTACGTGAAAAATCGGTAGAAGAGTTGAAAGCTTTGCTTGATGAGCAACAGCTTAATCAATTCCGTCTTCGTATGGCGAAAGCAACTGGTCAGTTGGGTAAATCGCATGAAGTGCAAGTTGCTCGTAAGACAATTGCTCGTATTAAGACACTCCTTACCGAAAAACAGGGGAACGGACAATGAGTGAAAAAACAGTCCGCACGTTAACCGGCAAAGTAGTAAGCGACAAAATGGACAAGTCTATTGTTGTTCTTATCGAACGCCGCGTTCAACACCCGTTGTATGGCAAGTCAATTCGCCGTTCAACTAAGTTACACGCTCATGATGAAAACAATGTTGCTAAGCTTGGCGATGTTGTGACCATTAAAGAAAGCCGCCCAATTTCTAAAACTAAAGCTTGGACTTTAGTGGAAGTAGTTGAAGCAGCTGCTGAGTAATTCGACGTTCTTGTTGCATCATCGGTCAATTTCGAGTACTCTTTGAGCCTTTCGAAATTGTGACCGGTGATGCTCGGTTTTGGAGTAGGGCAATGATTCAAACCGAAACTATGCTCGACGTAGCAGACAACAGTGGTGCTCGCCGCGTACAATGTATTAAAGTACTTGGTGGTTCACATCGTCGTTATGCTTCTGTTGGCGACATTATTAAAGTTACTGTAAAAGAAGCAATCCCACGCGCACGTGTTAAAAAAGGTGACGTGATGAATGCGGTTGTAGTTCGTACTAAATTCGGCATTCGTCGTCCAGATGGTTCTGTGATCCGTTTTGATGATAATGCTGCAGTTATCCTGAACAACAACAAAGCTCCGATTGCTACTCGTATCTTCGGACCAGTGACTCGTGAACTTCGTACTGAACAGTTCATGAAAATCATTTCATTGGCTCCTGAAGTTCTATAAGAGGCAATCATGGCTAAGATTAAAAAAGGCGATCAAGTTATCGTGATCGCAGGTAAAGAAAAAGGCAAACAGGGTACTGTATTGTCTGTTTCTGAAGACCGCGTTAAGGTTGAAGGCCTTAACTTAGTGAAGAAGCATCAAAAGCCGAATCGTGTAACTGGCGCTGAAGGCGGTATCGTTACTCAAGAAGCTTCGCTTCATATTTCAAACGTGGCAATTTTAAATGCTACAACCCAGAAGGCTGACCGTGTTGGTTACCAAGTGATTGATGGCGTGAAAACTCGCGTTTATAAATCAAATGGTGAATCAGTGGCGGTAGCGAAGTAATAGGTTGAAAAGGCAATGGCCAGACTTAAAGCACGTTACAACGAAGAACTTAAAGCAAAGTTACAAGAAGAACTTAGCATTAAGAACGTGATGGAAATTCCACGCATCACAAAAATTACCCTAAACATGGGTGTAGGCGCAGCTGCAACTGATAAGAAATTATTAGATGGTGCTGTAGTCGACATGCAATTAATTGCTGGTCAAAAACCAGTAATTACACTTGCTCGTAAATCTATCGCTGGTTTCAAAATCCGTGATGGTTGGCCGATTGGTTGTAAAGTTACTTTACGTGGCGACCAAATGTACGAATTCTTGGACCGTTTGATCTCAATCGCAATCCCTCGTATCCGTGACTTCCGTGGTTTCTCTTCGAAATCATTTGATGGTCGTGGTAACTACTCAATGGGTTTGAAAGAGCAAATCGTTTTCCCTGAAATCGATTTCGATAAGATTGATCGTATTCGTGGTATGGATATTACTATTACTACGACTGCTCGCACCGATGACGAAGGCCGTGCGCTTATGCGTGCATTCGGCTTCCCGTTCAAATAAGAGGTCGATATGGCTAAGAAAGGTATGATTAATCGCGAATTGAAACGCGAAAAAACAGTTGCTAAATACGCTGCAAAACGTGCTGAATTAAAAGCTACGATTGCAAACGTAAATGCAAGTGAAGAAGAGCGTTTCGAAGCGATGTTAAAGTTACAAGCATTGCCACGTAATGCATCTCCGGTACGTCTTCGTAACCGTTGTGGTTTAACTGGTCGTCCTCATGGTTACTTCCGTAAGTTCGGTTTAAGCCGTAACAAATTACGTGACACAGTAATGCAGGGTGATGTACCAGGCGTTGTTAAGGCAAGCTGGTAAGGAGCGACTAAATGAGTATGCAAGATACCGTTGCCGACATGCTAACACGTGTTCGTAACGCACAAATGGCTAAGAAACAAACTGTTTCTATGCCTTCTTCTAAGTTGAAAGTTGCAATTGCAAACGTACTTCAACAAGAAGGTTATATTTCAAATGTAGAAGTTGCTCAAGAAGAGACAAAATCTACTTTGACAATTACTTTAAAATATTTCGAAGGCAAACCAGTTATCGAAATGGTTAAACGCGTAAGCCGTCCAGGTCTTCGCCAATACCGTGGTAAAGATAAACTTCCAAGCGTTAAGCAAGGTTTAGGTATTGCAATTGTTTCTACAAGCAAAGGCATCATGACTGATCGCGCTGCACGTGCTGCGGGCGTTGGTGGTGAAGTTATTGCTTTTGTTTCTTAATAGGTGATTCCTCATGTCTCGTGTGGCTAAAGCCCCAGTAACTGTACCTAATGGTGTAGCAGTTACTCAGAACGGCCGGCAGGTCGAAGTGAAAGGCAGCAAAGGTACATTGTCTTTCAACCTGCATGCGCTGGTCGAGCTAAAACAGGAAGAAGGTAAACTTCAACTTGCTCCAGTTAAAGAATCGAAAGATGCTTGGATGCAAGCTGGTACTGCTCGCGCTGTATTGAATAACCTTGTAAAAGGGGTTAGTGAAGGCTTCGAACGTAAGTTGCAGCTAGTTGGTGTTGGTTATAAAGCTGCGGTTAAAGGTACTGTTGTAAACCTTAACCTTGGTTTTTCACACCCAATTGACTACGCTTTACCTGAAGGTGTAACAGCGGAAACTCCAACTGCTACTGAAATCATTTTGAAATCAGCAAACAAGCAGTTGTTAGGTCAAGTAGCGGCAGAAATCCGTGCATATCGTTCTCCTGAACCATATAAAGGTAAAGGTGTTCGTTATTCGGATGAAGTCATTCTTCGTAAAGAAGCTAAGAAGAAATAAGGCGCGAGGTTCTTATGAACGAAAAGAAACAATCCCGTTTGCGTCGTGCGAAAAGCACACGCTTGCACATTCGTGCATTGGGTGCGACTCGTTTGTGTGTAAACCGCACTCCGCGTCACATCTATGCTCAAGTTATTTCAGCAGATGGTGGCAAAGTTTTAGCACAAGCTTCAACTTTGGATGCATCTTTACGTAGCGGTACTACAGGTAATGTAGACGCGGCTACTAAAGTAGGCGCTTTAATCGCAGAGCGTGCGAAAGCAGCTGGTGTAACTAAAGTTGCATTTGACCGTTCTGGTTTTAAATATCATGGTCGTATCAAAGCCTTGGCTGATGCTGCTCGTGAAAACGGCTTGGAGTTCTAATCATGGCTAAAGTTGAACAAAACGAAGGTCTTGTTGAAAAGCTGGTTGCCGTTGATCGTGTAGCCAAAGTTGTTAAGGGTGGTCGTATCTTCTCTTTCACAGCATTAACTGTTGTGGGTGATGGTAATGGTCGTGTTGGTTTTGGTCGTGGTAAAGCTCGTGAAGTTCCAGCTGCTATTTCTAAAGCACTTGAAGCTGCACGTCGCAACATGATTACTGTAGACCTTGCAGGTACTACTTTACAACACCCTGTGAATGCTCGTCATGGTGCAAGCCGTGTATATATGCAACCTGCTTCTGAAGGTACTGGCGTAATCGCTGGTGGTGCTATGCGTGCCGTTCTAGAAGCTGCAGGTGTACATAACGTACTTGCTAAATGTTATGGTTCTACTAATGCTGCAAACGTAGTAAACGCAACTTTCAAAGGTTTGCGTGATATGACTTCTCCTGAGAAAGTCGCTGCGAAACGTGGTAAATCAGTAGAAGAAATTCAAGGGTAATCAATCATGAAAACGATTAAAGTTACCCAGACTAAATCTTCTTCACATCGCTTGAAAAATCACAAGCTTTGCTTACAAGGTTTAGGTCTGCGTCGTATTGGTCATACTGTAGAAGTGCAAGATACGCCTTCTAACCGCGGTATGATCAACAAAGTCTACTATATGGTTAGTGTAGAGGAATAAGCCATGACTCTGCGTTTAAATGAACTTGCGCCTGCAGAAGGTGCAAAACGTGAACACCGTCGTTTAGGCCGTGGTATCGGTTCTGGCGTTGGTAAGACTGGTGGCCGTGGTGTCAAAGGTCAAAAATCACGTAAAAGTGGTGGCGTTCGTCCAGGCTTTGAAGGCGGTCAAACTGCGATTTATCGTCGTTTACCTAAATTCGGTTTCACTAGCCAAATCGCTTTAAAAACTGCTGAAGTACGTTTATCTGAGTTAAGCAAAGTTGAAGGCGACATCGTTAGCCTAGAAACTTTGAAAGCTGCGAATGTTGTTCGTCGTGACCAAATTCGTGCTCGTATCGTACTTTCTGGTGAAATCACTCGTGCATTCACTGTTCAAGGTGTTGCATTGACTAAAGGCGCTAAAGCTGCGATTGAAGCAGCTGGCGGTAAAGTCGAGGAGTAATCTCGAGTGTCTATGTCTCCTAGTTCTTCAGGTCATGTCAACATGATGAAAGGTCAGCCATTTCATGTGAAATACCGTGAAATTATTCGCCGGATGAGTTTTCTAATCGGTGCATTGCTGGTCTTTCGACTAGGAGCGCATATTCCAGTACCAGGCATTAATAATGCTGCGTTAGAAAATTTATTTCATGCGAACCAAGGAACTATTCTTGGGCTATTCAATATGTTTTCTGGCGGTGCTTTAGAGCGAATGTCTATTCTTGCTTTAGGGATTATGCCGTACATTTCTGCGTCAATTATTGTGCAGTTAATGTCTACTGTAATTCCATCACTTGAAGCCTTGAAAAAGGAAGGTGAGCAAGGTAAGCGTAAAATTAATCAGTATACGCGTCAAGGTACATTACTACTTGCTGTGGTTCAGGCTGTTGGTATGTGTGCTGGCTTAATTGGTCAAGGTATTACTTTGACAAATGGCCTCGCATTTTACGTACCAGCTGTTACTTCTTTGGTTGCGGGAACAATGTTCCTAATGTGGCTAGGTGAACAGATCACAGAAAGAGGTATTGGTAACGGTATCTCAATGATTATTTTTGCAGGTATTGTTGCTGGTTTGCCTAATTTAATTATGCAATCTATCTCTTCTGTAGATAATGGTCAGACAAGTTTGATTGGTCTTGTAATCTTTGGTCTTTTGTCTCTAGGTGTATTGGCAGCTATTGTGTTTATTGAAAAAGCACAACGTCGCATTCCAGTAAACTATGCGCAAAAGCAACAGGGGCGTCGTATATTTACAGCACAGCAGACGCATTTGCCATTAAAAATTAATATGGCTGGTGTTATTCCTGCTATTTTTGCAAGTTCTTTACTCTTGTTCCCAGCAAGTCTTGGTCAATGGGTGGGAAGTGCAGATCCAAATGCTGGTTTTATTAAAAGCAGCTTACAAGATTTAGCTTTAGTATTGTCGCCTGGACAGCCTTTGTATTTGGTGCTCTTTGGTGCGTTAATTATCTTTTTCTGTTACTTTTATACGGCTTTAGTATTTAGCCCTAAGGAAGTATCAGAAAATCTAAAACGCAGCGGAGCTTATGTGCCTGGTATTCGCCCAGGTGAGCAAACTGCTCGTTACTTAGATCATATTCTTAATCGTTTGACGTTTATTGGTGCGATTTATATTACGGTCATTTGTTTAATGCCAATGATTCTACAAAGTTCTTTTGGGATTCCATTCTATTTGGGTGGTACCTCATTATTGATCGTAGTTGTCGTGGTTATGGACTTTATGGCTCAGCTACAAGCGCATTTAACATCTCATCAATATGATAATCAAACATTAATGAGAAAAACGACTGCTCATCCTAAGGGATAAGCGCACTTAGAGGTTTCATCATGAAAGTACAAGCTTCTGTAAAGAAAATTTGTGGTAGCTGTAAAGTTATCCGTCGTAATGGGGTTATTCGCGTAATTTGTAGCGCAGAACCTCGTCATAAGCAGCGTCAAGGTTAATCTAATCAAGACCTGTTGATTTCAGTAGGCGAATTGGGTTAATATCCGCCCCTCAAGATTTTTGTGGGGCGGTTGATTATCTCTACTGCCTTTTTGGAGAAAGTGAATGGCTCGTATTGCCGGTGTAAACATTCCGGATAACAAGCATGCTGTTATCTCCCTCACTTACATCTTTGGTATCGGTCGCCACACTGCTAAGAATATCTTAGCTACAGTTGGTATTACTGAAACTACTAAGATCCGTGAGTTGGACGATGCTCAGCTTGATGCGATTCGTGCAGAAGTTGCTAAGGTTCCTACCGAAGGTGACTTACGTCGCGAAATTTCCATGAACATTAAACGTTTAATGGATTTGGGTTGCTACCGCGGCCTTCGCCATCGTCGCAGCTTGCCTGTCCGTGGTCAACGCACCAAAACTAACGCACGTACCCGTAAAGGTCCGCGCAAACCGATTAAAAAGTAAGATTTCTGGAAGCTAAAAGATGGCTAAAGATACTCGCACACGCAAGAAGGTCACTCGTACCGTCTCTGAAGGTGTTGCACACATTCACGCGTCTTTTAATAACACCATTGTTACGATTACTGATCGTCAAGGTAATGCATTGGCTTGGGCCACCTCAGGTGGACAAGGCTTCCGTGGTTCACGTAAATCAACTCCGTTTGCTGCTCAGGTAGCTGCTGAAGTTGCTGGTAAAGCAGCTTTAGATTACGGTTTGAAAAATCTGGATGTCCTTGTAAAAGGTCCTGGTCCAGGTCGTGAGTCTGCGGTTCGTGCATTAGGCGCAGTGGGTTATAAGATTAACAGCATTACCGATGTGACTCCAATTCCTCACAACGGTTGCCGTCCACCTAAAAAACGTCGCGTGTAAGGAGAAACATTCATGGCTCGTTATATTGGTCCAAAATGCAAACTCTCTCGCCGCGAAGGGACAGACCTGCAACTTAAATCTGGCGTTAAACCATTTGACGTCAAAACTAAAAAAGCTAACAAAGCACCTGGTCAACATGGTCAGGCACGCGGTGGTAAGCAATCTGAGTATTCACTACAATTACGTGAAAAACAAAAAGTCCGTCGTATTTACGGTGTGTTAGAACGTCAATTTAGTAACTACTATAAAGAAGCAGCTCGTGTTAAAGGCGCAACAGGTGAGAACTTGTTGAAATTGCTTGAAAGCCGTCTTGATAACGTTGTTTATCGCATGGGTTTTGGTTCTACACGTGCAGAAGCTCGTCAGTTAGTAAGTCACCGTAGCATTACTTTGAATGGTCGTCGCGTAAACATCGCATCTATTCAAGTTAAAGCTGGTGATGTAATTGCGGTTCACGAAGGTGCTAAACAACAATTGCGTATTAAAAACGCGATTGAGTTAGCTGCACAACGTGGTATTCCAGCTTGGATCGAAGTTGATCATTCTAAGCTTGAAGGTACGTTTAAAGCTGCACCAGATCGTTCTGATTTACCTGCTGAAATCAACGAAAGCTTGATTGTAGAATTGTATTCTAAATAATCCTTGAGGTAGCAATAATGACGCGTACTGCAAACGAGTTTCTAACTCCGCAAGCGATCAAGGTCGAAGCGGTAAGCGGGACCTCGGCAAAAGTGATTCTAGAACCTTTAGAGCGTGGTTTTGGCCACACTCTAGGTAATGCTTTACGTCGCATTCTATTGTCTTCTTTACCTGGCGCTGCTGTGGTTGAAGTTGAGATAGAAGGTGTCGAGCACGAGTACAGTACTTTAGAAGGCTTGCAGCAGGACATCGTCGAGCTCTTGCTGAACCTAAAAGGATTGTCTATTAAGCTGTTCGATCAAAATGAAGCATATTTAACATTAGAGAAACAAGGTCCTGGCGATATTACTGCTGCTGACCTTCGTTTACCTCATAATGTTGAAGTGGTTAACCCAGAACATTTAATCGGTACTTTAAGTGCTTCAGGCTCATTAAAAATGCGCTTGAAAGTTGCTCAAGGTCGTGGTTATGAAACATCTGATTCTCGTTTCCCTGAAGGCGAAACACGTCCCGTTGGTCGTTTGCAATTAGATGCTTCTTATAGCCCGATTAAACGTGTTTCTTACACCGTTGAAAATGCGCGTGTAGAACAACGTACCGATTTAGATAAACTGGTAATCGACCTCGAAACAAACGGAACGGTTGATCCTGAAGAAGCAATCCGTAAAGCGGCAACAATCTTGCAACAACAAATTGCAATTTTTGTTGATCTTCAGAAAGACCAAACTCCAGTTGCTCAAGAGCCTCGTGAAGAAGTTGACCCAATCTTGCTTCGCCCAGTAGATGATCTAGAGCTTACTGTTCGTTCTGCTAACTGTTTGAAAGCAGAAAATATTTACTACATTGGTGATCTTGTTCAACGTACTGAAGTTGAGTTGTTAAAAACTCCTAACCTTGGTAAAAAATCGTTAACAGAGATCAAAGATGTTTTGGCATCGAAAGGCTTACAACTCGGTATGCGTCTTGAAAACTGGCCACCAGCTAGTCTTCGTATGGACGACCGTTTTGCCTATCGTAGCCGTTAATTAAGTAGGACTATCACCATGCGTCATCGTAATAGTGGTGTGAAATTAGGCCGTACAAGCAGCCATCGTAAAGCGATGTTCCAAAACTTGGCTAATTCTTTATTTGAACATGAGTTGATCAAAACAACTGTGCCTAAAGCTAAAGAATTACGTCGTGTTGCTGAGCCTTTAATCACTCTAGCAAAAAACGATACTGTAGCAAATCGTCGTTTAGCATTTGCTCGTACTCGTAATGCTGCAACTGTTGGTAAATTATTTACCGTACTCGGCCCTCGTTACAAAGAACGTAACGGCGGTTATCTACGTGTTCTTAAAGCGGGCTTCCGTGCTGGTGATGCAGCACCGATGGCTTACGTTGAGCTTGTAGATCGTGAAGTAAACACTTCAGCTGAATAATTGATTTTATTCAAAAAAGACCGGTTTTATACCGGTCTTTTTTATTTCTAGTCACGAAATAAATTATAAAAATGTCCTCAAGTGACATAAAAAAGCAGATAAACGGTCAAACTTGACATTGTGTATTGTCAAAATTGTGTTTTAATAAACTTATATTCTCAACAATGGGTATAAAAATAAAATGGAAAAGCAAGTTGATATTTTAATCATTGGCGCAGGTATTTCAGGAATAGGAGTCGCTGCCCATTTATCAAAAAATTCACCACAACGACAATTCGAGATTTTAGAACGTCGAGAGTCTTTTGGTGGAACATGGGATCTTTTCCGTTATCCTGGTATCCGTTCAGATTCAGATATGTCTACTTTTGGTTTCAACTTTAAACCATGGTGCAAAGCGAATGTATTAGCTGATGGTGCTTCTATTAAAGGATATTTAGGTGAAGTAATTAATGAATTTAAATTAAAAGAAAAAATTCATTTTGGTCATCGCGTACTTTCTGCTAATTATGATTCGGCTTCAAAAAAATGGCAGGTTGTAGTCGAAGATAGCAATAAAAAACAGCAGACTTGGATTGCTAACTTTGTGGTCGGTTGTACAGGTTACTATAATTATGATCAGGGCTATGCGCCTTCTTTCTCAAATCAAGAAGCATTTAAAGGGCAGCTTATTCACCCACAGCATTGGCCTGAAAACTTAGATTACACAGGCAAAAAAGTGATTATTATTGGTAGTGGTGCAACAGCGATTACTTTAGTACCAGCAATGGCTAAAGGTGGAGCAGGTCATGTGACCATGTTGCAGCGTTCACCAACCTATATTGCTAGTGTTCCTTCTATCGATTTTATCTATGAAAAAACGCGTAAATTTATGTCTGAAGAGGCAGCTTATAAATTTACTCGAGCTCGCAACATTGGTATGCAGCGCGCTATTTATGCGCTGTCTCAGAAACATCCTAAAACTGTACGTCGTTTACTTTTAAAAGCAATTGAAGTGCAGCTTAAAGGTAAGGTTGATATGAAGCATTTTACGCCTTCATACAATCCTTGGGATCAGCGTTTATGTGTAGTGCCAGATGGTGACTTGTTTAAGATTTTACGTGAAGGCAAAGCGAGCGTAGAAACTGATCAGATCGAGAAATTTACTGAAAAAGGTATTTTACTTAAATCTGGCAAACATCTTGATGCTGATATCGTTGTTTCTGCAACAGGACTACAAGTTCAGATTATGGGCGGAGTTCAGGCGACTCTTGATGGGAAACCAATCAACTCATCTGAACATATGCTGTATAACGGCATAATGCTAAGTGATGTACCGAATATGGCTATGATTATTGGCTATGTGAATGCCTCATGGACACTTAAAGTAGATATCGCTGCCGAATATATTTGTCGCTTATTAAACTATATGGACAAAAATAGTTATGATGAAGTGATTCCATCGGGTGATAAGACTGTAATGGAAGAAGATACTGTAATGGGTAAACTATCTTCAGGTTATATTAACCGCGCAGCACATGAACTTCCTAAACAAGGTAAGCGTGCTCCATGGCAGGTGACTAATAACTATTTGGAAGATAGAAAGTCTCTGAAAAATGCAAAATTTGAAGATGGCATTCTTCATTTTCATAAGCGTTCTGATGCGAATGAGCGTAAACCAAAATTAGTATCTTAAGTTGTATGAAATAAGAAAAGGGGCGTAATGCCCCTTTTCTTATGAAGGTATTAAAGTGTTCTTGAAATTAATTCTTTCATGATTTCATTTGTACCTGCATAAATTCGATTTGCTCGATGATCAATGTATGCACGTGCAATTGGATATTCAAGCATATAGCCATAACCCCCATGTAGCTGAAGACATTCATCTACAATCTTTGAGAACATATCAGAAATTTTATATTTAGCAGCAGCTGCAGCTTCGACACTCAATTTTTCTTCAAGTTGTAATTCCATACAACGATCTAAATAAGTACGACAGAAATCGATTTCTGTTCTGAGTTCCGCAAGTTTAAAGCGCGTATTTTGAAATGCACCAATAGGTTTACCAAACGCCTTACGATCTTTTGTATATTGAACGGTATGTGCAAATGCTGCTTCAGCACCTGCCTGACAAATGATAGCAACTAACATTCGTTCCCATGCTAATTCTTTCATGAGCATGATAAAGCCCATACCTTCCATGCCTAAAAGGTTTTCTTTAGGAACGCGAACGTTATCAAAGAATAATTCGCAGGTATCTTGGCCTTTCATACCAATTTTGTTTAGAGGTTTACCTTTACTGAAACCAGCACGATCTGCTTCTACAATAATTAGGGATAAGTTCGCCGAACCTTTCTCACTATTACCAGTCTTACAAACGACTACGGCCATGTCGCATAAGTAGCCATTTGTAATAAAAATTTTGGAACCATTAATGACATATTCATCACCATCAAGTACGGCAGTGGTTCTTACCGCTTGTAAATCTGAACCAGTGCCTGGTTCCGTCATTGCAATAGCAGTAACAACTTCTCCAGTTGCCATTTTGGGTAACCATTTTTGTTTTTGCTCTTCATTACCAAAATTATTAACGTAATTAGCAACAATATCGGAATGTAGAGAAAAACCAGTACTTGAGTCCATCGCATACGCTTGTTCTTCAATAAGAATCATACTGTATAGGCGATCTACCCCAGAGCCACCATATTCCTCTGGCATTGTGGTGCAAAGAAGACCTAATTCTCCAGCTTTATTCCAAAGATCTCGGTCAACATGTTGCTGTTTTTCATATTTCTCTATATTGGGAACGACTTCCTTTTCATAGAATTTACGCACTGTCTCACGGAAGGCTTCGTGTTCTTCATTGAATAATTGTCTTGGTAACATATTTGGAATAGGACGGATGGCACCAGATTGCATTTGTATTTCTTCCTTGGTTCAGGTGTGATGTTATGCCCTAAACATACGTAAGCATTTTATGCCTAACAATGTGATGAATGCTCAATTATGCGGATAAGATGATAAATTTGGTCAATTTGATATTTTTAGCGATCTTTAGGATGTGATCAGGTAAACTAGGCGCACTATCAACACAGATGGGGACGTAAATGTCTGACGAAATGACCTTGGAAGAACGTAAAGTAATTTATCGAGCACGCCGCGGCTTAAAAGAAATTGACGTCTATTTTGACCCGTATGTAAAAAACTATTATTTAAAAGCTGATCCAGCAGAAAAAGCATTATTTGCAGAGTTAGTCGATCAAGAAGATCCAGATTTATTAGATTGGTTCATGGAAGTTTCTGAACCTCCACGTACTGAGTTACGTGAATTTATTTATAAACTAAAACAGTATGTACATGGCTAAAATGTTTTGATAAAAGAATTAAATTTTGAGCTGAAATATAGCCGTATCTCGGTAATATTTCAGCTTTTTGTTGGTTTGGGTTTAGCAATCTTGCTTTATCAGTTATTAACGCCGATATGGTGGCTATGTGCTGTCATTCTTCTATTTATTGGTTTTATTTTCTTTTTAAAGCAAGCACAAATATCTCAAATTGAATATTTAGATCAAAAATTATGGTCGGTTGCATATTTCTCAAAAAAAGAAATTTACCGTGCGGAAATTACTAAAATAATTGATTATCAGTTATTTGTAGTTATTTATCTTGAAGAGACTCCTAAGAATATAGCTATTGTATGGTTCGATCAGCTTCCCATTCAGCAGTGGAAAAGATTAAAAGTTCTAGAAAAACTCTATTAATTGTTAGACAATTCTACAATTGTATATTTATTTAAAAATTATAAAAAACAAAAGCTTAATAATTATTTTCTTTATTAAACTTCGGATTGTCTAATTAAAATATAGAAAAAAGCCAAGGAAAGACAATTGTCTGACAATTTCACCTATGGGTAACTATTTGATCGGTTAAAGTACAAACACCAACGTAAAGTGTGTCGGAGGTCTCAAAATGGAGATGCCAACATGGTCGTTCTTGGTCATTGCCATCATTTTGGCAGTGGTGATCGGAAGAGCAGGAACTTTACTCAGGGAACATCTTAACAAAGTTAATTTTAACAAGGTTAAGAGACAGAGGATGCAAGGTCGTCGATCAGTCAATTATTAAAATTGGTTAATCGATTAATTTCATCAAGTGTCCAGTTTATAACTGGGTGCGATTGTAGTAAGGAGGTCTCTTATGGAGATTTCAATGTGGATGTTTCTGTTAATTACAGTTGTTATGGCTGTAGTAGTAGGAAGAGCAGGAACTTTACTTAAGGATTATATAGAACAAAAATAATATAAGCCGTTAAAAGCTTATCCCAGTTAATAAGTAGCATGTGCTGAACCGTCGCAATGCTACTTTTTTTTGCCTAAAATTTCTGTTTCCTCGAAAAACTGTCAATTTTATCTGCTGTGAAGTGTGTCAAAGTATAAGCGCTACAATTAGAGTAATTACTCTTTTATTCAAGATATGCATCTGCTAATGTACATCTGAAAAGGAAAAAACAAATTACATAGAGGACAGGAAGATGTCTAAAGTCCAAAAAATAAGCCAAGGTTTGGCGGTGAGTTTTCTTGCAGCTTCAGTTTTATCAGGTTGTTCATACGTCGTGAAAACCGGAGCAAATGTTGCTCTAGGTTTTACGGAAAAGCACGTCGTTCCACCAATTTTGGCAATGCAAGATGCTGAAATGGTATGTAATACTGGTAGTGCGTTAACACCTGCAATCATGTCTACTAAAGGGATGGGTGCAGATCCGACACGTGTTGCAGTATTAATGTATGCAGCATCAGGCGTATGTGCGGAAAATCAGGCTTTAGAAGCAGAATTACGTTATTTGCGCGCATCAAAAGCTGGTCAAGTAACAGAAGCTCAAGATGCACGTATTGCACAAAAGCGTTGGGCAGCAATTGCTGCTGAACGTCAATATACGGGTTATAAGTTATTTGCTGATCGTTGGGAGTCTAAATATAAATATCACTTAGGTGATTCTTGCCCAACGATGCGTAATGATACTGATCAAACTGTTTATTTACTTGGCATGATCAGTGGTCTTCAGGCTGTGACCAACGATATTAACTCAGGCGGTGCAGTCAATGTTCCTAAAGATATCGCTGCTATTGTAGAGCGTGGCATGGTTTGTCTAGATAATGAAAAATTCTGGGGCGCACCTAACGCAACGCGTGCTGTTATCTGGACTTTATTGCCAGGTGCTGATGAAGGGAAACCTGATCCGTACCAAACTTTAAAACAGTCAATTCAGATTGGTGAGAAAAAAGGTGTTCGCCTATCTCATGCCTTATATGCTGTAGCTGCTCAAGCAAGCGGTGATGATGCAAAAATCCGTGATGCATTAAGAACCTATGCAGCATCTCAAGCTGATGACAAACCTGTCAATCCAAACTTTAAGTTAATCGATAGTATGGCTGGTCTTATTGTAAGTGGTATCTCTGACCGTTACTGGACTGAGCATACTGGTGTACGTACCGGAGATGATGGTATGTCTCATTTCTGGGATGATAAAAATGAAGGTGCAGCAGAGCTAGATGAGTTGTTTGATGGGGGAGCCGCTTCTGAGGTTCCTGCGGATTCATCTGCTTCACCAGCAGCGCAGTAAGAATATTTGAAAGACTAACTTCTTGCGAGTCTATTGTTAAGTTCTACAATAATTGTAAGAAGTTTAATTTCAAGGAGTGTGCCATGAAGGATCATGTACTGAATAGTAAAGTGCTTTTGGTCGCAGTGTGCATTTCCATATCTGCATCTTTAGAGCCTGTAAATTATTTTGTGTAAGTTCCATTTTTTATAAATGATCTTTTAATCGATCATCGAACTGAATCGTAAAC
>NZ_JABELE010000011.1:54186-160381 GCF_013009345.1 Acinetobacter geminorum | reverse complement strand
GCAACTAACTCAATCACAAGTAACTGTTTTTCAACAAGTTTCTATCTGCATCACCGCCGATGGATGTGCATTATAGAGGATTACCAACCCTTTGCAAGCGAAAATTAAAAATTAATGACTCGAGCGTTTACTTTTAAACCAAAATTCCAATTAACATATTGTTTTATATAAATAATTATTTTAATTTTTTATTTTTGGCTTAAATAAGCCAGTATCATGTTCGATAATTCACGTTTAAGTTGTTGTTCTGAGATAAGAAAATTGCTCTGACTTACATATCGCATCATCGTAAAAAGCGTACTATTAATAATTACAAAGGATTTATGCTTTACCTGTTCGAAGTCCCACTGATGAGGATTTCTACTGAATGTATATAGCCCTACTTCAAAAAAATGCTTTTCTAAAATCTGAGCAGCTTGCGAATGACTATAGTCATGCCAATGTTTCAATACTTCTATAAAAAATCCATGATCGGCTTTTAATGCATTAAATCCCAACTCTATTGCTAAGGGAATGAGCAGCTCTAAAGGAATATTTCCTTGTCGCACAACTAATTCTTTAAGTTGATGTCCTAACAGTTCGCTTTTACGGCGTAATAGTTCTTCTATGATTTGATCTTTATTCTCAAAGTATTGGTAAATCGACCCAACACTTACTCCAGATTTCTCTGCAATTTTAGGCGTCGTCGTATGTAGTAATCCATACTGGGCGATACACTGCTGTGTTGCCTCTAAAATATGGTCAACAATAATTTTTGAACGCTGTTGCTGTGGGGCTTTTCTCATCGTTTTTTATTCGTTAAATGCGAATTGAATGCGAATAATTATTCATATTAGCCTATTTATTATTCAGTTCAATAAATAAGTAACGATATGCAAACGATTAGCCCGACTCGACTTGCTTCTTTTAATGACATGCAAGACAGTAATTTCTTTACTCAGTTTTTAAATATCTGTTGTGAAAAACCTGTACAACCAAACTATACGGAATATGTGTCTTTACAACGTGCTCTTTATGAAGGGGACGTTGAAATGGATAAGGTGATTGATTGGGTTATGCAAAATCCCAAAGATCACCGCATGATTTTTGAGAAGATATTATTTCAAGGCCGCGATGACCTATCTGAGCCTATACCTACTGAGTTAGAAAATTTCTTTAATTACATTGAACAAAAGCCTGAATGGTTAGATCAGCGTCAAATTGATGAGGCTGTTAAATTTACTCATCGTTTAGGAATAAATAATGGTTTTATTCTTAGAGATTTATCCTTAATGGCGGGATATTTATATCCGGGATTTAATCAGCCGCTAATTTTAACGGGAGCATTAAAGAAACAAGCGGGTACACGTTTAGCTGAAACCACAAAATGGTGGGTTGATATTACTGAACCTCAAGGACTTGAGCGTCTAAGCGCAGGTTTTACATCAACGATTTATGTTCGTTTTATTCATGCACTCGTTCGCCGACAATTAAAAAAGTCTGATCGTTGGGATAGCGAGGTTTGGGGAATTCCTCTTAATCAATTTGATTTAGCTATGACCAATTTGGCTTTTAGCAGTGTAGTTTTACTCGGTATTAGAGCCTTAGGTGTATGGCCGACCAAACAAGAAGCCAAGAGTTTTTTACATTTTTGGCGTTATGTTGGCTGGTTGATGGGTATTGATGAAAAATGGCTTATTCAATCTGAATCTGAGGGTTGGAGGTTACTTTACTGGATGCAGTTTGCTCACCCTCGCTCCGATCACAGCAGTGTTGAGTTAGGATCAAGCTTATCTAAAGAGCCTTTTGAGAGAAAATATCTGCATTTACGCTCTTTGCAGCAGAAGCTTGCTTATCGACAACATTTAGAACTTACCCAATTTTTTATTGGCAAGAAGAGAATGAAACTACTCGGATTGCCTCAGCAGTCGGCTTCATGGTTTGCTTATTATCTGATTGTGCGTAATTCACTACTTTATAATGGTGCAAAGCTTTCACCAAAAGTTGAAAAGTTTTTATCTAAATCAGGCCGTAATATACAAAAACTTGGCTTAACGCTTTATCAGAATCAAGGTAAGGCAAAAACCTTAGCGAGTATGCATCAATAATTTTTAAAACCTAAAAAACAAAAATGGAAGCCCGTTAATTAGACTTCCATTTTCAAATACTAAGGAACTTATTGAGCTGATGAACTATGCATTTCAGCGTGATTCATTTGCTCGTGTGACTCCATCATTTGCTTCTTTTTTTGACTTGGCATGTAGTCAGGTTCATTGTTGATTGCCAAGTAAAAAATAATCATAAACAATAAACTCAAGATAGAAGCCACAATAAGTAACTTCCATCCCCACCAAGATTGTTCAGGTGATAATTTATTAGTCATTTCATTTCTCTCTTTAAATTAATATTTTCAGTTCATTTAATTCGCTAAGCTTTTTAAAACTTCATGCTCATACGGACCCAGTAGTTTCTTCCGATATTGTTGAACTGCTCTTCACTAGCAAATCCAAAGCCTGCACTACCCGCTTTATTTAAGTGTTCGGTATAGATCTTATCTAATACGTTATCAATGCCAACAGAGACATCGATATCTTTACGAAGGTTGTAACTTCCGTTTAGAGAAAGAGTCGAGAAACCTTTACTTGGTTTTAGGTCATATCCCACGATATTACCCTGATGTAGACTCACACGGTTTTGCTCAGCCACAGCTCGCCATAATAATCCTAAATTATATTTATCAGCCACATAGCGAATATTTAGGCGACCTTCTAAAGGTGAAATTTGAGGTAGTGGTTTGTCATCTGTAGTGTTTTTACCCCATGCATACATCGCACTCAAATCTGCCTGAATATGATCGGTAAATTGATATCCAACACCCGCTTCCGCACCTGCGATGGTTGCATCGACATTCTTAGCACCCGCAGTAATATCATGGCTCATATCATGCCCACCCATTCCAGTACTTGGGTGATGGTGATAACTCATTAAAATGTAGTCATCAACCAAACCAGCATAAGCAGAAGCCCATGTGTTTAATGCGCCATGCTGTTGCTGGAAACCCAGATCCAACTGTAATGTTTTCTCAGGATTCACACCGTTAAAAGTATTAGTTGAACCAGCGTTACCATGTTTAGGCGAGAAAAGTTCCCAATAATCAGGCATACGCTCTACATAACCTAAACCAATATAGCTTTTTAGGTCATGCTCAGGATGTTGATTTTCCCAACGGACAAATGCACTCGGTAAAGTCTTTTCAAGTTTAGTATTAAAACCTTTTGCTTGAGAATCAGCACGCTCATCTTCAACTGTTACTCGATCTAAACGTGCACCTGTAACCATTTTGTTGAAATCGTTCCATTGATAGCCGAGTTCGCCAAAAGCACCATATGATTGAAAACGCATATCTTGGCGATATGGAATATTCATAGAAGGCATTGTTGGCGATGACATGCTACCGCCATGTTTATTAAATTGAGAATCAACGCCTGTGATCAAACTCCATTTGTTCCATTCAGAAGTCATTGCCAAACGTGAGTTTAAGGTACGGCGTGTCACTTGCATTGCCATTGGATTCGGCATCAGCATGGTCATACCACCATGATTCATTTCAACTAATGGCGGGGTACGTAAGCTAAAGTTATCCATAATATGGTCGTTATAGCTGTAGTTCACCTGCCCTTCAATTTTCTTAATGACATCAGTGATATTTTTCTTTTCGAAACGCAGCCCTAAGCTTTCACGCGCAAACTGAGATCCGTCCATTGAACGTCCAGCATAAAGCGATTCACCATCAGATTTTCCACCAGTGAGTTCGACCCACGTGTTTTCATCTAGAGTAAAGCCCAGCGCTACATCAGCATTCCACTTTTTCCATGCTGATGGCACGGTATTGCCACCACCATCTTGATAACTATTCGATTCTGAACGGTTAGCATTTAAACGAATATATTTTTTCTCATCGCCAACGGCCGCTTCAACATTATGATCAATACGTCCAAATGAACCTAGCAAGACACTCGCTTGACCGCGATAAGGTTTTTCAGAGGTGAGCTTCTCAGGCTGACGCTCAAAAAGGACTGTTGCAGCAGAACCTGTATTGGCATATTGAACAGTTTGCGGACCTTTAATAACAGAAATACGATCATAACTTTCTGGTGAAATATAAGAAGTTGGAGCATCCATACGGTTTGGACAAGCACCTAAGTTCTCAGTTCCATCCGTTAGAATTTTGATGCGTGAACCAAACATACCTCGGAATGTCACATCACCATTGGTTCCACCGCTTTGTATGGAGTTAAACCCCATAATACTTTGTAGGTAGTCTGCACCATCTGTAGCAGGCACTGGCTGAATGGGTTGCTTTGGGTCTGCATGTACAATCAGACCATTTGCATCGTTGCCTTGTTGTGCTGTAACAACAATAGGTGCTAATGAGTGAAGCACTTTGGTATCGGCATCATTTTTTTCTGAATCAGCAAAAACTAGCCCCGAATGAGAGACAGCAAGCATCGCAACCCATAAAGGTTGTAGTAAAAATTTAGAATGTGGCATTTTTATACGCTCTAAAACATAAATAAAGTGATATCGAAGTCAGTTAAGACCCCAACAAAAAATTGCTTTTATTTATGCAAATAGAGGTGGTGCACGCCCTTGCGGGAGTAGAAAAAGTCGCTGTAGTGCAAAGTAGACGTGTCTAAATGCTTGTTGATAAGCGACTAAGCGGACTTGTATGCGGACTAAAACTTCTTTTACGCCAAATTCAGGTGGCAAAACCAGATTGGCATAGACGGTACAATATTGACACTGGTGATTTGCATCATGATGATCATGTTGCTCAGAAGCTTGTGCCTGTTCAATATGATGTTCATGATGTGAATGCATGGCATGTGACATGGTTTCCATCTGTGCTTTAGGTTTAAGCAAAGCGAGGGTAATAGTTTCACAGACCGGAGCAATTTGATACTGCTTCGGTAATAGCGGCTGTAGAAATACCGCAACCTGTAAAAATACTGCTGCACATGCAAGCAGTAAACCACTACGGAAAACCAAAAATCACATCCACACTATATTATTAATGTTTCAAGAATAGAAATTTTTAACGTTTTACTGCAACTTTTTCACGCTCACGTTGACGAACAACTTTTTCGACTTTTTCTCGAGCACGCTGACGTTTAAGTGGCGACAAATAATCCACAAATAATTTGCCATTTAAGTGATCCATTTCATGTTGGATACAAACAGCGAGAAGTCCATCAGCTTCTAACTCAAATGCTTGACCTTCAAGGTTAATTGCCTCAATTTTCACACGTGACGGGCGCTCAACTTTGTCGTATATTTGTGGCACCGATAGGCAGCCTTCTTCGTACTGCTGCTTATCTTCTGTCAGTGGAGTTATTTTGGGGTTAATGAAAACCATAGGGTCATCTTTAGATTCAGACAAATCTATGACGATAAGCTGAATATGACGATCGACCTGAGAAGCTGCTAAACCAATACCGGGTGCCGCATACATGGTTTCAAGCATATCTGCTGCAAGTTGACGAATTTCATCAGTAACTTCTTCAACAGGCTTAGCAATGGTACGAAGACGGGGATCAGGAAAACTTAAAATAGGTAATAAGGCCATACTGACGTCCTCACTTATGCCATTGATTGAAAAACCAAATGAAGGAAATACTTCATCGAAAAATTGTGTGTTAGCCGCCTATTATAACGCATCTGCACGCATAATTTTTAGGAATTATCATAATGAAAAAGGTTTTTGACGGCATGGTTCAATTTCATGCTTTGGGGATAAAAAAGCATTTACTTGCTTTAGCACTTTTTACAGGGGTTGCATTCGGTACAGTAGCAGAGGTTTATGCTGCTAGTCCAAACCATAATCCACCCTCTCTTAAAAGTAATGCACCACATGTCTACGTTGTAAAACGAGGAGATACGCTATGGGATATTTCCGGTCATTTTCTAAACAAACCTTGGCGCTGGCCTGAAATTTGGGCAAGCAACCAACATGTTAAAAATCCACACTGGATTTATCCAGGTGATCGATTACTGTTATGTAGTTTAGATGGCCGTCCATTGGTTGGAAAAGATGAGGGAGATGGCTGTGTCGGCATTATTCGCCGTTACACAGGTCAAATGACAAATTTGCAACCTCAAGTTCGTGTGGAGTCACTTAACAATAACGTACCTGTTATTCCTCTTGAACATATCAAACAATGGTTAGAACACAGCACAATTTTGCCAGCCGACGCAATTGAACACACTCCTTATATTGTTGGTACTGCTGATCAACGCGTGCTTGCGGCAAAAGGTCAAACTATTTATGCGCGCGGACAAGGTTTAATTGATGGTCAACGTTATGCAGTTTATCGTGAAGGTGAACCTTATTATTTCACAGACAGTAAAGGTAAAAAGCATAGTCTAGGTATTGAGCTGCAACAAGTTGCTTCAGGGATTGCGATCTCTTCTGAAAAAGACATAACAACGCTTGAGTTAACTGATAGCTACAATTCCGAAGTACGTCGTGGTGATCGGGTGATGCCAGAAGAAGAGGCAACCCTACCTACTTTATTTTATCCAGTAGACGCTACTCAGATGACCGATGGCGGCAAAATTATTCGTGTAATGGGATCAATTGGTACTGCTGCCAAAAATAGTGTAGTGACTTTGGATAGAGGTACTGTACAAGGTATTCAAGTAGGACAAGTTTTTGATATTACGCAACAAGGTGAAACCATTCGAGATCCTAAAACCAAAGAACCAATACAGTTACCAGGACAACAAATTGGTAGTCTGATGGTCTTTAGAACTTTTGATCAGTTGAGTTATGCCTACGTATTAGAAAGCGATTTACCAGTTAAAGTTGGTTCAAGCATTCAGCCACCCCGCTTTAATGATTAATGCTGGATGTACCTTTTACAATGCTTACTCAACTTTCTTCACACCATTACCACACGCTTAAAGTGTGGTATTTGGTGCAACACTCTTTAGTCAGCTTTAAAAAAATTGTCGATTATTTTGGTAGCTGTGAAAAGGCGGTCCAACCGGCTGGATTATCTCAATGGCGCAATCTCGGGTTACATGCTAATCACTTAAAACGCGTAGCTGAGTTTCAAACCGCTCAAGGTCTAGCTCAGTTTGAAAAACTAATTCAACAGATCCATCAACATACTGACTTTATTTTAACGAAAGATGACTCAGGCTATCCCACTCAGTTATTACCTTATACAGACCATCCACCTATAATTTTTGGAAAAGGCCAAGCTCAAGCTTTATTGCAACCGCAAATTGCGATTGTAGGTAGCCGAAAACCAAGCCCCCATGGTCGTCAGGTCGCTTATGATTTTGCCTATTACTTAAGTGAAAAAGGTTTTTATGTGAGTAGTGGCTTGGCATATGGCATTGATGAAGCTGCTCACCAAGGAGCATCAGCACATCAACGTACGATTGCTGTGACAGGAACAGGTTTAGACAGTACTTACCCTGCTCAAAATAAAAAACTTGCAGAACATATTTTGGCTCAAAACGGCGCCATCATTACTGAGTTTTTGCCTGGAACACCTCCATTACAACAGCATTTCCCACGTAGAAACCGAATTGTCAGCGGTTTGAGTTTAGGCGTGTTAGTGGTAGAAGCTACATTAAAAAGTGGTTCTCTCATCACTGCGAACAAAGCTGCCGAACAAGGTAAAACTGTATTTGCCATTCCTGGTCATATTTACAGTGAGTTTCATCAAGGTTGCCATCAACTTATTCGTGAGGGAGCAATTTTAGTCGATCATCCTGAACAAATTATTGAAGACCTTGCTTTACCCACTCAATGGCAAAGTCAGCAACAAAACTCCACCGAGGAGGCTGTAGTTTCTAGTACCCCAGAAATTCCTGAGCATTTAGTTAACCTTTATCAGTCTTTAGACTGGGTAGGACAAAATATTGATCAGCTTGTTTTACATCACTCTCAGCCTGTTGCAGAACTCACCTCTTCACTGATGGAACTAGAACTACTTGGTTTATGTATGCAACAATCAGGATTGTATTTACGTTGTCGCTCTTAGTATTGGAGTGCACAATAGCAATTCTGTCTGATTGAAAGGAAGAGTATTAACATGATTACCACCTCAGTTACCGAAGCAGCCGAATGTTTACAACAAGGTCAAGTTTTGGCATATCCAACTGAGGCAGTTTGGGGACTAGGTTGTGACCCTTTTAATGAGCAAGCTTTTCAAAAGATTCTTGAGTTAAAGCAAAGGCCTATTGAAAAGGGTGTAATTTTATTAGCAGGTCATATTAGCCAAGTCGAGCACCTGCTAACTTCTCTACCACAAACAACCCAACAAGAAATTATTGATTGTTGGACTAATCATCAACCTTCAGAAAGAGCAACAACCTGGCTATTACCAGCCGGTGAACATATTCCTTCATGGATTAAAGGTGAGCATCCTCTTGTCGCTGTTCGAGTCACTACACATCCTTTATGTGTGGCATTATGCAATGCTTTTCATGGCTTTATTGTCTCGACTAGTGCGAACCCAAGTGGACAAGAACCTGCGCACTCACTACAGGATGCCTGCCAATACTTTGGTTCACAATTAAACTATCTGAATGGTGACTTAGGCCAGAGCCAACAACCAAGCCGAATCATTAACGCTCTTACCAGAGAGATTATTCGCGCCTAATTTCAAACAAAAAAAAGCTCAGTTATATAGGGATAACTGAGCATAAAAAAGGATGGGTATATACCACATCCAGAGGGTTTGGATATCTGTAGAACAAAAGGTAATTTACAAAGAAAAGAGCGCCTTTCGTAGTGGCAGCTATTATGTGGTAAGAGGTTCAATGAGAGAAATATATTATTTCTCTAAAAAAAGCATGAAAAGTGTAGGGAATTTGCGGTTTTTTGCCTATAAATTAAAATTATATTAATATTTTTACTCGGCTTTTTTAATATTTATATTACAACCTATTTCTATAAACTATTTATAAATCATATAGAAAAACTTTAACTAAGAAAAAATTGGCATATTTTTATGAGTTTTTTTCAAAATATGCCATAGTTTTTTTAGCAACTTTAGTTTTGTTCTTGCACTAATTCGCTCTTTTTAGGACTCACCTTCTTCTGAGCCATAATGATACCAATTAAAATAACAATCCCACCTAACGTATGATAAATGGTCCACTGCTCAGACAACCAGACGCTTGCAATAACTGCTGTAAAGACAGGTACCAAGTTCATAAAAATACTTGTTCTATTAGGACCGAGTTGTTGAACAGCTAACATCCAAACTAACGGCGCAATAAGTGAAGCAAATACACCCGCATAAATAGCACTTGGTGCATTTTGTACATTTAAAGCATCAAGTCCAAACCAGAGAATTAAAGGAATATGAAATATGACAGAAAATCCAATCTGAACATATAAGCTTGTCATAATTGGTAGAGGCAACTGCCATTTTTTAAGAAAGACACCATAAAATGCATAGAAGAATACGGCAATAATCATCAAAGCATCACCAAGGTGTCCGCCACCACTTAAAAGCTTATTAATATTTCCTTGGGACATGACATATAACAAACCTGCAAAAGATAGAATACTGCCAAAAACTGCAAAGCGATTAGGCACATCTTTTAAAATGGCAAGCGAAACAAAGATCGTAAAGATGGGAATAAATGCATTCACAATTCCCATATTGGTTGCACTAGTATAATGGGCAGCCGTATAAGCTAAGCCTTGATAAAGCACCATCCCAAATGCACTTAACACAGCAAGCTTAGGTAAATAGGGTATGACTAGTCGTCTTTGTCTCCACACAGACATAAACATAAATGGAGTCAAAATAATAAAAGCGATTAACCACCGATAGAAGCTAATACTTACTGGCGAGATATAATCCGAGACATAGCGGGTGACTACAATATTTAAAGACCAAATCAATACTGCCAAAATGGGAAAAATAAACGCCCATTTGTGATATTTCATGACCTGACTCATAGTAATACACCATCTACAAAAGAGATTTTATTTTGAAGAATGTCTTAATAAATTGAAATATCGTATTTCCGACATTGATATTGAACTTAAGACATCATCTTTTTTTAGAATAATCTCCAAGCTTTCATGGCATGTTCTACAACTTTATGTAATTGATCTGTACTGGCACCGTCTCTTGCCTGAATGGTAAGGCCTTGAATGACAGTGGCATAAAAGTCTGTCATTTCTTGTAGAGGAGCATTAGCTGGCAAATCACCCTGCTCAACACCTTGTTTGAGACGCTCCAATAATTTTTGTTTGGTTTTTATGCGCTTGTCTAATAGGTTCTGCTGCACATCTTGAGTTGCATCAGAACAATTCATGGCAGCAACCACCAACATACAACCAGCTGGTTTATTGGGTTGAACCAGTCGTTTTACGTTGTCATAAAGATATAACTCAAACGCAATTTTTGTAGTTTTTGCTTCTAAAAAGATGGTCTCGATAGGACAGGCTTCATGAGCCAAATAGTAATCAATACTTTTATAAAACAGCCCCGCCTTATCACCAAAGGCACTGTATAGGCTTGGTGCTGTAATTTCCAAAGCTTGCGTTAAATCACTAATAGACGTTGCTTCATAGCCATGCTCCCAAAAGAGCAACATTGCTTTTTGCAGAACCTCTTGTTCATCAAAGCATTTAGGACGTCCGCGCTTTTTTTTCAGCGTATCTTCTGCAACAGCTAAATTCGTTTCATGCCTATTTGTCATAAAGATCACATCTATTTTTATAACAATCGTTATTAAATTAATTGACGTTCGATTTTTTATCAACTATTTTATTTTCATAATGATCGTTAGTTAATTAATAAATTGTCTTTCTTTACTCCAAATTTAGCCAAGTAAGGATTTCCTATGGACCAATCGTCTATCTCTAAAGCACGACCCACGACCTCCACTCAAGGAAGCTGGTTTGCCATTTTGGCCGTTTCTATCGCAGCATTTGCCTTAGTTACAAGTGAATTTTTACCCGTTGGTGTTTTAAATAGTGTTGCAACAGATTTAAATATTTCTGTAGGTACAGCAGGCTTGATTATTACGGTACCCGGCATTATGGCAGCAATTGCAGCCCCTCTATTGCCTGTATCGGTAAAACAACTTGATCGGCGTTATGTGCTTATCTTACTGACTGCAATTATGGTTATTGCCAATACCATTACTGCCTTTGCTGAAAACTTTCATATTTTATTATTGAGCCGCTTAATTTTAGGTATTTCAATTGGTGGTTTCTGGGCAACAGCTATTGCTTTAAGTGGGAAATTAGCTCCTTCACACCTTCCCATCGCTAAAGCAACTGCGGTAGTAATGGCGGGTGTAACTTTTGCTACAGTTCTAGGTGTACCGATTGGAACTTGGTTAAGCGAGTTTTATGGCTGGCGTAGTGCTTTTGGAATTACAGCAGGCATTGGCTTAGTTGTTTTAATCTTACAATTAATCTTTTTACCTAAACTTGTACCAGACTCGGCAATTCATATGAAAGATTTGCCAGCACTATTACGCACTCCTAAAGCACGTAGTGGCATGTTGATTGTTTTATTGATCGGACTCGCTCATTTTTGTGCCTATAGCTATTTAGCACCTTTCTTTAAAAATGTTGCCGGTTTTAACGGGACAACCATTAGTTCATTATTATTGCTCTATGGAATTGCAGGTATTTTCGGGAATGCTTTTGCCGGATATAGTGGTAATTTAAATGTCCGTTATACATTAGCTTTTGTGGGTACATGCTTTGCAATCGTATTTTTTGGATTTCCTCTTTTTGCCGTTCATGAGTTTGGTGCTATTGTCTTAACCGCGTTATGGGGATTTGCATTTGGCGCTTTCCCTACCTCAGCAAATATCTGGATGTTTGTCCACGCACCACATGCTGTTGAAAAAGGTATGCCTCTTTTTGTAGGTATGTTTCAGGTGATGATTGCCACAGGTTCATTATTAGGGGGATATGTGGTTGATCATTTCAATGAAAATACTTTAATTTATGGTGTATTAAGCTTCGTTGCCCTAGCATTACTAAGTACATTTACCTTAGCGAAAGGTTTAAATAATCCTAAAGCTACTTGTGAAAATTAAAATATGAGTCAGAGCATATAGATGAACGATGAGGACCAACAATTTTCATTATTAAAGAGTATAGAAGTTCATGAATTTCTATACCAAAAAGAAGATATTGTTCGTCCTCATGCATCTCTTTGGGGAGATTTTAATTTCAGTTTAAATGGCATATTAGAAATGGAGATTGAAGAACAGCTATATCTTTCTCCACCTAGCTATGGTCTTTGGATTCCACCTCAAACTGTTCATCAATCTACTCATATTGACCATGAAATTCACTATATCTGTATTCGACTACACCCTCGCCTCTGTTCTATTTTAGGTGATATCTGTAAATGTTTTAGTATTCAACCTTTCTTTCGAACCTTAGTTTTACAAATTCTAGAGCAGCAAAAACAAACTGGACAATCTGAATACTTAGAACATCTTTTACAAGTTCTATTCGATCAACTTAAACAAGCTCCTGCATATTCGCATTATTTACCGCAAACACGACATCCTGTTTTATTGCCTATTTTAGAAAAACTTTCAGATCCATTACTTTTTGATCAGTCTTTACAGCAGTTGCTACAAAACTTTTCGGTCAGTGATCGTCACTTATTACGTTTGAGTCAACAAGAGCTTCAGCTTTCGTTGTCCGAATGGAGAAATCGGGCCAAAATTGTTTATGCCATTCATCAGATTCGCCAAGGGATGCCTATCAAGCGTTTAGCATACGATTTAGGTTATCAACATAGCTCAAGTTTCATTGAGTTTTTTAAACGTTACACTGGGCAAACACCTATCCAAATCAGAAATAACTAGAATTCAGTTTATCTTTAAAAACTTTTCCTTTTTGAACACGAATATTATTGCACTGCCCCTCAATAGCAGTTAAAACAAATGCGTTACTTGATATCAATTACAATCTTTAGGAAAGACTCATGACACAATCTGTATATCACATCCCAGTAAAAGCCATTTCAGGCGAAACGGTTGACCTCGAACAATACAAAGGGAAAGTTTTACTTATCGTAAATACTGCTTCTAAATGCGGTTTAACTCCACAATACGAAGGCTTAGAAAAACTTTATCAAGCAAAAAAAGACCAAGGTCTTGAAATTTTAGGTTTCCCAGCAAACAACTTTAAAGAACAAGAACCAGGTTCTGATGAAGAAATTCAACAGTTCTGTTCATTAAATTATGATGTTCATTTCCCTTTATTTTCTAAGGTTTCTGTAGTCGGCGAAGATAAGCATCCACTTTACCAAGCTTTGACAACGGCTCAGCCGGAACGCACTGGTGAAGGTCCCTTCCGTGAGCGTTTAGAAGGCTTAGGTATTCCGACCAACCCTGCTCCAGAAGTTTTATGGAACTTCGAAAAGTTTTTAATTAATAAAAATGGTGAAGTCGTAGCTCGCTTTGCTCCGAACCTAACAGCAGACGATGAACAGATCGTTAAAGCAGTTGAAGCAGAGTTAGCAAAATAATATTTTAAAATGTGAGAAAGGGCGTTTTATACGCTCTTTTTTATCCTCTCCTCGAAATGTTGTTCGTTTGCAACAATACAATTTTTCTTCATATTTTATGCCTATAGTATCTATTTGCTTTATTTGATGTTGTTTTTAGTTATGAAAAAAGTTTTACAAGGTGCATTTCTTCCTATTGTAATTTTTGCCTCAGGCATGCTTTTGCTTGGATGTGATCAGGCACAGGATCATGCGACAGAACAAGAAAAAACCGAAATAACTGAACAGGCATCCGATCAGGCTATTGAACAAAATGAGTCAGATATTGCACCGAGTAAAACCGAATTTAAAAGTGGCAACATTTTTTATATGGTCCGCGATGCTGCTAATTTACAGCTTAAAGCTGGTGACTACGTTGAACAACTTAAAGATACTCAGCTTGATGTTGAACAAGCCATCCAAGATAAGAATCAGAATGAACTAAAAACTACTGTCACTACTTTAAAACAGCAACTAGAAGGTTTAAATCAAGCACTTCTGACTTTAGATATCAAAAGTCAGGAAATTGAGAATATTCGACAAAGCTTATTACATGCCAATCAACAAGCTCTAAGTATGCCTTTATTAAATGGGAAATTGGATCAAATTGACTTTGACCAAATTGAAAAGCAACTTAATACCATTCAAATGGATATGGTGAAGCTTGCTGCCATGATTATGGCAGGAGATGAAAAGTCAGATTCAAAAACTGAATCTTAAAAATTAACTCATAAAAAAAGCCACCTTACGGTGGCTTTTCCAATCTCAAACCGGCAATTATAGTGCGCGGTTTTTCATCTTACGGATAGTTTCAAGCTGACCTGAAATCTCTGATAGAGATGCCAATGCAGCTGCTGAGTCCAAATCACTCTTTTGGTTCGCAAGCAATTGTTCAGCATTTTTACGTGCTTCCAAAATTGCAGCTTCATCCAAATTGTCAGCACGGATTGCAGTATCTGCAAGAACCGTGACAACATGAGGTTGAACTTCTAAAACACCGCCAGATACATAGACGATTTCTTCTGTACCATTTTCCAACTGAACACGAATCGGGCCCGGTTGAAGCAAAGTTACAAGTGGAGCATGTCCTGGCAAAATACCAAGCTCACCACCAGCACCTTTCGCGATTAACATCGTTACTGCGCCAGAGTAAATAGACTCTTTAACACTTACGACATCACATTGCATAGTCGCCATGAGATGATCTCCTTAAATTAGAGTTTCTCAGCTTTAGCAATCACTTCGTCAATACCACCAACCATATAGAACGCTTGTTCTGGGATGTGATCGTATTCACCAGCTAATAGACCTTTAAAGCCACGAATAGTTTCTTTAAGCGGTACTAATTTACCAGGAGCACCAGTAAACACTTCAGCTACGTGGAATGGTTGAGAGAAGAAACGTTGGATTTTACGCGCACGGTAAACAACCAATTTGTCTTCTTCAGCTAACTCATCCATACCCAAGATTGCGATGATGTCTTTAAGCTCTTTATAACGTTGCAATACGTTTTGTACTGCACGCGCAATTTCATAGTGCTCTTGACCAACAACTAATGGGTCTAACTGACGTGAAGTTGAGTCAAGTGGATCGATCGCTGGATAGATACCAGAAGATGCGATGTCACGGCTCAATACTACTGTTGCATCTAAGTGAGCAAATGTAGTTGCAGGAGATGGATCTGTTAAGTCATCGGCAGGTACATATACTGCTTGGATCGATGTGATCGAACCAGACTTAGTAGATGTAATACGCTCTTGAAGAACACCCATTTCTTCTGCAAGTGTAGGTTGGTAACCTACAGCAGATGGCATACGACCTAACAATGCTGATACTTCAGTACCCGCAAGTGTATAACGGTAGATGTTGTCGACGAATAATAATACGTCACGACCTTTACCATTTTCGTCTTTTTGATCACGGAAGTATTCAGCCATAGTCAAACCAGTTAACGCTACGCGTAAACGGTTACCTGGTGGCTCGTTCATCTGACCGTAGACCATTGCTACTTTGTCAAGAACGTTAGAATCTTTCATTTCGTGATAGAAGTCGTTACCTTCACGAGTACGTTCACCAACACCAGCAAACACAGATAAACCTGAGTGAGCTTTAGCGATGTTGTTGATCAACTCCATCATGTTAACGGTTTTACCAACACCGGCACCACCGAATAAACCAACTTTACCACCTTTTGCAAACGGGCAAAGTAAGTCAATTACTTTAATACCAGTTTCTAAAAGGTCAGTAGAAGCTGCTTGTTCAGCATAAGAAGGTGCTTGACGATGAATCGGCAAACGCTCTTCAGTCGCTACAGGACCTGCTTCATCAATTGGGCGACCCAAAACGTCCATGATACGACCAAGCGTAGCTGGACCTACTGGAACAGAAATCGGTGCATTTGTACTAGTTACATTAAGGCCACGTTTAAGACCTTCTGTAGAACCCATTGCGATGGTACGAACAACACCATCGCCAAGCTGTTGCTGAACTTCTAATGTAGTTTCAGTACCGTCAACTTGGAGAGCGTCATAGATCTTAGGAACGCTATTGCGCTCAAACTCGACGTCGATAACCGCGCCGATGATCTGAATGATACGACCGCTACTCATTGCTGTCTCCTCAATTCAAACTTAATAATGTTAAACGGCAGCGGCACCGCCAACGATCTCGGAAATTTCCTGAGTAATCGCGGCTTGACGCAGCTTGTTGTAAATGAGTTGTAGGTCTTTAATCAATTGTCCTGCGTTGTCTGTCGCTGCTTTCATTGCGACCATACGAGCTGACTGCTCACATGCAACGTTTTCAATCACACCTTGATAAACCATAGACTCGATATAGCGAACCAACAAACCATTTAACAATTCTTCTGCTTCTGGTTCGTAGATATAGTCCCAACCATAAGTACGGTTGAGATCATCGCCTTCTTCTGCCGGTGCTAAAGGAACAAGTTGTTCTACTTTAGGCTGCTGAGTCATTGCATTAACGAAGCCATTTGATACGAGATAGATACGATCTAATTCGCCTTTATCAAATGCATCAAGCATAACTTGGACTGAGCCAGTTAACTGTTCCAAACTCGGCGCATCGCCAAGTTGGGTAGTTGCACCGAGCACTTTACCGCCGTAATTCTTAAAAAACGAAACCGCTTTTTGACCAATTAAAGCAAATTCAACTTCAATTGACTGCTGTTGTTGTGCTTTGACATGCTGCACAACTTTCTTGAACAAGTTAATGTTCAAGCCACCTGCCAAACCACGATCTGAAGACACTACGATATAGCCAACACGCTTAACTGGGCGGTCAACCATATAACGGTGTTTGTATTCAGGGTTTGCTTGTACCAAGTGAGCAATTACACGGCGCATATTATCGGCATACGGACGGCCCTGAGCCATGCGCTCTTGCGCACGACGCATTTTAGAAGCAGCTACCATTTGCATCGCGCGAGTAATCTTTTGCGTGCTCTTGATACTAGCTACTTTGGCGCGAATTTCTTTTAAATTTGCCATACGCTTAACCTAGTATTCGAAAGCTCTTTCGAGCTTCCGAAGGTTGATCCGTGAACCAAACTTAACTAAAACTAAACTTAGTAAGTTTGAGTCGCTTTAAAGCTTTCAATACCTGCTTTGATTGCTGCTTCGATGTCTTTGTTGTAATCACCAGTTTCATCGATTTGTTTCATCAACGGAGCATATTCTGAGCGGAAGTAAGAAATTAACGCAGCATCAAAGTCTACGATTTTCTTAACTTCTACGTCAGCCATGTAGCCTTCGTTAGATGCATAAACAGAAACAGCTTGGTCAGCAATTGAGTAAGGAGCATATTGTTTTTGCTTCATTAACTCAGTTACACGTTGACCATGTTCAAGTTGCTTACGAGTTGCTTCGTCAAGGTCAGAAGCGAACTGAGCAAACGCAGCCAATTCACGGTATTGTGCTAAAGCGGTACGGATACCACCAGACAATTTTTTGATGATCTTAGTTTGAGCAGAACCACCAACACGAGATACAGAGATACCCGCGTTCACAGCAGGACGAATACCTGCGTTGAATAATGATGTTTCTAAGAAGATCTGACCGTCAGTAATCGAAATTACGTTCGTTGGTACGAATGCAGATACGTCACCTGCTTGAGTTTCAATAATTGGCAATGCAGTTAAAGAACCAGTTTGACCAGTTACTGCGCCATTAGTGAATTTCTCAACGTAGTCAGCAGATACACGAGAAGCACGTTCAAGAAGACGTGAGTGAAGATAGAATACGTCACCTGGATACGCTTCACGACCTGGTGGACGACGTAAAAGTAATGAAATTTGACGGTAAGCAACAGCTTGCTTAGACAAATCATCATAAATAATAAGAGCGTCTTCACCGCGGTCACGGAAGTATTCACCCATTGTACAGCCAGAGTACGGAGCTAAGTACTGCATAGCAGCAGGATCAGCAGCCGCAGCAGCGACAACAGTTGTATACGCCATAGCGCCAGTTTCTTCTAGCTTACGTACAACGTTTGCAATTGTTGATTGTTTTTGACCAATCGCAACGTATACACATTTAATGCCAGAGTTTTTCTGAGCGATGATCGCATCGATCGCCATCGCTGTTTTACCAGTTTGACGGTCACCGATGATCAACTCACGTTGGCCACGGCCAACAGGAATCATTGTATCAACTGATTTATAACCAGTTTGAACAGGCTCATCTACAGATTGACGCCAAATTACGCCTGGTGCTACTTTTTCAACAGCATCAGTTAATTTCGCATCAATTGGGCCTTTACCATCAATTGGGTTACCCAAAGCATCGACAACACGGCCAAGAAGTTCAGGACCAACTGGAACTTCTAATACACGACCTGTACAACGAGCTTTTTGACCTTCTTGAAGGCTTAGGTAGTTACCTAAAACAACGGCACCCACTGAATCCTGTTCTAGGTTCAGTGCCATACCAAATAAGCCGCCGTCGAATTCGATCATTTCACCGTACATTGCATCAGCAAGACCGTGAATGCGCACGATACCGTCGGATACCATAACAATGGTACCTTCGTTTTTAGCGGTCGCGCTGGTGTCCAGATCTCCGATACGCTGTTTAATGAGCGCACTGATCTCGGATGGATTCAGTTGTTGCATTGCGCTATTCCTCAATCTTTTATTAGTTCAGTCTTCATCATTTGCATTATGCAAGAAGACGAGTACGCATTTTTTCAAGCTTGTTAAGCGCAGAATCATCTATCACTTGATCGCCTGCACGAATTACAACACCTGCAATAAGCTCAGGTTTAACTTCAACTGAAACAGTTACTGTACTGTTAAAACGCTTTTCTAAAGCAGATTTCAACAGTTGCTCTTGTTCAGCAGTTAACGGGAAAGCCGATTCAATCACGACATCCACATTGTTGTTATTCTGTGATTTAAGCTGTTCATATTCTGCTTCAATTTCAGGTAACAGCATTAAACGATCGTTATCTGCAAGAAGTGTCAAAAAGTTAGACACTGCTTGAGATTGATCTTCACCTAAAACTTTAGCAAAAAGCTTCACTTGCTCCGCAGGAGTAAGTTCAGGGCGATTTAAATAAGCGGAAAATGCTTCGTCTTGCACCGCAGCACTGAGCACTTGTAACGCATTCGACCAATTGTCTGTTGCACCTTGCTCAGAAGCATAAGCAAATGCTGCTTTGGCATACGGACGTGCCAACGTCAAGAGTTCAGCCATAATTCGCCTCGCTTAAAGTTTAGCAGCCAGCTGAGACAGCATGGCGTTATGAGCTTCTGCATCAACTTGCTGGTTCAGGATTTTTTCTGCACCAGTTACTGCCAAAGCAGCTACTTGTTGACGTAATTCTTCGCGAGCAGAATTGATTTCTTGATCAACAGCTTCTTTAGCCTGTTGACGAATACGCTCACCTTCAGCCGCAGCTTGAGTACGAGCTTCTTCGATCAATTGCGCTGCACGACGGTTCGCTTGTTCGATCAATTGAGCCGCTTGTGCTTTAGCTGCATCAAGTTCTTGCTTAACTTGCGCTTGTGCATCGGCAAGGTCAGCTTTCGCTTTTTCTGCTGCATTTAAGCCATCAGCGATTTTACGCTGACGCTCACTAATCGCATTGATTAGTGGTGGCCAAACAAACTTCATGCAGAATGCAACAAAGAATGCAAACGCAATCGCTTGACCAATCAATGTGAGGTTGATATTCATTGCAATTCCTCAAATAGTGGATTTAGGAATTAAGATGATTAACCTACAAATGGATTAGCGAAGATGAAGAACAAGCCAATACCAACACCGATCATAGGCACAGCATCAAGAAGACCCGCGATTAAGAACATACGAGTTTGAAGTTGTGGAGCCAATTCTGGTTGACGAGCAACAGCTTCTAAAAAGCGACCACCCAAAAGACCAAAACCAATCGCAGTACCCAAAGCACCGAAAGCGATCAAGATAGCAGATGCAATTGCAACTAGACCTAAAGTGAGTTCCATGAAAAATTCCTCAGAGGTTAGGTTATTACCAAATTAAATTAAAAAAATTGTACCTAACCACCAATTGATAGTTAGGCAATACCATTAATGTTTTTCGCTTGCCATGCTCAAGTAAACGATGGTAAGCATCATAAAGATGAATGCCTGCAACGTGATTACAAGAATGTGGAAGATCGCCCAAGGCACAGACAACGCCCATTGAATCCAGAACGGCAATAAAGCAATCAGGATAAAGATCAACTCGCCGGCATACATGTTACCGAATAGTCGGAGAGCTAATGAAATCGGACGAGCAAGGAATGTTACCAATTCCAAAATCAAGTTCACTGGAATAAGCAACGCTTTTGCAACTGGATTACTTGGGTTAAATGGGTTAAGTGCCAACTCGCCAACGAAACCACCAACACCCTTTTCGCGGATGCTGTAGAACAAGATAAGTACAAATACAGATAAAGACATACCTAAAGTAATGTTTGGATCTGTAGATGGAACGATCTTGAAGTAAACGTGGTGAGGGTCCATACCAAATACGTTTGCACCTACAAACGCTGCAACTTGAGGAATCCAGTCAACTGGGATCAAGTCCATTAAGTTCATGAGGAAAATCCACACGAAAATAGTGAGTGCAAGCGGAGCGATTAAACGTGATTTGCCATGAAAAGTATCACGGACACTTGAGTCAACAAACTCAATGATCATTTCGATTGCTGACTGGAATTTAGTTGGAACACCTGCATTTGCAGCTTTCGCAACGATCCAGAACATCAAACAGAAAATCACACCAAGACCAATTGACCAACCCATTGAATCCAAGTGAATTGCAGTGAACCCCATCGAATGAGCTTCTTCAGCAGTCTCAGCCAATTTCCATGTACCGTCTGGCATTTTGCCATAGGTCATATTGGTCAAGTGATGCTTGATATACTCTGTCGAAGTGAGGGCATGTTCTTCAGCAGCCATAAATCACACCTGGTCAATGTCAATTACTAAAAAGAAGGGAAACGAACATCGGCGTACTGTCGATATCTCGCCACCCTCCAAAAAATCTTCAATTCTTCTTGTTTCTACACCCGTTTTTGTAGACGTGACACCCAAAATGGAGCAACCCACGACATTGCCTGAACGAGAATAAAACCAAACAGCAATGCTAACGGTGATAAAGGTTTAACATTGCTCAAAATCAAAATAAATCCAACGATCATGATTGCAAATTTGCCTAACATGCCCCTATACATGTTAGACAGCACTTGTTTTGATGCTCGTGCACCTGCTGTTCTGAAGGATTGCCACGAAAAATAACTCGTCGCAAGCCAGCAGACCAACGCACCAAGTGCCGCACTTAATGCTGCTGTCATGTCTTTTATGCTCCACGCCACAAGTGCGGAAACAGGGATCATACATGCTTGTAAGAAGACCAAAGCTTTTGCTAATCGTCGGTCAATCAAGCGACTAGTTTGGCTCATTATTTATCCACTCACAGCATAAATGCTTGACAAGTTTAGCTGATGATCGCTTTTAATCGCAGGCATTATAGAGTTACACCCCTGAACATGCAATCTTTTCCCGACTTTAGTCGGGGTTTTTCATGACAGGTGGTGCTGACGCTACAGTCAGCCTTTGTTTACTTTTTATCTTACTTTTGCGTACTTAATACACATTTATCTGTTTTTATAGCCAGTTTCTTCCATGCAGTGACGAAATCATCCTCATTATTCATGCTCTCGTCTACTGGCTGAAAAGTAATGTTACCTAATTTTTGGTATTGACCCTTAGTGGTAAAACTCTCTGCCAACAAACACATCTGATTTTTTGGTCGACTATCATTAAGATACTTAATTTGAGCTGCTGTTGGTGCAACGTGAGGGTCATCTGTTAAAGCACCAGCGAATTTTAAGTTTAGTGAACGCTCTAAATATTGATAGGCATCATGATATGCCCAATACGGTTTGCCATTACTTGAACTATCGTAAGCTTGTGCTGCCTGCAACATTTTACGAGCAAACACATTGGCATTATTCCAGTACTTTGCCTTATTTTCAGGATGTTGCTGAGAGCGCAAAGCCGCAATAAAGAAACCAATTCGAACCGCATTGTTAGGCTCTAACCATACATGTGTATCTACTGTATTAGGTAAAGCTACACCACGTGTACTACGCTGGGGCAAAACAGAAACGATACCACTATCCAATAGAGCAATTGCCTTCTTATTATTACCTAATAACTTATTTAAAGGTGCTTCATGTGCTTTACCCAACCAAATCACCAAAGACGCATCATTAATTGCTTTACGATGCGCTGGGGTTAATTGTACGTCATGCCCTGTTTGTCCCTTTAATAAGAGTTGTGGTTCTTCAACCCCTTGAGTGACTTCTTTTGCAATCAGATAAATCGGGTGTGTAGAAACCACCAACCCCTGACTCCACCCTAACGTACTCAAAAGTGAGAACATACTGAAAACAAAAAAACGGAACATGACAGACCATCAATTTAAATTAGCTCGAAGCATGTTATAATATAACAAAGTTACAAAAATACCTAAGATTAATCGAATGAAGCATCGCTTCATGCTAATATTCCGTTAAAAATTCGAGGTTACCCCTATGAGTTCCTGTTCGCATGAACATCATGATTCTTTGCATGGTGTGCATGATCACCATAATGTCGCAAGTCGTTTAGCTGAAGCAGAAAGTTTATGTTCTGCGACTGGCGCACGTCTTACACCTTTGCGCAAAGAAGTTCTGGAACTCATTTTAAATGCATCGGGTCCAATGGGTGCGTATGACTTATTGGCACGTATAAAAAGTCAAACTGATCGCCCTGCTGCACCTCCGACTGTTTATAGAACTTTAGATTTCTTATTAGAAAAAGGCCTCATTCACCGCCTAACTTCTATTAATGCGTATATTCCTTGCTGCCACCCACGTGAAGGCCATCAAGCAGCATTCCTGATTTGTACTGAATGTCATATGGTTAAAGAAGCTTCTTCTCAAGGCCTCACACACCAGCTTGACCAGCTTGCAGCTTCAGATGACTTCGTGGCTCAACACAGCATTATTGAAATTTCGGGGAAATGCCAACAGTGCCGCACAACTCCTTAAATCCTGTATTAATTCAGCTTGAGCAGGTTTCTGTTCATCGTGATGATCGGGATATATTAAAGAAAGTTGATTTTGCCCTACATCAAAATGAAATTGTGTCTTTAATTGGACCCAATGGTGCAGGCAAATCAACACTGATAAAGGTTCTACTCGGTATTCTCCAGCCGAGTAGTGGGCGTGTTGTCAATCATAAAAAACTTAAAATGGCTTATGTGCCACAAAAGTTTAATCCTTCACACAGCCTTCCTTTACGTGTTCAGGACCTTCTTGATTTAGAAAAATGCAGCCCTGCCCTACGTCAGGAAATTATTCAAGACACAGGTATTTCAAAGTTACAACAATCAAAAGTACAACAACTTTCAGGCGGAGAACGCCAAAGAGTACTATTGGCTCGTGCACTGCTTCGTCAGCCAGATATTTTAGTTCTTGATGAACCCATGCAAGGTTTAGATATTCAGTCAGAAGCGGAACTTTATGATTATGTTCGCAGTCTGCCAGAACGATATGGTTGCGCGATCTTAATTGTTTCTCATGACTTACAATGGGTGATGCAAGGAACACACCGTGTAGTGTGTTTAAATAAACATATTTGCTGTAGCGGGCTACCCGAAAATATCCAACAACATCCTGAATATCAGGCAATATTTGGAACTCAAAGGGTTTTCTATCAACATCATCATGACCATTGTGCTCACGGTGATGCTGCCCACCCCTGCCCTCATAATGACCGTCCTCATATTCACCCAGAACCGGAAGCTTAAGCCATGATGGAATGGTTACAATTATTGTTACCCGCATGGATTATGGGAACTCTGCTAGTATTTTTAACTGCACCTCTGGGTTGTTTAATGCTTTGGAGACGAATGTCTTTTTTTGCTGACACGATGGCGCACGGAACACTACTTGGGGTAGCTATTGCGGGAGCTTTAAGTCTTCCATTATGGCTTGGTGTTGCAGGTACAGCGGTTTTACTGGTAGGCGTTTTATGGGCTTTACACGACAATCGTTTGCCCAACGATGCTCTGTTGGCCTTATGCTCAGCGACATTACTGTGTAGTGGCCTATTGTTTATTCAACATGTTCCAAGTTTAAGACCAGAGCTTTTAAGTTATTTATTTGGCGACTTGCTCAGCATTGATTGGCCAGATCTTCCTGTTTTCTCTTTAATTATTGTGATATCACTCGTAATTCTTTACCGTTTTTGGCAGCCACAAATACAGTTTGCAATTGATCCGGATATCGCCATTAGTGAAGGAGTGAATGCAAACTGGCAACGCCTTATTTTTATGTTGTTATTGGCTTTATTTACAGTTTTAGCCTTGCGTGCTGTGGGTTCTTTGCTAATGGGTGCATTACTCGTAATACCAGCCTTAAGCGCTCGCCTACTAGCAAACTCACCAAAGCAAATGGTTATTTGGGCATTCGTGTTAGCCCAGCTCGGTGTTAGTGTCGGTTTATGGTCAAGTGCAGCACTCAATATCTCTACAGGTCTTAGTATTGTTTTATGTATGGCATTAAGTTTTGCTGTTATTTTTATAACTCAAAAGCTAAAAAATCAAACACAGGCGGCCTAACTTAGGACGCCTGATGAACAGTGCTCAATAATAAAGCCGCACAGCTAAACATTACAGCAAAGCCCCGATTTAAATATTTTTGCTGTCTAGGGGATCGAAGTAATCTTAAAACCTTGGATGCCAGCCCCGTATATCCAGCCATTACAATCAAATCGATCGTAATCATAGTGGCTGCCATAATTAGATATTGTATCCATTGAGGCTTACTCAAATCTAAAAACTGCGGCAAAACTGCCAATAAAAATACGATCGCTTTAGGATTACTAATATTGACTACAAAACCATTTAATAGCAGAGCTAAAGCAGACTTATCTCTTTTTTCTTGTTGAATTTCTATATCTTTTACAGGTGCTATCCACTGCAAATAGGCTAAATATAATAAATAGGCTACGCCAAACCACTTAACGGCCTGAAAAGCTAAAGGAGTCGTTGCAAATAAGACCCCGACACCTGCTGCCACCACCATAATTTGAAGCACCAAGGCAACTTGTAAACCAATTGCATTCCAGTAACCATGTCTAAAACCATAATTTAGACCACTCGACATTGAGGCAATAGCTCCCGCACCCGGAGAGACACTAATGACCCAACAGGCCAACATATAGGCAAACCAAACTTGCAAAGACATAGTAAAAATAGACAATAAAAGTGGAATTATACTGTTTTATAAAACTATATTGATGAGAATTCAAACAATAAAATCAAGAAATAGACTACTAACCGCTCTTCGCATCAGGCACAATAATTAAAGCTCATACTAAATTATAATTGAGGAGATACCTTCCAATGACTGCTCAATCTGTCATTTTGCCGTTGCCATCAGATCATGCCCGATTTATTGTTCTTCGTTTAAAAGACTTATCAATTGATGAATTAAAAGAACAACTCGAAGCGTTGTTTGAAACACGCGACCGTCTCATTACTCAGCATTCAGACGCGCAAATCAAAACAGCAGTCGCTTTTGGTCCAGAACTTTGGAAGCAACTTTACAGTCAATCTCCTGCTGGCTTTAAACAACTTGAACCAGAAAACGGCGCATTCAACATGCCAGCCGTTCCCGCTGATGTCCTCATCCATATTGCTAGTATGCGTTCTGATATTTGTTTTGCATTAAGCCAAGCATTTTTTGAAGGTATTAAAGATAAAGTTGAAGTTCTTGATGAGCGTGTTTGCTTCCGCTATTTTGATGGCCGAGATATTACAGGCTTTATAGACGGTACAGAAAACCCTCAATTTCCAGATGACCGTGCAGAAACAGCTCTATTGCCAGAAAGCGCGGGAGTTTTTGCTGATGGCAGTTTCATTTTCGCGCAGCGCTATGCACATGACTTAGAAAAATGGAAAAAACTAAAAGTTGATGCTCAAGAAAATGTCATGGGTCGTACTAAGCTTGAGTCAATTGAACTGGATGATGACGTTAAACCAGAAAATGCTCATGTCGCACGTACTGTTGTCGAAGATGATGAAGGCGAAGAAATGGAAATCTTGCGTCATAGTCTGCCTTATGGCGACGGCAGAGGTGATCAGGGTTTATTTTTCATTGCGTACACCAAGGACCTGAATATTATTGATGCCATGTTAAAACGTATGTTTGGTACAAGTGGAGATGGTATCCATGATCGCTTATTGCATTTCGTGACACCACTAGACGGCGCATATTACTTTGCACCTAGTGAAGAATTGCTAGAAGAAGTTTTAGAAGACTAAAATAAAAAAGAGGAGCTTAAGCTCCTCTTTTTACGTTCTCAACCTTAGAAAGGAATACGCTTATATTTGCGGTATTCAGGTTTCCAGAATGATTGATCAATTTTTTGCTGTAGCAAATCATCACTAATCGTTACTGCCACGCCATCGACCATTGCAGCTTTGGCAACTTCAAATGCAATCACTTTAGAGACTTGCTGAATTTCACCTAAAGGTGGCAATAAATCAGCTTGCGGATCTTTCAGTAATGGCGAGCAATTCGCTAAAGCACTACTTGAAGCCATTAACATATTTTCAGTAACGCGTTTAGCACCCGATGCCACCACCCCTAAGCCAATGCCCGGGAAAATGTACGAGTTATTACACTGAGAAATATTATAAAGCTTGCCGTGATGATTCACAGGAGCAAACGGGCTACCTGTTGCAATTAATGCTCTACCTTCAGTCCACTCCACAATATCAGCAGGTACTGCTTCAACACGTGAAGTTGGGTTAGACAATGGCATGACAATTGGGCGTTCACAATTCGCTGCCATGGTCTTAATAATCTCTTCTGTGAAGAGACCTGGTTGACCAGAAACACCAATTAACACTGTAGGCTTAGCATTTTTAACAACATCAAGGAGTGAAATCACTTCTTCAATATTGCCCCATTGATCAACCACTTCAGCTTTTTGCGCCAATTTGCGTTGGAAGTCCAATAAGTTTGGCTGATTTTCGGTAATCAAACCAAAACGATCCACCATATAAACGCGTGCACGGGCTTCAGAATCAGTCAGACCTTCAGCAACCATTTGTGCAATGATTTGCTCTGCAATACCACATCCCGCAGAGCCCGCACCTAAGAAGGCAATTGTTTGATCTTTTAATTGCTTGCCTGCTGCACGACTTGCAGCAATCAAACTACCTACAGATACCGCTGCTGTTCCTTGAATATCATCGTTAAAACAACAAATTTTATCGCGATATTTTTCTAGAAGTGGCATCGCATTTTTTTGTGCGAAATCTTCAAACTGAATTAATGCTTTTGGCCAACGACGCTTTACAGCTTCAATCACCATATCGACAAATGCATAATATTCATCGCCACTAATACGTGGCTGACGCCACCCCATATAGATCGGATCATTTAGTAATTGTGGATTATTCGTCCCCACATCAATTGTGATGGGTAATGTATAGGCTGGGCTAATTCCACCACAAGCGGTGTAAAGTGAAAGTTTCCCAATAGGAATACCCATACCACCAATGCCTTGGTCGCCAAGACCTAAGATACGTTCACCATCAGTAATCACGATCACTTTTACATTATTTTTATTTACGTTTTGCAAAATATCATCAATCACATCACGATCTGGATATGAAATAAAAACACCACGATGACGACGATAGATATCGGAGAAACGTTGACATGCTTCACCCACTGTTGGGGTATAAATAATCGGCATCATTTCTTCAAGATGATTTTCGATTAAATGATAGAACAAGGTTTCATTGGTATCTTGGATATTACGCAAATAGATATGGCGATTGATATCATCAGTAAAAGCGCAATATTGCTGATAAGAGCGCTGGCTCTGCTCTTCAATAGTTTCAATAATATGGGGGAGTAAACCGTGTAAGTTAAAGTTACTTCTTTCTTCTTCAGTGAAAGCCGAACCTTTATTTAAAAGTGGTAACTCTAAAAGTGTAAAACCTGCATATGGGATATAAAGGGGATGTTTACTTGGGTGTCCTGATATCATTGCCTATCTCATTTTCCAGCTTAGAGTAGAGAAAAACACGTTTTGTATGGTCTCTAAAACTCTTTGTGCGTATAAGCTTAAGCCTAATTCGATCAAAATAGATATTTTAAACCGTGATGTTAAAATTGAACACTATTTAGTTAAAACATGTTTAAAAATAAATTATAAAAATCAGAGTATTAATGTTTTTATAATTTTAAAAATTTCTTTTATTTTCTCAATTTTAAAAGCAATAATTATATGATTTAGCGGCAACAGGTATTTCCTCAGAAAATAGCATTAAATTAAACACATAATTTACTCACAAAAACTGCCCAGAAGGCTTGTAATTCTTGATTTTCAGAATAATAAGGCGATTCATCAACCAACATTCATTTAAAAAATAATCATCAGTAATTTGCATAAAGAATTATTGGAATATTAAATCCCCTCCCCTAAGTCATCGGAAATTTGCTATATTTGACGTTTTTCTGCGACATCTATTTTCGATTGATATGAATACGGCAATACAAGCAGCTCTCGACCATGCAGTGCAAACTCTTCAACAAGAAGGGGTGCTTCCTTCCGACTGGAAAAACACAAGCAACTTAACACGCACCAAAGACCGAAGCCATGGCGACTTTGCTTCTAATATTGCCATGATCGGCTCGAAAGCTGCTGGTATGAAACCACGCGATTTAGCTGAGAAAGTTCTAGCTGCATTACCGGAAGTGGCAGATATCAGTAAAGCTGAAATCGCAGGACCCGGATTTATTAACTTCTTTTTAAATGCAGACCAGCGTTTTGCTATTCTTGATCAAATTCAAGCACAAAAAGAAATTTTTGGTCGTAGCCAAGCAAATGCAGCGAAAAAGATTCAAGTCGAATTTGTTTCTGCAAACCCAACGTCTAGCCTACACGTAGGTCATGGTCGTGGTGCGGCATACGGTATGACTGTTGCTAATTTACTTGAAGCAACGGGTGCTAAAGTTGACCGTGAGTACTACGTGAATGATGCTGGCCGTCAAATGGATATTTTGGCGACTTCTACTTATTTACGTTATTTGGAACTACTTGGACAAAACCTTGTATTCCCTAAAAATGCTTATCAAGGCGATTACGTTAAAGAAATCGCACAAGGCATCATTGATAAAGATGGTGATGCTTACGTTCGTGAAGTTGCGAATGTTTATAAAGATGTACCAGAAGATGTGCAATATGCTGAAGAGCTAGATAGCGAAGGCAACAAAGTTGTGTTATCTGGTGATAAAGAAAAGCATATTGATGGCCTTATTGCCAACTCACAACAATTATTGGGTGAAGGCTACCGCGTATTTCATCAAGCTGCCCTTCACGCCATTTTAGATGATATTAAAGATGACCTTGCTGATTTTGGTGTAACGTTCAATCAATGGTTCAGTGAAGCATCACTTAGTGCAAAAATTGATGAAGCTTTAGAAACGTTAGATCAACGTGGCTTCCTTTATGAAAAAGATGGCAACATCTGGTTCAAGTCAACTGAATTTGGTGATGAAAAAGACCGTGTTGTTAAGCGTCGTAATGGCCAAACGACTTACTTTGCATCTGACATTGCATATCACTTAAATAAACTACAACGTGGTTATACTGACCTAATCGACATTTGGGGTTCTGACCACCATGGCTATATTTCTCGCGTAAAAGCGGCGATTGATGCAATGGGTTATGACTCTAAAAAATTGACTGTTCTTTTAGTTCAGTTTGTAAGTTTATGGCGTGGCGGCGAGATGGTTCAAATGTCTTCTCGTTCTGGTCAGTTCGTAACTTTACGTGACTTGCGTAAAGAAGTGGGCAATGACGCAGCTCGTTTCTACTACGTAATGCGTAAGAGCGAACAACATATCGACTTTGACCTTGACCTTGCTGTTTCACAAAGTAAAGACAATGCTGTGTACTATATTCAATATGCACACGCACGTATTTGTCGTATGTTAGAAAAAGCAGCAAGCACAGATTTACAATTCGATGTAAACGCTGCTCGTCCACATGCAGCTCGCTTGTCTCTTGATGCAGAAACTGAGATTCTTGCTAAACTGGCAGCATACCCAGACGCGGTATTACGTGCTGCAAATGCATATGAACCTCATCAGGTTGGTAACTACTTAAAAGAGTTAGCTGCCCTGTTCCACGGTTGGTACAATGAACATAAAGTATTAAGCGATGATGCAGAGCTTACACAAGCCCGTTTATTGCTTTCAATCAATGTACAACAAGTGCTTCGTAATGGTTTAGAATTACTTGGTGTATCTGCACCAGAATCTATGTAATAAATATATTGCATGACAGCAAAACAAAGGTCATGCAATATATAGTAAGCGGTGGTTTGTATAATTAAGATAGCGAATACAGACCACTGTTTTTAGCATCGTAATACGAGAATCAAACTCGAATTAAAACAATCAAAATACAGAGGAATAATCCACGTGTTTGGCAAAACGCAACGCGGTGTATCTGAAAGACCTAACAAGCCTAAAAAGCCCCTAATTCCCAAATGGTTAGGGACACTTGTCGCTATTTTGGCGGTCTTATGTATCGCTGTAATGCTTATGCTTTGGAAACCTTGGCAACCTGTTCCTTCAAAAAATCAGATTACTTCTGAACACTATCAAGAAGAAGATACCAATAAAGACTATCGTTTCTACGATCTATTACCCCAACAGCAAGTAACGCCTATTCCGGAACAAGCGATTCCTGAAAGCAAAAATCAAGGCACGGCCATGATTGTTGAGGCACCAAGTGTAACTCAACCAGCTGCTTCAGAAAGTGCAGGAATTGACCCGAATCAGTCAGCTACAACTCCTCAGCAACCCACCTATATTTTACAAGTTCGTAGTTATAATGATCCTGATCAGGCTGATGCCCGCCGTGCAGAAATCATTTTAAATGGTTTATCTGCTGATGTAGTCAAAAGTACTGAAAACGGACAAACATGGTATCGCGTTATTTCCGGACCATATGACACTCAAGACGCTGCTTTAGCTGCGCAGCAAACCTTACAACACAGCGGCATTGATTCTATTGTGATCAAACGCAAGTAAAGTGAAAATAAAAGAAGGAACAAATATTTGTTCCTTTTCTTTTAAATATCAGCACAATTCCTTTCATTAGAACCAATTCCCTTTTTTTTCGCTTTTTGAAACGCTACCCTTCGCCGAATACGATGTAAAAAAGCCTGAATATGAGGATACTTACCTTGCAAACGCGTTTGCAAAGCCTCTAAAGGAAAACTCATTTGAATATCAGCAAAGGAAAAGTCACCTGCAAAATATTCATGCTCTGCCAAATAGTTTTCTAAAAAACTAATATGATCTTTCATACGCGGGCGAACAAAATTTGCTTTCACCCCTTCTGTGATTTTTTTTGCTACTGGCTGAATTAACCATGGCACATGCTTATTTACATTATTCATGACCAAAGTCATGACTAAGAGTGGCATGAGTGAGCCTTCTGCATAGTGCATCCAATAAATATACTGCTGTAAGTCTTGGGGCTGTGTAGGTTTAAATTGTTGATTCTGATCATAACGTTGCTGTAGATATTCCAAGATCACAGCAGATTCTGCGATGACTTGCTCATCATCTGTCAGAATTGGAGCCTTACCCAAAGGATGAATACATTTCAATGTTTCTGGAGCGGAATAGTTAGGTAGGCGCTGATAATAATGAATATCATAATCTAAGCCTAACTCTTCTAAAGCCCATAAAATTCGAAATGAACGCGAACATTCCAGGTGGTGTACACTAATCATGTTATTGCCTGCTTTTATTTTTCTTTTTTACATAAAAAACAGCATGTGAACATGCTGCTTTATTCCATTTGTGGGATGGATATAAAATCATCCACCTCAACAAAATAGCATTTTTACGCTGTAACAAGCACAGTATGAATGTCTAAACTACGTAACAAAGTTTTAGTGACTGGGGTTTTACCGCATACCGCTAAGATTTTTTGTTGAAGCTCTTCGTTTGGCAAGTCTTTAAAAACAATACGACGTTCTATATGTTCTTCATGCTCTCTATTGGTATGAAAATCAATTTCAACCGAAAACTCACCAAAATCATAACCCTTATGCTTTGCATACATTCTTAAAGTAATGAGCGTACACGCTGCTAAACTCCCAGTAAGCAAATCATATGGTGCTGGGCCTTGATCTTGCCCCTCCAACTTCTCTGGCTCATCACAAAAATATTGATGGCGACCACTGGTGATTTCGCCCTTCCATTGTTCAGTAAGGGGCTTTGCTTTACTGCTTGCGATTACTGCTGTCATTTTGATGCTCTCATTTGATCTGGAAGAACAGGGGCTTCTAAACGTGCACCAACATAATCTGGAATCTCACCAAAACGTGCATCATGGTTAATCCATTGCTCACGGGCTTCTTTTAAATCATCCATTGTACGTGCAACAAAATTCCACCATAGTAAAATTGGAGTTTCAAACGGTTCACCACCAACTAACAGCACACGGTTCCCTTTCTTTACTTCAATTTCGATCTCACTAAGACCCGTATCTAATACCACCATGTTGTCAGCCGTTAACTCATGGCCATTCACATGGGCAACACCATCTAATGCCATAAAACCATATTCAAACTCAGGATTTAATGGAATGCGGGTTTTAGTATCTTCAGTAGCAATTAAGTCAACACCCACTAATGGCGTATGTACCAAGACTGGGGAAGTAGTTGCCAAGTATTCACCCACAAGCACGGTAAATTCTAGACCGTCTTTCTCAACCACAGGCAGTTCAGGATAATGTTCAAATTTCGGATCCATGTTGCGCTTATCATCTGGTAAAGCAATCCAGAGCTGAGCAGCATGCATTTGAGTTTCTGTATCAGGTGCAACTTCTGTATGCGAAATTCCGTGTCCCGCTGTCATCAAATTAACTTGCTTAGGACGAATTAATTGTTTTGAGCCTAAGCTATCGGTATGCATCATGGTGCCTTCAATCATCCACGTGAAGGTTTGCAAACCAATGTGAGGATGAGGACCAACATCTAAACCATCACCCACAGGGAAGGTCACTGGGCCGGCATGATCTAAGAAACACCACGCACCAATCATTCGTTTTTGTCGGCTAGGTAAAGCCCGCTTAATGACTGTCCCCTGTCCAATTTCAGCAGAGCGAATTGGAAACTCCTGAATAAACTGATTGGCAAATTTCTCGCAATCCTTTGAATCAGAAATATCGTAATCATTATTATTGCTCATGATATTACTCTCTTTTACCTATGCTTTTGCAATGAGTTGTTATATTGATCTTAACAATACATTCATTATTCAATATAGTCTTTTAGTAATACACAGGGTGCTATGAATGAGACAATCCATTTTTTAATTATAGAAAAATAAAAGCTGCACTGAGCAGCTTAAGTTGATTGAGTTTTAACGAGCTGTTTTAGGTTTTTCATGAATTGTCCGAATTGTGGGAGAAACTCTTGAAATAGTGGATGGTCTCGATTTTCTAACATGACTTCACTAAATAACTTCAAGCCAACACCAAAAGATTTTGTTGTTTCATCATCAAAAAAATCTGCTTTTTTTAAGCGCTCGACAATTTCAAAAATATCGTCATGATTTCCCGTATAGAATTCAAGACGTTCAGTATAGGTAGAGGCCTCTCCTTTCGCATTTTTTAAGTGTTGAACCGTGACATGATATTGATGTTGTTTCATATAAAAATTCTCTCTTAAAAATTAATAACTTTGAATAATTTCAATTTGCTTAAGGTCGACTTATAGGCGCCCAATCGCAACCGCAACTTGGTCAATTTTTTCGGCAATTTGAAAAATCTGCTCTTGTTGGAAACCAGCAGAGTTCAACTTCAAACGTAAGGCTGTTTTTAGGTTTTCCATTGCACGATGAATTTCAATTAATTCATCATTACTGTGGATTTCTCGTCTTAAGCGTAGTTTTTCTAATAGTTCGTTCAATTTGTCTTGTTGTTCAGTTAAGTAAGCTTTCCCAAATTCCGTGATTTGATATTGCTTACGCTCAACATCTAGCAAATTAATTAAATTCATTTCTTCAAGGCTAGTTAACGTTGGATAAATTGTTCCTGCACTTGGCGTATAGCCATCGCCCACCAAATCACTTATTTCTTTAATAATTTCATAACCATGTTTTGGGCTTTGCTGAATGAGATGAAGCACTAAAAGTTTCATGCGTCCAGCTTCAAAAAGTCTTCCACGGCGTCCCGAACGATGATGTTCAGCATGATGCTGTTCTGATTGTTGTTTCATCTTTTAAGACCCAAAATGATCAATTTATAACTATTAAGATATATCTTAATATATCTTTTATCAAGTAAAAGTAATAAGAGTTGATCTATTGCTTTGATAGTTATCAAAATTAATTTTGAGCTTTAAAAGCTAAGTAATAAAAAAGAGTGCTCAAGCATCTTACTAGCTAGTTTTCTGAGAAAAAGTTTAAGCTGACGAAAGAAAATAATATTTAGGATGAATTTCTTATAAAATGTAATATGTTAATTTTTCTCTTTAATCATAAATAATATGCACTTGTGTTATTTAAGCGATTTAACATTAGCAGATGCCTCTAATTTAGTTAGACTTTATACAAATGATACGACTAGAAAGTATTTAGGCGGCCCATTGGAAGTATCTTTAGCTCAAACACGAGCACATGCTGATATTAATACTCCAAGTAAATTACCTATTTGGGCAATTCGATCTTCTACTAATCATAATTTTTTAGGAATTATATCTCTGGATACCCATCATGACGGCTCAGATATCGAAGTATCATATGAATTGCTGCCGGAATATATGGGATATGGATATGCAACTCAAGCACTTGAATTTGTTTTAAATTATTCATTTAATGAATTAAATCTTAAGAAAGTAATAGCCGAGACTCAAACACAGAACAAAGCATCTATCAAATTGCTAGAACGTGTTGGAATGATTTTTGGCAAATCAGTAGAACGTTTTGGTTCAAATCAAAGTATTTTTTTTATTACTAGTCACCAGTATATCGATAAACATAAATAATATTTTTATCAATAAACATAAAAAAAGGCAGGATTTAATCCTGCCTTTTCATTTGATTATTCCCACTCAATCGTTGCTGGTGGTTTAGATGACACGTCGTATACAACACGTGATACATCTTTAATTTCATTCATAATACGCGTTGAGATTTTATCAACCAATTCGTATGGTAAATGTGCAAAACGAGCTGTCATAAAGTCAACCGTTTCAACTGCACGAAGCGCAATTACCCATGCATAACGACGACCATCACCTACTACACCAACTGACTTAACAGGTTGGAATACGGCAAAAGCTTGAGCAGTTTTATCATACCAACCACTGTCACGAAGCTCTTGCATGAAGATGTCATCAGCAAGACGAAGAATATCTGCATATTCTTTTTTCACTTCACCCAAAATACGAACACCTAAACCAGGGCCTGGGAATGGATGACGGTAAATCATGCTATGTGGCAAGCCAAGTGTAGTACCTAATTTACGAACTTCGTCTTTGAACAAGTCGCGTAAAGGTTCTACCAATTCAAATGCTAAATCTTCTGGTAAACCACCCACGTTATGGTGTGATTTAATTACATGTGCTTTACCTTGTTTGCTTGCAGCAGATTCGATTACGTCTGGGTAAATCGTACCTTGTGCCAAGAATTTCACACCATCAAGTTTACGTGCTTCTTCAGCAAATACTTCAATAAACTCACGGCCAATGATTTTACGTTTTTTCTCTGGATCAACTTCACCAGCCAATGCAGTTAAGAAACGTTGTTCAGCATCTGCACGAATAACACGGATACCCATGTTTTCAGCAAACATTTGCATCACTTGATCGCCTTCGTTTAAGCGAAGTAAACCATTATCAACAAATACACATGTTAACTGGTCGCCAATTGCTTTATGTAAAAGAGCAGCAACGACAGATGAGTCAACACCACCAGAAAGGCCTAAAAGAACTTTTTCATTACCGATTTGTTCACGTAATTGTTCTACACGTAAATCAATAATGTGTTCAGGTGTCCAAAGACCACCACATCCACAAATTTTATGAACGAAGTTCGCAAGTAACTCTTCACCTTTTGCCGTGTGCGTTACTTCTGGGTGGAATTGCACGCCATAGAAACGACGTGCCTCATCACTTACAGCAGCAATTGGACAACTTGGTGTGCTTGCAGTAATCGTAAAGCCTTCTGGAATTTGGCTAACTTTATCGCCATGACTCATCCAAACATGAAGTTGGTTTTCACGGTCTTGTAAGTTACCAATCAGTTGGTCGCGTTTAACGATATCAACTTCGGCATAACCAAACTCATGCACAGTACCAGGCTCAACTTTACCGCCTAACTGTTCAGACATGGTTTGCAAGCCATAGCAAATACCCAATACTGGAACGCCTAACTCAAACACCACTTGTGGTGCACGAGGGCTGCCTTCTTCATGCACACTCTCAGGTCCACCTGACAAAATAATGCCATTTGGCTTAAAAGCACGAATGTCTTCTTCAGACATATCAAAAGCATACATTTCAGAGTAAACACCAGCTTCACGCACACGACGTGCAATGAGCTGACTATATTGAGAGCCGAAATCCAAAATCAGGATACGATCTTCAGTAATTTGAGTATTGGTAGTCATGACAAACCACTAATGGCAAAAGAATTAAGCGCGCCATTTTAACATTTTTCGCGCTTCGACGCACCGCAAATCATCATATATCTTATTTTTTTCATATCAGAATCATTTCTATAATTGAATTGTTTGATATAAATCAAAATTTACTTATATTTATCAACTGTATGGGTTACGCTTAAAAACTCCATGTGTATTGATAAATTCATCACATTCTATGCAACATCGTCTTGGATTTGATGTTAAGATGAGCCGATAAAACAGGCATTACCATGGAAAGGTAAATACCATAAGCGATATTTGTCTGTGCTTAAACAATTATCCATTTTTATGGCTTGTTGCCCCCTATCAAAATCAATAGAAATCTAAGGAACAACAATGCTTCAAACTATGATTGCAGATTTCCAGCAACATTTTTGGTTGTATGTCTCTATTCCTTTTATGAGTGGTTTAATTGGCTATATCACCAAGGTGGTTGCCATCCAGATGATGTTTTCACCACTTGAATTTAAAGGTATTAAACCATTTTTGGGTTGGCAAGGCATTGTGCCTCGCAAGGCCGAGAAAATGGCAACCATTGCTGTTGAACTCATGACAGCAAAGCTGATTAAACCTGAAGAAATTTTTGCACGCCTAGATCCTAAACGTATTGCCAAAGAAATAGAAAAACCTCTACTTGCAGCGGCTGAAGATATTACCCGTGACGTTGCTCAAGAGTATCAGCCCGGTTTATGGGAAGGCATGCCAGAATTTGCTCGCCAAAGACTCATCCGTCGTGTGCAATCCAAAGCACCCGAAATCGTTGAACACATCATGAGCGAAGTACAGCGTGATGTGAATCGATACTTTGATATTAAACATCTGGTTATCAGCAACTTGCTTAAAGATAAACGTTTACTCAACAATATTTTTAAACGTGTAGGGAAACAAGAATTTAAATTTTTCAGTAATGTGGGTTTCGTATTTGGCTTCGGTATCGGTGTGATTCAGATGCTGTGCTGGATTGTCACTCAAGGAAAATATCCTTGGATGCTACCTTTGTTTGGTGGTTTTGTGGGTTTCTTCAGTGACTGGATTGCACTGCAAATGATGTTTAGACCACTTTATCCTAAAAAGATATTGGGTTACACATGGCAAGGCCTGTTTATTAAACGTCAAAATGAAGTTGCAGCTGACTATGCAGCTTTAATTTCTAAACAGCTTTTAACTTCACGTCACATGATGGAAGAGTTATTTTCGGGTACACATTCAGCACGTGTTATTGATCTGGTTAACCGCCATGTCAAACAAGAAATTGATATGCAAGCTGGGGTTATTCGTCCGTTAGTTGTATATGCAATTGGCGGAGAAAAATATCAGAATATGAAATCACAAGTTGCTGAACGTATTATGCAACAGCTTCCAGAGACGATGAAATATGTAGAGTCTTATGCAGAAGATGCAATGAATATTCGTAGCACACTCATTGAACGTATGCAAAAATTAACACCTTCTGAATTTGAAGGGATGTTACGTCCTGCATTTAAAGAAGATGAGTGGGCCTTGATTGCAGTCGGCGCAGTTCTTGGTTTCGTGGTTGGGGAATTGCAAATCCAATTTATGCTTTAATTTTTAAATAAAGAAATAAAAAACCGGATGAATTGCTCATCCGGTTTTCTTTTGTCTTATATCTTATTTTTCGATTGCATGATCCAGACTAATACGGCCAGCACCATGAAGCATTAGGAAGAATAAACCACCTGCCATTGCTAAGTTTTTCATAAAATGGATGCCATTATTGTATTGTGCTGCTGCGTCAGCCCCACCTTGGTGGAACAAGAATGCAGTTAAAATACTAAAGATACCAAGACCAAAAGCTGCAAAGCGTGCTTGGAAACCAAATAACAAGGCTAAACCACCACCAAACTCAACCAAGATAACTAATGGAAGAATTCCACCTGGTACACCCATTGCTTCCATATATCCTGCAGTTGCTGCATAACCGGTAATTTTCCCCCAACCAGCAACAAGGAAGATATAAGCCATAAGAAGACGAGCAATAAGGCTAATAAAACTGTCCGCGCCTGATTGCGTTACGATATTTTTGACCACTACATTTGGATTAAACATTTTGCCACCTTTATTTAAATGCTTATTTATTGATGAGCTCATTCTAGGTTTGGGACATTGATAATTAAATACTCAAAATCCATATATATCGTTGCACAAACAGGATGATCAATTTGTATATTTTTGATGTTTTATACTGACTTTCTATAGGCTCACTGCTAGGATTTGAGCACGGTTTACCACTTAATCATCTCATGGAACTTCTTGATTTTATTCTACACGTTGATCAGCATCTCGCCGAGTTTATTACAAATTACGGGACGTGGATTTATGGCATTTTATTTTTAATTATCTTTGTCGAAACCGGTTTAGTGGTTATGCCGTTTTTACCGGGAGATAGTTTACTATTTGCAGCTGGTGCTTTAGCAGCATCTACAGGTGCGATGGATCCATGGTTATTGGGTGCTCTACTCTTCATTGCTGCCGTTTTAGGCGATACAGTGAACTACCATATTGGTCGTTTTATCGGGCCACGTGTATTTGAAATGAATTCACGATTCATTAATAAGCAGCATTTAATTAAAACTCAAGAATTCTTTGCTCGTCATGGTGGCAAAACAATTATTTTTGCTCGCTTTGTTCCATTTGCCCGTACTTTTGCCCCTTTTGTTGCGGGTGCTGGCAGCATGAACTATAAGTTTTTCCTAACTTATAATGTGATTGGCGCATTTTGTTGGGTCGCTTCTTTTGTTGCGTTGGGCTATCTATTTGGAAATATGCCAATCGTTAAAGACAACTTCACTCATCTTATTTTTGGCATCATTATTATTAGTGTTTTACCGGGTATCATCGGCTTTATACGTGAAAAACTAAAAAACCGAAAAACCAAGATTTGAGATTGGTTTAAAAGAAACGGAATACCACCGGAAGCATGCATAAAATGAGTAACATAGCCGATCCTTTATATAAATGATCGGCTTTTATTTTCTGTACTGGGCCCGTTAATAGTGCACGTCCAAAAATCATCCAGAAACTCGCAACAGGAATAAGAGTCAATGTAAAAACACCAAATACCATTAGACAATTTTCAGGCGAATTCCATGTTTCGGCAGGGAAAATACCTGCGGCAAAAAGTAAGGATTTCGGATTTTTTAAGGTTGAGAAGAATAATTGACGTGGGCGAATGTTACGGTGAGTTTGACTAAATTGTTGTAAATGGGTAGTTTTCCATAATCGGAATGCCATCCAGAACACATATGCCACACTTGTAATATGCAAAATGAGCAATAGCGCAGGCCAAACTGGAGCTGCCAAATGAATGAATACAGCCCAGAAGCTAATGCCATAAGCATAGCCTAACCATTCCATTGGAATAAGCCAAAAAGCTTTAGATAAACCTTGAGAATGAGCTGCGGTTGCAAGTAAAGCATTTGTCGGCCCCGGAATGAGCAAAACAGCCAACATTGCTAATACAAAAAACCAACTCTCAATCATAAAGTTTCCATAATATCCAAGATGGGGCCACCTTAAACGAAACAGGCAAAATATAGCAAGTTTATGAGGCTTCTTGATTACAGAAAATACAGAATTTTGGAAGCTTAAAAATTGATAAACCACTTATTTATATTAATTTTATTATGAAACATTTTGCTAAACTTTATTCATCACAACATGCCTTAGTTAGCATATTGTGATGCAAAGTTGACTATTAATTGGTCTTTTTACGAACAATAATTGGACAATTCTTAAACTGGGCAGCCTGAACAATTGCTTCTTGTTGGCCTAAAACACGTGAAAGTTCGGTATTTTTCGTTGAAGAAGACTGTCCCATATTTACAGAAATAGATGGACCGAATCCCCAACCACCTCGTCCCCAGCCACCACCGAGTCCAAGACCAACACCCATACCTGTACTTTTTGGAGTTTGCACGCCATTGTCGATATATTGCTGAATACGGTTATATTCACTTTGTAGCTGTTGGCAGCTCAAAGATTGATATTGTGTTGGAGACACATAAGTCGGTTTTACCGTTGTAGCACAAGCGCCAAGAAGTAAAGTGGCTGCCACTAAAGGCACAATATATAAGCCTTTCATCATTTTTCTCTTATCGTTTTGGCTCAATCTCACCAAACAATGTCTCATACGCTTGAGTCAATTTATGTTCGGGTGCCAAATGGGCCAAAGGTAAATTTTTCTGATGCGATTCTTTCATCAAAATTGAAGGCGGTAACATGCTATTGAGTACAGGCAACCCTTCATCTTTTAACTGCTGAACCACTTCCCGAGGTAATTTTGCTTGGGATTGGAATTGATTCACCACAATTCCTTCAATTTCCAAGCGATCATTATGATCATCTTGCGTTTCGAGAACATTTTCAATCAATGTTTGTAACGCACGCTTTGAAAAAACATCACAGTCGAAAGGAATAAGTACTTTATCTGCCGCAATCAGAGCAGAGAGAGTAAAAAAGTTAAATGCTGGTGGTGTGTCTATATAGATACGGTCATATCGTCCGACTAAGTTTTGAATCGAATCACGTAATTTATAAATTTTATGTTTACTTTCAAGCGCATGTTCAAGCGCGCCCAGTGTCGGACTTGCTGGAAGCACATCTAATTTTGCAAAAGGAGTTGAATGAACAAAACTGTCGAGATCTTTATTTCTTGGAGCTTTTAAAATTGAACCTAATGCATTACCGATTAGACCTTTTTGTTGATTGTTGCCCAACACATCATCAAAGAAATTTTCGATATTTGGCTCTAAAATTGATTTTTCAGCAGAATAGGTTGCTTCGTCACCTAAAAGATACTGACTAGAATTGGCTTGAGGATCAAGATCGATCACCAATGTTCTTAAGCCATGTTTGGCACTAATTGCAGCCAAATTTACAGTAATACTTGATTTCCCTACACCGCCTTTTTGGTTAAACACCACACGAGTTAACATGTTTCCCTCTGCATATTATTTTACTGTACGCAGTTTAACCTAGAGCTTAATCAAAAAGGCAAAGAATGTAGAACAATTAAGCAAAAACAGGTTTCACAATCACTAAGATAATAATAGCAATAAATGCAATCGCACTAATGACCAAACCTGCACGGCGCTGTGCCAATAAAAGAGTGTCATCTTTTTTAAAGGCTTTCATCAGGGAAGATAACAACACTAAAAATAGAATAATTTTAGCGTAAAACCACGGTTGTACTTGAAAGTCTTTCATGACTAACAAAATTGCACCCGTAATGAAAACTACGGTAAATGACAAATGTTGTAAGGCAACTAATACTTTACGCCCTGCTGGATTGGGTTGTTCACCTTGAACACCTATAAACAGAGTTGAAGCGCGTAAAACGAAGACCATAAGTGCGGCAGCCACCGCAGTCATATGAATAATTTTAGTGAGTAAATGTGCATCCATGAAATTAACCCTTAGCTTTTAGGTGCATGTGCACATTCTGGGCTAGCAGGTGCTTGACCTTGCCACTCACTTGGCAAATAAGCATGAATCGCTAAAGCATGAATTTGGCCCGGATTCATCAAATCAGAAGCTAAGGCGTATACTTTTTGATGACGTTGAACCAAACGCAATCCATTAAATTCGTCGCTCACTATAATCACTTTAAAATGAGATTCCTTACCTGGAAAATAACCACCGTGCCCGGCAGACTCATTGATCACTTCCAAATGGCTAGGTGCAAGTGTTTGTAACCGTTCAATCAACTGTTGTTCAAGGCTCATAGCTTTTCCTTTTACGATTATTCGTATATTTGAACCTAGTATACCTTGTCTACACACAAACAAAAGTTGCTCTTGTATGCTTTGACTTCAAACAAAATGTCTATTTATTCGGCAACTTAACAATAGAAATACCACTAAATGCTCATTTCTGTTTTTATTTTATGCAATCAGCATAATTATTTGCATAAAGTTGTTGACCCTTGTTTTGCTTAATGTATTATAAGCGGCACGCGGGAATAGCTCAGTTGGTAGAGCATAACCTTGCCAAGGTTGGGGTCGCGAGTTCGAGTCTCGTTTCCCGCTCCAAATTCAGAAAGCCCTCATCGAAAGATGGGGGCTTTTTTATTGTTGATTTTATTAGATTTTTTAAAACAAGAAAGATTTTTAGACTGCTTTCAAATAACGTCTATCCCAACGTCTTCAATTTGCAGGTGACCATAAGTGACCAAAAAGTGCCTTCAATAAATCAAAAAGATAAGAACCCCTTTCTAAAACTGCTTAAAAAATTATTCCATCGAAAATTTCTATGTCATTAGACTTCTATTATTTTCAATTCAATATTTTTACAAGATCAAATAGGATCGTGACCAAATTTGGTCACGCAATAAAAATATCGACAAATACTAATCATTTCTAGTTTCAAAAACTCTGCCCAAAGAGCCAGATTTAACGACTGTTCTCACAATTAAAAATACTTCAAAAAAGGAAGGTGACCAAATTTGGTCACCTTATTTTTATTAATATTTCATTAACTTAGTCTTCATCAGCTTGTAATTTTAGAAGCTCCCCTACTTCTACATTTAGCAATAAGCAGAGCTTTTCAATAGTTTCAAAATCAATACGCGTCGATTGACCATTATAGAGTTTATGCAGAGTAGTTTTACTCATCCCTGTTTCACGCGCAACATCCGCAACCTTCATTCTGCGCTCAGCTAATAAGACTGGTAAATTGCAAACTATCATTAATTACCACCATTGTGTAATAAAGTACTTGCATGATGTATTAAATGCTTATAGTATTGCATTGTGATCTTAAATAACATCATTGTGATACTTTTTAAAAGGATATACATATGAACTTCACGTATCTTACTACAAAAGAACTGTCGGAACGAATTCATTACAACGAGCGTACTATCCGAAATCAACTCAAAGATAGTGTTTTACTCGAAGGCGTTCATTACATTCGCCCATTTGGTGGACGCAAAATTCTTTTTGTTTGGGAACGTATTGAGGAAGACATGACTAAAACCTCGTTCGGTTCTCTACATAGCCTACAACTACAATAGGAGTTTCAAGCCAATGGCTTCAATCCGTACTAGATACGGCAAGCTTACAATCGATTTTCGGTACTTAAATAAGCGTTGCCGTGAAACAACTGCAATGGAGGACACACCTAACAATCGCAAAAAACTTGAAAAAGCGATTGAACGTATGGAAGCTGAAATGCTCTTAGGTGTATTTGATTATGCAAAATATTTTCCCAAAAGTGCTCGACTGGCAGAAATTAAAGCTGCTGAAAACCAAATCAATGCAGTGAGTTCTAAAGCACCTGTTTTTTCTAAGTACTGTGAAATATGGGTTGCTGATAAAGAAATAGAATGGCGTAGCAGCTACGCAGAAAAAATTAGGATTGTTATTCGAAAATATTTAACTCCATATTTCGGAACAATTTCTGTTATTAACATCAAAAAGTCAGACATCCTTGGATTCCGTTCATCCCTCGCCAAAGTGACATACGGAAATAACCAAGAATGCCTTTCACCATCACGAATCAACCAGATTATGACAGTACTTCGTATGATACTAGATAGCGCATCCGAACGATATGATTTTGATAGCCCTTACAAAAACATAAAAAGTTTGAAAGAAGGTCGGATTGAAGTCACGCCTTTCTCTCTTGAAGAAGTTCAGCGAATTATTACATCTGTTCGTGACGACTTTAAACCTTATTACACCATCCGCTTTTTTACGGGTATGCGCACCAGTGAAATCGATGGCCTTCAATGGAAAAATATCGACTTGCAACGTCGTGAGATCCATATCCGTGAAGCGTTAGTGAATGGTGTTCTTGGTGGAACCAAAACGTATGGTTCTGACCGCACGATCCAGATGAATGACCGGGTGTACCAAGCCTTTCTGCAACAGAAAAGCCTCAACAACGGAAAATCGGACTTCGTCTTCTGCAACCGTGATGGTGGTCCTCTAGACTACCGTTTAGTTAATAAGCGTGTATGGCACCCTATCCTGCGTTTTTTAGGATTAACGCCTCGTCGTGCTTATCAAACACGTCACACAGCTGCCACACTTTGGTTATCTGCGGGTGAAAATCCTGAATGGATTGCACGTCAGCTAGGTCATTCGACCACTGAAATGCTGTTCCGTGTTTACAGCCGCTATATTCCCAATGTTACGCGTCGCGATGGCAGTGCATTTGAAGCCATGCTGGAAAGACTAAATACAGAGGAGCTTGCACATGAATAGTAAAGCTTTCTTTGGTGGTGTAGTCGTTAGCCCAGAAGCAGATATGGTCGCGCGTGAACTCATTCATGAGTTACACATTCCCAAACTGCACAATCTGGCCTTTTTGCTGGAAATCAATAAATGCTTCGATGATCACCAGGCGTTGAGACTTTGGCTACAGCGAATGCTGGATGATGGACAAGCCCATTACGACGACCTGGCCCAACAGGCTCGCCTCCGGTTAATGAGCTTAGCTCCCTGATCTAATAAATATACAAGGTCGTCCAATCGATGACCTTAGCCCCTCTATACCTATAAAAAAGGTGAACACATGCATAAAGATATTTCAATTTGGATGCCACTCTATATTGGCGACTTACAGGCAAAATTTGCACGAATGACTGCAGAGCAAATCGGTGCATCACTGCTGTTAATGATGGATTTCTGGAAAAATGGAACTATTCCTCATGATTTAGCAACGGTATGCAGCATCACGAAATTACCGCAGCATACCAAGGCTAAAACTTTGTTGAATACGCTGACAGCATTGGAATTATTTGAAGTCGAATCTGAACAAATTCTTTCAAGTTTTTTAACCAGTTTAAAAAACCAAGCATTGCAAAATCAACAGATGAAATCTGATAAAGCTAAAAATGCAGCTCAAGCACGCTGGAATAAATCTGCAAGTAATGCTCAAGCATCAACTATGCAACGAAAAGTAAATGCTCAAGCAGCTCTAGAGAAGAGCCTGAGTATTACTCAAGTCATGCTTGAACCATGCCCTTCATCTTCATCTTCATCTTCATCTTCATCTTCATCTTCATCTTCATCTTCATCTTCATCTTCATCTTCATCTTCAAATTTTGAAGAAAAAAATGAGGATTTTTTAGAAAATTCAAAGTGGATTTAGGAGATCAGTCATGAATACCATGCTTAAAACACTCCAGTTTCACTCAGAAACAACGGAAACACTCTGTCCTACCCATCATACACCCCTGATGGAAATCGCAGGTCACAGGCTCTGTAAATTGTGTGCCAAAGAAACCGTGCATCACTCACATGCAGCCTATGAGGATGAACTGCAACAGCGATTGCTACAACAGAAAATTAAAAATTCAGGGCTCAATAAACGCTACCTGGATAGTGGCTTCAAGAATTATGTAGTTGCATGCCCTGCACAAGACAATATCATCAAGCTATGTCAGGCATTTGCACAGCAAATTATTTCTGACCACAACCCGAACATGTTGATGATTGGTACACCGGGTACAGGTAAAACCCATCTGAGTGCATCAATTATTCGCAACATTCTGCATAACAGTACAAAATCTGCACGCTACTATACCAGTGCAGAAATTGCTCAAAAAATGATGGATACTTGGTCAGATACTTCACGCTCTGAGAAAGAAGTCATCGACCATTTCTCCAGTTTTGATTTATTAGTGATTGATGAATATGGCCTGCATGACCGGCATGAAAAACGCCTGGAGATGGTACATAAGGTTTTGTATAGTCGTTATGACAACATGAAATCTACCCTTCTGATTTCCAATTTCACAGTCCAAAATATGCAGCGAGATTTAGGTATCCGATTATGGTCACGATTACATGAAAACAATTTGATTGTAGTACCGTGTTATTGGGATGATCAGCGGATAACCAAATAATACGACTCTTTACTTAAGCCAATTATCTCGCTGAAATAATTGGCTTTTATAATTAGATTTTTCAAAATTGCATTAATTGCATATTCTTATTAAATGGACAGATATTCTTATTTGAAGCTAAACACCCGTTCTTATTTGGTGGTGTTTCAAAAAGTATGCTGAAAAAAACAATATGGCTTTTGATAAAATAGAGGTATGAAAATAACGCTACAAATCAAATGTCCTACCTGTCTAAGTAACAATATAAAGAGAAATGGCATCAAAGTAGATGGAAATAAAACCATCAATGCAAAGATTGCAAACGTCAGTTTATTGGTGCTCATGCATTAAGCTATCAAGGGTGTAACTCAGGTATTACCGGCAAGATATTACATTTAATGATCAGAGGAAGCGGTGTAAGAGATATTGCTGAAGTCGAGCGTATCAGCATTGGCAAGGTATTACGAACCTTAAGTGAATCGATCTATCAGATTCAGCCTAAACAAAGCCACTACGAATGTCTTGAAGTCGATGAACTTTGGACTTTTGTAGGGAATAAGAAAAATAAACAATGGCTTATTTATGCCTACCATCGAGAATCTGGAGAAATTGTTGCTTATGTTTGGGGTAAGCGGGATTTAGCAACGGTTCAACGTCTTAAAGCTAGACTTAAAAAGCTTGGGGTTCAATATGCTCGAATTGCGAGTGATCATTGGGATAGTTTTATTACAGCATTTCAATGTTGCAAGCAAGTGATCGGTAAGTTTTTTACCGTCGGTATTGAAGGTAACAATTGTAGAATTCGTCATCGAATCAGGCGTGGATTTAGGAGAAGTTGCAACTTTTCTAAAAAGCTCGAAAATCATTTTAAAGCCTTTGATTTGACTTTCTTTTACCTTAATAACGGATTTGTTTAACGCCAGCATACTTTTTGAAACACCACCTAGTGATTTATTTCGTCATCTTCAAGTTGGTCAAACTGAATGTCGTAAACGACGTATTTGGGTTGGTCGAGTGAAACTGTATATTAGTGCGCTACGATTAGAAGATGGAGAACTTTTACTTGTTGTTTCTCCTATGTTGAATGCTTCAGCTATTCGTGATTATGCATTACGCTGGGAAATCGAAACCTTATTTAGTTGTCTCAAAGGACGTGGATTCAATCTTGAAAATACTCGTTTAACAGACCCTAGACGAGTCAAGAAATTGATAGCAGTGCTAGCTATCGGTTTCTGTTGGTGCTATTTAACAGGTGAATGGCAACATGATCGAAAAAAAGCGATAAAAATAAAGAAGCATGGACGACTTTCAGTAAGTTTATTTCGCTACGGTTTGGACCATGTTCAAATGGCTATTCTACGTTTGATTGGTTTTGGGAAAAAAGAAGAATTTAAGAAAGTGCTAGCAATTTTAAGAAAGAAAAAGCCTGATAGGACAAGGGCCCTATGAAATTTGTCGTGTACAGAGTTAAAATTGTTACAAAGCCGCATTTTATATACATTTTTAAATTATCAACTTTATTTAAAATATGAGTGCAGTTATTTTGATCAATAAAATTAGTTTGGGGGTTAGTCGTTATGTTGAGTCGCTTTTTAGTTATTTGCCTGAGTAGTATGTATATTTTTTCGACTTATACTCTTGCAGCTGAACCACAAAAATCACTTCCTCCTACCACTAACAATCTAAACAATTTAGCACTGTTAAACCAAGCCGACACATGGTCTTTAGATAATCTAAATAAAGCGGAGTGGTCGGACAATCTTGAAAAAGGCTATCTTCCTGTTTACGCAAAGTTACAAGTGCTGTTGAGTCGCCATTACTCATCCTCAGGTGCAATTGATGGCATATTGGGCCTAAATACTGTGAAAGCCATTTCCGCTTTTCAGATTATGAAGGGTTTAAGTGGTGACGGAATCTTAGACGCAAATACTTGGCAGCTTTTAAATGAAGATACAACTCAACCGACGTTTATTAAGTACACCATTACCACACAAGACTTAAAAGTTCCTTATGCTCAATCGATCCCTGTAGATTATGCTGAACAATCAAGAATGAAGGGCTTGTATTACACTCGTGTGACCGAAATGCTCGGTGAAAAATTCCATATGGATGAATTGTTTCTACAAAAAATTAATTCAGGCGCAAATTTTAATAAAGTCGGTGAAAAGATTATTGTCGCAAATGTAATAAATGTTTTGCCAAATAATGTGCAAAGCATTATTGCACACAAAGGTTCTAAACAATTATATTTGCTTAATCGACAAAATAAGATCATTGCATCTTTTCCTGCAACGATCGGGAGCGAAGATAATCCCTCACCCACTGGCACGCATGCCATCGGCAGTATCGTGTTCAATCCACATTATAGTTATAACCCTAAGAATTTTATTCAAGGCAAAAATCTTAAGCCCTTAAGCCTCCCCCCAGGACCCAACAACCCTGTAGGAAATATTTGGATTGGTTTATCTCGACCTTCTTTTGGGATTCATGGTACGCCAAATCCCGCCTTAATTTCTAAAACAGCATCGCATGGTTGTATCCGATTGACTAATTGGGATGCTAATAACTTAGCTAAAGTCCTCCATAAGGGGTTAACTGTAATTTTCTTGGAATGAAAAAATTTACCTCGCTATTTGAAAAATCAAAATTTAGCAATCAAGCGCTTGCGTTCTCAAGCTCAATTCCTCTTGTCTCTTCCCACAAAGCCAAGATTTCGCTAGGCGTATACTTTTCCCACTTTTCATAGTTGCCAATAATTGGGCACTAACAAACAGCTCAATCTCGGAATACGTCCAATTTCCAGGAAGATTCCTCGGATACTTAGGTTTTTCATCTTTATGGTCTAAATAATCTAAATAAGTCGATATTTTCTTAGCAAAAACAGTATCTTTAATAAACCTAGCGTTTTCATCACCCGATAGCTCTAAGGTGCGTAACCGATCACCTACAAATTTCGACTGATACCAAAACAAGCTCAAAATATGCTGTAAATCATATTTAAGAAGCATCCGCATTAAATCCAATTCCAAAGCATTATTTTTCTTTACAGGGATTTTTTGTATTGGCGAACAAAATCAAGCAAGGCATACACTTCATTTAATCTTTTATTTTTTATATATTTTTCAATTTCCTTGAAGTCTTTGATATAAACTTTTGAACCCATAATTTCCTCATACAGCCCAAAGGTCCACTGCTCTAGGTAATCGTAGCATTCAGGAATCACAAGATTTATGTCTGCCTTAAAATTTAAGGCTAAGTAAGTTTGAATTTCATGCGTTATATTTTCATTCAAATATTGTCTACAATCTGAATGTAGCTGGCGCAAATCAGCTTGTTTTTGTATAAATTCGTCAAATTCATTTGTTTTAAAAAGATAGCCTTTTTCAAATATTCTTTTTACAAGATCACCAGCACCATTGGCTTCAAGTTCAACAAATGAACGCCACTCATGTTGTGGCAAAACATTGTCTGTGCCAATCTTAATTTTGCTGAGCATAACATACAGAACTATTTTTTCTAAGTAACTGAGCTGCTGCTTCGGTGAATCTATTGGCTCATCTGACAATGTTGGAATACACAATTTAAACTCATTGAGATATTTGTTCATGTAATTTTGTACAGAGCGTCTACGGCAGTCATAGCATTCTAATTCTCTCTTGTAATTCTTCCAATCTTTAAAGCCTATGTCTTTACGTATAAAAATTTCATAATCGAAATAGCACTTTTTGCAGTTTTTTATTCCCGTATATTTTAAATGTCCACTGTGTTTAACGATTCTTTCCAATTTTGCAGATGAACTAATATCATATTTTTCCACTAATTTTTTTACAGAATAAGTGAACTGGTGCTTTTCAATTTCATTAAATTGCCAATAGTCTTGTAATAATTCTAAATTAAAATCTTCATATTCAGGATTCATCACAAGTTCATATTGTCCTTGGCTTTGTTGCACAAATAGACGAAAGGTAGAGTTGTTCTAATCTTCAGATATTTATGCAACAGCCACCGTTTTAGCTGTACCAAGTTGAGTAAATTTATTCAAAATATCGACTCTTATTTGCAAGTCAACCACCTGACGATTAAAGCATCGACTAGATACACCTTGTCCAAGTCGTTTCAAGGCAAACATTTTAGCCTCTATTCGGGATCGTCGATGATAACCAATATCTCGTTTCCACTGCTTTTGACCCCTGTCCCAACAGCCTTGTACTGCATGATTCCTTGCTTTACCAATTTCATTTTCTGCCCATAAAGCAGCATTGGAACGAGGAGGGATAATTACATTTGCTTGCCGTTTCAAAATCGCATCATAACAATTCACTGTGTCATAAGCACCATCAGCCGTGACAGATGCAATGGGTTCATCAATTTGATCTAAAAGAGGTTGGAGCATTTCAGCATCACCATATTGGCAGGTCGTGACTTCAACCGCTTGTATTTCTCCACTGTTTGCATCTGTCGCAAGATGTAATTTCAGCCATTGACGATGTTGGTTTACGCCATGTTTTTTACGCACCCATTCCCCATCACCTGTAACTTTGATCCCTGTGCTATCAACTAAAATATGCAAGTCTTCCTGTGGATTTTTTGCTGATTTATGTAGAAGTGGCTGGAGCTTATCTGCTCGCCGACTCAATGTTGAGAAGTCTGGAACATTCCAGTCGAGGTGAGCCATTTGAAAAAGGCTTTGAATGAAACCTTGTGTTTGGCGTAAAGCCAGTTGGAACAGGTTTCGTATCGTCAGGGCAAATTGAATTGCTATATCAGTCTAGATAGGTTGACATCCTTTTTTTCCAGTAGGTGTTGCAGACCATTGCATTTGGGGATCAAACCAAATGGTGAAAGCACCCCGTTGACGTAAAGCCTGATTGTACTCAGACCAGTTCGTTGTTTTGTATCGGCTTTTTGATTCTGTATTCATCTAACATGTATGGGGATGAAATTTATTTATGCAACAAAGACTTTTGACATTGTTCATGATGGCCTTATAGCCTAATGCCATGGATAAATGCGTTTTCCCTACACCACTAGCACCAAGAAACACCACATTTTCTGCTCTCGAGATAAAGCTCAGGTTGAACAACCCGACCATCTGGGATTTCGGAGCACCTAGTGCATAATTAAAATCGTAACCTTCCAGCGTTTTCACTTGAGGCAGGCCTGAGAGTTTCATCAGGACCTGCTGGCTGCGCTGTTGCCTAGCAGCATATTCATGCATCAGCATGGCTTCAACAAAGTCGGCATAACTTCTATCCTGACCTAATGTTTGTTGCGCATGATGAGACTATTGTGACGCAATTGTATGTAGACTGAGCTTTTGGCAAAGCTGCTCTATACGTTCGTATTGCAGATTCATCAAGAAACCCCTAGCAACTGGTCATATACCGATAACGGATGCTGCAAACTCTCGTAGGGCATGACATGCTGTGCTGTTGCAACAGGTACAGTGCCAGAACCTGTATCTGATTGCGGTAATGGCGTAAATTTTTGCTGCTCCTGTTGTAGTCGAACAGCCGGTTTTTCTTGCATGGTGGCATGAATCCGCTGATTGGCGGTTTCATGCAGTCACCAGCCAATGTGGGCATTGGCGATATCAACATCTAACAGTAAACCCGAAGTCTTCAGGCTTGCTTTCAATGGCACAATAAAGCTTGATTTGAGGTATCCATTAAAGCGTTCAACTTTGCCTTTGGTCTGTGCGCGGTAGGGCTTACATACGCGAGGACGAAAGCTGTACTTCTTGGCACAGTCGAGCAGTTTGGTGTTCCATTTATGCTGCCCCTCCTGATAGGCATCCCGTTCAATCATGATCGTTTTAGCGTTATTAAACAGGATTTCTTGAGGTACTACTGCAAAGAACTGAAATGCATTTTCTAGACCATCGATCCATACATCCGTACGTTCATGATCATAAAATTTCACGAAAGTCGCTCTGGAATACCCTAATGTTGCAACAAAGGCTTTTAAAGTCGTGTTGTTGCGTCGAATCGTGGTGAAATCCACCTGTATTTGTTGGCCAGGTTGGGTTTCAAAACGAATGACTGGTTTTCCAGTTTGGCAACTGGTTTTAATGTTGCAAGATATTCCCTCAAGATCCTGATCTTTCCTGGATATCCCAACCCTAAAATTTCCTGATAGAGCACAGCGGCAGGAATCCATTCAGGATGTGCTGCATTTACACGTTGGAGTAAATAGGGTTTATATGGATTAAGAATACTTGTTCTAGGTTGTGTACGCCGATACTGAGGTGTTTCCTTCTGCCGTAAATATTTACGCACGGTATTTCGAGACACCCTCAGTTCACGACTAATGGCTTTAATAGATTTACCCTGTTGATGAAGAATTTGTATTGTCACTGCTTGCTCCAAAGTTAACATGTTGAGCAGTCCAAAATGACCGCTATATTAACCAAGGGGGTCAGTTTTTAAATGCCGTTAGGGGGTCATTTTTACACTGTCGCTAACAGCAGCAATCTGATGATCATTTAATTCGATACCATCCTGTGCCACTTTAGCTGCGAGTGCTTTCAAACGCTTCTTAAAGTTCTCTAAATCATAGCGTAACCAAATAGAGCGAACACCGCTACCTGAAACAAATACACCCTTCTTGCGTAATTCGTTACTAGTACGATGCTGCCCATAAGCTGGATACTGAGTTGCGAAATCAATGACTGCTAGTTCTGTAGCATCATCTACACGATTTTTTAGATTAGGTACTCGACGGGATTTATTGATCAATGCATCCATGTCACCAGACTGTACTAGCTCCTGATAGCGATGAAAAGTATCTCTAGAGACACCCATCACTTTGCATGCTCTAGAAACATTTTGGGTGGTGTCTCAAAAAGTATGCTGGCGTTAAACAAATCCGTTATTAAGGTAAAAGAAAGTCAAATCAAAGGCTTTAAAATGATTTTCGAGCTTTTTAGAAAAGTTGCAACTTCTCCTAAATCCACGCCTGATTCGATGACGAATTCTACAATTGTTACCTTCAATACCGACGGTAAAAAACTTACCGATCACTTGCTTGCAACATTGAAATGCTGTAATAAAACTATCCCAATGATCACTCGCAATTCGAGCATATTGAACCCCAAGCTTTTTAAGTCTAGCTTTAAGACGTTGAACCGTTGCTAAATCCCGCTTACCCCAAACATAAGCAACAATTTCTCCAGATTCTCGATGGTAGGCATAAATAAGCCATTGTTTATTTTTCTTATTCCCTACAAAAGTCCAAAGTTCATCGACTTCAAGACATTCGTAGTGGCTTTGTTTAGGCTGAATCTGATAGATCGATTCACTTAAGGTTCGTAATACCTTGCCAATGCTGATACGCTCGACTTCAGCAATATCTCTTACACCGCTTCCTCTGACCATTAAATGTAATATCTTGCCGGTAATACCTGAGTTACATCCTTGATAGCTTAATGCATGATCACCAATAAACTGACGTTTGCAATCTTTGCATTGATGGTTTTGTTTCCCATCTACTTTGATGCCATTTCTCTTTATATTGTTACTTAGACAGGTAGGACATTTGATTTGTAGCGTTATTTTCATACCTCTATTTTATCAAAAGCCATATTGTTTTTTTCAGCATACTTTTTGAAACACCACCCCAAGTTGGGTGGTGTTTCAAAAAGTATGCTGGCGTTAAACAAATCCGTTATTAAGGTGGCTTTGTTGCACAAAGATTTGAAATGCAAAGCGCCCCTAATTGAGCCAAATTTAAGGCGTAACTTGGGTAAGTGGTCGACCTAATTCCGTAAATCTGTTAAGGACGGCTACACGTGCATGGATCTCATTCACTTGGCTATCAAAACTCCTTGCACTGAGCTTATCTCCTAATAATTTGATGCAATGCATCTTAGTTTCAACCAAACTTCGCCGATGATAGCCTGACCATTTTTTCCAGAGTGTCCTGCCTAAACGTGTAACTGTTCGAAGTCATTCGTTTCGCTCTAGCGAGCTACTCTTTGTATCTTTCCATGGTTTCGCATTTTTTCTAGGTGGAATCACCGCATGCGCTTGCCGATCTGCAATGACCTGACGGCATTGCTTGGTGTCATAAGCTCCATCGGTATAAACAGAATCAATCCGCTCATCTTGTGGAATCTGATTAAGTAAATCACCAAGCACCTGTGAATCACTGACATTATTGGTTGTGAGCTGAATAGCGCGTATTTGTAGGGTTTTGGCATCTATACCAATATGTAGTTTACGCCATTGGCGACGATATTCAGGTCCATGTTTCTTGCGTTTCCATTCGCCCTCACCTAGAAACTTCATCCCTGTAGAGTCCATGAGTAGATGCAGCCCATCGCTACTTTTTTGGTAGCTGATTACAATATCAATATGCTTTTGTCTTCTACAAAGCGTGGTGTAAGAATATCACTGATATTCGGGGCTGCTCATCCGCAAAGTTTAATCAGACTTTGCACAAAGCCAGTAACCATACGTAAAGACAGACGGAATAAGGATTTAATCATTAAGCAGCATTGGATAGCTGCGTCGGAGTAGATTTGATTTCGCCCTTGTTTGCCTTTTGATGGCGCATACCATTGCGTAGCAGGATCAAACCAAATGGCAATATTTCCGCGACTCATGAGTGCTCGGTTATATGCGGGCCAATTGGTTGTGCGGTAGATTTTGTGTGTAGGCTTCTTCATTTGAAAATTATATCGCTGAAAAAGCCTTTACAGATAGGTTTGTGCAACAAAGCCCTAAAAAGATTAAAAACACTATATATAGTGAAATTTACAATTTATTAACACAATATAGGGTGCGCAACCCTTGACTCTCCTATAAAAAATACGTGAATATTATAGCTTATTTTTCAGCCACTTGGCATAAATATGGGGAGACATCAGCATATGTCTATAAAAAAAAAGCTATTAAAAGTCATCGTGTATCTTCAAAAAACTTACAATTAATGTGTTATCCAAAATGTATGCATGCCTACCAAATCTGGATTGCTCTATTTTTTCAGCTTAATGAGAAACAGCAAAACTATCACTTGAATTTAACTTTTAAACAGAATATCGAAATTCCTCTTCTGACAACAGACAAAGCTGATCACTATTTTTTTAGTAGTCATTTCAGCTGGATCTATGCTTATTTTTACAATAAGTATAAAACTGAATTTACGTTTAGAGCTTATGAAAAAAATAATTCCTACGAATTCACTATCATGGCTTTAAGCGAAGTAAAGGCATTACTATGTTCCGGATTACATCACTCAATTCATGGCTTAGATATCATCGCACATTGGCTAAATGAACAATACTTAGCCGCACATCTTCAGGAAGTTTTCGGTCAGGAAGTTCTAACTATCAATCATCTACGAGAATTATCAGGGCTGTCTAAATCCAAAAGTCCAGTAAGTCCTATTTCAAATTATGCTGGTCCACTTTCATTAGAAAAAATTCTGGCTGGAATATCATCATGAACGGATATAGTTACTTAGAAGATACTCAAGAATTAAAGCTTGAGCCGTTTCGAGAATTCTATCAAACACTAGCAGAAGCAAAGCTGGAAAATTATCAGGATTCTATCAAACTCAATGAGTTCATTAAACCTACTAAAATTATTGAACTTAACAATATTATAAATCAAAAACTTGTAGAACAATCAATCAGTGAATATCCTCTCGTTCATTATCTTATTGCAGTCATTAATACGCCTTCAGCATATCAAGCTAATGCCCTGAAATGGGCCATTTTTAATACTCGATGTATTGAATTGCTTGATAGCAAAGAACATGCAGCCACTGTAGCTAACCTCTGTAGACGTTTTCGTTTAGCCAGCAAAAAACAGGAATACCATTGGCTTTATAACTTATTACCACCTCTCCCTATTGAGTTGGAGGATCTTCTTAAGTTTTTAAATAAAGCTGAAACAGAGAATAGAGAGTTACTTAACCGCTCCACACCAAATTTAGATGAAAAACAAATTGGCCAGCTGGCAAATCTACGTGTCATCTATCAATATGTCTTTACTCAGTCTGAACGTTTAAAACGAAATCGCCAAAGCAGTTCAGGTGCCAAAGAAGCTCCTCAAACTGATGTTCAAAAGATATCAAGAATATCTCTCGATGATGAACAAACGTATCAGACTCATTTTGAACAAGGTACAGCTAAACAACCACGCGAAGATAAAACTATAGAAAAAGTTGAAGATCATAATTTTGAATTTAACTCACTAGAGCAATGTTCTATCACAGCTCAGATCAATAATCTCAAAAATCAAATTCTGCATCAAAACAAGAATGAGCTAATGAGCAAGCCGAATCCTCGGGTCTTCGATTTGCCTACCGCACAGTACATTATGCAAATTTTATTAGAACAGGCAGAAAATTCTCCAATTCATACCCTGCTTTTATTTTCAGTCCTCAGTCTTACTCATTATAAAGATCTGCCGGTATTTCAAAAAAATTTACGAGTCAGTACAAAAAACAAAGAAGTATCACTGCAACCCCAAAAATGTTTCTTTAAGCAAAGCTTTGAAGTCTCTAAACTCAAGGATTTTGTTTTAAGAAAACATCGGTTGAATACCGTGAATTCTTTTACGATTCCTCTGCCTCAATATTATCTGGAAAATCTAAGTCAGTTGAAAAAAATGGATGGTGTTGAGATTGATTCCAAGATACAGGAGTATTTACAAAAAATTAATAAAGGGCTGACCTTCCAGTTAACAACACAAAATCTTCCGCGCTTACTCAGTGATATTGCATTGAATGAACTTGAGTATGAACTGGAAAGCAAATTGCTTAATGGAGAAAGTGTTCAGCACTATATTCCATGCCATTACTCTTCAACACAAATCGTGGATATTATTAATATTTATACTCAAATTCTAACTTTGACTGTTCCTCAGCTGGAAACTGAATATCTTGAAGAATTCAGTAACCCGCATTCTTTTGGTAGTCAGCAGACACCTAATCTACCATTTGTTAAATCATTTTTTCACCAGCTTGACCAACGAGTGAGGGAACATCCGAATCCTTTTGAGACTTTAAAATATTATTCAATCTGGCTATGGCATATTTGCATGCTGATAACGTCAGCACGACCAAGTGAGTCCTTCCCGCCCAATCTAGATTATATTGACCTCGACAATCAATTGATGGCTGTTGCAGATAAAGAGCAGCGTTATTCGGGCACCATTGGACGATATCTACCGTTTAACGATTATCTTCGTGATGAAATACAGCATTACCTAAAATATTTAAAACACTTTCTCTACCTCACAAAAGCCTATCTGTCCAATGAACAAGTACAAGCAATCCATGAGGTCTTCGAGGGTGAACGCCCCTTTCTATTATTTTACGATCCACAAGGATATATCCGAAATTTAGAACTTTCTGATATTCAAAAATACTGTACAGAAATAGCCCTTCAGCGCAATTGGACCCGCCACTTTGCTCGTTATTTTTTTGCACAAGACTGCAATGAAGATGTAGTTAAAGGCATCTTTGGTCATGACGAAGCAATGCAGGGACTGTTTGACCGCTATTCAGCTTTTCAGGCGACTGATTACGATCAAATCAGAACAGCACAAGATAAGCTAATTGAAATATTAGAGCTTAAAAGTATGTCGACATTCAACGGGATCATGATTAAATGAGCAGACATCCACACTCCCTAAAACGACAAAAAAAACTTATAAAAAATAAGGAATTTCTTCTTAAATTATTTAGTGAGAAATGCCTAGAGCTTACACCTGAAAACTATTCCGATGTATATAGACAAGTCGATAATCAACTTTTGGAAAAGTACAAATCTAATACTCGTAGTCATAAAATGGCACGCTTAGAATTCGCGAAATATATCAAGCGTTTTAATCGTTTATCAAATCAAAACTACCCTATTCCTGCAACACCTGTTCGTCATGAAAGCCCCCCACCCCAACAAAATATTGAGACTTTAAAACATGGTAAAAGGGTGACTCAATTTGCCAAAAATTTGATTGCTCACTGGACAGAACATAATGACTTCAGTCCAACTCAATCCCTCGCTTTTTGTTTGATCAGCACAATATTATTTAATGGCATTTATAATGAGAACGAACTACAAAAGTTTTTAAAAATCATTTTAAAAACTAAGAAATTTCAAAGCTTTTCAAACCTAAATCATATTGTTTCACTTGAGATCCCGAACCGGCATTTCGGTAATCAGCGTATAAATAACCTGAATTTTTCAGTGAGCTATACAAAAACGTTTGTGTTAAACGATATTGTGAAATGCTGGATCTACAGACTAAAACATCAAAAATTTGATTTATTTTCAGATATTGATGACGCAGAACAAGTGATCAACACTTGCATCATCGAATGCTTTCCTGAGGAAAAGGTACGTTATAAAGACCTGTTAAAATATGGTTTTTACTACACACAGTTCCTAAAAAACAGTGGACTGGATCAAATGTCCATTTGTATCTTAAAAAATGAAATTTACAGTTCCAGTCCTCTCGAAAAACAATTAGCAGCTTATTTTATTCAGCCTGAACCCACGCCTACCCATACGATTCAGGAAGTTTATGAAAACCCTCAAGACCAGTCTAAAGTCACTATTGCATTAGATGTTGCCGATATTTTAGTAGAAATACGTCAAGCTATTCGTGCAAAAAACTATAGCGATCAACTCATAGAATTATATGCCAGAGAACAATCTTCAGCCTTGGAACGTTTGCTGCTGTGGAGCATTCTACGCTCAAAATTAACGGAACCTCAACTGGACCTTCTCAATCATATTATTCAGCAGCAGCAACGATTTAAGCGCAAGCTTATACGTGCAGATTTTCAGCCGCTCAAGCAAAGTTCTCTGAAGACCATGTTTTCACAGTTTGCAGTCCATTGGCTGCAGGCAACGCAAGACAAAGATATTTCATCATTTTCAGATGCTGATTTTGAAGATCTGTATGGAGAAATGCTTTTATTAAAGAAAGAAACAACTAGAGCGACTTTACAAAAACGTCTACAGGAGTTTCATCACAAACAGACCTTATTCTTTAACGCACCCACTATCGATCTAGATAATTTAATCCAGGTAAAAATCTGCAGAACCGCATTGATCTCGCCCCATATTTTTCACCACATGCTAGAGCAGCTCGAAAATACTCAAGATATTTCGATTCAGGATAAAAATATATTTAAACTGATTTTTATTCTAGGATTCAGAGTCGGACTACGGATCAATGAAACATTGAATATCTTCGTACGTGATCTATTTATTAGTGAAGATGCTGTGATACTCACCATTCGCAACAATCGCAATAAAAATCAAAAAAGCTACTCAGCTTACCGCAAGATTCCCCTGCATCATCTACTTAAAGCCGACGAATTACATGCATTTAAAACATACAGTCAGAATAGAAAACGTCTGCTAAAAGAACAAGGAAAATCAGTTGCACACCCGCTGTTTTTAAAACAGTCCTTAGAAGAAACTCATGAAAATGAAGTGAATTCCCTATTGAAACAATTGATCCAGCCAGTTTTTGGAGAACACAATTTTACTTACCATAGTCTGCGCCATTCTGCATTTAATCATCTTTACCTGATTTTAAAAAACTCAACACTTTCAGATGCATTTACTGACTATAGCCCACATGAGCAATTACGTATCCGTTATGCATTGTTGCGAAACAGAAATACTCAGCAAACCTGGTATGCACTTTCTCATTTTGCCGGGCACCTAACCCCTGACACGACCTGTTCAAGCTATCTGCATTTAATGCATCTAGCAATTAGCTACCAGCTGAATCAAATGCACAGCCCGCTTCCTAAAGAAGCCTATTTTAACATTCTGAAACATGATGATGCCATTAAATATCCTGTTCAGCAGCGGGCGATCAAACAGTTTTTATTTCATCAACTCACTAAAGACCGTTACAGGCAACATGATCATCAATTTCAACTAGGTCAACAGAAATCGCCTGATTCACTGATGCTAGGAGCTCATGACTCAGAGATGACTTTTGAATTATTGCATCACATTCTTGCAGTAGAAAAAGAACAAGACCTTATGTTACCTGAAACTATTCCTTTGCAAATCGCGCAAAAATTACGTGCTAAAGCCCAGCATTTGAAAACCTCCTGTGTAAACCAAAAAAAATCATCGAGGTTATTTACCACAGATTTTTTAAGGAAAACTCCGAATGCATTGGTCACCATGTTGCCAACCAATCAGGAGGAAAAAAAGGTCATTCAACATGTTCAGGAGCGTTATGCAAATGTACAAAGTAAATACAAAAAACAGCTTCATACAATCTACTCAATTTATCTTGAAAAAGCTCAGCCCAATTCAGCCCAGTTAATTTTTGAACTCAATGAAAAACGGCAACTGAAGAAACTTCTTTCTTTTATTCATAGCTTATTTCCCAAAAAATATCTTCATTTAGAACTCTCTCAGCAGAGCAAAACAGAGCTCAAAAAGACATTACAGGATTTAACATTACGGGCAGAAAACTTCAGCCTGACTGAAAATGAAAGGCGAATTAAGTTCTGCTTCAAGGATAAAGATGCAAAAGCACTTGGGGTATTCAAGTTACTGATGTATCTGATGATAGTTTCTCATCTTTAATGCAAATTATTGGATAAGTTTGCCACGCATTCTTATTCGTGGTTTACCAGTCATTCCTGTAATGATTTAATATAGACTTCCAAGCGTGAGTGGTAAAATTAATCATCTTAAAGAGCAATAACTGTTTGTCCCACTAGCCAAATAATGTCTGTCCAAGTTAGCACAAAATTTAATGATCATTTAAACAAGAATTTGCAGTATTAGTTTACAATTCGAAGTGAATAAAAAGCATAAATTGCCGCAGCACAATGAAATTGAAGAAATATTTCCAGAATATGATGAATAAGTTGTGAATCGGTACCCAATAAGTTATCAGAAAAGATAAAACCCTGCCCAACCTCATTGCTCCAAACCACTTGTGCCAAATATTCCAGATTAACCTGATAGCAAATACTGGTTCCTCGCGACATCAGGCGAAACTGATTAAGCTTAAAGCAGGTTGTTAGACTCTATTAAATTGTAAATGTCTAATTAGACTTTTTTAGTCTAATTAGATCTAATCAGGCCAATTAAGCACCCTCCTTACATCAAATGGTTTATTTCTATAAATCCATTATTTTGTGTTTTAATAGATATATATAGATATAAGGCCCAATATTATGGATTTAAAATTCAAAAAGCCTGAAGAGGTTGTCACGTTATTATGTGAAAGGCTTCGCAAAGAACGACTTTATCTGGAAATGACTCAGGCAGACGTCGCTACACGTGCTGGTATTAGTGTGAATACAGTATCTAATCTGGAAGCCGGTCGAAATGTTTCATTTGAAAATTTAGTACGCGTTGCCATGGTATTGGGCCGATTAAAAGAATTAGAGGAACTCTTCAAACCTCATTTAAACAGTGTAAATGACATTCTCCGCTATGAGAGCAATACGGCTCGCCAACGTATCAAAAGGAAATAAGTCCATGCTCAAAAAACTTAATGTTTACTACAATGGATGGGGTGAATATTGGCTTTGGGGTACACTGGTCTCCTCAACCGCAATCACAGGTCGGCCATTAATTGCCTTTGAATACAGTGCAGAAGCGATCAGTAAAGGTTTAGAACTTTCCTCTTACCTACTTCCATTAAAAGGTGACTCATTAAGAACGAACTTTCCTACACATCAAATGGGATTGCCAGGTCCTATATATGATGCCCTACCCGATGGTTGGGGCATGCTTCTTATGGATCGCTTATTTAAAAAAAATGGACTCAATCCAGCACGGATTGGGCCATTAGAACGACTCACGTATATTAATACACATGCAATGGGGGCATTATCCTTTGAACCTTCAGCACCTGAGTTAGCATTAACTGAAAATACTCCACTGATTAAACTCGCTCAAGAAGTTCAGCAAGTTCTCAAAGGAGAAGGTGCAGAATTTTTACAGCATTTATTAATTATGGGTGGATCTCCACAAGGTGCAAGGCCAAAAGCACTCGTCTATCGTGATCCTGTCACCAACGAATTCTCAACAGTTAGCTCACATCAACATGAAGCTTGGCTGATCAAATTTCCCGCTCAGCAAGAGCATCCTGAAGTTTGTGCAATTGAAGCTGTTTATGCAGAATGTTTGCGTCATTGTCATATTGATACCCCTGACACTCAATATTTTACTCTTCCGAATGGATTAACCGCATTTGCATCAAAGAGATTTGACCGCCACGATGGCATGCGTATCCCTATGCAAAGTTTAGCGGCCTTCACCGGAGCTGATTTTAAATCACCAGGGAGTTTAGACTACAGTAACTTTCTTCGCGCTGCACACTTTTGCACCAATGATGTTCGCGAAAAAGCAATTGCATTCAAGCGAGCTGTTTTCAATGTAGTCTTCAATAATCGAGATGATCATTGCAAAAACTTTTCATTTCTGATGTCCCAAAATGGGCAATGGAAACTCTCCCCTGCTTATGATGTTACTTTCTGTGAGGGGCCAGGTGGATATCATCAAATGGATATCATGGGTGAGGCACTGGATATTCCTCGACAAGCTCTTGTAAAACTTGGTACTCAGGAAGCGGAACTTTCTGCCCAAGAAGTCGATGAAATTATTGGCTCGATTTGTAAGGTTGCAATCCGATTCAGCAATATCGCTCATGATCTATTACCTGGACAAATTCAAACAGAGACTCTCCAGATGATCCAAAATAGGATTGAGCATAATATTCATTTATTGAATTGAATATAAAAAAATTTCATGAGGATCAAGAATCATTATATTAAATTATATAATGTTGTTGTTTCTCATGAAAATTCGCACCAAAATACAGGTGACTTTTATAGACTAAAATTTCCAATATGAAGTGACCAAAATACCCTTAAATGATCTAAATTGCTAAAAATTTCAACCCACTAAAAACTACACACAATCAATTAAATCATATACTTATAGTTAACATCATTTAATGGCATAAATCTCGGTGACCTTGCCAAGGTTGGGGTCGTTTTAATAATAAAATTTAGTTCCCTTAAACTGGACATATAAATATTAAAATATTTATTTTTTCTTAATTCTAATATTAAATTCCTCTATTATCTATAATCTCTATAAAAGCCCCAGCATTACAGCCCGAATAGCTGCTGAAATTTTATTATTTACATTTAACTTTTGCATGGAGTTACTGAGATGGAAATTTACGGTTCTTTCAGTTACTCCAAGAATTTGAGCTATTTCAGCTGACGTTTTACCTTCAGCAGTCCAGCGTAGCGCCTCTTTTTCCCTGTTCGTTAAATAAAGATTGAATTGAGCAAATTCTGCATCATTCACCATTTTAGCAATGCTAGAATGCACTGTTTGAGTCAACCAGTACATATTCGTGTATTGTGCTTTTTGCTCTTTTTCTGATAATTGGTCGTTGGATCTTGCTAGTGTTAGCATTCCTCTGGTCCCAATAAAATCACGACTTGACTGAGCCCAACCGACATTTAAACCATAAGAACGCGCTTCCTCCCAAAAATCTTTTTCAGCCTGTGTCTTCGCAGATTGACTCGACCAAACAAGAGGTTGAAGTGATATCATACAATGCTGCACCGTCGGATCTATCTTCACATATTGCCGTTCCACATAACGTTTCTGCCATGCTTCTGGATAATTATTCAACATAATCGTTTTTGGTTCAGCAATAGATAAGGGCGATTGCATACCATAAGCGCAATAGTCAAATCCAAGCTTTAATGCTGTAGATTTAACGATCTCAAACAACTGGTATTCATTTTTTACCACCAAAAATGCTGATAATAAATCCTCTTGCCAACTTTCCATTTGCGCTCATTAGACTCCATTCACAAACTATTTTTTGTTCGGTTGCATATTGTGAATCCAAAGTAATCAAATTGAAGTGTAGGCCTAATCTTTTACCGTAATTTCAATAAAGATCATCAATAATCTAAAACACTCTTAGGTTACTAAATATATTTTTCGCACCTGCTCTTCTATTAGAGCCCTCAATTACAGATTTTGAATTCATTATCCAATTAACAACACTTTTAAGCCCGGAATGATTGCAAATTATTCAGATAAACTATATGTCTGAACGCTTTCAAGGTTGTTATATTTCATGCGCAGATTATGCTTTAAAAATTAAAATTTACAGGATGCATTTTATTCCAAAATATATATTTTTTTAATTTATAGAGAACTCAATCACTTAATCTTGAGAGCATGTTTTTATTAATTTAATTAAATAATATTGCCTTTCAATTATTCAATACCTCTAATCCCCCTGTTTTTTATATAAAAAAACTAAAAATAATTATAATATTTTAAAAACCAAACAATTACAGCACCCCCATACTTGTAATTATTATTTTAGTATTAAAATTATTGACTATCTAATAGATTCTATCGAGCTAGTCTCTTTAAAAAAAGAGTTTTTACCCAAAAACATCTCTGATAAGAATAGCTTAAAGGTGCACCATCAAATTATAGTTAACCTGTTAAACATAACAGTATTTTATTGGCAATAATTTATGCTATTTATCCATTGAACCCCAATTCAAGTCACTTGAACAGGTAGCATGGTTAGCATACTCCCTCATTTCTCTATCTCAACAGATGGTTTTATTCGAATGAACGAAAACCAACTTATGATTTATCCTCTCCAACACATCATCTCTATTGTTGAATCAACACAAATTGAAGATTCTAAAATTCTCTATTATGGTTTTACCGAATGGGCAACGTTAAAAACTCCAGCTTTAAGTACCGGATGGGATTGGGAATTTATTGAGTACAATGGCATCACTACCGTAAAACGAGTAGGTTTGCCTCGAAGCAATATCATGATTGTTGATATATCTGGTATAGATATCGGGTTTGATACCAATGAAACATTCCTCAAGAAGAAAATAGATACTTTATTCTGGGAACCGTTTATTTATGCCCAAATCAATACGTCATTAATCCAGTCTTAATTAAGACAAATCATCTCTTAGAAACCTGTAAATTCTTACAGTTACCGCCTTTCCAGCTGTTCAGTAAAGTCGCTTGAAAAATAAGTGGAAGCACTTGTAATGAATATTATTGCTGGATTTCAAAACAATTTTTCAGAAGGCTTGTATACCAAATTTAAAAGTTACCGTTACAGGGTATTTGTTGAGCATTTGGGATGGGAGTTGAACTGTCCAAACAATGAAGAACTAGATCAATTTGATAAAGTCGACACAGCTTATGTAGTCGCTCAAGATAGAGAATCTAATATTATTGGTTGTGCCAGATTACTACCCACGACTCAACCCTATTTACTGGGTGAAATATTTCCCCAATTACTCAATGGAATGCCTATTCCCTGCTCGCCAGAAATTTGGGAACTCTCAAGGTTTTCAGCTGTAGATTTTTCAAATCCGCCTTCCTCTAGCAGTCAGGCTGTGTCATCACCGGTCTCAATTGCCATTCTGCAAGAAGCTATTAACTTTGCAAGAGAACAAGGCGCCAAACAACTCATTACGACCTCTCCTCTTGGTGTAGAACGTTTATTACGTGCTGCGGGTTTTCGGGCCCATCGCGCGGGCCCACCTATGGTTATTGATGGATATGCGATGTTTGCCTGCTTGATTGAAGTGTAGTTCATAACCAATTAGCTACATATTGAACGGCTGGAGCGTGAAAAAGTAGCGCTTGTACCTCTTTTTTCGCTTCAAATACTAAAAGCACTACCCGAAAGATTAGTTTGACTCATAAAAAATTTTTTAATTGTATTTCTTATAATCATTAACTGCCTGATCTAAAGCCTGAATTCCTTCATCAATTTTATCGGCAATAATAGATCCAATACCTAACCTTAAAAAATGTTGATGTTGATCTGTATTTAGAAAAAATGGCTGACCGGCCTCTATAAAAACCCCTACATTAGCTGCGTATTGAGCTAGAACAGTACAATCGATATCACTTTGGGTATCAATCCAACATGCCGAGCCACCATTTAATGCATAAACATTCCATGTGGGAAAGTGATGGTGTAATGCTGATATTAACTGCTCACCACGATATTTATGGAGTTGAAACTGACGACGTAACATGCCGTGGTAATAACCTTGATCAATAAAAAAGGCAAATACTCTTTGATTAAAAACATTGGGGTGCCGAAGCATTAGACGACGCAAATGACGCAACTCATTAATGAGTTCTGGAGCTGCTACGATGTACCCTAAGCGTAAACCTGGTGCTAGAGGCTTAGATAAACTCCCAATATAAACTACTCTCCCATGCCGATCTAAACTTTTTAATGCAGGGATCGTAGTATTTTGAACTAGAACCTGTGCATCGTATTCATCTTCTATAATGATACTGTCTTGCTGCTCCGCCAGTTGTAAAAGCTTTTTACGGCGTGAAGGAGACATGGTTATGCCTGTTGGGCATTGTCGTCCTGGTGTCACATAAAAATAATCACAGCCCACAGCATTTGTTAGGGTAACGCCTTCATGATCAACCGCTAATGGCACAATATTTGGTGTATGCAACATAAAAATATTTCGTGCATCAGGATAGCCAGGGTCTTCTATACCAACACTTTGTTGTTCTTTAAGTAGTAGTGCTGCCAACATATACAGTGCATGCTGGCTTCCTACCGTAAGTAATATTTCATTTTCTTTGGCCATAATTCCACGGGTCGGTAAAATATGTTGCCGTATTGCATTTATAAGAAAAGTATCATCACCTTGTTGTGTAATATCCCTTGACCATATCGATGCATCTTTAGCTGATAAAGCTTTAACAGCACACTCACGCCAAGATGAGGCCGGAAAACTTTCAAAGTCAGGCTGACCATATATAAACGGGTATGGGTAACTCATCCAATCCGCAGGTTTATTAATATGCCTTTGTGCTGATGGGCGAAGACGAAAGCGTGAAACCCATTCTGTAGATTTTGATGTCGTTTTTATCGTTTTGCTTTCACTACTATCAATTTGGAAGCTGGGATGCACAAAATGTCCACTACGTTGCCTAGACTCTAAAATACGTTCAGCTACGAGTTGTTGATATGCAATAGTCACAGTATTACGACCAACTCCAAGTTGATCTGCCAAATAACGACTTGATGGAACAGCCATACCTGGCTTGAGATAACCTTGTACTAATGCAGTAAACATCATACGGCAAATTCTTCCCTGCAAATTGAGTCCACTTTGCTCAGTCTCTGCAAATAATACGTTCCATATACCTGGTGCTTCTGGATTTGTTACAAACTGATCTCTTTCCATAGTGCATTTCTCGACCTATTTTGAAGCCCAAATGCTTAACATGGTGCATTTTGCCTCTGAAGACCTATGATTTACCGAAATCTGGCATCATAAATACAAATGCAAGACCTATTCCAACATATAAAAAAAATAAAAAATTAATAAATTTTAAATATTTAAATTAATTTAAGTCTGGCTCCATCAAAACCTTAAATCTGGTACTACGGCTAATTGCTCTATTTCCGTACAGTTTAATCATCAAAAAGGATTCGTATGTATTTGGAGTTAAAAAGATGAACCAAGCTCAACTTTTGCAACTAATCACTGACTTTTCTACAGCATGGAATAAACACGATGTAGAGCAACTCATGGACTGTATGCATCCTGATTGTTGTTTTGAAACAGTTGCAGGTGATGAGGTATACGGTACACGTATTCAAGGGCATGAGGCTGTTCGTCAAGCATTTGAAAATACTTTTAAAAGTTTTCCTGATGCACAGTGGCTTAATGGTAAACACTGGTTGAGCGAAGATGCGCTATACGGAATTTCTGAAACAACATTTACAGCATCAACCCCTGAAGGTGGAAAGATTGAAGCCAACATGGTTGATGTTTTCACCTTTAAAGATGGAAAAATTTTAGTCAAAAATGCATTCCGTAAAAATCGCCCCGTGCAAGCAGCCGCTTAAGGAGCCTGCCCATGAATCAATCAGTACAACAATTAACTTCTCTAGACAAAATAGTTGATCCAATATCTGAACCCATTCATCGTGGCTTTAAAACCTACAACGCTAAATTTGATCCGTTGACAGATAAGATCGTAACTGGCAACGAACAATACGCACCAACCTACTGGGTTGCAACGGCTGGAACACCTCCCGATGATGATGGCCCATTACCAGGTGATACAGAGGCCGACATTGTCATTATTGGTGGCGGTTTTACTGGTCTTTCAACTGCGTTAACTCTTGCAGAACAATTTGGTACTGCGCCATTAGTTCTTGAAGCAAATCGTAGTGCATGGGGTTGTACAAGCCGAAATGGCGGACAAGGTCAAAATGCTTCTGGTCGGTTATATCGTTCACAGTGGATCGAAAAATGGGGACTAGATATAGCCAAACGTTTAGATGCAGAAATTCGCGAAGGTTTTGATTATTTTAAACATCTGGTAACTGGTATTGAATGTGATGCACAAGATGGTGGGCATTTATATATTGCTCATCGTGCAAAAAAACTGGCGTTTTTAGAAAACGAAGGCAAAGTCATGAAAGATGTGTTTGGTTATAACACTCGTATGCTAAGCCGCGAACAACTTCACGAAGAGTTTGTTGGAGACCAAGAAGCTGCCGGTGCGTTACTCGAACCTGATGGTATTGGTGTACATCCATTAAAATTGGCTTTTGGATATTTAAAAAGAGCGCGTGCTGCTGGGGCGAAAGTACATACCTCAAGTCCTGTATTAGATTGGGAAACACGTAATGGTATTCACTATCTACGTACCCCCCATGGCACGGTCAAAGCTAAACGAGTGGCTGTAGCAACAGGTGGTTATACACCTAATGGTTTGCATCCAAGCTTGTCCGGCAAAATCATGCCAATTTTATCTAATTCTATTGTCACCCGTCCGTTAACAACTGCTGAGCTTAAAGAAGCAGGCTTACATAGTACAACGTTCATTACAGATACTCGCACTTTACGCCATTATTACCGCTTATTGCCTGATGGTTCAGTACAGTGTGGCAGCCGAAGTGCTTTAACAGGAGCCGATGCAAATAACCCTGTACATCTAGAGCGTTTAAAAGAAGGACTCTATCGCAAATTCCCAAGCTTGCGTGGTATACCAATTGCATATTCATGGTGGGGTTGGGTCGATGTCAGTCATGACATGATGCCACGAATTGTACAGCCTAATCCTGATGAAACTATCTATTATGCAATTGGCTATGGCGGCAATGGCGTATCTTTTTCAGCAATGGCAGGACGTCGTCTTGCAGAACGAGTAATGGGCATTCAACGCCCACAATTTGATCTACCTATTTATCAGTCACCATTACCTTCACATTTATTTCGACCTTTTAGACGGTTGGGGCAAGCCTTGTTGTACCGCTGGTATTACTTAAAAGACGAAATGCTTTAAGTGTTATTCAACGATCAGCCTAACGATACGGTTATAAAAATTATGAGGGGAGTTAGCCATGTATGATTCAGATTCAAACCAAGATTTAAAAAGTAGCTTAAAGCCACGCCATGTCCAGATGATGGCACTTGGTGGTGTCATTGGTATGGGGCTATTTGTCGGTAGCTCAGTAGTGATTCAATCTGCCGGTCCTGCAGCCATTCTTTCATTTCTCATCACAGGTACCTTAATCATTTTAGTGATGCGTATGCTGGGGGAGTTAGCCACTACTTCACCGGTAACAGGTTCCTTTTATGCTTATGCTCGCTACGCTTTTCAAGATTCACCATTTTTATCTCGCCTCGCTGGATTTATGACAGGCTGGATGTATTGGTATTTTTGGGTGATCGTGATTGCCCTTGAGGCAATTGTTGGGGCTAAACTTCTCGCTTACTGGTTACCTGATATTCCCCAATGGATCGTGAGTCTGGTTCTGCTCGTTCTATTAACCGCAACCAATTTGTTCTCTGTCAAATCTTTTGGTGAATTTGAATTTTGGTTTTCATCTATCAAGGTTGCAGCAATTGGGGTATTTATTTTCCTTTGTTCATTATATTTATTTGGTTTCTGGCCAAACCATCAAGCTTCAGGACTAGGTGAATTATTAAACCATGGTGGCTTTATGCCAAATGGTTGGGTTCCTGTATTATCAGGTGCAGTTGCGGCTACTGGTTTTTATTTTGGTGCTGAAATCGTCACAATTGCTGCAGCAGAAACAAAAAATCCAGAGCAATCTGTTGCTAAGGCAACTCAATCTGTCATCACTCGTGTATTGCTCTTTTATGTTTGCTCAATCTTTTTAGTCGTATGCCTTGTGCCGTGGAACAGCCCCGATATCGCAACACCTTATGTAAGTGCACTTAAAGTACTCAATATCCCTTTTGTTGCAGATATTATGAATGCTGTCATTTTAGTTGCGGTTCTGAGTTGTCTAAATTCAGGAGTTTATGCTGCAAGCCGTATGTTGTTTGCTTTAACCAAAAATGGTGATGCCCCTCGTGCCTTAACTAAATTGTCTAAAAATGGTGTCCCTGTTCGTGCCATCTTATTCAGCACACTATTTGGTTATATTTCCATTTTAGCTTCGTATTTTTCACCTGAGGGTATCTTTCCTTTCTTGGTCGAGTCCTATGGTACGGTAGCTTTATTTGTTTATATCATCATTGCCCTTTCTCAAATCCGTTTACGTCGTCACCTAGAACGTGTTGCCCCTGAACGAATTAAAGTTCGTATGTGGTGTTTCCCATACCTCAGTTATGTTGCCATTATTGGTATGGTTTGTATCTTTGCCGCAATGTCCCTCATTCCAAGTTTACAAAAAGCGTTCTGGTTCGGTATTGCTAGTGCTGCGATTTTATTCTGCATTTTTATGATTCGTGACTATGTGGAACTACTTAAACTACGTAATCAACATCCCAAGTTAGATACTCTCGTTCCTGCGAAGAATAACAAAATCTAACCTCCTCTCGTTTACACGACCTATCTTTTAGATAGGTCGTAAATCTCTTTTCAGGAATAAGCACATGTTGTTGAAAGATAAACTCGCTGCTTTTGCAGTGGTGTTCATCTGGGGTATTAACTTTTATTTTATGAAAGTTGGTGTGAGTGAAATTAGCCCCATGATGTTGGGATGTTTACGTTATATTTTAGTTCTACTCCCCGCTCTACTTTTTATTCGTATTCCACAAGTCGGATGGAAATGGCTCTTGGCATATGGGTTTATTAGCAACTTTTCTCAATTTGCCTTTATGTTTACTGCTATTGCCACAGGTATGCCTACTGGGCTAGTTGCTTTAGTTGTTCAATCACAAGCCTTTTTTACAGTGATGATTGCTGTATTTCTTCTCAAGGAGCAAGCATCTTGGAATCAATGGTTAGCAATCGTTATCGCATCATTAGGACTATTACTGATTGCATTAGGTCAACAGCATAGTCATATCCCTTTATTAGGTTTGATACTCGTTTTATGTTCAGCATTCTCTTGGGCATGTGGAAATATTGTTATAAAACGAATAGGTTCCATTAATCCAATCGGGTTAGTCGTTTGGGGAAATATTCTTACTCCTCTTTGGTTTTTATTATTCGCTATCCAAGATACAGGTTGGCAAGGTGTCGTTGTAGACTGGCAAGCCTTAACATGGCGTGGTCTGGGAGCTGCTGCTTTCTTAGCTTATTTCGCAACCATTATTGGATATGGGTTATGGATTTATTTGCTGACACGTTATCCAGCAGCCAAGATTAGTCCACTTTCGTTATGGGTTCCTGTCATTAGTATGATTTTTGCTACTATTTTTTTAGATGAACATTTAAACAACTGGCAATGGTTTGGTTCTATTGTTGTGATGCTAGGTTTAATGGTTCATCTACTTGGGCAAAAAATCAAAACGCATTTGATTGGAAAAAAGCCACTTCACCCCTAACACAATATATTTGTATAAAAACCAATCTCATTTCTACAACAGCTATATCGTCATTATCTTAATTTTATAAGCTTACCCTAGTAGAGACCTAAGAAAAACTTAGGCCTCTATCCTCCAAATAGCTCAAGAATGATCTGAAGCATTCGTATTAAGATTTAAATTTTTAGGTTTTGTTTGATGCTTATCTACTACAAAGCTTTGATCACGTGGCATAAATGTCGTCGATATAATTGCAACCACAGCCATACTTACAATATAAAGCATAATTAAATATGGATTACCCTGCCCGACACTCAACAATTTAGTAGCAATCATTGGTGCTAAACCACCACCTAATACGCCAGCCAACTGCACCGAAATTGAAATTCCGCTATAACGAATTTCCGCAGGAAATTGACGTGCAAAAAGCTGAGCTTGGGGTGCATACATAATCGGGAAAACCACACCAATTGCCAAAACAATTGCTGTCCACACTAATACCGGATCTTTTGTGTTGAGCATGGTAAAAAATGGATAGCAGTAAAGCGCCAATATGCATAGACCAAACATAAACATATTGCGTTGGCCGACTTTATCCGACAAATGTCCACATAACGGTGTCATAAATAAAATGACGGCTGCACCGCAAATGGTCGCAAATAAAATGTCTTGGCGTGGGATTCCAAGTTGTGCAGTGGTATAAGCCAATGTAAATGTTGAGGCAATATAAAACCACGCATTCTCAGCTGCGCGAGCCAAAATAATGGTGATGAGTTGCTTTGGATGGTTTTTAAAAACCTGTAAAGCAGGAACTTTGACGTCTTCAGACTGTTGTTTTACTTTTTCGAAATCTGGTGACTCTGGTACTTTCACCCGAATGTACCAACCTACTGCCAGCAAAATAATGCTGGCAAGAAATGGTAAACGCCAACCCCAGCTAAACAGTGCTTCTTCAGGTAATAACGACACCAGACCCAACGCGATTGAGGCTAGCATTAAGCCACCACCTGTACTGGCTTGAGGCAAGCTTCCCCAGAACCCTTTACCGCCTTCGGGTGCGTGTTCAACGGCCATGAGTACAGCACCGCCCCATTCACCGCCCATTGCCATACCCTGAATAAATCGTAAGACAACCAAGCCAATCGCAGCCCAATATCCAATTGATTCATAAGTCGGTAATAAGCCAATCAGTACGGTTGGGATCCCCATGAGCATCAAGGTCAGTAGCAACATCGATTTACGGCCAATTTTGTCACCAAAGTGACCAAAGACTAGGCCTCCTAATGGTCGCCCAATAAATCCAACGGCATAGGTTGCAAATGCAGCAAGCACGCCGGTAAGTGCGTCCAGATTTGGGAAAAATAGCTTATTAAAAATGAGCGCTGCCGCCGCACCGTAAATAAAAAAGTCATACCACTCAATGGTGGTGCCGACCATGCTTGAGATGCCTGCTAATCGATGTGACGACTTTTTAGTATTTGAACCGTTTCCATGTATTGATTGCATCGTAATATCCTTTTTAGATTTTCTTGTTTTATCTTTTTTATACTTATGACCAGCCCTGACCATAAGCATTTTCAGGTCTCGCTTTATCTCCTTAAGCTTTTTATGTTTTTGTAATTCGGTTTAGCTCAATTTTTCTAAAATTGGCTCAAATCTCGAATTACGTTCTTGCCACTGTGGTTGTTTGTCTTTATCGACAATGAGAGCACGAACACCTTCAATAAAGTCACCATGCTCAAACCAGATATCTTGTAAATCACGTTCAAGCTGCATGCACTGAAGTAAGGAGAGACCTCGACCTAAATGTTGCAGTTTTAAACTGGTTTGTTTGGCAATAAATGAGCGCTGCTGCAAAATGCTGAGCATCTTACTTGCCCAAGTTTTTAAGCTTTCATCTTGTTCATTTTCAAGACTTTGCTCGATTTCATCTAAATGCTGATATCCAAAGTGTTTACGAATACCTTCAGCCAATTGTTTTAATTCGCTTTCGGCAGGGCGAGTAATAAATCGGGTAATGATGCGTTCAATTCCCTCTTTGCTTAAACTTGGTGCTTCAACGAGAGCATCTTGCAACGCTTGTAACTGCTCGCTTGGCACATGGTAGTCAATTAAATCGAGGTAAAGTGCATCGCTACTGCTGATCTGTTCACCCGTAATTGCCATATAAACACCAATATCATCAAGGCGAGACAGGAAGTGTGTTGCACCCACATCTGGGAAAAAACCAATCGCTGTTTCAGGCATGGCAAATCTGGACTTTTCGCTGCTCACCACAATGTGACAAGCCTGAGCCAAGCCAAAACCGCCACCTAATACATAGCCATCAAGCACAGCAATGATTGGCTTTTCATATTCACGCAGTATATTTAGCATTTTATATTCGGCACTAAAGTAGCCTTTGTAATCGGCCGTGCCATTTTTATAACTGTCATAGAGATAGCGGATATCTCCACCTGCACAGAAGGCTTTTGGGCTATTTGACTTAATTAATACTGCCTGAACAGCAGCATCATTTCGCCACAGTTCCAATTGGGCACCAATACTTTTAATCATATCTAGCGACAATGCATTGAGATGAGTCACACGGTCTAAGGTAATAATGCCCAACTTACCTTGTTGCTCAATCATTAAGTGATTTTCTGTATTCATTTTATTGATCTCTTATTGATTTTTAAAATTTGCCTTTCGTTTTTCAACAAAAGCCTGCATTCCTTCTTTTTGGTCAAATGTTGCAAATATTGAATGGAACATGCGTCTTTCAAAACGTAAGCCTTCAGTCAGATTCACTTCAAAAGCACGGTTAATGGTTTCTTTGAGCATCATGTTTGCAGTTAAAGAGCGTGCCGCAATTTTTTCAGCGGCTTGCAAGGTTTGTTCAAGTAATTCTTCTTTACTAAACACACGTGCAACTAAACCACTTTGTTCTGCTTCTACAGCGTCCATTTGACGAGCAGTAAGGCACATTTCCATTGCTTTAGCTTTACCAATGGCATGGGTTAAGCGTTGTGTGCCACCAATACCCGGAATCACACCTAAAGTGACTTCGGGTAAACCAAACTTGGCGTTATCAGCACAATAAATAAAATCACACATCAGCGCTAACTCACAGCCACCACCCAATGCATAGCCACTCACCGCAGCAATTAAAGGTTTACGGCGCTGCGCAATACGGTCTGCAAGATGAAAAAAATCATCTAAATAAATATCGGGAAATGCCAAATCAGCCATTTCTTTAATATCGGCACCTGCGGCAAAAGCCTTTTCAGAACCTGCCAATACGATGCAACCAATTTCGCGGTCTTTTTCGAGCTGATCTAATGCCTGATTAATTTCACTAATTAATTCACTGTTTAAAGCATTGAGCGATTGAGGGCGATTTAATGTAATCAGTCCAACCCCATTACGCTTTTCTAATAAAATACTTTGCCACTGCATTACTTATTCCTTGTTCTGATTTTATAGACTACGTGCAATCACTAAACGCTGGATATCACTCGTGCCTTCGTAAATTTGACAAATACGCGCATCACGATAGATGCGCTCAATTGGGAAGTCTCTGAGATAACCATAGCCACCAAACACTTGTAAGGCGCTCGAACACACGCGCTCCGTCATTTCTGAAGCAAATAACTTGGCCATTGAAGCTTCGTTGAGACACGGTTGACCTGCTTCTTTTAAACGCGCAGCGTAGTGAACCAGTTGTCTCGCTGCTTCAATTTCAGTTGCCATGCTGGCAAGGCGAAACGCGATGGTTTGATGCTCAAAAATTGGTTTTCCAAAAGTAATGCGCTCTTTGGCATAGCGAGTCGCTTCTTCGAGCGCCGCACGTGCTAGACCGACTGCTTGTGCAGCAATACCAATACGTCCACCTTCTAAATTGGCGAGAGCAATTTTCAGGCCTTCGCCTTCTTTACCCAGCATTAAGCTTTTATGGATACGTACATCTGTCAGCGCAATTTGGCAGGTATCCGACGCATGCAGACCTAGTTTTTCTTCAACACGAATCACTTCATAGCCTGGAGTTTCGCGTGGAACTAAAAAGGCACTAATGCCCTTTTTACCTGCGCTCGGATCGGTCACGGCAAACACAATAATGACACCAGCATTATCACCAGAGGTAATAAACTGCTTGGCACCATTTAAGATGTAATCGTCACCATCTTTCACTGCTCGGGTTTTTATGGCTCCCGCATCTGATCCAGTATGTGGTTCAGTTAAAGCAAAAGCGCCGATCATTTCACCTTGCGCCAGAGGTTTTAAAAAGCGCTCTTTTTGCTCGTCGTTACCAAATTTTAAAATAGGCACACAACCAACCGAGTTGTGTACGCTCATGATGGTTGAGGTTGCGCCATCTGCTGCCGCAACTTCTTCAAGAGCCAGTACATAGGCTAAGTTACCTGTGTCTGAACCGCCCCATTGCTCTGAAACAAGCATACCCATAAAACCGAGTTGCCCCATTTGAGCCAAGGTTTCTTTCGGGAATGTCCCATCTCGGTCCCAATCGCTGGCATTAGGCTTAATTTGTTCTTGGGCGAAACTTTTCGCCATATCACGAATGAGTAATTGTTCTTCGGTAAATTGCATTATTATTTCCTTTACCCTGCTTTAGCTTGTTGTTTAGCAATTTCTTGATTACGCAATAAAAAGCGCTGAATTTTGCCACTTGGAGTTTTAGGTAATTCACTCACAAATTCAACTAAACGTGGGTAAGCATGTGCAGAAAGTCGTCTTTTAACAAACTGGCTGAGTTGTTCAGCAAGTGTATCGGAAGGTTGAGCATCCGCAGCTAAAATTACGAAGGCCTTAACCACTTCGGTACGGTCTGGGTCAGGCACACCAATCACTGCTGCTTCAATCACTGCATCATGTTCGAGTAAAGCGCTTTCTACATCGAAAGGCCCAATACGATAGCCCGATGTAGTGATTACATCATCACTGCGACCGACAAAGCTCATGCTGCCATCGGCATGAAGTTCGGCAGTGTCGCCAGTTAAATAGTAATGACCAACAAATGGCGATTTACGGCTTTCTTTATAGCCACCAAACCACATCATTGGAGACTGGCTAATATCGACCGCTAAAATTCCCGGTGTGTCTGGCGGAAGTTCTTCACCTTGTTCATTGACAATCGCAACGCGATAGCCCGGACTTGGGAAACCTGCTGAACCAGCATGAATTTCATGTTTTAAACCATGATGATTACACACCACCATGCCCACTTCAGTTTGCCCATAATGGTCATAAATTGGAGCATCAAGCACTTGTTTAAACCAGCGAATCACTTCTGGATTCAGCGGCTCACCTGCACTGCTCACTACACGGAACTGCCCTTTTAAGGGCGCCATTTGTGCTGGATCAGCCGCCATCATCATACGGTAAGCCGTTGGTGCACCTGCCAAGTTGTTAACTTTATAATCTTTCACAATTTGGCATAGGCTATCTGTGCTGAAACCACCGTCATAGAACAAAGTAGCGTAACCCAAGAATAATGGCCCAGTAATCGCATAGTAAAGACCATACGCCCAACCCGGATCGGCAATGTTCCAAAACGAATCTTCTTCGGTTAAACCAATGGCATCTTGCATATATCGACCAAAGGCAATCAATGCTTTTAAAGGCACTTCCAATGGTTTAGCAGGACCTGTAGTGCCTGAAGTAAACATGAGCAAGAAAGGATCTTGAATGCTACGCATAACCAGATCGCATTGCTCGGACTGCTGCTTCACTTCATTCCAAAAATTAAAATCACCTGTTTTAAGCGGAGTACCTTGTGCATCGGCGACAGTCACAATTGCAGGGCAATTTTCAATTTCATCAAGCTTGCTACGGTTACCCATATCGGTCACCACTAGCTTACTTTGTGCAAGCTGAATACGGTGCTCAATCGCTTTTGGGCCAAATGCAGTAAATAGTGGTTGATAAACTGCACCAATTCGCCAAGCTGCAAAAATAGTCACGATCAATTCAGGTGTTCTTGGTAATAGACCGGAAATACGGTCGCCTGCTTTCACACCTTGTGATTTTAAAAAGTTGGCAAACTGACTTGACCATTCTTTTAGTTCACGGAAGGTGTATTGCTCTTTTCGGCCGTCTTTTCCTTGCCAATACAGCGCAATTTTGTCGCCATCTGCGTGTCGATCACAGCATTCATAACAAGCATTTAAAGCATCAACTGAACCTGATAACATTTTTTTTGCAGTACTTTCCAAATCGAAAGCCTGTGCAGCATTTTGATAATCCATCATATCTTTTCCCTCAGTCCGGATTTGTTGTTATTCACGACAGGGTTTAATTGAGTTAAAGCCATCCTTTGGCTTTGCCATTATGCCTCTTGAGGCAGGTATTGCTGAATAATGCTCGAAAAATCGAGATTAGCATTACCGCGCATGCACATTTGCTGATAAAGCTGTTGCACCATGCCACCTAATACGACTGGCTGTTTGACTTGGCCTGCCGCTTCTACTGCAAGACCCAAATCTTTTAGCATCAGCTGAGTTGCAAAGCCGTCTTGATAGCCTCGAGATGCTGGGGCATTTTCATTAATATGCGGCCATGGGTTACACACATCCGAGCTCCAGCAACGACCGCTTGAAGTGTTAATGACGCCGGCCAATGCTTGTGGATCAATGCCGAGTTTCACGCCCAGCGCCATACCTTCGGCCACCGCTGCCATTGAAATACCCAAAATCAGGTTATTGCAGATTTTGGCAATTTGGCCTGCACCGACATCACCACAATGAACTATGTTTTTGCCCATGTGGCTAAGCACAGGTTTTACTTCGTTAAAGGTTTGATCATCGGCACCCACCATAAAGGTTAAGGTTCCTGCTTGAGCACCAATGGTTCCACCAGAGACGGGTGCATCACAGATTTTAATATTTTTGCTATGTGCAACAGTGGCAATGTCTTTAATGGTTTGTGGGTCAATGGTACTGCTATCAATGCATAAGCTACCTGCTTTTAGCACCTCCAATACACCATTTTCACCTAAGTAAACTTCCTTAACATGCTTTGCCGCAGGCAACATGCTAATAACGACATCTGCTTGTTTAGCTGCATCCTGTGGACTATCACACACTACCCCACCTGCCTCGGCAAAGTGCTGAATCGCAACTTCACTGAGGTCATAACCATAAACTTTGATTCCGGCTTTCAGTAGGTTATGGGCCATTTTGCCGCCCATATTCCCTAGACCGATAAAGGCGATATTCATCCGTGATCCCCTTAACGTAAATTAATTGTTGTATTTACACCGCCAACTTCATGGCTATCTTCGAACCAGCGACTGGTAATGGTTTTAGTTTGGGTATAGAACTGCACAGCCTGTTTGCCGTATGGCCCCAAATCACCCAGTTTTGAACCTCTTGAACCCGTAAAACTAAAGAAAGGCACTGGTACAGGAATTGGAATATTGATACCAACTTGACCAATATCAATCAAGTTTTGGAAAGTACGTGCAATCGCACCACTTTGCGTAAATAAGCCCACACCATTACCAAATGGGTTGGCGTTGATAAGCGCAATCGCTTCCTCAAGGGTGTCTACACAAATAATCGAAAGTACTGGACCAAAGATTTCTTCTTTATAAATACGCATGTCGGTATTTACGCCACTAAAAATCGTTGCGCCGACAAAGTTGCCCGACTCATAGCCTTGAACTTGAACATCACGCCCATCGAGTAACAACTCTGCACCTTGCTCAACACCGCTATTAATTAAATCAAGCACACGCGCTTTAGCACGTTTTGAAATGACTGGGCCAATGTCAGTATTTGGCTCATGGCCTGCATTCACTTTTAAAGTTTTCGCTTTTTCGACTAACTCTTGAATCCACTGTTTGCTTTCACCCACCATGACTGCAACCGACAATGCCATACAACGTTGCCCTGCTGCACCAAACGCTGCACCCACTAAGGCATTTAAGGTTTGCTCTTTATTGGCATCTGGCATCACAACCACATGGTTTTTTGCACCCATCATCGACTGCACACGTTTGCCATGTTGCCCAGCAAGGTTATAAACATGCGTTCCCACCGCAGTTGAGCCAACAAATGAAATGGCTTTAATGTCTTTATGCGTACACAAACGGTCAACAACTTCTTTACCACCATGCACAACGTTCAGCACACCTGCTGGAATACCTGCTTGAATCGCAAGTTCAACGAGCATCATGGTTGATAACGGATCTTGTTCTGATGGTTTTAAAACAAACGTATTGCCACAAACGATTGCCATTGGGAACATCCACAGGGGAATCATGGCTGGAAAATTAAACGGCGTAATGCCAGCACACACACCCAAAGGTTGCTGCAAGGTATACGTGTCTACACCACGTGCCACACCCTCTACATATTCACCCATTTGTAGAGTACCGATTGAACAAGCATGCTCAACCACTTCTAAACCACGTTGAATATCGCCTTCAGCATCTGCCAAGGTTTTGCCTTGTTCAGCCGTCAATACTTGCGCAATTTCCTTCATGTTGGCACGGATTAAGTCTTGCAACTTAAGCATGATGCGCATACGTGCCTGAATTGGAGTTTGACGCCAAGAAGCGAAAGCATCTTGTGCAGCTTGAATAGCAGCATCGACTTCTTGAACCGTTGCAAATGGTACACGACCAATCACTTCCTGAGTTGCAGGGTTAATAATGTCTTGCCATTCCTGTGTTTCAGACTCGATAAATTGTCCGTTAATGAGTAATTTAGCGGTTTCCAATTCGATTTTTTGGATTGTGTTCATAACCTCTCCGTAGGCCATATTTTTATTGTGTTCAATTATTAGAAAATACTTTTTGATCGTATTTTCTTTATTTCAGTTTCAATTGAGACTAACAAAGAAATCTTTGACCACCAACGCAAATTCATGCACGATTGATGTGCAAATATGCACAGGGATTACAATAAAAATGAAAGTGGATTGGGATCATCTACATTTTTTTCTGGTTTTAGCTCGCACTAAAACTCTAACCAATGCTGCGCGTATTATTGGTGTCGAGCACAGTACGGTTGCAAGACGGATTCAGGCCCTAGAACTTGCTTTGGGTACAACGCTGTTTAAGCGTGAAGCGACGGGTTATGAGCTGACACTCGAAGGGATGGCACTGGTTCCTCGAGTTGAGCAAATGGAACAAGCTTTCTTACAAATTGAAAAACCACATCAACCTTTGCAAGGTCGTGTGCGAATTGGCACACCGGAAGGTTTTGGTACTGCGTTTTTAGCACGCTTACTGGCTGAGTTCTCGATTCAATACCCACTGCTCACCATCGACCTAATTCCAGTGCCAAAAATGATTAAGCTTTCACACCGTGAGGCAGATATTGTGGTGTCAATTGATCGCCCAACGTCTGGCCCTTACATCATTACGCGATTATCAGATTATTGTTTAAAAATTTATGGTAGCAAAAACTATCTGGCCCAAAACCCGCCTATCCGAGCCTTAGAAGATTTAATCCAACATCGCTTTGTGAACTATATTGATGATCTGGTGTATAGCCCTGAGTTGTATTGTCTAGAACGTTTACCTTTAAAGCTGAATGCTAACTTCCGTAGCAGCAGTATTTTGGCCCAACAAATTGCCGTGAGTGCTGGCGCAGGACTTGCGATTTTGCCCAAGTTTTTGGCAGATGATAAACCGGAACTTGAAGAAGTGTTAGAGCAACAAGTTCGCTTTACCCACACGTTTTGGATGCTGACCTTTGTTGATTTACAACATGAACCGCGCATTAAATTGGTCTGGGATTATCTACGTAAACAAGCCGATAAATATCAGCATTTGTTGGTGGATTAAAAAATCTAAAATAAAAAAGCCAATCATGATCGATTGGCTTTTTTTGAAATCATTTATAGTTCATTAAACGAGTTCTTGGTCTAACTTTTTGATACGTGGCTTATAAAACACAAAATATGTCACGCCTAAAACAACCAGCCATAATGGACTAACATAGAGTGCTTTCAAAGTATCTGGCTCTAGTGCCAAAATCACTAAAGTAAACAAGAAAAATGCAATGACAACATACGCCATCAACACCCCGCCCGGCATTTTAAAGGTCGATTTAGCATGTAACTCCGGACTCAACTTACGGTAACGTAAATAGCATGCCATGATCAGAAGCCATACACTAATAAAGAGAATCACACAGAGTGAGCTTGCCAAAGTAAATGCTTCCATGGTGTTTGGAACAAAGTACTGCAACACTGCCCCACCCATAATGAAAATACATGAGAAGATTAAACCATTTGAAGGTACGGCACGTTTTGATAAACGTCCCAATGCACTTGGCGCCTGACCATCTTTCGATAAACCGAACAGCATCCGACTGGTTGAAAACACACCGCTGTTCATTGAAGACATCACTGAAGACAGTACGACCAAGTTCATGATGATGGCTGAAACAGGAATACCCGCATTTAGGAACAACTCAACAAATGGACTTTTATCTGCACGAATGTGATCCCAAGGGGTAACTGACATAACGATAAAGAGCGACAAAACGTAGAACAGGATAATACGTAACGGAATAGCATTAATCGCTTTAGGTAGATTCGTTTGTGGATCTTTTGTCTCAGCAGCAGTTGTACCAATCAGCTCAACGCCAATAAAGGCAAACACGGCAATCTGAAAACCTGCCAAAAATCCACTTACACCTTTTGGAAATATGCCACCATGCGACCACACGTTACTTACACTCACAACCTCACCATGCGGAGCTTGGAAATGAGTAAAAATCATGTAGCCACCTACTCCGATTAGGCCAATAATGGCTAAAATCTTAATGAGTGCGAACCAAAATTCAACTTCACCAAATAACTTCACCGTAAGAAGGTTAAGCCCTAAAATGAATAGTACACAGCCTGCACTAATCATGGCCTGTTGCATTGGTGAGAAACTGGTGCCTTCGGGCAGCCAGAAACTTAAATAATTAATGACCGCAGAAAGATCGGCAATACCGACCAGTACCCAGCCTAACCAATAAGTCCAACCGATATAATAACCAGCCCATGGGCCAATCAAGTCATAAGCCATATCGACAAATGATTTGTAATGTAAATTAGCAAGTAGTAGTTCACCCAATGCACGCATCAGAAAAAAGAACATGCCACCAATTAACATGTAAATCACGAGAATTGAAGGACCTGCGAGGGAGATGGTTTTACCCGAGCCCATAAATAAGCCGGTTCCAATTGCACCGCCAATTGCAATCATTTGTAGATGGCGATTATTTAATTTCCGTTGTAAATGATCAGGGGAGCTTGCCTCATCAGAATGATGAACCATTGTCATATTAGAAGTCCTTTTTATATTTTGCTTAACTTAAATCAGCAACCTATAGGGAGAAAAACGAACCGTATATCGTGGGTTGCTGAGTCTATACCTCAGGACAAGATGTTCAAGTATATTTTTTCCTTAATTGATAAATCGTTTGTCCTGATTTTTTTTAAGTCACATTATTTATGTACTGCCTTCACGGCAATTTTAATTAATCAATCTGGGTCTCCAGATTAGCCAAAGTGTAGCATGTGATCCTGCTATATGTACTTTTCCAATACCCTCCAAACTGCTCTATTGGTCCAAAAATAAACAATATTATTCCGATAAAAAAACCAATAAAAATAAAAAAGCCAATCATGATTGATTGGCTTTTTAATAAAACTTAATGATCGTTGACGAGTTCACGTCCTAGTTTTTTCATGCGTGGTTTATAGAGCACATGATAGGTAACACCTAAAATGACTAGCCATACTGGACTGACATATAAAGCTTTCAATGTATCTGGCTCTAATGCCAAGATGACTAAAGTGAAAAGCATGAATGCCAAAACAATATAACTCATCCAAACGCCACCTGGCATTTTGAATGTTGACTTTTCATGTAATTCAGGACGCAATTTACGGTAGCGTAAATAGCACACCATGATGAGACTCCAGACACTAATGAATAGAATTACACAGAGTGAACTTGCCAAAGTAAATGCCTCCATGGTGTTTGGAACAAAGTACTGAAGTACCGCTCCGCCCATGATAAACGTACAAGAGAAAATCAAACCATTTGAAGGAACTGCGCGTTTTGATAAGCGTCCAAATGCACCGGGTGCCTGACCATCTTTTGATAAACCAAACAACATACGGCTGGTTGAAAACACGCCGCTGTTCATTGAAGACATGACCGAAGATAGCACCACCAAATTCATGATGATCGCAGAAACCGGAATACCCGCATTTAAGAACAACTCAACAAACGGGCTCTTATCTGCACGAATGTGATCCCAAGGCGTTACCGACATCACAATAAACAGTGCCAACACATAGAATAAAATAATACGTACTGGAATCGCATTAATTGCTTTCGGTAAATTCTTCTCTGGATCTTTGGTTTCAGCAGCCGTTGTACCTACAAGTTCCACCCCGACAAAAGCAAATACAGCAATCTGGAATCCTGCCAAGAAGCCTTCAGTACCTTTCGGGAATAAACCGCCATGTGACCAGACATTACTAATGCTTGCAACAGCGCCTTGCGGAGCTTGGAAATGACTGAAAATCATATAACCACCCACTCCGATCAGATCAATAATCGCCAAGATCTTAATGAGAGCAAACCAGAATTCGATTTCACCAAATAGGCGTACTGTCAGTAGGTTAAGGCCCATCACAAACAATACACAGCCTGCACTAATCATGGCTTGCTGTATCGGAGAGAAGCTTGCACCATCGGGTAGCCAGAAACCTAAATAGTTAATGACCGCTGAAAGGTCCGCAATACCCACCAGCACCCAACCTAACCAATAAGTCCAGCCCAAATAATAACCAGCCCAAGGACCAATCAGGTCATGAGCCATATCAACAAAAGATTTGTAATGCAGATTTGCAAGGAGCAACTCGCCCATTGCACGCATCAAGAAAAAGAACATGCCTCCAATAATCATATAGATCAAAAGGATTGAAGGACCTGCGAGGGAGATAGTTTTGCCCGAGCCCATAAATAGGCCGGTTCCAATTGCACCGCCAATAGCAATCAGTTGTAAATGACGGTTAGACAGTTTTCGTTGCAGATGATCAGGAGAATTTTCCGTATCTGAATGACGAGCCGTTGTCATATTAAAATTCCTTTTTGAATTCCTTTGTTAAGATCAGCAACCTATGGCGAAAATCGAACCGTATGCCATAGGTCACTTAATCTGTTCACCAAAAAATGACTGGATAAACCGTATCTATCTTCCTTCTGTTAGATACATCATCATTTTTGGAGTAAAAACGAATTACTTTTGTGCTGCCGTCACGGCAATTTCAATGAGCCAGTCTGGATTAACCAAATCGGCCTGAATTGTGGCACGCGATGGAGCAACACACCCTTTTAACCAGTCAACCCAAATTGCATTTACGGTTGAAAAGTCAGAAAGATTTTTTAAATAGAGCTGTGCAGAGAGCAAGCGAGATTTGTCGGTATTGGCTATTGCCAAAAGTTCATCAATCGTTGCAAGAATTTCACGAGTTTGGCCTGCCACGTCTTGCTCGGTATTTTTAGGTACCTGACCTGACAAATAAACCACTTTGTTAAAAACAGTCACGGCGCTCATGACTTCGTTAGTGTTAATCTTTTGTATATCTGAATTAGACATTCGGATTTCCTTATACCTGATTAATAAATTGAACACGGGAGGTGACAGCACACATCAGTTCATAGCCCACCGTACCGGATGAAATTGCGACATCATCAATAGGTAAAACGACGCCTGTACTTGATTGGCCCCAAAGCACGACTTCACTGCCGACTTTGGCACTGTCAATATTTGTTAAATCGACTGCCAACATATCCATGCTGACACGGCCAATTGTACGAGTGAGGACAGAGTCCACTAAAACAGGCGTACCTGTTGGTGAAATACGCTGATAACCATCGGCATAGCCGCAAGCAACAATCCCAATCGTCATGGGCTGCTCTGCGACAAAGTTTGAGCCATAACCTACGCTTTCATTCGGCTCTAAATGCTGAACAGAAATAATTTCAGTGCGTAAGCTCATGGTCGGTTGTAAGCCCCAGTCCGCAATACTATGCGTCGGGTAGTCTGGCGAGCTGCCATAGAGCATGATGCCGCTACGTGCATAATCTGATTTGAGCTGGTGTTGATAACGCAGAATTGCCGCACTATTACTTACCGATCTTTCGCCCGGTAAATCCTTAACGATTTCTTCAAATGCAGTGATTTGATAATCAATGCCTTGCTGACCGAAACGATCGCCATCTGCATCTGAAAAATGCATCATGTGGGTAATCTTGGACACATTTGCCAAGTTATTTAAACGTTCCCAAGCCTGAACATAGTGTTGTGGTTTAAAACCAAGACGGTTCATACCACTGTTCATTTTTAGGCAAACATCAAATTGAGCAGGATAAGGATGCTTTTCTACCCACTCGATTTGCGCTTCACTATGAATGGTGAAACTGAGTTGATATTGCACACAATCAAATAAATCTTGAGGAGAGAAAATTCCTTCGAGCAATAAAATTGGACCTGTCCAACCTAAAGCACGAATGCGTTTTGCTTCATCAAGATCAAGTAAGGCAAAGCCATCTGCTGCTTTAAACGCTTCATAAACACGTTCAATTCCGTGTCCATAAGCATTGGCTTTTACAACGGCAAAGACCTTACTGTTTGGCATAGCCTTGCGTACCACCGCCAAGTTATTTTGTAAGGCTTGACGGTGGATGACTGCGGTAATAGGACGAGGCATGATTACTTTCCTAACGTCCGTTATGCAGCATGCGCGTGTGAATAACGCTGAATTGAAAGGCCATCGGTACTGATATCAGTCTTGTGATTCAATACGATGTCACTGATTAATTTTCCTGAACCACACGCCATCGTCCAGCCTAGAGTACCGTGACCTGTATTCAAGAACAGATTTTTAAAGCGAGTTGCGCCAATAATCGGTGTACTGTCTGGTGTCATTGGACGTAAACCAGTCCAGAAAGACGCCTGTGCCATATCACCGCCCGGGAACAAGTCCTGAGTCACCATTTGCAAGGTTGCACGGCGGTCTTCGTTCAGACCTAAGTTAAAGCCACTTAACTCTGCCATACCACCTACGCGAATACGTTGGTCAAAACGAGTAATCGCAATTTTGTAGGTTTCATCAAGCACTGTAGATTGCGGAGCAAAAGCAGGGTCAACAATTGGAATCGTCAACGAGTAACCTTTCACAGGATATACAGGCAACTGTAGATTAAGTGGTTTCAAGAAATCACGTGAATAGCTACCAAACGCTAGTACATAACGATCTGCGGTTAAGACCTTACCATTGACCAAAACACCCTTAATTTCATCGCCTTCAACAATCAACTTTTCTACGTTCTGGTTGAACTGGAAGTTAACGCCCAACTCTTTAGCAATTTGAGCTAAAGCATTGGTAAATAAATAACAGTCACCTGTTTCGTCATTTGGTAAATGTAAACCACCAACCAATTTATCTTGCGCATTTGCCAACGCTGGTTCTACACGACCAAGTTCGTTGCCATTTAATAATTCGTAGCTTACGCCGCACTCTTCAAGCACGCTAATGTCGCGTTGAACCGCTTCCATTTGTGCTTCTTTACGGAATAACTGCAACGTGCCTTTTGCACGGTTTTCGTAATTAATTCCTGTATCTTTTCTGAGTTCACGTAAGCAGTCACGGCTGTATTCAGCCACGCGCATCATACGTTCTTTGTTCACCGCATAACTTTGTGGATTACAGTTTTTTAGCATTTGCGCCATCCACTGTAACTGCCACATGCTGCCATCTAAATTAATCGCAAGCGGTGCGTGATGTTGGAACATCCACTTCACAGCTTTAAAAGGGATTCCTGGTGCTGCCCAAGGGGTAGAATACCCAGGCGAAATTTGACCTGCATTACCAAAGCTTGTTTCTTCAGCAGGACCTGACTGGCGATCGAGAACAGTAACCTCAGCTCCTTGTTGAGCTAGATAATAGGCACTTGCCACTCCAATAACGCCGCTACCTAAAACAATTACGCGCATTTCCATTCCCTCACGCACACCAGTTTATTTAACTAGTATATTTCTGCTTAAATAGTTTATTTCACTGTTTTTCAGGCTATAATCTAGGTAAATTTATGTTTTTCTCGCGAGAATTTAAAAAAAAGAGGAAATATCTATGCGCCCCTTAGATCGTATAGATCGCATGATTCTGGACATTTTGCAGCGTGAAGGACGAATTGCGATTAGTGAATTGGCATCAAGAGTCAACCTGTCGACCACCCCCTGTTCAGAGCGTGTCAAACGACTTGAACGCGACGGCATTATCATGGGTTATTACGCACGGCTAAACCCAGCTTATGTAGATCGTAATCTGCTCGTTTTTTTAGAAATTAAACTATCAGCCAAATCAGGCGATGTATTTGATCAGGTTGCCAGAGACTTGGTCGAGATTCCTGAAGTACTCGAATGTCATCTCATTTCAGGTGAGTTTGACTACCTTGTAAAAGCTCGCTTAAAGGAAATGAGCGCATATCGCCGCTTATTAGGAGATCTGTTAAAGAAACTCCCCGCTTCAGCATCTTCACATAGTTATGTGGTCATGGAAGAAGTCAAAGAAACTCTATATCTAGATGTGAGCAAGTAAAGCGAGGCCACTATTGAACTCGCTTTACCCACATTTTGAACATTAGAAATATTTTAAAATCGAAATATGTTTGTTTTGATGTTTGAATTTCGAGAACCATTTAACAGCAGGATAAAGCGCAAAAGACAACACAATCGTGATTAACCACAGCATCCACACATGATTAACCGACAAATAATTGCCATGGTTGGCTCCCCATACACTTATTGCAAACACATACATCAGTTTCAACACATATAAATGCAGTAAATAAAAGAACATAGGAACCGAACCAAACACCACCAATGGTTTTAAAAATGAATATTGCTGCATACGTTCAAAAGCCACCAGCACAATCAATCCAATTCCAACATTCAGCAAAATAAATAATAAGGACGGCGGATACTTAGTGAGGTTAAAAAAGCTCATGAGACTCAGTTGTAATGACTCAAAATGTTGCCACGGCTGGTCGCCATAGACGTTGATAAAACGCAGTAAAACAAACAATCCAATACTTACTAAACCAAGGCTGAGTAAAACACGGCTTCTTTGCTTTGCTGAATATTTTGAACTAAAGAACTGGCCTAACGCATAGCCCAATAAAATCACGCCAATCCAAGGTAAAACAGGATAGCTTGTGCGAAGCTTGATGCCTGCAATCTCAAGCCAACCACGGTCATGTAAAACCAACCATATATTTTGTAAGACGCCTTGAGAGAAATGTACTGAATCTAATAAGTTGTGCCCAAAAACAATAGCCAAACCTGCGCCCGCAAGAACAGGCAAAGGCAAACTTACACAGCACGCTAGCACCACCATGCTAATACCAATCGCCCAGATCACTTGTAAATAAATGACTTCGGGTGGAAAAGTTGCTGTCCATGCAAAGTTCACCAGCGTGAGCTCTAGTACAATCAAAAATAAGCCACGTTTTAATAAAAAAGCACGTGTTTGCTGTAAGTCTTGTTTTTTTGACTGAAATAAAAAAGCAGAAATACCGGTTAAAAGTACAAAAACCGGAGCACAAATATGGGCCAATAAACGACTACCAAATAAGGCGGGTTCAGTCGCGGTCACATCCATTGGATCTATGACCTGCTTATGCAGATAGAAAGTTTCTCTTACATGGTCAAGTAGCATAATCAAGATAACTAAACCGCGTAAGGCATCAATCGACTGTAAACGCTCAATATTTTTTTCTAAAGGCATAGCGATAATCAACAAAATAATGTAACGTTATACTATTACATTTAATTCCTTTTGTCTTTTATGGCTGTTCATTTATGCAACACAAATTAGGTTTGTTGTCTTCGTTAGGACTCTCGTTTATATCGACTCTCACTTGGGCAGAAGAAACGTCAACGGTACTTGAGACCATACGTGTTCAGGCTGAAAGCGCCCGGGAAAATGTGAGCCAAAATAGCTCGGCAACCAAGTTTTCTCACGATGTTTTAGATGTACCGTTTAATCGTGCTTTTCTCTCTAAACAAATGATAGAACAACAAGACGTTCAACGGATTGATGATGCATTAACTTTAGTGAGCGGAGTTTTTCATCAAAACAATTATGGGGGCGGCTTTTGGGATAACTACTCTTTCCGAGGTTTTAGTGGCGACCCAAATTTAGGTGTCTCTATGATTCGAAATGGTCTGAGTGTTAACCGAGGGATTAGTGCTCCAAAAGATGTAGTAAATATTGAATCTTTAGAGTTTTTAAAAGGGCCAATGGCGGCGCTATATGGCCGCGGCGAAACAGGTGGCTTGCTTAACCTCAACAGTAAAAAACCACAGTGGGAAAGCGAAAGTGAACTTAACTTACGTGCCAATACCCAAGAACAATATCGCATAAGTCTGGAACATACCGCGCCTATAAATGATGAACTGGCCTATCGTGTAGCAGTAGCTCATGAAGATAATCAAAGCTTCCGTGACCATGTCAGCAGTGAACGCTGGTTCTTTTCACCACAGCTTACATGGAAAATTTCAGACCAAACGCAACTCGACTTTGACAGTGAATTTACAGAGCACAAAGGAACCTTTGACCGTGGTGTAAGTACAGTCAATCACCAGTTTGTGATGGACCCGAAAACCTTTACAGGTGAACCTGACGATGGCGATTTAAAAATAAAAGATTACTTTTACCAATTACGTCTGAGTCACGAATTTAACCCTGACTGGAAGCTAAATAGTGCAGTCAGTTATAAAGATGCACAAATGGTCGGCTTTGCAACCGAACCACGACGTATGCAAGCCGATGGTCGTACTTTAGAGCGTCAACGTCGCTATCGTGATTATACAAGTGAAGATGTTCTGGCTCAGACAGAGTTACTTGGCAAGATTGATACGTCTTGGGCTCGTCATGAAATTCTACTTTCAACCGAGCTTGGTCAACTCGACTATAAGCAAAACCAGCTTCGTCGCAATCACAGCACAAGCTCAACAAACACAATTGATATCTACCAACCTGAATACGGCAAATATTTACCGAACTTAGCTCCGTTTACCGACACCAAAGAGCGCCAACGCTATTTTGCACTCAATATTCAAGACCAGATCTTTTTTAATGACCAATGGAGTGTACTATTTGGCAACCGTTTTGATCAGGTCGAACAAGACTTTAAAAATCATTTGACTCAGACTGAAAGCAACCAAACGCTTCACCAGAATAGTCCACGTTTCGGAGTAAATTTTAAAGCCTCTGACCAATGGGCTTTTTATACGAACTATGGCCGCTCATTTGCCATGAACAGCGGTATGAACCGAAATGGTCAGACTTTTGCTCCTGAAAAAGGAGAAAGCTATGAAGTCGGCACCAAATATAAAATAAACGACCAAAGTGTGCTGAGTCTCGCTCTGTTTAAAATGAAAAAACATAATGTACTGACAACCGATCCAATCGACAGTAATTTTCAAACCGCAGCAGGTGAAGTAAGTAGTAAAGGGATTGAGTTTGACTTAAATAGCCAAATCACTGACCGTTGGTTTGTCAATGCCAACTATAGTTATACTGATGCTCAAATTGAAAAAGACCAAGACTTGGCAAAGGGTGCACGTCTGAGCAATGTTCCAAAACACCAAGGCTCCGTAAACACCAATTATGAGTTTCTACAAGACGGCGCAAAAAAAGCAGGTGTAGGCGCTAACCTTACTTATGTAGGCGAGCGCAGCGGACATAATCTTGATAATGGATTTAATTTACCAAGCTATACGTTGGTCAATTTAAATGGCTACTATGCCCCATCTGACCGCTTACGCTATCAGCTCAATGTAAATAACCTGTTTGATAAAACCTACTATGTCTCAAGCTATAACGATTTATGGGTTCAACCAGGTGAACCCCTGAACGCCTCAATTTCGGCACAGTGGAAATTTTAATTCTTCCATAAATAAAAAGCCCGAAAACTTTCGGGCTTTTTATTAGAACATACCATTTTCATTGACGAGTGGGTCGGGCTGTACTTGCCCAATATCCCAAAACTCAACAATTTTACCCTTTTCAAAACGGCAAATATGAACCACAGCCAAGATGGTTAACCCATTCATTTGCATTTCAAGTTTTGAATGCACAGCAACCAAATCGCCCTCTTCAATGACATGTTGAACATCAAAGACTTTGTTTGGAGTTTAAGCCGTGCTTTCACGCATCCCTTCCTTCAAAGAAGTTGCATCACTCGCATAATAAGGGTTGTGATGCTTGAAGTTCGGCGCAGTGTAATTGCTGTAAGCTTCATCGACTTCACCAGCTGCGGCAAGCTCTAAAAACCGTACTGCAATTTGTTTTTGAGATAAGTTCATATTTATCTCCTACTTTTTATTTTAGACCTTACTGCAACAGATCTTCTTCGTCGTCTTCCTCAAAGACATAAGCCATACAGCCCCATCCATCATATTCGCCCTGAAATTTCTCAGCGATGCTGGCAAACCATTGTTCCAAGTCAACAATATCTGAATACTCAGGTTCCATGTTAACGAAGATGGTAATCACCCATTCATTTGGCTCAACAGAATCATCTTGAAAAAGTGAAACTTTTTGTTCTTGGTAAAGCAAATAGAGTGCACACTGCTCTGCATTTTTCTGATCATGAAAAGCAATAGAAAATTCAATTTCATGCAGTTCGGTTAAATCATCCCCGTCTTCAGCCATTTGCCAAAGTACATTGCCGTTATCATCATCTGGAAATTGTTCGTAGTCACGAGTCATAAAGTGATCCTTGTTGTTGTTGCGGTATTAATATTATTCGACATCAAGAATACCCGACTTTTATTGCAGTTTGGGTATATATTCAGTTCCCAATTGCATCAAATTAATTTTTTTAAGTATATAAATTTTAAAAAGGCACTTGTGACTCAATCACCACATCCGTTCCATTTAAGGGATGTTGGAAAGCCAAATATGCGGCATGTAAGGCCATGCGGTTTAAGTGAAAACGTTTAGGCTCAGGGTGATATAACTTGTCCCCCATAATCGGATGTCCTATATGCATCATGTGCACACGTAACTGATGCGAACGCCCTGTTACTGGTTCAAGTAACACTCGACTTTGATCTGTTGTTTCATCATAAACCAACGGTTGAAACAACGTTTTAGCATGTTTGCCTAGTTCAAAATGTACAATTTGTCTTGGGCGATTTTCCCAGTCGGTAATGAGTGGAACTTCAACGCTGCCCTCTTGTGCGACTTGGCCTTGTACCAAAGCAATATAATGTTTTTTGACTGTTCTGGCCTGAAACATTTTACTTACCGCAACTTCTGCATCGCGATGTTTGGCAAACATAAGTAGGCCCGAAGTCGCCATATCTAAACGATGCGTGACCTTTGCTAAAGGAAACTTTTCTAGCACCCGTAAATAAGCGCTGTCATGATGCTCAGGTAAACGCCCCATCACTGACAACAAGCCCGCAGGTTTATCAACCACAATCAAATCATCGTCTTCAAATAAAATTGAAAGCGGATCTTGTGGCGGAGCGTAAACAAAATTGTCGTTTAAAGGCATGGTCGTAGAAGCAGCAATGGAGCATGGCGGCAAATCATAAAGAAATTTCGAACCTACCGCAAAATAATCTATAACGCTCTACTCATGTTCCACGTGAAACTCAGAAAATCTTTATCGTTTTTTATTCATTTCAGCCAAAAGATCTAGCTGAATTTCTTGAATATGCGCAAGCCTTTCCCATTGAGGCGATAAAAGATGGTCCATTTTTTCATGCAAATGACGAATCTCAAGCTCAGCTTTTAAATTAATTTGATAATCATGTTGAGAACGTAAGCGGTCTTTGGCTTCTTAGCGGTTTTGGTTGATCGCATCGTAAATAAAAATAATATTCTAACCTAAAATCTGTAAAGTCGCTGGTACTATTTTTCGATGGGCAGGAATCACAGGCACCATATAAAGTCGTCCTAGCCAATTTTTAATATGTACCACTGTGGTTACGGTAAGCACTTTGGTCTTTTCATTCTTGTATATAGATAAATTCACATTTAGGTGCTTGTCATCGTCTCCAATCACTAATTCATTTTCTGTACGCTGCAACAAGGTAAAAATTCCAATCCGGTCACCTGCGACATACTCATTTTCTTTTTTATGAGTATCAATCTGCTTAAAACTTCCTAAATCTTTAAGCCCAATCTTTGAAGTAATTTTATTACGCATATTCATGCTCCACTCTACCCACTGCGGAGTGTGCTGGAACAGTTTAATAAGCTGCTCAAATACATTCAGGTCAGGTTGACCCAGCACAATGCTCCACGAGTCGTGGAAGTAAGCATTATTTAATTGAGATGAGATTTGACTATCGGTAGGTAAAGCAGAAAGATAAGGCTTATTCATAAATTATATTCTTGTAAAGTATCGTTTTTATTATAGAGAATTTTTTAGGGTGTCAAGGGAAAACATCTATGGTTTACTTCAACAATCATAACTTTGTAAGTTATAACCTTGTGCCTATAAACTTTTGATCTATAGCGTCCTAAGCCGAATCGAGACCTTTTGGGTGAGTACACACTAACGTTATACGTTTTGGTGCATGCTACTCTTTTCGATCCCTATCACACCCTTGAGATATAGTTTAGCCAGCACCCTGCGGGATTGTTTTTCTAAGAAAAGCGAATTTTTAATTTTTTTGGGAATTTTTACGTCATTAGATGAATTTAAAAGAATTTATTGCCATTTACCAATAATTAATTAAATTTAAATTCCACTTTATTTGTATTTTTCGGTTTATTTTACCAATAAAAATTTATAAGCTAAATTGGAAGTTCTTTCAACAGCCTATGTTTAGCCGAATAACTCATGTAAAGCTGACTCCCTAATCCTCGCTTTTAAGCATTTTTATTCTTTGGGTACTATTCTTAGAGATAGCTTTTGCGCTTGAATACATTACAAAAACATATTATAAATTATTTCTAACCAAATGATTGGTTTTTTGGAACTTTATAATGAACAACAATATTATAATTTTTGGTTATGGAACGGGTATTTCCCAAGCCGTAGCACATAAATTTGGTAAAGAAGGCTATAAAATCGGTTTAGTGGCACGAAACGCTCAAAAACTTGAAAAGGCTATTCTAGAACTTAAAGCACAAGGCATTGAAGCTTACGCTTTTGCATGTGATTTAGCTGTTCTTGAAGATATACCAAATCTTATTAAACGCATTAAAGATCAATTAGGAGAGATTAAAAATATTCATTGGAATGCTTTCCATGATATTGAAGGAAATATCTTAGAAGCCCCTCCACTAGAGCTTACCAAAAGCTTTCATATTCGTGTTTCGAGCTATATTGCGACGGTACAAGCTTGCTTAGGTGATTTAGAGAAGAACCACGGTAGTATTTTATCGACAAACGGAATTTTTGCTTTCGATGCAGTGGGTATCGATTTAGTTGCTAAAGAGTACTCATCCTTAGCAATTACTGCTGCCGCCCAATATAAAACCACCAACTTACTTGCTCATAGTCTAGCGGACTCAAATGTTTACGTGAGCCAAGTAATTGTGAATGGTTTCGTTGATGGGACTTCTGGAGCACAAGATAAGACCTACACGGTACATCCAGAAACCATTGCGGAGCAGTTCTGGTATTTACACCAGCATAAACAAGAAACTGTTTCCTTTTGTGGTGAAGCAATTCAAGCTGCTTAAAATTATTTCTTATGGCAGAAGAAGCGTAATAAATTACGCTTCTCTGATAAATAAATAAACCCGCTTTGGCGGGTTTATTTATTTCTAGTTCTCAACTTAATAAATTATAGATCAAATTTGGCACCAACAAATTGATTTTATTCAAAATTAGCATTCGTCAACTTTGCTTTATTTGATTGATAAGCATCATTTGAGTAATTTTTTCTTAATTCAATTCTGCATTCAGTATCAATTTTTGCTTTTTTAATATCGACTGAACAATCATCATTTTTACATATTTCGACATGTGCCATATATTTATATAATTGATTATTAATTTCTTCTGAATCTAAGTCTACCCCACCTCTTACCATAAGCTGATTTTCCAAACAATTTAGCTTAGAAATAGGAAATACATTTTTTTCAGAAATTTCTTTTAAAGAAGAAGAGCTTGTAACAAAACCTTGGTATGTTTTTTCTCCACTATACATAGATTGGAAATATTTAAATTTTCCAAAATTAATATCGGTAGATTGAGAATCTATGTTTTTAGAAGTACAACCAAATAATAAAAATATCCATATACATGATAAAAATTTCATTTTACTTGAACCTTTTTTAATTCGGCTTGCAATATTTGCTCTGGTGATTTAGAAAAGAATCATGGCAGTATTTTATCGACAAACGGAATTTTTGCTTTCGATGCAGTGGGCATCGATTTAGTTGCAAAAGAATATTCATCATTAGCAACTACGGCTGCCGCTCAATACAAAGCCACCAACTTACTTGCTCATAGTCTTGCTGACTCAAATGTTTATGTGAGCTAAGGATTGTAAATGGTTTTGTAGATGAAACACCTGAAGCTAAAGATAAAACTTATACGATCCATCCAGAAACGGTTGCGGAGCAGTTCTGGTACGTACATCAACATAAACAAGAAACTGTTTCTCTTTATGGAGAAGCCATTCAAGCTGCTTAAATTATTTTTTATGAGAGAAGAAGCGTAATCAATTACGCTTCTTACAGTTTATTTTACATAAGGCCAAATGTCTGGGTCTATATAGCTCTCATCTATATGATAACCCTCTTTTTTCATATTATTTTCTTCAGTTTTACGGGCTTTCTTATTATTGGCAACTTCAGTTTCAAATGCTTGCTTTAACTGCTCTGAATTCATCTTATCTGTATCAGATATAGCATTTCGCCCTGCATATTTAAAGTTCTCAAAGCTATACCTCACCATATACTGTTCTTTTTTATCATCTTGATAAGTTTGTTGAAGGCTAATACTTAATTCTGCATCACCATTGTATAAGTTAAATACGAGTCTATTCGTTTTCGATAAAATGTCCTGCCATTCTTTAAAACTTAATACATAAGTCGGATCGATAACCTTACCCATTGTTTCATTCATATGCTTAAAATTATCTTGCTTATCAATTCGAGCACTAAAAGGTAAAAAATATTGCTTCCATTGTTTGTCATTAATCTGATGTACTAATTTAGTATAAGCAGTATAGGCTTCTTGGCTCGTGGTATATTCATTTGGATGCAAGCTAGCATTAATGTCCATGATTTGAATACCATCATTGCTTCGTCGAGCTACTAGTGTACCTAGCACACTGATCACATTTTCTATTTCTAAATTACTCTTTTCACTAAATACACGTACTCGACCTAGTTTTGGTGGAGTCCAATCTAATGATAAAAAATTCATCCCTGCAGGCTGATGATCAACTGGTGTAGTACTATTCTTACTAAAATCCTGCATGCCTTGTTCACCAAAATGAAGGGCTATTACATCTTGATTTTGGTTCATCAACTTATTTCCTTGGGTAGTATTATTTGCGGGCTTACAAGAAGTTAAAAAGATGCATGTAATAATGCAGATAAATAAAGATAAATAGTTTTTCATAATAAGTTTCCAGCCTTGTCTAGCATCACACCTTCCCTTCATTACTACTTGAATGTATTTTAAAATCGGCTTTACTATTTCCCGATGAAGAAATAGTTTTCAATTCTTGTTGTAAAAATAGCCGACCTTTTTCATCAGGCATTAAACGGTGATATTTTTCAGCTGCTTTTCTGACCTTTTCTTTAAGTATTCAAATACCAAATATTTAATTTAAAAAAATTTTATCAAAATACATGCTATTATCATAAATATAGCCCAAAGTATTACTGATAAATATATTATGTATTGAATAAGAAAAAATTTAGGATATTGATTTAACATTTTATTGAGTTGAGACTTACTCATTGGATAATAAAATTCTTTTCCATAAAGTTTTTTAAAATTTATTTCTTTTTTTATATTTAATATTTCACGCCAAAAAACTATAGGCAAGACACTAATAAAAAAACAATTAAAAGGTTCTAATGGAAGCGTAAAGTGACTTTCATCGCCAAAAATAATTTTACAGATTCCTTTTAAATTATAAGATATATAAATATATTGCAACAAATAAAAAAAGAAAAATAGAAACAGAAATAAAAATGAAACAGCAGCATAGAAAAACTTATTATCTTCTATAATTAAATTAATAAAATTACTCATTTATTCACTCTATCATATATATATTCTGTAATTAGCCCTGCACCTTCACCTCCTGCCCAACCAACTCCTGCCGAAACTCCAGCAGCCACACCTAAAACAATCAAAGATGTACCTCCACTAGCAACAGTTAATACAATAAAAGCCCCAAGTGCACCACCAGCTAACCCTCCAGCAAGTTTAGAGGTTTCGACTACAGTTGTTTTAGTTTTTTCCTCAGGTTTTGCACTGGCAATAGCATCACCAGCATTATAAATATCTAGGGCTAAAAATAAGTATCCTCCACCTTTTATTACTTTACTCATTTTTCCTAATTCAGTCATTTTCTCGACATATTCTTTCATTCCACCTTTGTAAGTAGTCCCCCTAGCTAATGAAGATTGATTAATAATACGTCGCATATTATTGGTTTTAATAGACTGATCCCATTTAAAAACCCCTTTTGCATACACCTGATCTAGCTGTCTGTATAAATCTTTATATTTATTTCTAAACGCTTTAAAGTTCTTTGGATTAGCTAAACCTAAACCTTTTGCTCTTTCTTCAGCCATTTTTAGTGCTAATTCACCATGAATTTTATTCATTTTAGTCACTGTACCTTCATGGAATGCTAAAGTTGCATCAATTCCACCTTTAGCAATTGCTCCCCAAGCACTTTCACTATCATTAGCATCCTTATCAAATTTTTTAACCAGAGGGTGATCGTTGTTTTCAAAGATATTTTTATTTGTTAGTTGAGTTCGGTTGTCCGCCATAGCATCATAAAGAAACTCATAATTTTGAGCAAAAAATTGCTCATCAAAATTTTTGTCCCTTTTCATTTCATCTAATTTCTTTTGGGCCTCTTGTGCTTCCTTTTTATATTTTTGCAATTCTTTAGCTGTTGTAGAGTTTGATAAAATAATAACTTGCCCAGGAGTTAAGATACGAATAGGCGCCATATTTTTAATATGCGGATTATTTGCACGAAGAACATCCCAATCAGATGCTGACAACGGTTTTTTATATACACGTTTCGACCAATCAGCCATCGTTTCAGTTTTTTTAATCAGATACCAAGCCACTTCTCCATCATTGAGATAGATTTCTTTAATATTTTCTTTAACTTTCTTTGTAATTTCAGTCGTTGTTTTAATCGTATAAATACTATGTGTTTTCCTATCTGGGTATGCTTTTACAGAAACTTTCTGCAAAAGTTCTCCACGTAGATAAATTTCATAAATTAAAGTGGTGTTTAAATTATTAATTTGAGTCCAACTTGTTAAACCCTGCTCATTAAAACGACCATCGAAAACTATTTTTGTCTTATTACCATTGGTCGTTACAACAAATTTATAAGTTAAATCTTTTAACTTTAATGGAGCTTGAACATTAAGCTTTAAACGACTGAAATATGCACTCATTCCTCTGTCCCAGCCTCTTCTTCATCTGCCTGTTCAATTTCATTCATCATGACTCTTGTAGTAATGTTCTGTGAAGCTGATGTTGTTTTTAGCTTCATAAATCCATCTTTATCTGTTATTCCTCTATGAACATTTCCCTCTTCATCCAAGAAGATATAAGGCTTTCCAGACATTACCTGATTTTCTTTATTCTTGACTAAATACTGAAGCACAAAAGGATTATCAGTTTCAGGTAATTGCGGCAATGAACTATTCACACTCCCGCCTCCCATAAACAAATGCTGCCCAGCCTTCACCTCAAACTTACCACCTGTGGTCATAAAAATACCTGAACCGGTAATTTTGACTTGAGAGCCGCCTGCGGTGAGTACAATTTCTTTGGCTGCAGTCGCTTCAATTTTGTCTTCAGTCGAAATCACCTGCACAGCTTTACGGGCAATTAAATCTGCTCCGTCACCTTGAGCCTGTATCTCAACTTTGCCTTTACCTGCATAGAGTCTTGCCCCTTCTTGAGCCGCAAAAAGGCTAATTTTATTTTGAGCATGTGCAATCAAGTTCTTTTGTGTAGACAGATTAATGCTGTCTCCAGCAGTTTGGTTGAGCTGCCCATCTGCGCTGAGGTGAATATCTTCATTACTGCTCAGCGCGACGCTATTTGGGCTCGCCAGCAGCATAATCGCTTCTTTAAACGTTTTAGCTTTTGCGTTGTCTTGCTGCTCAAGTTTTTCAATAAAAGATTTTAAGTTTTCTAAATTTTCTAACGGGTCAGTTTGCTGATTTTTAGCAACTTCACTGAGTGCCTTGGCATTGTTGAGACCACCTTCGATTTGTTGTTTAGCCTCAGCTGCGTCTAAGTGTACACCTTGAGCTTGATCCTGTTTGTGGGTACTAACGAGTAAACCACTGCCAGCTCGCACCGCTCCCCACTGGTCTGTTCTAAGTTCAAAACCTTCACCTCGTCCATCACTTTCTGCCTTGTCTTTTGGATGGCTTAAGTTACCTAAGTTTAATTGGCTGGCTGCATGGCTACTTTGTAGCTGGGCACTGATTTGTCCCGTGGTGTCATCAAAGCGTAGCTGGTTAAAGCCTTTACCATCGACTTCTTCGGAGCGGATGCCGCTGAGTTTTTTAGTGTCAGGTAGCTGGCCTTTCTGGTCAAACTGAGTTGGGTGGCGTTCGGCTTCATGAATACGGCCCACCACAAACGGGCGGTCAATATTGCCGTCAAAGAAGTCGATGACCACGATCTCACCCACACGTGGTAAGAAGCGTGCGCCATAACCTGCGCCCGCCCAAGGGGTGAGTACATCGACCCAAGCCGAGTCAGTGTCATTGTCGTTACTTCCTACTCCACCGTCATGGCTATGATCATCTGTTCTGGTAAACAAGAAACGGACTTTAATGCGTCCCCATTGATCGACATGAATGCTTTCGCCCTCTAATCCCACCACTTTAGCACGCTGTGGGTAAGCTGCTGGTCGGTGTTCTAACGGGCTATATTCAGGGACAGCTTTAATATTGCGACGAACCACGTTCAGCTCAGCAAAGTGGCGCTGCTCAGGGTTTTGGTTGTCGAGTTCGGCTGCCTTGAGCTTGTCTTTTGGTAATAGTCGCTCAAGTTGCTGTTGTAATTCTTTCGGTAAATTATTTTGGTTATAGTAGTGCTTGCTTAAGATTAAGAATTCTTTATCAGCACTGTCGTGTCGTTCAAGTTCAGGGTGGTCATTCAGCTCAAACCAGTAACCGACCTGTGCATCACGGACGTTACCTGAAACGGTAAACTGTTTCGAACTCAGGTGATGGTAAGCATTCATGTGCTGGTTAAGCTGTTCAATCTGGCTATTACCTGAAGCTGTGGCTTGGTCTTCACCGTTTAAGTCCTGCATCCAAGCGGGGCTAACGTGCCATGCATCTTCAAGATTCAAGCTCGCATTGTCATAGTGTTCGCTGTGCTTTTGCGTGCCTTGTACACTGCCACTGCCTTCTTCTTGTTGCAAAGCATCGGCTTGCCAACGTTGCACATGTACCGAAGTTGGTTGTAAGCGGCGCTCTGCCTTGACTTGGGTAATGGTATCAAACTGTTCTGTGGCACTGCTGCGTTGGTAACGTAGGCTACGGCGTTCAAGCGCCTGATAGTTTTGGTTATCATCAATTAAACGTAACACTTGTGGCTGAATGGAAGCATTCGGGTCAGCGACCAAAAGTTGCGATTCATCGACTAACCAGTTAATGCCTTCGCTACGCCACAAACGGGTTAAAAAGTCATAATCGCTTTCGTTTGACTGCATCACAAATGGACGCACATCGTAGTCTTTCGTTAAGCCTGCCGTGTCGAGCGTTAAGCTTGAGGCAAATAACGGGCTTTTACCTTGCCATTCTTTAAATAAAATTTCGCTAATGTCCCGCACGCTTTTGTTCATAAACACGCGGCTATTACGGCGTTTATGCCAGAGTGCAGTTGGGTCTTTTAAGGTGAGGTTATAAATGGTGAGTGAGCCGTCACTTTGACCTTGGCTTGCTTCTGTAATAATGCCCGTGGTTCTAAAGAATTGGCCTGTATCTGTCACCTGATCGACAGCAACCTGACAGCCAATAAATTGTTTTAATGCAATATGTGCGTTTGTCGACAGACACAGTAATTCAGCAACGCTACCTTGGTTGAGCGTATGCTCGCCCTCAATACGTTGTAAGAAGACTTGCTGATTTAAAGACTGATTTGAGAATTGGATATGAACAGCGCGATTTTGTGAAACAAGGCCTAAACGCTCCAATATACTCGACACACTCATCTGCATTTTTATTATCAATCAAACTTATATTTAGGCCGCATTTTAATTAAAAAAAGACTAATCTGTCTATCTATACTCATTTTCAAAATGTAACTAGTCTAAATATGCAGTTTTAGGTTAATTTCTTATTAAATAGGTATTTAAACCGTAAAATCAGATCATTTTAAAGCACTATAAATCAGCCAAATATATTTAATATTTTTCTTTTATATTCAAATAGATATTAAAGAAATCAACTACTCAAATTAATAAAATTCAGGATGGGATATGAAAATAAAAAAGTCTGCTTTTTATATATTTACGATGATTTTCTCTATTCATTCTTCAGCATTTGCTGAACCGAGCGTGGCCGATATTCAATATCGTGCAGAACAAGGGCAATCCGTTGCTCAATATCATTTAGGGATGATGCTTTTAAGTGGCGAACAAGGCGTTGTTAAAAACTATGAACAAGCGTTTAAATGGCTAACTGTGGCTGATCAAAATGGAAGTATGGGGGCAAAATATAGTTTAGGGATGATGTATTACACAGGCACGGGCGTCGAAAAAGATGCCAAGCGCGCTTTTGATTATTTTACTAAGGCTGCGGCCAAGGACCATGCGAAAGCGCAATATAACTTAGGGGTGCTATATGACAGAGGTGAAGGAACCGCGCAAGATTATGGAAAGGCGTTTGAGTGGTTCAGTCGTGCTGCCAAGCAAGGCTACCCACCCGCAGAATATAATTTAGCTCATCTATATAAAAAAGGTCACGGCGTCTCACAAAGCAATGAGCAGGCACTTAAATGGTACACCAAAGCGGCTGAGCACAATGAAAGTGATGCTCAGTACAACTTGGCCCAGATGTATTTAAATGGTGAAGGCACGCCGAAAAACCCACAACTGGCAAAGAAATGGTTTCAGCAAGCTGCCGATGCAGGCGATGTAGATGCTAAAGAAATGCTTAAAAGTTTAGAATAGGCAGCCACCCCTATAATAGTTCTATTTATAAGATACTAAACCCTATTATTAATAAGATTATTTTATTATTTATTTTTTCTAATTAAATTTAAATATTAATTCTATTATTTTAAAAACAAATTTAGTTTTATTATTAAATCAAAAATATTTTAAATATTAAATTGACGTAATTAAAATCACCGATTATTATCTCGTTGCTGGCCTACATTGCCAGTCGGTTTTGACAGACCGCTGATCCACCACGGATTATAGTTCTGCTATAATTCGCTGGACCCTTGCGTCCCCCTTCTTTGCGGTAGGACGGTTGGGGGACGCCCCGTGCGTGCTGGTTCTATGGATCCCAGTCTGTCAACCCCTTTCCGTTCTACCACCATAAATTAATTCGCGGTAATCTGGTAGTAGGACTCCATAAATTATAAGGAGTTGACCATGATATTTTTCAAACTTATTCCCTCTCCTGCTTAATCATTTTATTTATTTGAAATTTAGGTTTTCTATTGTCTATTTTTTAAATTTATAAATTACTTTTATTTTAAAAATTTAATTATTTTATTTTCCTATATACATGGGAGGGTTAATTATTACCTAAAAATTATTTTAAACTTCAAACTAATTATATTTTTATTCTACACATAGATATAAATCATTATGAGAATAATATGACAATTTATAAACCTATTTTGGCTTTAAGTTTCGTTCTAGGTAGTTTGGGTATTTCGGGTTGTAACCTACACACTCAGCAGGAGTTTGAAAAAATTTGCCTGTCAGGTAGACACACCAAAACCAGTTGCGAATGTATTTACCAGCGACTTGAGCAAGCTTACTCACCTAAGCTGATGCAGCGCCTAGAACATGTCAGTTTGCAAAGTCCTGTTCTCCCACGGGACTTTGCCCCTACTTTCTTTAGCGTCATGCAGCGGTGTGACAAAAGTAGTATGGGCTAAGCGTTTGGCTTAGCTCTTTATCTCTGTGCCGCAATAGTTTATTACTTTAAATCAGCGCAAAAGATTAAGGTCTGTTGCGGCGCAGAGGCCTAAAGAAGAATATTTTTAAGAAATTTGAATTCTTATAGTTTAGATATTTCTATACTCAGCTCGTTTTTAACGATAAAGTCATGTTTAATAAGTAGTATTTCTCATCACTAATATCATAGAGCTAATAAAAATGAGTTTTTATACAGAACTACAAGTCCGTTATACAGATTTTGACACGATTGATTTATCTACTGAAAAGCAGAATATCCTAGAAATATTAACGGAGGATTCAATCCACGAAGATGTTTATGGTGATTTAGTACATGCCTTTTCTAATGGTCAGGCAGGCCTTAATGTCGATCCAGTTTATTGCTTACAACTCATAGAAAAAATTACCGCTCTATTTCCAAATGCAAATTTTGAATGCCGAGGATTAGGAGAAGAGTATTTCTATACATGGATCCTCTGTGTTGAAAATGGCCAGATTATTTTTAGCAGCAAGCCTTGGGAAACTGAAAATCCGTTTATATAAGGATAACCATACCCATTTTTGTACGCTTTAGCCTACAAACTTTTAGGGATTTTGCGGATTGGCGACACCCTGCTTTTTTCCTAATATGAACTCATACAGGAACAGGATGTTCCGGAACATAAAACAACAATAATAGGTTCAAGCACCAGGAGCGTGAGATACGACAGGAGTCATATCTAGCAACCAAATACGAAAAAGCTCGACAGGATGTCGGGCTTTTTTTATTGCCATTTAAAAATAATCTAAAAGAAAATTCTTATACTGTTTTATTCACAACATACCTTTGAACTACTTGGTTGAGAGTAATTTCGGAATCAAGACGACCATTGTTTGCTTGAATAGTTTTTGCAGAAGCTAAATTAGATTTATAACAATGTATATGTAACTCCGTTAGGCCTAACTTCCATGCCTCCAGAATTGTAAGCTCTAACAATTTCGAGCCAAAATTCTGTCCGCGTTTAGAAGGACGAATACCTAAACCAATATGCCCACCGCAATATTCAATCTGTTCATTGAGTTTAAGTCGCAAGTTAGACGCGCCAATAATTTCATTACCTTCTACTAACCAATATGTAATGTTGGGAACATGCCCTTCTTCTAGGGATTTCCCTTTTTCATAATCTCTCAGTTTATTCAAAAATGATTCAAAATTTGTATGGTCAAACTCCATTGTCAAAGGGGTAACGTTCTTCATCAGCTAATTCATTAATATAGTTGTTATAGCTCTCTTTAAACCTTAAATGAGGTTTTACCAACA
>NZ_JABELE010000011.1:0-54088 GCF_013009345.1 Acinetobacter geminorum | reverse complement strand
AACTACAAAACGCCTCACACCATGTTTCAATGTACGTTTTATCCTACAAAGTTTTAGGGATTTTGCGGATTGGCGACACCCTGCTTTTTTCCTAATATGAACTCATAGAGGAAGAGGATGTTCCGGAACATAAAACAACAATAATAGGTTCAAGCACCAGGAGCGTGAGATACGACAGGAGTCATATCTAGTACCCAAATACGAAAAAGCCCAACAGGATGTTGGGCTTTTTTTATTGCTGTTTAAAAATATGTTTAGGCTAAACCTATAGAGGACTATGCGCCTGTTCTTGCTTTTTATGGCGGATCCAACGTACCGCTAAAATTACTGCAATCAGCACCACTACCGCAACAAGCGCAGGCACTAACATTGCTGAAACTGAAAGTAAGATTGCTCCAATCCACTCACCTGTTGCAACGACAAAATTCCCTAAACCACCCGTAGTTGCAGTTGAAACACCGCGTGCAGCAACGGTACTCATTTGCACTACGCCAGCCGTACCACCGCCCACAATAATGGCAGCCGCCCAACTGGCAAACTGAGACATTTCTCCACTGCTAACCGCCATTGTTGCTAACGTACCCGCGATCATCGCCGCAGGAGTTGCGACTGTGTCTAAGGCATTATCGACCCACGGAATATAGTAAGCTGCAACTTCACACACCGTTGCCACGCCCAAAGCCAAACATACCGATGGCAAAGCTAACCACTCAAACCCTTTCGATGGCTCAAACCATCCCATCATGGTGGCAATGCTCATGACCAGTAGCGGCACAAACACGCGAAAACCGCAGGCAGCGCTCAGCCCCACGCCAATACATAAACCCAATATTGTTTCCATAACGGTTTCCTTTTCATGCCCATCACGGGTCTTGTTATGTAAGTCTTATTTTTAAATTAACAAAAAGCCCCATCAGGTGACAGGGCTTTTTGTTAAATGCGAACGCAAATATTATTTCATTCTTAACGTTTAAATTGTGTGCAGTAGCATTTCGTGCAAGGTGGTAAAGGATCGGTATTAATTTCTAAAAACACTCTATGTCCGCACTGAGCACAGAAATAGAAGCCTGTTCCGGGTTTTTCGCCAGCTGTTACCATGATTACATTCCTATAATCGTATATATATTAAACAGGAATATAACCCACTTAAAGTGAATGTCAATTGTCCATTTCGCCCGATGATGATGGCATAAATGCAAAAAATGTTATTTGTACGATTTATCTTACACAGATTTAGGGATTTAGCGGATTGGCTACCCTCTGCTTTTTTCCTAATATGAACTCATACAGGAACAGGATGTTCCGGAACATAAAACAACAATAATAGGTTCATGCATCAGGATCGTGAGATACGACAGGAGTCATATCTAGCAACCAAATACGGAAAAGCCCAACAGGATGTCGGGCTTTTTTTATATTTTTATTTTATACAACATCTGTATCCCAGTTATAGAAAACGTCGTATTCATCTGCATATTTACTTATCGTATTTTGTATTACTCTACTAATTTCTTCATTAATATTTTCATTACTTCGAGTAAATATAAGAGTTCTTTCTATCATTAGTTCACCTTTATCAATCCTAAATTTATTTTTTGATATTTTCTCAGGTTTACCAATAATTGTTAGAATTGCTCCTATGGCATGACTACCTAATCTGCAAAATATAGCCGAAGTCGAAGTTGTTTTCTCAAATTCGAATATGTGATTACTGTCTACCTCACACTCGACTCTAAAATCACACTTATTTGTTTTAGTAATTATAGTATGGAACTGTTCAATTTCTTCTCTATAATTATATAACTCCTGAATAGAAATAAATATTTCATCATAAATTTTGCTTTGAAAACATATTTCTAATGCCTTATTCAATAGATCGTCAAATATACTTAGCTCTCTTTTTATAAATTTACTTTTAGATGAAGAAACTACAGTTTCAAAATTTTCTATAATTAGTTCAATAATGAATTCTTGATTATCTCTGCTCATCAATTCAATTAAGCCAATAGCATCTTTTAGTTTCTTTAACTCAAATCTCCTATCGTCACCTAAGTTAAACTTATAATTAGATTGTTTTTTATATGGCTCAAAAGTCATATCAAAGAAATCACCAACAACTCGAAATTTTGAAAATTTCCTAAATTCATTAAAACTAAAAGGTGAGTTATAAAAATCTATATCAAAAACTAAGCCAGTAGAGAGACTATCTTCTTTAAATCTAATTTTTCCTTTTTTTGGTGGTTGCACACCCAAACTTAGTTTTGCTTTAGATATTTCAAAATTCGACTTTTTAGATGGGATACCAAATCGCTTTTCAATATTAACTAAGTTTTGGACATCTAAATCCTCTTCTAATCCTAAAGAAACATCAATGATTCTCTGAATACCCTCTTCACCTTCAAGAGAAAATTGAACTGTTCCATACCCATCTTCAAAACCACACTCTTGTAAATATTTATTTTTACTAGCTATGTAATCAGAATAGTTTTCACCGATATATTTCAACAAATTTTGTTTTAGATTTTCCCCATCTAATTTTTCAAGCCTGTGCTGTTCACTATAAGTAAGAGTAATTGTCTTTTTATTTAAATCCTTATTTTTTTCACTTTGTTCTATTTGATGAACTCTTTTAAGAATTTTATAAACCAACTCATTATCTATATGTAAAACAAATGCATTTTGTGCTTCATTCTTCCCATCAAATTCTAGAAAAACGTAAAATGCTGGCATTTGCACAGTTGCCATCCGTCTAAGATTTGATACTGTAATAGCGAGTTTTCTATCCTTTTTATCTGTTGCTTTAACTTGAACTTTACATTCAAAAGCTGATTTATGTAATTCATGAGTAGTTATATTTGAAGATATTGGGAATTCTACATAGTAGTCCCATCCTGTTTTATCAATTGCTGAACCATTAGCAATTAATCCAACTTGAGCACACCACATTGCAAAGGTGCTTTCACCTAATTGTCCTAAATCTCGCATATACACTCAAATATAAGCTATAAAAAAACCCCATCATCAAGATAGGGCTCTTTTGAATAATTTTCAATCAGTTATAGACTAAATATTAAGCCACTTGGCCTTCTAAAAAGTCTTGTGCAAAACGCTGTAATACACCGCCCGCTTCATATACAGAAACTTCTTCTTCTGTATCTAAACGGCAAGTCACAGGCACTTCAAGAATCTCTTCCTTACCATCCGCTGTGGCACGTTCAATAACCAAAGTTAAAGTCGAACGCGGCGCAATATTACCAATCACGCTATAAAGCTCTGTACCATCTAGTTTTAACGTCTTGCGGTTTACACCCGGTTTAAACTCAAGCGGTAACACGCCCATACCTACCAAGTTAGTACGGTGAATACGCTCAAAACCTTCTGCCACAATCGCTTCAACACCAGCAAGGCGAACACCTTTCGCAGCCCAGTCACGGCTTGAACCCTGACCGTAGTCAGCACCCGCAATAATAATTAACGGCTGTTTACGGTTCATGTAGGTTTCAATCGCTTCCCACATGCGCATCACTTCACCTTCTGGCTCTACACGCGCTTTTGAACCTTGCTTAATCGTGCCGTCTGAACGAACCACCATTTCGTTATAGAGTTTCGGGTTGGCAAATGTTGCACGTTGTGCAGTCAAATGGTCACCACGGTGGGTTGCATATGAGTTAAAGTCTTCTTCTGGTACGCCCATTTTGTGAAGATATTCACCCGCAGCCGAGTCCATTAAAATCGCATTTGAAGGCGACAAGTGGTCGGTAGTGATGTTGTCACCCAAAATCGCAAGTGGACGCATGTTCGCCAAAGTACGTGGTGCAGCCAACGCCCCTTCCCAATATGGTGGACGGCGGATGTAAGTACTTTGTGGACGCCAGTCGTAAAGTGGGCTCTTCGCTTGTTCAACTTCGCCTAAGTCAAACATTGGAATGTAGACTTTACGGAACTGTTCAGGCTTCACTGCTTCTTTTACTAACGCATCAATTTCAGCGTCAGATGGCCAAATGTCTTTGAGGTAAATCGGGTTACCGTCTTTATCATGACCTAACGCATCTTTTTCAATGTCAAAACGAATCGTACCCGCAATTGCATACGCTACGACAAGCGGTGGAGATGCCAAGAACGCTTGTTTTGCATAAGGATGGATACGGCCATCGAAGTTACGGTTACCAGACAGTACTGCTGTTGCGTACAAGTCGCGGTCAATAATTTCTTGTTGAATGACTGGATCTAACGCGCCCGACATACCGTTACACGTCGTACATGCATACGCCACGATACCAAAACCAAGTTTCTCTAGGTCTTTAAGTACGCCAGCTTCTTCGAGGTAAAGTGCAGCCGCTTTTGAACCCGGTGCAAATGATGATTTCACCCAAGGTTTACGAACTAAACCTAGCTCATTTGCCTTACGTGCCAACAAACCTGCCGCCACGGTGTTACGTGGGTTAGAAGTGTTGGTACATGAAGTAATTGCAGCAATAATGATTGCGCCATCTGGCATTAAGCCATCAGAACGGTTTTCAACAACACCTGCAATGCCTTTTTCTTTTAGGTCCGCGGTTGAAACACGTGCATGTGGGTTTGATGGGCCAGCAATGTTACGTGTGACTGTCGACAGGTCAAAACGTAGTACACGTGGGTACTCTGCTTTGGTCATGTCAGAAGCCCAAAGGCCGAATTCTTTTGCGTACTGTTCAACCAATGCCACTTGAGCATCTTCACGGCCTGTGAGGCGTAAGTAGTCGATTGTGTTTTGGTCGATGTAGAACATTGCAGCCGTAGCGCCATATTCTGGAGTCATGTTCGAAATGGTTGCACGGTCACCCACAGACATACTGTCAGCGCCTTCACCAAAGAACTCAAGGTATGCACCCACTACACGCTCTTTACGCAAGAACTCAGTTAAAGCAAGTACGATATCTGTTGCTGTAATACCTGCTTGACGCTGACCTACAAACTCAACACCAATAATGTCTGGCAGACGCATCCAAGATGCACGGCCCAACATTACGTTTTCAGCTTCTAAGCCACCTACACCCACAGAAATTACGCCCAAAGCGTCTGTATGTGGCGTATGTGAGTCTGTACCGACACATGTATCTGGGAATGCTACACCATCACGCGCCTGAATTACTGGAGACATTTTCTCTAGGTTAATCTGGTGCATAATGCCGTTCCCCGCAGGGATCACATCGACATTTTTAAATGCAGTTTTGGTCCACTCAATAAAGTGGAAACGGTCTTCGTTACGACGGTCTTCAACAGCACGGTTTTTTGCAAAAGCGTCTGGGTCAGCACCGCCATATTCCACCGCTAAAGAGTGGTCGACAATCAGCTGAGTCGGCACAACTGGGTTGACTTTAGATGGGTCACCGCCTTTGTCTGCAATCGCGTCACGCAAACCTGCAAGGTCAACCAATGCAGTTTGTCCCAAGATGTCATGACACACCACGCGTGCAGGATACCAAGGAAAGTCCAAGTCCTGACGGCGTTCAATCAACTGCGTTAAATAAGCAGTTAAGTTCTCGGCATCGGCACGGCGTACCAATTGCTCTGCGAGTACTTTAGAGGTGTAAGGCAGTTTTTCGTATGCGCCTGGCTGAATATCTTCAACGGCTTGACGCACGTCGTAGTATTCAAGCTGGGTACCTGCCAGCGGTTTACGGTATTTTGTGTTCATTAACCACGCTCCGCCAATGGTTTAAATTCGAGGTTTTCAGGGCCTGTATAGTTCGCGCTTGGACGAATGATTTTGCCGTCTTGACGTTGTTCAATTACGTGTGCTGACCAACCTGCTGTACGTGCAATTACGAATAATGGTGTAAACATTGCAGTTGGAACACCCATTAAGTGATAACTCACCGCACTGAACCAGTCGAGGTTCGGGAACATGTTTTTCACTTCTTTCATCACTGCTTCTAAACGCTCAGCGATGAGGTACATTTTGGTGTTCTCTTGCGCTTCTGCTAAGTCATGTGCCACTTTCTTGATCACTTCGTTACGTGGGTCAGAAACTGTATAGACAGGGTGACCAAATCCGATTACGACTTCTTTGTTTTCAACACGCTTACGGATATCAGCTTCAGCTTCGTCTGCATTGTCGTAACGTTGTTGAATCACGAATGCAACTTCGTTCGCACCACCATGTTTAGGTCCACGAAGTGCGCCAATACCGCCAGTAATTGCCGAGTACATGTCAGAACCTGTACCTGCAACCACACGTGAGGTAAATGTAGATGCGTTGAACTCATGCTCAGCATACAAAATAAGAGATGTATGCATTGCTTGAATCCATTCTTCAGATGGTTTTTCGCCATGAAGTAAGTGTAAGAAATGCGCTGCAATTGAGTCGTCATCTGTTTCAACTTCAATACGACGACCGTTGTTGCTGAAGTGGTACCAATAAAGCAGCATTGAGCCTAGGCTTGCCATTAATTTGTCAGCAATGTCTTTTGCGCCCGCTTCGTTGTGGTCTTCGTGTTCTGGTGTTAAACAACCTAGCACTGAAACACCTGTACGCATCACATCCATTGGGTGTGCAGACGGAGGAAGTTGTTCAAGTGCTGTTTTAAGTGCTGCTGGTAAGCCACGAAGTGCTTTTAATTTTGCTTTATATGCTTTGAGTTCAGCTTTGTTTGGTAATTTGCCATGTACGAGCAAGTGAGCAACTTCTTCAAACTGGCTACCCGCTGCAAGGTCAAGAATGTCATAGCCACGATAGTGTAAGTCGTTACCGCTACGTCCTACAGTACACAGTGCTGTGTTGCCTGCAACTTGTCCGCTAAGTGCAACTGATTTTTTTGGTTTGAAGCCTGTTGTTGTTTCATTTGAGCTCATAAGATTTTCCTTTCCTATCTATCTGAATTTATTTATTAAGCACGACGGAGTCGTACCATTTTCACTTCTTATTTCAGGATTAACCTTCGGTTCGACCTACTTTTGTTTTGGCAAAAGTAGGCAAAACCATTGTCATCTGCAAAACTCGTCCACAACCATCGAATATCCTATCTATCGCAGAACCAATTTTAAAAAATGTAGTCCTGCCTCAAACAGTTGCAGATGACGCCTCCGAGTATCAGATTCCAATTAATCAACTTTTTAATTTATTACTTCTTTTTAGCAAATGCGTTGTCTAAGTAGTCTTCAAACGCATAGTAATTAATGCGTTCATATAGCTCTTTACGCGTTTGCATAATATCAATCACGTTCTTTTGTGTACCTTCTTTACGCAAGGTTTCATACACAGTTTCGGCTGCTTTGTTCATGGCACGGAAAGCAGAAAGCGGATAAAGCGCAAGGCTTACATCGGCAGATGCTAACTCTTCAGTGGTAAACAGTGGTGTAGAACCAAATTCGGTAATGTTTGCCAAAATTGGTGCGCCTGTCTTTTGAGCAAATTGCTTGTACATATCAAGCTCAGTAATTGCTTCAGGGAACAACATGTCTGCGCCCGCTTCGATGTAGGCACCCGCACGGTCAATTGCAGCTTGTAAGCCATCTACTGCCAATGCGTCGGTACGAGCCATAATCACGAAGCTGTCATCACCACGCGCATCGACCGCAGCTTTAATACGGTCAACCATTTCTTCTTGAGTCACAATGGCTTTGTTCGGACGGTGACCACAACGTTTTGCGCCCACTTGGTCTTCAATGTGCATTGCCGCAGCACCAAACTTGATGAGTGCTTTTGTCGTACGGGCAATGTTAAATGCAGAAGCACCAAAACCTGTGTCAGCATCGACTAATAATGGAAGATCACATACATCGGTAATACGGCGTACATCAGTCAACACATCATCAAGGTTACTGATTCCCAAATCAGGTAAGCCTAAAGAACCAGCGGCTACACCACCACCTGATAAGTAAATCGCTTTATAACCTGCACGTTTTGCCAAAAGTGCATGATTGGCGTTAATGGTTCCAACCACTTGTAATGGCTTTTCTTGGGCTACTGCATCGCGAAATAGCTGACCTGCGGATTGTTTAGCCATTGTTATGTTCTCCTTGTGCTTGTAGCAGTGTTTGCTCAATAATTTTGTAAGAAGCATTGATATGTCGATGCATGAGGAGCTCGGCAAGTTCACCGTCGCCTTCTGCAATTGCATCTAAAATACGGATATGTTCGTCCCAAGCTTTGCTCGGTCGATCGGGTGTGTTTGAAAATTGAATTCGGTACATGCGGATGAGGTGATAAAGCTCATCACATAGCATTTTTTCTAGGGTTTTATTGCCACTACTTTTGATAATGCAGTAGTGAAAATCGTCCTGCCCTTCTTGCAAGTAATATCCTTTACCTGCTTTAAAGTTTTCATCTTCGGCATGCATACGCAATACATCACGCAGCGCCAAAATTTGTTTTTTATCAATATGCTGTGCAGCAAGTTTGCAGGCCAAACCTTCTAATGACGCACGAATCTGGTAAAGCTCTTTAAACTGTTGCAGTGAAAGAGAAACTACGCGCGCGCCCACGTGTGCAGTACGCTCAACCAAACGTTGCCCTTCAAGGCGATGAATTGCTTCACGCAAAGGCCCACGGCTAATGCCATAAGTGCGTGCCAGCTCAGGCTCAGAAATCTTGCTACCTGCCGGAATTTGACCCAAAACAATCGCCGTCTGTATTTGTTTAAATACATGCTCGGTCAGTGTTCTTCCCTGACTTTGTAGTGGCTCTGGTGCGTAGGTCAAATCTTGCATATTGTCGACAATTTTTAATCAATTATGAGTTTTATAGCGGTATGAATGAAAAAAATCAAGGTGATTGTTGACACTTTACAGAACGCATCAGGTCAATTTTTATAGCCTGACCGCTTATATCACCTTATATTTAAAGCATTAAACCACTTGCCAGTTAATATTTATAAAACAATAATTTAGTGCCAATTTGTCTATAGTTTTATGACTCTTTCTTAGTTACGTTTTAGTCATTAAACTTTTGTTTCAAACTTTAGTCTACAACCAATGTATTACAGCAAGATTGTAGACAATCTGCTTGAATGAAAGCATGAGTTATAAATTAGTATCTATTTACCGTAATTTCTTTTAAATCTTTTTATCATTTTCAGCCAGAAAATATCGATATTAGTGAAATTATCAGGTGCTTCACGGTAGCTTTATTGATACATTATTGAGCATCGACATAGTTGTGGCGTATTTTTCGAGACAGAAAAAACCGAGCACTATGCATATTGTTGAATGAAAGGACTTTTTTTGATGTTTCAACATATCCCCCCATACGCAGGCGATCCAATTCTCTCTTTAATGGAACAGTTCAATGCTGATACTCGTTCTGGAAAAGTGAACTTGAGTATTGGTCTTTATTATAACGAAGACAGTATTGTTCCTCAGTTAGAGACCATTATTGAAGCGCAAAAGCGTATTGAGCCTAAGAACGGTAAAACCAAACTTTATTTGCCAATGGAAGGCTTCAAACCTTACCGTGAAGCAATTCAAGCACTTTTATTTGGTGCAAACAGCCCAGCAGTTAAAGCTGGCCGTGCTGTAACCATCCAAACACTTGGTGGTTCAGGTGCATTGAAAGTTGGTGCTGACTTCTTAAAAACTTATTTCCCAAATTCAGACGTTTGGGTAAGCCAACCAACTTGGGACAACCACGTTGCGATTTTCAATGGCGCTGGCATCAAAACTCATTTCTACCCATATTTCGACAACGAAACTCGTGGTGTAGATTTTGACGGTATGTTGTCTACACTTAAAACTTTGCCTGAGCAAAGCATTGTGTTATTGCACCCATGCTGCCATAACCCAACTGGTGCTGACTTAAACCCAGCGCAATGGGATCAAGTAATTGCAGTATTAAAAGACCGTAACCTTATTCCATTCCTAGACATCGCTTACCAAGGTTTTGGTGACGGTATGGAAGAAGATGCGTATGCAATCCGTGCTTTAGATCAAGCGGGTCTAAACTTCATTGTGAGCAACTCGTTCTCTAAAATCTTCTCTTTATATGGCGAGCGCGTTGGCGGCTTAACTTTCGTTTGTGACGATGCAGAAGCTGCTCAGTGCACATTTGGTCAGTTAAAAGCGACTGTACGTCGTATTTACTCTAGCCCTCCTACAACAGGTGCTTGGTTAGTTGATGAAGTGTTAAATGACGCTGAACTTAACCAACAATGGCAAGGTGAAGTGAAAGAGATGCGTGAGCGTATTATTAAAATGCGTAGCATCTTGAAAGATGAACTTACTAAAGCATTACCAGACCGTGACTTTAGCTACCTTGTAAACCAAAAAGGTATGTTCAGCTACACAGGTCTAACTGCTGAGCAAGTGGATATCTTGCGTGAAGAATATGCAATCTACTTAGTACGTAGTGGTCGTATTTGTGTAGCAGGTTTAAACATGAACAATGTTTACACTGTTGCTAAAGCAGTTGCAGAAGTACTTGCTAAATCAACAGAAGCGGCATAATACATCTATAAAAAAAGGCGCTTCGGCGCCTTTTTTTATGTCTCGATATTACGATTTAGCCTTGCCCCAATATTTCAGTTTTGAGGTATGTCCAATCCCCACATTAAAGCTGTTGGTTGGGTCGAGTTTTTGATAGAAATTCGCTAAGGCAGGCTTGGCAATGTAAAGGTGCCCAACATTATGCTCTGCTGGATATTCAGCACGGCGCGCATCGAGTAATTTCCACATTTGATGTTCCATTTCTAAAGGGTCATTGCCCTTTTTAAGAATATAGTCTTGATGGAACACATGACAAAAGAAATGCCCATAATAGAGTTTATGGAGAATTTTGTTTTCCATCTCGGCTGGTAGTTGCTCTACCCATTCGCGGTCATTACGACGTAACGCAATATCAAGCGCGACAATATCTTCAACTTCACTACGGTGTGTATCACGATAACGAATTGCCGCCCCCGCAATCGCAAAGCGGTGTAAGAATGCCTTTCGTCCTTCCTCTTCACTACATACGAAATAGTGACCTGACTGATGCACCGCAAAATATTCTTTTAGAAACTGCTCGGTCTGAGCTTTTGAATTATTTTCGACACGTAAAACTAAATGATGCTCATAACGATCTCGATATTCGGTCATACGCTTCGGCAAATGACTCGGTAAAAAGAAGGTAATGGCCTGTAAAATATGGTCTGTTAGACCTTTAATTTTAAATCTTTCCAAAAAGCCATCGACTTTATCTTTCATCGCAAAAGCTTTGGGAACATTGGCTGTGCCAAATTTCTCAATAAATAAGAAGGTGTCTTTTCCGTACTTTTCACCAATCAAGTAAGCATCTCGGTGAATATATTCGCCCGCAATCGGCAAGCTTGGTAGTGAAGTGAGCAAATAACGACGAATCGCTGTTAAATCATCTGCATCATTAGTACCAATATAAAAGACATTACTTTCTACTTTTTCATAAGTATCAAGGCGTACCGCAAACACACAGACTTTACCAGCCGAACCCGATGCTTCAAACAAACGTGACGGGTCTGCATTAAAACGAGCAGGCGTATCTTCATCAACTTGGGTCACATCGTGGGCATAGCGATGGTCTGATGCCTGTTTTTCGCTGTCATCTAAAATATCTACGGCTTGATATTGCTGCTTCTCTAATCGAGACAAAATTTCTTCAGGAGTCGAGCCTAAATTCACCCCTAAATGGTTCACTAGTTCTAACTGACCAGTAGCATTCACCTGAGCATATAACGCCAGTTCAGTATAGGCCGGGCCACGGCGTACCAAGGCACCACCAGAGTTATTACAGACACCACCAAGTACCGATGCACCTATACAAGATGAACCAATTACTGAATGCGGTTCACGGTCATAGCCTTTTAAAATTTGCTCTAAATTGTCTAAGGTCGCACCCGGTAAACAAATCACTTGCTTACCGTCATGAATAACTTGTATGCCCTTTAATCGGCGCGTACTCATGACCAACACAGGACGGTCATAGTCATCACCATACGGGGTCGAACCACCAGTGAGTCCTGTATTTGCTGCCTGCATAATCACAATACAGTTTGCCTCAATTGCAGCCTGCAAAACTTGCCATTGCTCTAGCAAAGTACCCGGCACCACCACAGCAAGTACTTTCCCCTCACCAAAACGACGACCTTGACGGTATTGACGCGTACTTTGGTCATCGGTCAAAACATAAGAACGCCCTACAATATTTTGTAAGCGTTCGATCACTGCTTGAGGAGAAAATGTTTGCATGATGGTTTCCTTTTGGTCATCCATACCACATAGTTTTTTAAAAATCAGAAAAGCTCGACGGAGTTTTTCCGTTTAGAACTAATATTTAAAGTAGCTAATTCCATTACTTTTGTTTTGGCAAAAGTAATCAAAACCATTGTCACTACAGAACCTGTTCACTGCATCCATTTTTCCAGTTATATTGCAAAAACAATACCTTGCTCATGCTACGCAGGCTGTAAGTGACGCTTAGCACTAGCAGTCTCTAGGTGTTAGATTTAATTTAAATTGGCTACGCGTTGGCGGCAGGGATGCCGCCTGTTGAGCAACCGTACAAGGAAGTACGGTTTGCTCAACAAAAGGTTTTTGGTTACTTTTGACCTTTCAAAAGTGACAAATGCCTATACGTAAAACATTAGCAAATCAACAAATTTTGAGGCTGTGCTTACTGCTTCACTTACTATTTCTTAAAGACCTTGTTTAATCGCCTGTACTAAACAATCCTCATTAATATCCGAAATCGACTTAGCACCCGTTAAGGTCATCGCAACGCGCATTTCCTTATCAATTAAATCAAGTAAGTTCGACACACCTTGCCCACCTGCTGCTGCCAAGGCATAAACAAACGCACGGCCAAGTAAAACCGTATCGGCACCGAGCGCTAACATACGCACCACATCTAAACCATTACGAATGCCTGAGTCAGCCAAAATTGCTAAATCACCTTTAACGGCATCGGCAATTGCAGGTAATGCACGAGCAGATGACATCACGCCATCTAACTGACGACCACCGTGATTCGATACCACAATCCCATCTGCACCAAAACGCACAGCATCTTTGGCATCTTCAGGGTCTAAAATACCTTTAATCACCATTGGGCCATCCCAAAACTCACGAATCCACTCAAGGTCTTTCCATGAAATCGATGGGTCAAAGTTCGAGCCTAACCAACCAATATAGTCTTCAAGCCCAGTCGGTTTGCCTAAATATTTAGAGATATTACCCAAGTCATGCGGACGGCCCATTAAGCCAACATTCCATGACCAGTGCGGATGGAACAGCGACTGCATATAACGGCGCATCGCAGCATTTGGTCCACTCATACCCGAATGAGCATCCCGATAACGCGCTCCTGGCACAGGCATATCTACAGTAAACACCAGAGTTGAACAGCCTGCTGCTTTTGCACGCTCCAAAGCATTACGCATAAAACCTCGGTCACGTAATACATAAAGCTGGAACCACATTGGGCGGTTAATTGCAGGTGCGACTTCTTCAATCGGACACACTGAAACCGTTGAAAGTGTAAATGGTATGCCCTTTTTATCGGCTGCCATTGCGGCTTGCACTTCACCACGGCGTGCATACATACCTGTTAAACCTACAGGCGCCAATGCAACCGGCATCGATAGCGTTTCATTAAACAGTTTTGTCTCTAAACTTAACGCTGACATGTCATTCAGCACACGCTGACGCAATGCAATTTCTGACAAATCTTGTACGTTACGCTTTAAGGTATATTCCGCATACGCTCCACCATCAATGTAGTGAAATAAAAATGGGGGTAAGCGACGTTGTGCCGCAGCACGATAATCATTGCCAGAAGAAATAATCATTTTGAATCAACTCTATTTAAACGATTTGCACGTTTCTGGCGAGCTTCGTCTTCATCCAGAGAACGCACATGATTAATCACAAATTCAATATGACCGCAGACAGCTTGGCGTGCGGCCTCGGGATCTTTACGATCAATAGCATCCATCACCTGAAAATGCTGCTCGCTCAGCAAGTCACCATTTACAGGGTCGTTATAAACTTTCTTACGCCCTAACAAGACGTTGTATTGCAGCAAATCAAACAGGCTACGCATCATTTGAATCAGCACTACATTGTGAGATGCTTCAGCAATCGCTAAGTGGAACTCAGCATCTGCCACCGCAGCTTGCGCCGAGTCACCCGCATTTTGATGGCGACTAATTTCATTAAAATAATGATGGATTTTGGCACGATCTTCCGGCGTTGAGCGTAATGCGGCATACCATGCCGTGCCACCCTCAAGCAATAACCGCGCCTCTTGCACATCAAAACGGTAGAGTGGATCTTCTTCAATCAGGTTACTAATCGGGTTCACAATAAGTTGCTGTGGCCACTGCTCAGGTAACTGCTGAATATAAGTCCCATCGCCACGGCGGCTACTGAGCACACCTTGACTATTAAGCTGCTGAATCGCTTCACGCAAAGACGGACGAGAAACCCCTAAACTTGTTGCAAGCTGGCGTTCGGCAGGCAAACGGTCACCTTTTTTCATGTGACGTTCTTCAATTAATGCCTGCAATTTCATGACCACTTGATCGGAGATTCTCATCGCGTTTCCTTCACTGGAGTTATGGAATCATCCACGGAACCAGATAAGCCTGAACCGTAATAATGATGCCAACAAAGACAGTGAATATGATGCTATGTTTTACCGTGAAACGGAACAAGTCAGACTCTTTTCCAACTAAGCCTACTGCGGCACATGCAATCGCAATCGACTGTGGCGAAATCATTTTACCAGTTACACCACCGCTGGTATTGGCAGCGACCAATAACACTTCTGGAATACCAATTTGCTGAGCTGTAGTTGCCTGTAGTGCCGAGAACAAAGCATTTGAAGAAGTGTCTGAACCAGTAAGGAACACACCAAGCCAACCCAAAAATGGCGAGAAGAAAGTAAACGCATGACCCGTATGCGATAGAGCCAAAGCCAGAGTTGCAGATAAACCTGAATAGTTCGCAATAAAAGCAAATGCCAACACCATACCAATCGAGTAAATCGGTGTTTTCAACTCATTGAGTGTTTCACCGAAAGTTGTTACTGCCTCACTTGCTTTCATTTTTAAGAAAATAACTGTGATGATCGCAGCAATAAAAATTGCAGTACCTGTTGCAGAGAACCAGTCAAACTTATAAATCGCTTCGTATGGTTTTATCTCGGACACAATCGGTGGCATTTTCTCGACCAATTTGTGTAAATACGGCACTTCAAGTTTAAAAATCCAGTGTTCAAGAGCACCATCTTTTGCAAATAATGCTTTAAATGGCTTAACGCTCCAAATCGTGACCATTACCGTTAAAATAGCAAATGGAGACCATGCTTTTGCAATTTTCCCAATGCTATAACGTTGAACTGTTGTAGGTTGCTGAGCCAAAGTCTGACCCGCTTCAGGTTCAAAACGGAAAATATGTTTTGGTTTCCAAACACGGAATAACAACGTCAGGCTGACCAATGAAGCAATTGCTGCGGTAATGTCTGGTAACTCAGGGCCAATAAAGTTAGAGGTGAGATACTGGGCAATCGCAAAAGCACCACCACCGACCAATACCGCAGGCCAAGTTTCCTTAACACCACGCCAGCCATCCATAATCGCCATAATCCAGAACAGCACAATAATGGTTAAAAATGGCAACTGACGACCCACCATCTGGCTAATTTCCATAGTGTCTACACCGGAAACCTGCCCTGCCACAATAATTGGAATACCCATTGCACCGAATGCAACTGGTGCTGTATTTACAATTAAACATAAACCAGCAGCGTAAAGTGGCTTAAACCCTAAACCGACAAGTAGTGCAGCGGTAATTGCGACAGGAGCACCAAAGCCCGCAGCTCCTTCAAGGAAAGTACCAAATGCAAAACCAACAAGTAACATTTGCAGACGTTGGTCTTCGGTAATAGATAGAATGCTTGAGCGGATAACTTCAAACTGGCCTGTTTTTACCGAAATCTTGTATAGAAAAACCGCCCCGATAATGATCCATGAAATTGGCCATAGACCGTAGAAGAAACCGTAAATGATTGACGCAAAGGCCATTTGACCAGGCATTTGATAGAAAAATAGCGCAATCAGTAATGCAATAATAACTGTGCCCGTACCCGCGATACTGCCTTTTAAACGAAAAACAGCCAAGGCCAAAAAGAAGAAAATAATCGGGATTAATGCAACCGCACTAGACAGCCAAATATTATTTAAAGGGTCATAAAGTTGTTGCCACATATTGAGCATTGTCATCTCCTTGAAATGCCGGGGCGAATTTTTGTACCTTAAAATTTCAACATTTACACAAATTGGTATGACCAATTAAAATTTAAGTGCAAATGCTACTCCTTAAACCACAAGGCGCATCATAAACACAGTTATTGGTAAGATCAATGATTAAATAATTACCACAATTGGTATGACCAATATAACCAAGAAAAATCAAGCCATTTCTCATCTATAATTTTTTTTATTCGACTAAAGTCGTAAAAAAGCTTCCTTATAAACTTAAATATGACCTACAGAAATGTAGTGCAAAATTTGAATATAAAAACTATAAACATACCTATTTCATGATCTATGTATAATGTGCACACAACTCAAACCACATGTATTGAATTGAATAATGACTACTTTAACGTGTTTTAAAGCTTATGATATCCGAGGCAAACTCGGCACCGAATTGAATGAAGAAATCGCCTATAAAATTGGCCGCGCTTACGGACAAATCTATAAACCAAAGACTGTGGTTGTAGGTTGTGATATTCGTCTAAGCAGTGAGGCTTTAAAACAAGCGACCATCCGCGGTTTAAATGATGCGGGTGTGAATGTGCTTGATTTAGGCATGACGGGTACTGAAGAAGTGTACTTTGCCGCTTTTCATTTAGACGTACAAGGTGGTATAGAAGTAACTGCGAGTCATAACCCAATGGACTATAACGGTATGAAATTGGTTCGAGAAAATGCTCGTCCAATTAGTGCCGATACTGGTTTAAAAGAAATTCAGGCTTTAGCAGAGACCAATAACTTTGAAGAAGTTAGCCAAAAAGGTACAACGCAAAGCTATAACATTTTGCCTGAGTTCGTTGACCATCTACTGACTTATATTGAACCTGCAAAAATCCGTCCATTAAAGTTAGTGGTAAACGCGGGTAATGGTGCAGCTGGTCATGTGATTGATGCCATTGAAGAAAAATTTAAGGCGCTTAATGTACCGGTTGAATTTATTAAAATTCATCATGAAGCAGATGGTACTTTCCCAAATGGCATCCCTAACCCAATTTTAATTGAAAACCGTGACAGTACCCGAAATGCTGTTCTTGAGCATAAAGCAGATATGGGTATTGCATGGGACGGCGACTTTGACCGCTGTTTCTTGTTCGATGAAAAAGGTCAGTTTATTGAGGGCTACTATATTGTTGGTCTATTGGCTCAAGCTTTTTTAATCAAACAGTCAGGCGAAAAAATTGTGCATGACCCACGTTTAGTGTGGAACACATTTGATATCGTCGAAGAATATAAAGGTGTTGCTGTACAGTCAAAATCGGGGCATGCATTTATTAAAGATGTTATGCGTGAACACAATGCCGTATATGGCGGTGAAATGAGTGCCCACCACTATTTCCGTGATTTTGCTTACTGTGACAGTGGTATGATTCCTTGGTTACTCACCATTGCTCTACTCTCTGAAACAGGACAATCTCTCTCAACACTCGTTGAAAATATGATTGCCAAGTTCCCTTGTAGTGGTGAAATCAACTTTAAAGTAGCCGATACGCAAACTACGATTCAAAAGATTTTCGACTTCTATGCCGATCAAAATCCACAAATTGACCGTACCGATGGTGTAAGCCTCGACTTTGGCGCATGGCGTTTTAATGTCCGTGCTTCAAATACTGAACCGTTATTACGCCTCAACATTGAAAGCCGTGCAGATCGTCAAGCTCAGCCAATGCAATATTATGTAGATGAATTGACTGGATTAATTCAGTCTTAATAATTCCTATATAATAGAGATGGAAATTACTTTTCCATCTCTATTTGAGTATTTTGCATAATCTTATAAGTATGATTATTCCCATCTAATACATCTCTATTTAAATTTTCATAATCCTTTAACAAAGCTTTATTGTTAAAGTTACAAGTTGGAGCTTCTTTTACAAATTTTTGATGTATGGCACTATAACAATTCGAAACATTATCAATAAATTGATAATAGTCTGACAAAGGTAGCCCTGCCAGCTTTAATAGCTTTGGAGCCACAAAACTTGCAGCAATATATGGTTGCTTTAAAGGCTTCTTATCTAATTTATAATTACTCCACACTACAAACGGAGTCTGGTAATTTTTTAGGTTAGTTCTCTCAGTATCTTCTTTAAAAAATCCATATCTATCATAGACTTCTTGCAAATTAGGCAAATGATCACCGAAAGCCACTAAAATTGTTGGCCGTTCTACAGTCTTTAAATATTCAGCAAGCTCCTGCAACTTTTGATCAGCACGTGCAATTCCAGCCGTGTAAGTACTTAATTTTTGTTTTTGGGTTTCAGTTAGTTCTCTACTAAATTTATAATTCTGTCTCCCAAATCGATCATCATTATACATTGGATGATTTTCGACGGTAATCGCATAAATAAACTTTGGCTTTTGCTCATTTTGTTTTAGAGTAGACTTAATCGAATCAAAAATAAGGTCATCTGTGGCCCAGCCCCCTTGATTAAATATATTACTCCGATCTTTTTGAGCAATCATATTTTCAAGTGATATAAATTTCTCAAACCCTAAGTCTGGATATACCTTATTACGATTATAATAATAACTATAGTTATTATGCATTGCAACCGTTTGATAACCCATTGAATTTAAATAATAAGGAAGAGCATAAATTGGTTTTTTTAGCTTAGAAACATATAACAGCTCATTAGGAAAAAAAGTCGTATTCAGGCTTGTAAGGGCTTCAAATTCTACATTCGCAGTACCTCCGCCAAAAGTAGGCGACAATAAATTAGATACTTGATTTTGTTGAACAAAAGACAATAAATCTTTCGGAAGCTCATTATCTAATTTGTGTGAATCCCAAAAAGACTCCTCCATTACTACAATAATATTTGGATATTGAGGAGTTTTATTCTCTAACGGATGTAAAATATGATGTTGGTGCAAAATTTGTTGTATCGCTGATTCAGATACTTTGCGACTAGGTAACAATACGCTGGTTACATTATCCAATACTTTAGAAACGTAAAAAGTCACAAATCCATAATCTTGTATCTTCCGGTAGTCACCAACCCAATCATTTCTGGTATTTGGAAATTCCTGCAAGCTAGCACAAATCATAGGTTTTCTTTCAGAAAAACAAGCGCCTGTAGGGTTCCTAATAAAATTTAAGTAAATTAAACCACTACTGATTAGTCCAAAGATAATGATATTAGGGACATAGGTATGAAAAGTGGCTTTACTTTCTTTACGTAGAGCAATTAAAAGTATGATAAGAAAGAAAATAATAAGAGTAAAAAAGATAAGTTGTAAGTGCCAAGGAGTGGCTTTCATTGCTTCTGGAAGTAAAAAAATATCTTCAGGACTTAAATTGCTAAATAAATACTGTTGCTTCTTTTTATTAATAAAATTTAAAAATATAACGAATAATTGGCTTAAAAAAATTGCAGCATATTTACGACCAACCACAATAAAAAATAGTTGAATTACCGCGTAGTTAAAAAGAATTGAAAAAATAGCCTTTTCTGAAATCAAATAGGTATAAAACTTATGCCCAGTTAAATTCATGTCCCATGCAACATATATACCTACACAGGTAGATAAAAAGGCAATAAAGATGAATAACAGTTGTTGACGTAGAAAAACCATGACTGCAAAAAGAGGCTAACGGAATTGTGGCGAATACTAGCATGAAAATAACCGCTACAACTGCTGTCTCTTTAGAAAACACGCGTTCTATTGACCAACAACTGCTATATATTTGAATTTAGAAAATTTAAATAATTAGCTCTTATAACCCGCCGGATTCTGCTTTTGCCAATTCCAGCTATCCTTAAGCATATCTTCTAAACCGTATTGAGGTTTCCAGTCCAACTCAGCAACTGCACGAGCATTGTCAGCAAAAGAAGTCGCAACATCCCCTGCTCTACGTGGAGCGAACTCAAAAGCAACAGGTACGCCATTCACTTGTTCAAAGGTATTTTTTACTTGTAAAACAGATGAACCATTACCTGTACCAATATTCCATGCACGGCAACCTTGCGCCTGTAGACGGTTATTTAAAGCGCATAAATGTGCATTCGCCAAGTCAACAACATGGATATAATCTCGCACACCTGTACCATCTACTGTATCGTAATCATTACCATAAATGGATAATTTTTCACGACGACCAACAGCAACTTGAGTCACATAAGGCATTAAATTATTTGGGATACCTTGCGGGTCTTCACCAATACGCCCACTCTTATGTGCACCTACTGGGTTAAAATAACGTAGTAAAGCAATAGACCATTTAGAGTCAGCTACTGAAAGTTTTTGTAATAATTGCTCAACAATTAGTTTTGTATATCCATAGTTATTACTTGGCATACCTGTTGGCATTTCTTCATTTAAAGGAGAGGTATTTGCTTCATCATATACTGTCGCAGAAGAGCTAAATACTAATGTATAAACACCAGCTTTCTCCATTGACTTCACCAGTTGAATACTCCCTGCAATATTATTATCAAAATAAATAAGCGGTTTTTCCTGGCTTTCACCCACTGCTTTTAAACCTGCAAAATGAATAACCGCATCAATTGTATGCTCTTGAAACACTCGATCAAGCTCGTCAAAATTCCGAATATCACCCTCCACAAAAGTTAAACTTTTTTGAGTAATCTCTTGAACTCTATTTAAAGATTCTTTTGAGCTATTTGAAAGATTATCAAATACAATAACTTCATGACCTGCTTCTAAAAGCTCTACACAAGTGTGTGAACCAATATAACCTGCACCACCTGTAACTAAAATTTTAGCCATCGACTTTTCCTAATAAAATTTTAATCAAACCACGTGTTGAAGCATCAAGTGTTGAAAGATCATTTTGAGCACCATTTAAAATTGGAAGTAACTGATCAGCAATCTGCTTACCTTTTTCAACACCCCATTGATCAAACGGATTAATATTCCAAATTACCGACTGAACAAATACCTTATGTTCATATAAAGCAATTAACATCCCTAAACTATATGGATTTAGTTCTTTTAAAAGTAATGTCGAACTCGGCTGATTACCTTCATATTGTTTATAAATTGGTAAATTCTTTAGTTCAGCTGAATCCAAAGCTTCATTACCAAAAGCCAATAAACGTGATTGCGCCAAACAGTTTGAAAGTGCAAGATGATGTTGCTCAACTAATGCTTCAGCATTTTCTACATAAGTAAAATGATCTGCATTATAACGTTTTATAGGAGCAATAAAATCACAAGTTACTGCCTGAGTTCCTTGATGGAGTAACTGGTAAAATGCATGCTGAGCATTTGGGCCAACCTCACCCCATACAATTGGGCAAGTGTCTAATTCAACTTTTTGTCCATCACGTTGTACTGACTTACCATTAGATTCCATTTCAAGCTGCTGCAAATAGGCTGCAAAATATTTTAAACGGCCATCATAAGGTAATACAGCATGGGTCTGTATATTTAAAAAATTATTATTCCAGACCCCTAATAATGCCATGAGAACCGGTATATTTTGCTCAAAGCTTGTATTTTGAAAGTGTTCATCGACAGCATGTGCACCAGCTAAAAGCTGCTGAAACCCATCAATCCCAACTGACAATGCAATAGGTAAACCAATACACGACCAAAGAGAATAACGTCCACCTACCCACTCCCAAAGCAGCAACTGGTTTTCAGGAGCAATTCCCCATTCGGTCATTTTATCAGCTTTTGTAGAAACACCAATAAAATGACTTTTTACAACGCGTTCATGTTTTCCTAACGCTTTTTCAAGCCACTGACGAACTGTTTGTGCATTGGATAAAGTATCAATAGTGCCAAATGACTTTGAAGAAATAATAAATAAAGTCGTTTCCGGACGCAGTTGATGGAGCAAGTCTGATAACTGACTACCATCCATAGTCGAAACAAAGTGTACATTAAGAGGTTTGGCAGTTTTTACTTTAAAATCGCATAGTGCATGGGTCACCATTTGAGGCCCTAAATCGGAACCACCTACACCAATATTAACGACATCCTGAATCACTTCACCCGTAGCACCGCGGTATTGCCCAGCATGGATTTTTTCAACCAAAGCGTACATACGCTGTAATTGAGTATGAACCTGTTTTGTGAGTTCAGGAAATTTAGAATATTCCGATGGTAAACGTAAGGCCCAGTGCATAGCTGCACGCTGCTCAGTACAGTTAACTTTGTCTTGGGAAAATAAGCGCTCAATCCAGTGAGTCAATTGTTTCGTCTTTGCTAAAGCAAACAATTGTTCTAAAACACTTTTAGTTATACGGTGTTTACTATAATCAAAAACCAATTGATCGAACTTTACCGAATAGTTTTGAAAGCGGTCTTGCTCGGCTGCAAATAATTCTTTGATATGTAATTTTGAATTCTTCTCAACTAAGGAGTGAAGCTGTGCTATAGGCGAGACTAACTCTTTAGGAAACTTCTCGATAGATTTACTCATAATCGACCTACTCCTTCATAAGCGAAACCTTTTGCTTTCACATATGCCGGATCGTAAATATTACGCCCATCCAAAATAAGAGGATGCTGCATTACTTGTTGTAACTGTTTAAAATCAGGGCTCCAATATTGTTTCCATGCTGTCACTAAGCATAAAGCATGAGCTCCCTGTGCAGCTTCATATTGGTCAGCACATAAAACCAGATCTTCACGGTCTCCATAAGTTGTTGCGATCTCATCTAAGGCTTGTGGGTCATGCAAACGTACTTTTACCCCTTGTGCCCATAATGCAACCAATAAAATATGAATAGGTGAGTTATGTGTACTTGGAGTGTTCTCTTTAAATGAAGCCCCCCAAATTGCAACAGTTTTACCGCTCAAATCACAGTGATAATAATTCCATAATTTACGGAATAAAATTTCTTTTTGTTGTTCATTAATCGCCCATACTTGTTCTAGTAGACGGCTTTTCGCACCTGTTTCAGAAACCGTACTCGAAAGCGTTAAAATATCATGTGAAAAGTTTTCACCGCCAAAGCCTACACCTGCTGATAAATAAGCTGCGCCAATACGTGTATCTGCAGCAATGCCATGCTTTACATTGGCAATATCAATACCTAACTTTTCCGCAACTAGAGCAAGATCATTCATATAACTAATTCTAGTCGCCAACATGCCTGAAATGCTAAGCTTGGTAAATTCGGCATCTAAAATCGGCATAAATAAATATTGATAACTAAAACGGAAAAATGGACGTAATAACTCTTGCATTATGTCTTGAGCATAGCTTGATTCAACACCAACAATGACATGTTTTACGTTCAGCACGCTATTAATCGCATTTCCTTCTTGAATCACATCAGGAAAATAAACCCACTCATCTTTTGGCAAATGTTGTTTTAATTGATTCGTACCATGTAGACCAAAAGTAGAGCCATTGATCATTAAACGTGGATGAACTATCGGGCGCTCACTCAACTTTTCAACTGTTTTTAAAGCAAGCTCGATTTGTGTTGGGCTAAAACAAAATAAATAAACTTCAATATCTAAAGGAATTTCAGAAAAAGGACTTTCTTTTAAAAAACCTGCTTTTCTCTGTTTATTTAAATAATGATTAACTTCTTGATCTTGATAAGAAAGTATAGAAATGTTTTCTTCACAGGTGACACTTGTACACCAATAGATCTGATTGCCATATTCAGCTAATAATGCTGCCATTACACCAGCATGTAAGGTGGTTCCAAATACCGCGATTTTCATTGTACACCTGATTTTAATATTCTATAAAATTCTCTTCCCTTTCCAGAAAGAGAATATATTGCTCTGTTCATATATTCATTCATTTTTACAAATAGTTAAGCAGAGCTACAAAATTTTATAATTTAAGTTCCTGAATTAACTGTTTAAAATCATTTCCTAACTTAGGGTGTTCAACTCCATAGTGTAGTACAGCTTTTAAATAGCCAATCTTACTACCACAATCAAACGTTTGACCTTGCATACGATAAGCTTCAACAGTATCTGTGTCTTGAAGCATTGCAATTGCATCAGTTAACTGAATTTCATTACCCGCACCTTTCGGCGTGTTCTCAAGTAATTGCATAATCTTGGCAGGTAACACATAGCGGCCAACCACCGATAAGTTTGATGGTGCAGAACCTACTGCGGGCTTTTCAACAATACCCTGCATAGCAATACTTTCACCTTCATTTGGGCTATGTTTTACATCCACAATCCCATATTGATCTACTAAATGGTCTGGCACTGCTTCAACCATGATTTGAGCAGCTTGGCTTGAGTTATAGCGAGAAATCATACGAGATAGATCATTTTGTCCAGAGCTATCTTTCACTAATACATCTGGTAATAGCACAGCAAAATCATCTTGACCGACAACACTCTTTGCACATAAAACAGCATGCCCTAAGCCTAGAGGTTGAGGTTGTCGTACACTCACAACACTCACATGAGAAGGAACAATTTGCGTAATCTCTGCAAGCAAATCCAATTTCTTCTTTTCATTTAATATTGTTTCTAATTCAAAGTTTCGATCAAAATAATTTTCAATCGAAGCTTTTGAAGAGTGAGTCACTAAAATAATCTGTTCAATTCCTGCTTCCACCGCTTCACGCACTACATATTCAATAGCTGGGCGATCAACAACGGTAACCATTTCCTTTGGAATTGACTTACTTGCAGGTAAAAAACGCGTTCCTAAACCGGCTACTGGTAAAACTGCTTTTTTGATCATAAGAAATATTTCAAGATATAAAATTTACTTTACAGATGAGTCGACATTTTCTTGGACGTCATTACCTTTAAATAAAGATGGTCCTACATGTCCTGGTGCATTAATACCTTCGCGTCTTAACATCACTTTGACTGTTTTAAACATGATTTTAAAATCAACCCAAACACTATGATTGTCTACATACCAAACGTCACATTTAAACCGTTCTTCATAATCCAGTTCATTACGTCCACTGACCTGAGCTAAACCAGTCATTCCAGGACGTACTTCTAAGCGACGTGCTTGTTCTGGTGAATATAAAGCGACAAAGTCTTTTAACATTGGACGAGGACCCACCACACTCATATCACCTTTTAAAACATTAATAAGCTGTGGCATTTCATCTAAGCTAGTAGAACGCAACTTCTGCCCAAATGGAGTAATACGAGCCTCATCCGGCAATGGATTCCCCTGCGCATCAAAGGCATCCTTCATCGAACGGAACTTAATCATTTTAAATAATTTTCCGTCCTTCCCAGGTCTTTCTTGATAAAAGAATATGGGTGAACCTAAATTTTTACGGACCTTATAAGCAACTATCAGAAATATTGGCGACAGTACGGTTAGAGCTATTAAAGAAATGACTATGTCTACTAAGCGTTTCATATTTTCATTCACTCATTTTTTAATATCTTTACGAAGAAAGGTATTATAAATTTTACCTAGCATATTTGCTGGCAACAGTCTAAACGCAGACCGTATCAGAAACAGCATATTAGCATATACAGGATTTTGTAACTTTAGTTGTTTTTTTAAATCTAGTAACTGTTTTTCACTTTTAATATATTGGAAACCTTTTCGACGACCATGCATACCGTTATCAATTCTTGCATAGACCAAAACATCAGCCAAGTTTTGAATTTTATAGCCTTTAGCAATTACTCTTAAGAAAAGATTATAGTCTTCCATCCATAAATGATGCTGATAGCCTCCAACTTCAAGAATATGGGATTTTCGATACGTAATAGTCATATTGTTAAAGGGACTTTGCTTTTTTGCGTAATTTTTTAAGTCTTCATTTGATAGAGGAACTTTTCGCATCCCAGTAGGCCTATGGATATCTTCTACAAATTCGAGAATCTGTCCACCTATAATTGAAACATCGGGATTGTTTTTTAAAAAATCAATTTGCTTCTCGAATCTCTCCGATACATAAATATCATCTGTATCTACAATACATACAATGTCATATGTACATTCTTGCAAACCAATATTTTTTGCCTTACCTGTACCTACATTTTTCTCAAGCTTCTTAACATGTAAAATATTACCGAGTTTTTCTTGCCACCGTGCAATCACCTTATCAAGTTCAGGTGTTAGAGGTCCATCCTCAACTAAAATAATTTCTGTAGGCTTTAAAGTTTGCTTATCCCAAATACTTTCCATACAAGCATTAAAGTGTGATGGATGCTCTTTGTGATAAATAGAGCTTAATACAGAAAACATAAAACTTTATCCTTGCAAGATTTTTTCATTCCAAATTTTTAAAATTTGTTCAGGTTGATATTTTTTAGCATTTAATAAAGATTCTTTTGAAAAACGATCTAATAAATTTGGAGATGAGGCTAGTTTTAAAATGGCTTCTGCCAATTTATCAATATTTTGATCTTCCACTAATAAACCATTTTGATTTTCTTGAATGACATCACTTGGGCCATATGGACAATTATATGAAACAATAGGTAAACCAAAGCTCTGAGCTTCTATTAACACCATTGGGAGACCTTCATATTTAGATGACATTACAAAAAAACTAGATCGTTCATAAACTTCTTTTACATTTGAAGTACTACCCTTCAAACTCACATTTTTAAGAAAGCGCTTGCTGATATAATTTTGTAGCATCTCTTTGTGCTCACCTTCGCCATAGATATTGAGTTGCCAATCAGGAATAGATTGATATATTTTCTCCCAAGCTTGAAGTAAATGGATATAGTTTTTCTGATCAGTTAAACGACCAATCGTTACAATTTGTTTAGTATTATTTTGAGGTGATGAAATGATAGGAAACGGTGAAAAGTTAGGGATAACAATTACATTAGAATGAAATTTATCGAATTGTTCTTTATCATTTTGGGTCAAAGTAACAACCTGATCAATTCTTGTGTAAAAAAAATGACTGAGCAATTGAACAGTCTTGGGCCTACTGATGAAAGACACATGCTCAAGTGTTACTAATTTATTTAAATTTGGTAGAAAAGTGCAAAGTAGAGATAATTTTCCCATATTATGAATTATCACCACATCATAAGTGCAAGTTGATATATATTTTTTTAATTTTTTATAGAATTGAAATATATTTCCAGTTAATGCAATTACATTTATATTTTCAAATAACGGATAGGCAGCATTGTCTTTAGTAGACTCTCTATTTAAAAGCGTAATCTCATAATCATCTATTCTAGACATCTTATTTGCAAGCTCTACAGCAACTCGCTCCGAACCCGACTTATTTTTTAAAGAATTGATTATAAAAAGAATTTTCATAGCTATCTCATAATTAATACAAAGGATAAAAATAAGAATCTGCTAAATACTCTGCTACTTGAAAGTTCCACGATATAAAACCAATTATGAGAAAGTATAAAACAAGAGTAGTAAGCAAAACTATTTTACTAAAACGCTTATAAATAAAGTATGGCATAAGAAATATTTCTATAAATAAAAATACATTAGACAAGCGGCCACTTAAAATTGCAAAATCGAAGAAAGCTATGCGAATGGCTAAGCCTATCGTAAAAACAAAAATCATCAATATAAGAAATTTATCATTCAAATCTTTTTTATGCATAAAAAATAGTATAAAAATAAATTCTATATAAAATTTAATATTAGCTAATCCCAAAAGACTAACACTTTCAGCATAATCTGTATTAGCATATGATTGCAGCCTACTAAAAAAAGATAAAGCCAAAGGTAAAAATACTACACGAGAAAATATAGTACCCAACAAAAGAATAGATATCATATATATCTTAAAATTCAACGGCTTATTTTCTTCAAAAAAATATTTATAGATCAACAAAAAAACGAATAAAAATAAAATATAAACTATAACTGTTTGATGAAACAGAACTGCTAAAGAAAAAAATAATATTGCTAATAATTTCTTATTTTCCAAATATAGAAAGCTCGCATATATTACTACAGGAACAGCAAAACCTTGACGAATTTGCATAAATTGTTGCATCAAAAAAAAACCTGTTGGCAAATAAAAACACATCACATAAATAAATTTTAATTTAATAATATCACTTGTTTTATATATAAAATAAAAAGTTAGTAATGAAAAAATTGTAAATAAAACCACCTCACTATTTGAAAATAATGAAATAATTTTTGAATATAATCCCCAACCAACTTCAACCCCAGTTCTAGAGTAAAAATCGCTATAATTCATTAAATCATAGGAATCAACATTCTTAAAAATAAAGTAATAAGTATAGGTATCATTAGTATTACCTCTCATGCCGACTATTAAAGAAAATATAGATGATATAATTAAAAAAATTATCGTATTCAATCTAAGTCTTAAATTCACTAATCACTACCTCGATTTAAATAGAACTAAATTATTTTTTAAAAAAAGAAATAATTCAATAAGATTAAAATTAACGAGAGTAAAAACTATATAGTGCTTCCAACCTAGCTTAGACTTACGATAATCCGCCAATTCTAAAAAACCGCCTTGCTTAAACTGCTGAAAAAATAAATTTACTTTATCTTTTGGCAAGGTAGATTTTAATAAATTAATAAGAGCAATTATTTTAATACGTGTAATATAAATTTCTACACTTTTTTTATAATCTAAATCCTTAGATTTCCTAAAATTTAAATTTAAATTATCAATAATTTTTATCATACTTCGGTGATGAAAAGTATAATATTCACTATTTTTTCTTCGACTTAATGAACCTTCTCTAATAATATAATTATAACAAATAGCATCTATATGTGTAATATTCTTACATTTTTCAAATAACCTCAACTCAAAATCAAAATCTTCACTAAGTACATCTTCTAAAAAATAAATAGAATTCTCTATTAAAATTGATTTCTTAACTATAAAACAACATGCTGAATGCCCAATATCATAATTTTCAATATAATTTCTACCATTTACAACTACATTAATTGGTCTATTCTTAACATTTACCACTTTAATTTTATTAGTCTTAACGTACGTTTCCTTTACACCAAAACCCAATAAATCCAAATCATCATTTAATTTTGACATCACCTTAGGTAGAGATCCTTTCTCCATTATATCATCTGCATCAAAAAACCAAATATAATCACCTTTAGCTTTTTCTATGCCAAAATTTCTAGCACTACCTAATCCTCCATTTTCTTTTGAATAGATATTTAATGTAATACCAGGAACTCCTTTAGAAAATTGCTCCACCGACTCAAGAGTTTTATCACTAGACCCATCATTAACAACTATTAACTCAATATTATTAAAATCAACAGGCTGATTAACCATAGAGACTAGTGTATTTATAATGTAATTTTCCGCATTAAATGCAGGAATAACTATTGATAATTTTTTCATTTTAAATACCAACTTCTAAATTCATTCATGAAAAATATAGGACTTGAAATACAAAATAGAAAACACTACAAGCAACATTAAATATAAAGAATATTAGAGTTGCCATTATTTTATTAGTTCTAAAAACTGAATTCATATATACACCTTGACTATCTAAAGAAATTTCTTAATTTTAAAATAGCTATATAAATCAAAGTACAGTATTTTAACAAAAAAACCTTGTAACTTATTTTATAATTAAGTTTAATATTACCTACCTCATTTAAAGCAAAAAAATAAATACTAAAAAAGCTTTGCTCTCTATCAATCATTGTTGATATTTTTTGGGCTAAAAATTGATTATAGATAATAGAGTAAAGTGGGGCTTCACTTGTTGGAATAAATTTTTTTATCCCTAAGTCAATTCCTTTTAAAAGTGGTTCAGGATAACCACTCCTTATTGAACTGCCATCTCGATGCCTATAACAAACTAGTTCCTTTTTCATTTCAAAAATTTCACAACCATCTGTAAAATAGTAAATTTTTGGAAAAAGCAACTTATCCTCCATATATACATTAGCATCAAATTGAAATTTGTTTAAAACATCTTTTCTAATAACCCTCAACCAAGGATACCAATAAGCTTGTAAAAACAATTTCTCACGATAAAGTTCATTATTAATTGAAACTTTATTTTCCTTCACAAAACACATACTATCGATATAGCCTTGATCTTCAGTATATTGTTTAGCATTAAAATGAATTATTTCTACATTTTTCTCATTTATAACTTTCATTAATTCATAAAAATAGTTTGGCAATAAATAATCGTCTGAATCCAAAAATCCAATATACTCACCCTTTGCTATTTTTAATGCATTATTTCTAGCAACACTTTGACCTTGGTTTTTTTGATCAATAAAAACAAATTGATTTTCAAAATGAGGATATTTTTGAGCAATATAATTACGTGCTAAAGCCATAGATGTATCAGGTGTACCATCATCAACCAAAATAATCTCTACGCCACTGATCAATTGATTACATATACTCTCAATACACTCAACAATATATTCTTCTACTTTATATATAGGAACAATTACACTTAAAATTATCATTAGTTGTACTCTTTTCTATAAGTGGAAGGTAAAAAAATTCTCTTTTGAACATCGAGTATGATTCTATCTTTATAAAAATAGTTAAATATAGAAAATGACATAATTTCTGTAGTTAAAATGGCAAAAACTGCACCATTTAAGCCCCAAAAATGAACAGAAACAGCTGTTAGCATGATATTAAATACAACTAAACAAAGTGTTTTTTTCTTCAAATAGTCATATGCATTAAATTTCAATAAGTACTTCTCCGCAATTGTGGAAAGCCCTGAAAATAACGTAACAAATACTGTAAATATTAGAATATTATTTACACTTGTATATTGCTTGCCATATAACCATTCAATAATATAATGTCCTGTTAAAGAAAAAATAACCATTACTAGCGAACATATTAAGATAATAACCAAACTTAGCTTAGCAACCATATTTTGACTTTTTTCAAAATCCTTCTCAACATAAATCTGTGTAAAATATGAAGAAATTATTGCAACCAAAACAAAATAGAAACTATTCCCCAATGTCATTGCTACAGTATAAATACCCAAATCATATTGCGACTCAACACCTAGAAATAACTGCGATGTTTTTGTAAAAATTGCAACCGAAAGTGAGTAGAAAGCAAGTTTACGCCCCACACCCAACATAAATTTTCGATAACGCTTAAATTTTTCTATTACAATATCACTTTCACTCACTTTTTTCCGTGCATACAAATATTTTCTAATAAAAAAAGGTACTAAGGTAATCATTATTATCGGAACACATAATAACTCTACTGCTAGCTGAAATTTTGCAATGCAATATCTTATAATTAATGAAATAATTAAAGCTAAAATATTACAATATGCATTTATTTTAGATTGCAAAATTGCATTAAAATATATTGAATATACATCATGAACAGCAAAATAAATCGCTACACTTGTCGCAAGTGAAAATACAAAAGTTAAATAATCAGCAAAATAATAAATATAAAACAATGTAAAAGATGAAAAAGCAAGATACAGAATGTCTCTAATTATTTTTGTGGAATCAATTATATATTCACCTAATTTTCTGTTTTTAGAGGTTTTTTGAAAAATAATATTTTCCGATCCAAACATTGCAATCGTTTGAATAATAGAAAAAATTGAACTTGCAAAAGTTAATTTTCCAAAATTTTCAGGGCCTATATACTTTGCAACAAATGAAGTAACAAAGATTAAACCAAAAATTGAAATGAGTTTTTCAGACATCATCCAAACAGAATTGACAAATACTTTGTTCTTTAACTTCCCGATTAATACCATTGCTATAGTCTTAAATCTGCATCTACTTTATTAAGAACATGCTTTAAATCATAAAGCACATGCTTTTTTTTACCTAAAGAATGAAAGTCTTCAGTACTCATTACCTTAAACTGATCATGTGCAACTGCAATTACGATAGCGTCATACCGACCTTGTTTTAATTCCATGATTGGAGCTAACCCATACTCTGCTTCAACCTCGGCACTATCTACCCAAGGATCATAGATATCAAGATCTAAATCGTATTCTTTTAGTGCTTTAACCATATCTACAATCTTAGTATTTCGTATATCTGGGCAGTTCTCTTTAAAACTCAAACCTAAAATTAATATACGAGCACCAACTACTTGTATGCGTTGCTTTACCATTTCTTTGATCAATTGGGTTGCAACATATTCACCCATACGATCATTTAAACGACGAGCTGCCAAAATAATTTCTGGATGTAAACCAATTGACTCTGCTTTATGCGTTAAATAATACGGATCAACACCAATACAATGACCACCAACTAAACCAGGTCTAAAGTTTAAAAAATTCCATTTTGTACCTGCGGCCTTGAGTACATCTTCTGTATCGATACCCATTTTATTAAAAATCAGAGCCAATTCATTGATTAATGCAATATTCACATCTCTTTGTGTATTTTCAATGACTTTAGCAGCCTCAGCAACTTTGATAGTTGGTGCTTTATGCGTCCCTACTTCAATAATTAAATTATAAACCTGATCAATATAATCAGCGACATCAGGAGTGGAACCCGATGTAATTTTTAAAATATTGGTTACACGTCGCTGTTTATCACCAGGATTAATACGTTCCGGACTATAACCAACAAAGAAATCTTTATTAAAATTTAAACCCGAATGTTTTTCTAATTCAGGTATACATACCTCTTCTGTAGCACCAGGGTAAACCGTTGACTCATAAACAACGATATCGCCCTTTTTTAGAACTTTAGCAATACTTTGAGATGCTTTTACAAGGGGAGTAAGATCAGGCTGCTTAAAATCATCTATTGGTGTTGGCACGGTAACAATAAAGAAGTTTGCTGTTTTTAAGTCTTCAATATCTGCCGTATATGAAAGCTGATGTACGTGTTTTAGTTCGTCAGAAGTTACTTCTAAGGTATGGTCATGACCACTTTTTAGTTCTTGTATACGATCTGTATTTATATCAAATCCAATTGTAGGTTTATGTTTACCAAATTCAACTGCCAAAGGTAATCCAACATACCCTAAACCGATGATTGCTATTTTTAGTTGCTCGAGTTGAAACATATATAAAACCTAACCATTTAATTTTAAATGGGGAAACATCATGGATACGACCTACTACGTTAATATAGCAGACTTTAAACAAAATTTTCTCGAAATATACAATCACTGCTCAGCAAATAAAGTATGATTTGGGTTAATTATAGACTACAATCCAATATCTTCATGCAAAGTATCATTGGATTACAAACAATAAAGGGTTTGAATGTGAAGCATCAGAGCACATTATTATTTTTAGCCATTTCACTTTCGTTTACAGGATGTGCAGTCACCTCAGGCTTACAAACTTATGACTTACCTGAACAGGGAACTTTTAAAACAGCTCAAGGAGCAGAAGTTTCTGTTGTTCAACTCACCCAAAACAATATTCCAAAAATCAGTTCTGAATCTTTGCGACCGCAAGGAAATATTAGTGCTTTATTTCACACCCCTTTTTATCAATATCGCTTAAGCCCTGGAGATGTCTTATCTATTCAACTTTGGGCTTATCCTGAAATTACCCCTCCTGTTCAAGGTTCTTCTAGTGATATTAAAGCATTTGGATATCCAATTGACTCTACAGGAAATGTTCAATTACCACTTGTAGGCCAAGTTCATATTGCCGGAAAAACACTTGCTGAGACCAATAAATATTTACGTAATCAATTTGCTAAATATTTAAAAACACCTGACGTTGTAGTTCGAGTCTTGTCTTATCAGGCAAAACGCTACTTTGTTAATGGTCAGGTTATGAAAAGTGGTCAATATAACTTAGATGATCAACCCATCAGTATTTATACAGCCTTAAGTATGGCAGGCGGTGTAAATCAAGAGTCTGGTGACAATACCGATATTCAGCTTATTCGTAATGGTGAAGTTTATAACTTAAATGTCGTTGCACTTGAGAAGCAAGGTTACTCATTACACAAGTTATTAGTACAACCCAATGATACGATCTATGTAAATACCAAGCAAAACCAAAAACTTTACGTTATGGGTGAGTCTAATAAAAGCTCAGCAATTCCATTACGAGATCAAGGTATGACTTTGAGTGATGTATTGGGTGAGAGTGAAGGAGTTAACCCATACTCTGCAAGTGCGGCGCGTATTTACGTGATGCGTACCGATTTACACACAAGAAAATCGACAATTTATCAACTCAACTTAAGCAGTCTTGGCAACCTTGCATTATCTAATCAATTCCAAATGCAAAAAAATGATATTGTTTATATTGATGCAACTGGCTTAACACGCTGGCAGCGTATCATGAACCAGATTGTACCGTTCTCAAGTGCACTTTATACCTTTGATCAATTGGGTAAAAACTAGCATGCAGTTACAAAACATCTTAGTGGTCTGTGTTGGTAATATTTGCCGTAGCCCAATGGCAGAGTACTTTTTAAAGGCCCAGCATCCTACATTAAACATCTCATCTGCTGGTATTTCAGCCCTAGTAGGTCATACTGCAGATGATAAAGCGATTCATTGTATGGATCAGTTGAATATTGATATGAGACCACACGTGGCTCGTCAGCTCAGCGCTGAATTGATCAAACAAAATGATTTGATTTTGGTAATGAGCAATAATCAGCAAAAACATATTGAACAAACTTGGCCATTTGCTAAGGGTAAAATTTTTAGGCTTGGCCATTGGCAAGGGCAAAATATACCTGATCCTTATCAGCATGACCAAGCTTTTTTTGATCAGACTTGCCGCAACATTCAAAGCTATGTGCAAGATTGGCGCACTCAATTATAATTGTATATTAGTTGTAAATTTATGAACCAAAACTCTAAAACTAGCGAAGATAGCATCGATTTAAAAGAGTTATTCTTTTCATTGATTGCACAGTGGAAAATCATAGCATGCTGCGTGGTCTTAAGTTTAATTTGTGCCTTGCTATATTTACGGATAACGCCAGATACTTATTCTGTAGATGCAATGGTACAAGTTGAGGACAGTAAAGGCGCTGCCTCTGCTGCTTTGCTTGGTGACCTTTCTAAAGTCAGTGGAGGTCTATCTCAAAAATCACCAGCTGATCCAGAAATAGAGATTCTTCGTTCTAGAATGGTTTTAGGGCAAGTCATCCGTAACCTTAATCTTGATATTAACGTCAAAGATAACCAATCAGGATTGATCGATAAGTTAATTTCACATGATAAGAGTAGACTTGAGTATCGTCATGAATCTATAGTGTACAGTAATCAAAATAATAATTTGATTATACGAGAACTTAAAGTACCTGAATATTATTTAGATAAACCCTTAAAATTAGAGTTCAAAGGTGCAAATCAATTTACTTTAACGTACAAAGATCAAGTTGTATTTAATGGTCAATTAAACAAGAAAAATATATTAAATACAAATAGAGGTCTTTGGCAGGTAGAACTTAATGCTCAAGGTAATCTGAAAGAACAAAGCTACACTTTAACTAAGCTTGCTCTACCAACAGCTGCTAAAAATTTTAATGATATCTATAGTGTTGCTGAAAAAGGTAAAATGACCGGTGTTATTGGTTTAAATTATCTAGGCCAAGATCCTGAACACATTACACAAGTACTTAATAATGTGTTAAATGTTTATCATGAACAAAATATTGAGAGAAAGTCGTTAGAAACAAAACAGACTTTAGCTTTCCTTGAAAAACAGTTACCAGACCTTAGAAAACAGTTAGAAGATTCTGAGATCAAATTTAACCAATTCCGTGAAAAGTACAAAACAGTAGATGTTAATGCTGAATCTGAATTATTACTTAAACAAAATATTGATTTAGAAAAGCTTAAAATTGAGTTACAACAGAAACAAGCTGAGCTTTCTGCTAAATATACTAATGATCATCCATTAATCTTGCAAATTGATGCGCAAATTACAGAGATTAATAAAAAGATTGCTGACCTTAATAATCGTTTAACTCAACTTCCTGAGACCCAACGTTTATATTTACAACTATATCGTGATGTAAAGGTCAATACTGAACTGTATACATCATTACTCAACTCATATCAGCAACTCAAAATCGCTAATGCGGGTGAGATTGGTAATGTTCGCATTATTGATACTGCTGTAGAGCCTGTTAAACCGATTAAACCTAAGAAATTGATTGTTCTCATACTTTCTATTTTTGTTGGTGGTTTTATCGGTGTATTAATTGCATTATTACGCAAAATGATGCGTAGCGGAGTTAATGATTCAACTCAAATTGAAAATGAATTAGATCTGCCAGTTTATGCGACTGTACCTCGTTCTCCTATTCAAGAGACTCGTATGAGTATTTTGAAAAAGAAAAAGAGTATTCCTATTTTAGCAGTTAAAAGTAGTGATGATATTGCAATTGAAAGTTTGCGTAGTATTCGTACTGCCATTCACTTTGCTTTAACCTCAGCAAAAAATAATATTATTATGATTGCGGGTCCATCTCCGGAAGTTGGTAAATCTTTTATTTCAACTAACTTAGCCACTATTTTTGCACAAGGAAATAAACGCGTATTATTGATTGATGCTGATATGCGTCGTGGCTATATGCATAAATACTTCGATGTTGACGTAAAACCTGGCCTTTCTGAATTACTAAGTGGCCAAGCTGACTTGACACAAGTTTTACATAAAACGCAAGTTGCGAATCTCGACGTGATTACCCGTGGTAAGAGTCCAGCCAACCCTTCAGAAATGTTGAGCTCTACCCAGTTCAAAGACTTACTAGAGAAGTTCCAAACTCAATATGACCATATCATTATTGATACTCCACCAGTGCTTGCAGTAACTGATGGTATTATTATTTCTCAGTACACTGGTGTGAACTTAATTGTTGCTCGTTACGCTAAGTCTCATATGAAAGAGCTTGAATTAACAGTTAACCGCTTTGAACAAGCTGGTGTTAAAGTCAACGGCTTTATTCTCAATGATATTCAACGTGCTAGCGCTGGCTATGGTTATGGCTATAACTATGCTTATGCCTATAAGGCACAAAAAGAAGACTAATTAAAACTCTTCATAAAAAACCGGATCAAATGATCCGGTTTTTTATTTGCTTTTTAAGTTTTGCCACATTAAAACTAACTAAAATATATAAAAAACCATTCGTTTTTTTTGTTAAACATTCTATGCTTAAGTCGAAGCATGCTAAGATCGAAGCAGCCTTTTAGACTCAAATGATTATTTTTGGAACCTTTTATGAGTAAAGCCTTACCCATTGCTGTCGCTGTAGTTTTAGGCGGTGCTGCACTTGTACCTGTATATTATGCAACTCAACATCCGACCACAGAAGTCGGACGTAAAGCAGACAAAAATGCTTCTCCAATTCAAAAAATCAGTTATGTTCTTGGGTATGAAGTTGCTCAGCAAACTCCTCCTGAACTGGATACCAAAGCATTTGTTCAAGGGATCCATGATGCGCGTAATAAGCAGCCTAGTGCTTATACTCAAGAAGATTTAAAAGCTGCCGTTGCTGCTTATGAAAAAGAGTTACAACAAAAAATACAGCATCAAGACAAACCTGAACAAGCGGGTACGGCTGCTGACTCTGCAGATGCACAGTTCCTTGCAGAAAACAAAACGAAAGCTGGCGTAAAAACTACTGCATCAGGTTTGCAATATATCATTACTAAAGAAGGTACTGGTAAACAGCCAACTGCTCAGTCTGTTGTCAAAGTACATTATGAAGGCCGCTTAATTAATGGACAGGTTTTCGATAGTTCTTATAAGCGTGGTCAACCAGTAGAATTCCCGCTTAATCAGGTCATTCCGGGTTGGACTGAAGGTCTTCAACTCATGAAAGAAGGTGGAAAAGCGACTTTCTTCATACCATCAAATCTTGCATATGGCCCACAAGAGCTTCCTGGAATTCCAGCAAACAGTACACTGATTTTTGATGTAGAACTCATTTCAGTGAAATAATAACAATCCAGGAGAGTCGTTATACTCTCCTGTTTTTTTTGGAAAATGACATGAAAAAAATTGGTTTAATTATTGCAACATCAACGATAAGTTTATCTGTTTTTGCTGCTGCACCTATTACAAATAAAAGCCCAGCAAAAGAACAATTTAGCTATAGCTATGGCTATTTAATGGGCCGTAATAATACTGATGCATTAAAAGATCTGAATCTAGATATTTTTTATCAAGGCCTACAGGAAGGTGCTCAGAGTAAAACAGCACGCTTAACTGATGAAGAAATGGCGAAAGCGATTAATGATTATAAAAAAACTTTAGAAGCTAAGCAGCTTGTTGAATTTCAAAAAGTAGGTCAACAAAATGCTCAAGCAGGTGCTGCATTTCTTGCTGATAATGCAAAAAAATCGGGTGTAATCACGACTAAATCAGGTCTTCAATATCAAGTATTAAAAGAAGGTACAGGTAAAAAACCGAAAGCTGTATCACGTGTTAAAGTGAATTATGAAGGTCGTTTACTCGACGGAACTGTTTTTGACAGCTCAATCGCACGTAATCATCCAGTTGAGTTTCAGCTCAGCCAAGTGATTGCAGGCTGGACTGAAGGTCTGCAAACCATGAAAGAAGGCGGTAAAACCCGTTTCTTCATTCCAGCAAATCTCGCTTACGGTGAAGTCGGTGCAGGTGACACGATTGGTCCGAATAGCACTTTAATTTTCGATATTGAATTGCTGCAAGTTTTGCCAAAATAAATGTATTAGTATAAAAAAAGCGATCATTTAAGATCGCTTTTTTTATTTTTAGTGTTTTAAATCTCTAGGTCGAAAACCCGTAAGGATTAAACCGATCAGGTAAGCAATTATCCCAACTACACATAGCCCTACGACTTCGGCAACACGTAACCACTGTGAAAGCTCTCCGTTATACCAATTGAGCCCAAACCAAAGCGCTGCAATCATAGCAAGGTTCGCTAAACCATATTGAAGTCCCAATTTCTTCCAATGCGGACCAAATCGGAAAATATTACGCTTATGCAAATAGAAGTAGAGTAAACCGGCATTTACTAACGCTGAACCTGAAGATGCTAGTGCAAGTGCCATATGTTCTGCATGCCAATCAATAAGCTTAAAGAAACCAATAAATACAACGTTTAAAATCGCATTAGCTGCGACCGACATTAAGCCTACGCGCACTGGTGTTTTTGTGTCTTGTTGTGCATAGAAACCAGGTGCAAATACTTTAATAAGCATGAAAGAAATTACACCTGCACTCATACATTGCAATGCTAGAGCTGTCATTTGTGTATCACGTAAATCAAACTCACCACGCTGGAATAATGCTTGAATAATCGGTGTTGAAAGCATAAATAAAGCAATACTTGCCGGCAAACCAACCAACACAATCACTTTTGCAGCCCAGTCGATCATACTGCGGAACTTTGCTTGATCCTGCTCTGCATGACGGGCAGAAAGCGAAGGCAAAATTACTGTACCAATCGCAACACCAATTAAACCTAAAGGTAGCTCAGTCATACGCTCTGCACTATATAGCCAAGATACTGAACCATCTTGCATGAAAGATGCCCAAATCGTATTTAGCAATAGGTTAATCTGAGTCACAGATACACCAAATAACGCTGGAAGCATTAATTTTAAAATACGTTCTACACCTTCATGTTTAAAATCAACTTTAGGTGGAATCAGTAAGTTTTTACGCCACAATTCAGGGATTTGTATCGCTAACTGTAATACCCCAGCCGCAACAACTGACCAGCCTAATGCTTTGATTGGCTCAGCCATATATGGCGTAAGCCACCACGCTCCTGCAATCATCGCTACATTGAGTAAAACTGGCGAAAAAGCTGGTGAAGCGAACGAGCCATAACTATTTAAGATGCTGCTGGCAAAAGCCGTGAGCGACATAAACATTAGATATGGAATAGTCAAACGGAACATGCTGACGGCTAAATCGAACTTTTCCGGATCGCTGTGGAAGCCCGGAGCGTACATATAGATGATTGCAGGTGCTAAAACCATAGCCACAAAAGTGAGTAAGGTCATGACTGTTAGCAAGCAACCAAATACTCGACTAATTAAAATCTGTACTTCAGCGTGTGCTCGACCTGTTTTATATTCAGTTAATACTGGAATAAAGGCCTGAGAAAAGGCGCCTTCGGCAAACAATCGTCGAAAGAAGTTGGGAATACGAAAAGCGACGACGAAGGTATCAAAATCTTTACCTGCACCAAACACGTTGAGCAATACGACGTCACGCACGAGCCCTAACACTCGTGACAACATCGTCATTGCACTGACAATAAAAGTCGATCGCCACAATGCCATCGCACTCACCTACAGCTATATTCGAAAGACGCTATTGTAATGAAACTAGAAAATCTTTTCGTTGTGAAATGATGAACAAACTCAAGTTTTTTTCTGAGCTAACAATTGTCTAAAGTGCTGCCATTTAAAATAAGGGCCCGGATCGGTTTTTCGGCCAGGAGCAACATCTGAATGCCCTGCAATATGGTTTTTAATTTCAGGATAAGCTTGGCGGATAACAGTAACAACGTCAGTTAATACTTCATATTGTACATCTTCAAAAGGTAAATCATCGCTTCCTTCAAGCTCAATACCAATTGAATAATCATTGCATTCAACTTTGGCTAAGTAGCTTGAACGCCCTGCATGCCATGCTCTGTCGTCAAAGTTAACAAACTGTAGGACTTCACCTGTTCGTAAAATTAACAGGTGTGTAGAGACTTGCATACCTTCAATAGTCTGAAAATAAGGATGAACTGACCAATCTAACTTGTTTTGAAAAAACTGCTCAATATATCCCCCTCCAAATTGAGACGGCGGCAAGCTAATATTATGAACCACAATCATTTGAATTTCGGTGCCAGTCGGACGCTGGTTAAAATTTGGAGAAGGGATTTGTCTCGCCCCTTTTAATTGTCCATCTATAACTTCATACGGTGTGATTTGCTTCATTGAGACGCCAATAAATTGCTTGCCAATTGTTTTAGTTTAAAACAGTTATGTGCTTTTCAAAGTAGTAAATGCGATTGTTTATCGCGATTAATCTCATAAAACAGCTTATTTTTCAGGTCGACGATGCTAATATATCGCAAGTTTTAGGGTCATCGACAAAATGGAAACCGTATGAGCATACCTCAGTCTTTGCTTGAACAATCAATTCAAATCAATATTCAACAAGCATTACAAGAAGATATTGGGGACGGTGACATTACCGCCATGCTCACCCCAGAAGATGAACAGGCTACCGCAACCATCATTAGCCGCGAAGATATGGTTTTAGCTGGACAACCGTGGGTGAATGCGCTCATCTCAGCTTATGACAACACTGTACAGGTGACTTGGTTAAAACAAGAAGGTGACCGTGTTGCTGCAAATGAAGCCTTTTTAAAGCTTGCTGGTTCTGCACGTAGCTTACTGACTGTAGAGCGCCCTGCTTTAAACTTTATTCAAACATTATCAGCTGTTGCAACAAAAACTGCTGAATATGTTCAGCATCTTGAAGGTTTAAATACCAAACTTCTCGATACACGTAAAACTTTACCGGGCTTACGTATTGCACAAAAATATGCCGTAACCGTCGGTGGCGGACAAAATCACCGCCTCGGTTTATTTGATGCATTCTTAATTAAAGAAAATCATATTATGGCAGCGGGCGGTATTGCCCAAGCGATTGCAAAAGCACATCAAATTGCGCCGGGTAAACCTGTTGAAGTCGAAGTTGAAACTTGGGATGAGCTAAACCAAGCGCTTGAAGCAGGTGCGGACATTGTCATGCTCGACAACTTTAGCCAACAACAAATGATTGATGCTGTAAAACACGTGGCGGGTCGCTGTAAACTCGAAGCTTCGGGCAATATCACTATTGAAAACTTACGCGAAGTAGCGACTACTGGTGTCGACTATATTTCTATGGGCGTGTTGACTAAAGATGTCAAAGCCGTTGATTTATCAATGCGTTTTAATGCCTAAATAAAATCAGCATCATTATTGGTATTTTTTTGCGACTTGGTCATGTCTGCCGCTTGTGTTTTTTGCCATGCTGACTGAGTCGCTTGTGCCCCACTATCCCGTGGATCGGCAGCCATTAAAACAAATGTAACTACTGCTAATAATACAATAAAACCTTGTAGCATAAATTTTCCCCATCACTTTAAAAAATTAGGGTTTCAAGGTAAAAGATAAATATGACTAGGCTTAGGAGATTCTGTTACAAAAGGTAAGCCTTTATTTTTATTATTCATCTATACGACAGCATCTTCCCACATAGTATTTTATATAAACACCCTATTCCCTTTATTTACTATCGTGACAGGTGACATGGATGTCACCGTTTCTCTGTGTTACATGGAGGTAACATCAGAGAAACAGAGGTTTTTGTCACTTTTGACCTTTCAAAAGTGAGGAAGCCTATACAACATCTATTTGAATTTCATGTGATATAAGGCCGTGCTTTTTTATCAAAGTCATCTAAATCGGCTTTAAATAACAATTCCAATTCAGACTATATAACTTAAGACTCTAAATACCCCATATATGGATCAGAAATTGAATCTTCTTGAGTTTCTATACGCCCTGCAAAACGGCGACTAAACGTCGCATCGTCCGCTAATGTCACTGTAAAATCATACCAACCACCAAATTCAGACATATCCCAAACCAGTTCTTTTTCAACACTATTGGTTTCTATCGCCCATGTCTTGTTTGGTAGATAAGCATTAGCTTTGACGTTGAGCTTGACTGACTTATTACCATCATGACGCACTTTTAAATATAAATTCGCATCACATTCTTCTACACATACTCTAATTTCCGGTAATGCTTGAGTCTGATTAGCTTGACTTAAATTACCTTTAAACGCACGGTGAAAACCATTTGGTCCAAGTACCCATAAATCATACTGTCCATTTGTAGTATTCCACACGTCATCAAGCTGTTTACCCGCCTCAACCATATAACGACGTGGAATTGCCGTAAGATCTAATCGGTTATAGACATGGAAAACGGCTGCCTGTTTACCCGTATTGGAGAACATCAGCTTAACCGTTTTTTGAATGGCATCGACTTTGGCACTGGTGTGCAAAATATAAGGTAAAGCACGCGAAGGTCGAATTCCTATTTCCTGCTGAGGAAATTGTTGCTGGCTCGGAACAGAAACTTGCGGCAATAGTTCTTGAGCGACACGAATCGCATCGGCTTCGGCTTTTGTTTTCTTCCCATCTAGTTCAGCAACAGGCAAAAGATTCGGTGTTTTAAAATTAAATGCCGTTGTTAAATCACCACATACAGCACGGCGGTATGGGCTAATGTTAGGTTCTTGCACACCAAAACGTTTTTCTAAGAATTGTAAAATAGAAGTATGATCAAAGACTTGAGAATTTACCCATCCTCCACGGCTCCACGGCGAAATCACATACATTGGAACGCGTACACCTGGGCCATACACCCGTCCGTCTGTTTCGGGTTGAGATTTTGAAGTCGCCACTGCTGGATGGTTAAAGTATTCAAAAGATACTTGTTGGTCCGTTAAAGTAGTTTTTCCATATACAACACCGTTTATATCTTTAGAAGGTGCGCTTGGTGAAGGAACATGGTCAAAGAAACCGTCATTTTCATCGAAGTTCACCAATAAAACGGTTTGGCTCCACACTTGAGTGTTTTCAGTTAATGCATTTAATACTTCCTGAATATACCAAGCGCCTTGTACAGGACTAGATGGCCCCGGATGTTCACTGTAAGTTGCAGGAGCAACTAACCAACTCACTTGCGGTAATTTACCTTGCGCAATATCAGCTTTAAAAGCTCCTAGAAAACCACCGTCCGGCATGGTATTGGCAATACCTTTGTAAAGTGGTTGAGTCGCATCAATCTTTTCATCATAGGCTGGACAAATGAGCGTATCGTTACTAACAGGCTGACCAGATTGCTCATTTGCACGGCGATATTGCTTGAAACCAGCTAAAGGGTTATCAGTAAAGTTATCCGGCATGTTTTGATAAACTTTCCATGTCACGCCGGCCTGCTGTAAACGCTCAGGATATGTCGTCCATTCATAACCTTCTGTTGATGGACCAATTCCATCAAATTCGTTGACCACACTCACAACACCTGCGCCTGTAGGGCCATTGGTTCCCGTCCAGATAAATTTACGGTTCGGGTTAGTTCCTGCATGCATGGCACAGTGGTAGGCATCACAAATCGTAAAAGCATTCGCTAAGGCAAATTGATATTCAACTTCTTGTTTTTTGTAGTAGCCCATCGACTGCGGTTGTTTATGCGCTACCCAATCACTCATACGCCCATTATCCCAAGCACCTTGACCATCTGACCATGAATGATTTGTACCAGTAACACGCTGAGCATTTCCTAAACGACTATCTAAGTGGTATGGCAATACTTTCTTTTTGTTGGCGTCATATTGTTCCCAAACCTTTCGACCTTCTGTCATAGGAATGGTAAAACGGTCGCCGAAACCACGTACACCTTTTAGTGTTCCAAAATAATTATCAAATGAACGGTTTTCCTGAGTCAAAATCACAATGTGTTTAACATCTTGAATAGTTCCACTTTCAACTTTGGCGTCAATTGCTAACGCTTTTTGAATACTCAGCGGGAAACTCGCCAGAGCAGCGGTCCCAAACATTGTTTTTGTAGAATTTAAAAGAAATTCGCGACGATTCATTAGTTCTATCCTGAGTTCTTATTATGGTGCACAGTGCATTTTGCAATTACTGGTAGGCGGTGTTGTTGGCGATGAATTATCTGAGTCGTTATCATCATTACAAGCACTGAGCATGAGTGCTAAAGATGTAATTAATAAAATTGAAAGTTTTCGCATTGGTTTTCCCAAACGGTTTAAATGCGAACTACTAATAAAGCGAAAAGGTGACAGGCAAGTGATGTTTTTATGTCGATTTGATGAAGGCATAAAAAAACGCATCCGAAGATGCGTTTTTTAGAAAACTTAAACTTACCAGCCTAAAGCTTCTTGTTGCTTTTTAATGAGCTCGGCAATTCCTTTTTCGGCCATTTCTAACATGGCATTGCTTTGAGCACGGGTAAATGGTTTATCTTCAGCTGTCCCTTGAATTTCAATAAACTCGCCTGCTTGTGTCATCACGACATTTAAGTCAGTTTGACAGTTCGAGTCTTCTTCATAGCAAAGATCAAGTAATACTTCATCTTGATACATACCTACAGAAATTGCAGCAACTAAGCCTTTAAGCGGATCTTGCTTAATTTTTTTCTGTGCAAGTAAAACATTCATCGCATCAACCAATGCTACAGCAGCACCAGTGATTGAAGCAGTACGTGTACCACCATCTGCCTGAATGACATCACAGTCGATGGTAATCGTGTTTTCACCAAGCTTTTTCAAATCAACCATTGCACGTAAGCTACGGCCAATCAAACGTTGGATTTCTTGAGTACGACCAGTTTGTTTACCACGAGCCGCTTCACGGTCACAACGTGAATGTGTTGAACGTGGTAACATACCATATTCTGCCGTTACCCAGCCTTGGCCTTGGCCTTTTAGAAAGCGTGGCACTGAGTTATCAATGCTTGCAGTACAAAGGACTTTGGTGTGACCAAATTCGACCAGCACAGAACCTTCAGCATAACGGGTGTAGTTTCGTGTAATTTTCACTTCACGTAATTGGTCTAATGCACGTTGGTCAATACGCATAATCCTTCCTAAATTCTCTTAAATACAAACTTGGGCATAGTATAGCAAAGGATTTTGACAGGTTGAGTTTATTCCCTACTTTCAAATGTAAGTCTGCACTTTTCATGACTTAAAAATAAAAATAGCCCCTTTTTAGGAGCTATTTATTGGTCTATCTATTAGGCAAATTTGAATTTTGCTTTTAATTTTTCTAATGTCTGCATCACTTTTGCAGTGGTGTGGTTTGGTAATGAGCATTTTGCTAAACGCACCCATACACTCCAGAACTGACGCATGAAATTAGCTTCATTGTAGTTAATGCCGTATTCTGCACAGAGTGCCTTAATTTTCGGTGCTACTTCTTTATAGCGGTTGGCAGGCATATCTGGGAATAAATGGTGTTCGATTTGATGGCTTAAATTACCACTCATAAAATGAAGCCATTCTGTACCACTAAAATTACTTGAACCACGAATCTGACGTAAATACCACTCTGCCTTAGTTTCAGTGTCGGTATTATCCGGCTCAAACGTTTCTGCATCTTCAGTAAAGTGACCATTAAAAATCACAGCAGATGACCACAAGTTACGAATAATATTCGCAACTACATTTCCTGCAAAAACCGGTAAAAACATAGGACCAGAAATCACAGGGAAAAATACATAATCTTTTAAAACTTGGCGCGTTGCTTTTTTACGGACCTTAGCCGCATCTTTCCACACCTGTTTCCAGCTTTTGGTTTTATAAACTAATGCATCTTCAAGATGTAGATTTTGTACACCTACATACCATTCAAAGAAAAACATTAACTGTAGAGCCAGAGGAATATTAAATAGGTGACGAGGTTCCCACTTCTGTTGATCACTTACTCGCAAAATACCATATCCGACATCATGGTCTTTACCGACAATATTGGTATAGGTGTGATGTACATAGTTATGTGTTTCACGCCAGTCATCACCAGAGGCAATGGTATCCCAATCGTAAGTATTACCATTCAGACTTGGTTCATTTAACCAGTCAAACTGACCGTGCATAACGTTATGACCAAGTTCCATGTTTTCTACAATTTTAGAAATACCTAATAAGCCTGTGCCTAGTAGCCAAACAGGCGGAATCCAACCACCAAACATCAACATGCCACGTGATGCGATTTCGGTGTAGCGAACAAAATTACGTACTTTGTAGATATATTTTGCATCTTGCTCACCAAGACTTTGCATAACATCTTGACGAATCTGCTCAACACGGCGGCCAAATTCTTCAATTTGCTCAGGTGTTAAATGAGCAGATTTAGAAACGGTAGAAAATTCTAATGCCATATTCATAGGGTTAATCCTCTTTAATTCTTTTTATAGATCAATCGTGACGGGGCTTAATGCCTGACTCACGCATAGTTTAATTGGACGGTTTGGTTGGTCTTCAATTTCACCTGTTAACAGGTTTTGAGTGACTCCGCTCACTTTGGTACAACTGCATTTATTACAAACACCCATACGGCAGCCATGTTGCGGGCGTAGTCCCGCCTGCTCTGCACTGCTCAGTAAATTTGTTTCAGCTAAAAATTCGTGTTGAGCACGGCGGAAAATAATAGGCTGTGCTGCATGTGTACCAGTCACTTGAAGTGGTTGGAAATATTCTTGGTGAAGTTGAGACTGAGCACCTTTTTGCGTATAAATTTCATTCGCCTGCTGTATCATGCCGTGGTGCCCACATATATAGGTCGCAGTCTGCGCAAAATCTGGAACCAGCTTTTGCAGTAAGCTTTCAGTTAAATGCTGCTTTTGCTCGGTGGTATTAAAAAAATGATATTGAAGCTGTGGGTGCTGTTCTGCCAAAGCTTTTAATTCGGCATGAAAAATTTCTGCACGATTAAAATAAATGACATGGATTTGTTCAAGCTGCTGTTTCAAAGCTTGCTGCAAGAGTGAATAAATTGCAGTAATACCGCTTCCTGAGGCAATTAAAATTGCAGGCTGCTGTCCTTGATGCAAAGTAAAATCACCTTGTGGCTGTGAAATCTCAACACACTCGCCTACATGTAATAGTTGAGCTGCACGAGACACTAAGCCTTGTACTTTAATACCTAAAGCGATTTCACCTTGAGTGGTTACTTCAATAATCGAATAGCTACGTTGTTGGTAAACGCCATCGATAAGCAACGTCAATAGAATGCTATGTCCCGCACAAACCTGTTCGAAATTAAAATTACGATTTGGTTTAAGTTTGATCAGCACCATATCGGTATGAAGCGGCTGAACAGCGGTAACTTCTGCAAGTACCCTTTTCCAAGCCCAAGTTGCGTTAATTTTCTGCAAAACAAAATCAACGAAATCTTCTCGAACCCAATGTGGTTGATAGTTAAGTGTTGCGTTCATACGTTCCTCTTTTGTTTCTGGCTATTTATTTGAGTGAACACATGTTCGTATAGTGAACATATGTACACTATATTTATATAGTGTTCACTCAGTCAACACTTGTTCACTATTTTTTTTATGAAAGTTTGCTCTTTTTTGTTAGACTTTGGCTCACGGTTTAAATAGGTTTTTTTAATGTCGATACGGGATGAACGAAAACAGCAAAGTCGTCAGGCACTTCTCGATGCAGCCTTGCATCTGAGCACGTCTGGGCGTTCGTTCAGTAGTATCAGTTTGCGTGAAGTTGCACGTGAAGTGGGTTTAGTGCCAACAGCGTTCTATCGTCATTTTCAAGACATGGATGAACTCGGGAAAGAGTTGGTTGACCAAGTTGCCCTACATTTAAAAAGCGTTTTACATCAACTCGGCCAGAGTTATTTACAGCACAAGTCTGCAAAAACCCAAACCAGTATTGAACTATTTGTACAGGCAGTGAACCATAGCCCTAAACAGTGGCAATTTATGATTGCTGAACGTTGGGGTGGTTCAGAAACGGTCCGTGCAGCAATTGCTAGAGAAATTGAATTTTTGATTGAAGATCTCACAACAGATCTGACTAAACTCGAAAATTTTAAACATATTCAAAATCCTCAAGACTTAAATGTCTTATCTACCATTTTGATCAATATGTCATTTACATGGGCAATGACGTGGCTCAACCTCGCCAAACAATATCAAGGTGAGCAACTTAAACAGCAACAAACTGCATTTATTGAAAATGCGTCTACACAAGTTCGCTTACTGTTTAGAGGCATTGCTAACTGGGAACGGTAAAACTGGCAAATGACAAAAAACAGGTTATGTGTTAATACGTAAAGAGTGAAAGAAAAAGGCGAAAATTTCAAGAAAAGTCTTTTTCTTTTTACAGGAAGTAAACTATTCGTTAGGCCAAACTGGTGTGGGAATACCTATGAATCTTGATCGTCATACACAGTTTTTGATGCGTAAAGAAAAAATTCTGAGCGTGGCAGAAAAGTTGTTATTAGAAAACAATCAGGAAATTACTCTAGATGAGTTAGTGGCCGAGCTAGATATTGCTAAAGGCACACTTTATAAGCATTTTAGAAGTAAAAATGAGCTTCTACTTGAGCTCATTATTCAAAATGAAAAGCAAATTTTAGAAATTTCTAAAAAATATAATACAGATTTCAAAGAATATGCTCCTCATTACATGCTTCATCATTTACTTGCACCAGGGAAAACGATTCTATTGCATCAACTTGAAGAAAATCTGACGATGACAGAGTCTAAGTTGAAGCATCTTTTCGAAGAGCTTTATGAAATTCGCCAACAGCGTATTTTGGCAATTAAAGATATTACAGAAAATTATTTAAAATCATTGAATTATGATATGTCAATTCGTGACTATTTGTCTTATATCTGGTCACTGACTTATGGTGCATCACTGCTTTTAAATTCTACTTATTACCAGCGTTCGATTGGTTCTCGCCAAAAATTAATTAATTTATATATTAATCAGGCATTATCACTGCCGACTCAAACAGCTAATTTTGATGTTTTAAATTTTCAGATTGAAGATGAAAATCAGCAAAATTAATTGAATTATTTCGTGATAATTAACTAAATATAAAAATGGGCTTCACATGAAGCCCATTTTTTTGAAGTAAAGCCTAAACAACTTATTTTGCTTTACGTTCTTTCTCAATTAAATAATTAAGAACTTGAGTGACTTTACCATCTTCACCCTGCACGACATATTTACCATTCACGACAACTGCAGGTACGCCTGTTAATTGGTATTGTTGAGCAAGTTTATTTGACTCGGCAACTTTCGCAGTTACTGCAAACGAGTTGTAAGTACTATTAAATTTCTGCTCAGGTACGCCATAACGAGTAAAAAATTTCGCAGCAGAAGCCTGATCAAAAATTTGTTGACCGTTCACCTGAATCGCATGGAACAGTGGTAAATGCGTGCGCTTACGTACACCTAATGCCTCAGATGTATAATATGTACGCGCCCCTTGTTCCCACATTTTATTCATTGCAGCTGGTGTACGCACAAAACGTACATCTTTAGGAATCTGCTTTAACCACGTTTGCATATGCGGTTCAAGTTTGAAACAGTGTGGACATCCATACCAAAAGAACTCTCGAACTTCGATTTTCCCCGGAACTTCCACTTTGCCTGGATTGGCAATCACGGTGTAGTCTTTACCAGCAACAAAATCTGCTGCCATTGCACCACCCGATACGGCCATAATTGCTGCACTCAAACCACCCAAAACCAATTTTTTCATTGCTACAGCTTTTCCTCTAAGTTGTTATGCATTAGCTTATGCCCTAAATATAAAACAAATATGCTAAATTCGTTTTGCTTCTGTGAAGTTTTTTATTGGGTTTATCGCTTTTTTCCCAATAATCGCTACACTAACGGCGAACTACATCCAAAAAGATAACTCAAGTTTAGAGGTAGCACCATGTCGCAATTGAATGTTGATTTACAAGAAATCGCAAAGTTTGAAGCACTTGCTGCCAAATGGTGGGATCAACATTCTGAATTTCGCCCACTTCACCAGATCAATCCACTACGTCTTAACTGGATTGATGAACGTGCAGGCGGTCTTGCTGGTAAAAAAGTACTTGATGTCGGCTGTGGTGGCGGTATTTTGGCCGAAAGCATGGCACGTCGTGGCGCAGATGTATTAGGTATCGATATGGGTGAAGCACCTCTAGCTGTCGGCCGTTTACATGCTCAGCAAGAAAATGTTCAAAATATTGAATATCGTCAAATTCCTGTAGAGGAATTAGCACAAGAACAGGCTGGTCAATATGACGTGGTGACTTGTATGGAAATGATGGAACACGTTCCAGATCCAGCATCTATTGTAAAAGCTTGTCAGGCTCTGGTTAAACCGGGCGGCCATGTGTTCTTCTCGACCATTAACCGTAACCCAAAATCTTATTTATTTGCCATTATTGGTGCAGAGTACGTCCTACGCATGTTGCCAAAAGGTACGCATGATTATCATAAATTTATTCGACCATCTGAAATGGCACATGATATTCGTAATGCAGGTCTTACGTTAAAAGAAATGACTGGACTACATTACAACCCACTGACCAAGCATTACTGGTTAGCGCCAAATGTTGACGTTAACTATATGGTTCATACGATTAATACAGGTGCATGATGAAAGCTGTTTTATTTGATTTAGACGGTACGCTTATCGATACAGCTGCGGATTTCATTCGTATTATTCAGCAAATGTGCCGTGATGCAAGACGCCCTGTTGTAGAAGCCGATCTTATTCGCACTCAGGTTTCTGAAGGTGCACGTGCGATGGTGAAATTGGTCTATCCAGAGTTGGATGTAGCCAATCCAATTTTCTTGGCACATCGTCAAAACTTTTTAGATCTGTACGGCAATAATATTGTGGTTGATACAGATCTGTTTGAAGGCATGTATCCACTCTTAGAAGAGTTAGAAGCTGCACAAATCCCATGGGGTATTGTGACCAACAAACCACGCGGATTAAGTGAATCTCTTTTAGAAAAGTTAAATCTAACAGAACGCTGTGCGGTTCTGGTATGCCCTGAAGATGTCAGTAAAACCAAACCAGATCCTGAACCAATGTATTTGGCTGCTAAACAGTTAAATATCCCAGCAGATCAAATTATTTATGTGGGCGACCACCCACGTGATATTGATGCTGGTCGCAATGCCGATATGTATACCATCTTGGCAGCTTATGGCTATTTACCTATCGAACACCGTGATGATTTAGCATCATGGCAGGCCGATTCGATTGTAAATACAGTGACAGAATTACACGATATGTTACGTCAAAAGCTTCCTGCTCTACAGGAAAATCAGCGTATGATAAGTTAACATCAGAGTTTTATAGACTTTTTTAACGGCTATTCGTTTTATCAATATAAAAAGAAGGAGGTTTACCAATGAAATATTCAGAATACCAACCTCGTCCGGATCTACTCAAAGATCGAATTATTTTAATTACCGGTGCTGGTGATGGAATTGGGCGAGCTGCGGCTCTAAGTTATGCCCTACATGGTGCAACCGTTGTCCTACATGGTAGAACCTTAAATAAACTTGAAGTGATTTATGATGAAATTGAAAGTCTAGGTGCACCGCAACCCGCGATTTTACCGCTACAGCTTTCAAGTGCCTCTGACCGTGATTATGATTTTTTAGTCGATACGCTCGAAAAGCAGTTTGGGCGTCTAGACGGTATTTTGCATAATGCGGGTATTTTGGGTGAACGTGTAGAACTAGCACATTACCCAACAGAAGTATGGGATGACGTAATGGCAGTTAACTTACGTGCTCCTTTTGCCCTCACTCAAGCTCTATTACCACTTTTGCAAAAGTCAGAAAATGCCTCTGTTGTATTTACCAGCTCGGGTGTAGGCCGTGAAGCACGTGCTTTGTGGGGCGCATATTCTGTCTCAAAAATTGCAATTGAAGCAGTGAGTAAAATTTTTGCAGCGGAGAATACTTATCCAAATATCCGCTTTAATTGCATTAACCCAGGCGCAACACGTACTGCAATGCGTGCGAAAGCCTACCCACAAGAAGATCCGAAGACATTACCTACACCTGAGTCAATCTTGCCTGCTTACCTCTATTTAATGGGTGAAGACAGCTTGGCACTCAATGGTCAAAGTATTGATGCGCAGGATTAAAAAGTTAAAGATGAAAAAGCTAAATTAAATTACGGCCAATCATCAAATCTGGCTTGCCTATACCTGAAAAGATATACAAGCCTTTTTTATTATTGATAAAAACCCTTGATCTATCCGTAATTTTAATTGAACCATTAAATGATCTTCACAGTTTCTCTGCATTTTGCGCGTAGAGTATTCAACATGAGAGACATCAGATGTAAACGAGGATGCATCATGAAAAAGTTGTTCACCATCTTAGCCCTTTGCATAACCGTACTAACCACAAGTATGGCGAGCTTTGCTGATCCTCCTTTTGACCGAGGCCATGGCCCCAAAGGTCCTAAAGGTGGAGGTCCACGTGGTGAGTGGAATGATCGTGGGCCAGGATTTGGACGTGATCATGATGATGATCGTATCCGTGACGAACGCCGTATGCGCGAAGAGCGTGGCTTTGAACGCTTAAAACAACATCGCTGGCAGCCTGGCTATGTTATGCCACAGCACTATCGTGGTAATGGCTATAAAGTCGACTATAAAGACAGTAACTTGCCAAAACCAGGCCGTAATCAGCAATGGTACAAAATCAACAATGACTATATTTTAGTCGACACAGATTCTAATAGCATTGTGAGTATTCGTGGTTTTTAAGGCGATAGGCCCTCGCTATCGCTGAGTAAAAAAGGATAAAGCCTTTGGGTTTTATCCTTTTTTATTGTTTATCTATCTTAAAAATACAAGCTTTTTTATATTTTCACTTTAGATATTTTCTTAATTTCTTCTTATTTCACAATTAGTTTTCACATTTATTCTTCGTAGCCTCCACGATTTATCTGCAATTGTTCACTAATCTTTAGTTATTGAAATTTAGCTCATCATTCGAGGTTCACAATGAAAAAATTAACAACAGCGATTGTTCTTTCACTTAGTGGTTTAGTTGCAACAACAGCAATGGCAGCACCAAATGATCATAATCATCATGGCAACTATCAAAACCATGAAGTAAAAACAGTTAAAGTGATTAAAAAAGACGACCATCGTAATGCGTGGAAAGTAGGTCAGGTTGTACCGCATGAGTATCGACATTCACGTTACGTGATCGACTATCGTCAACACCAAAAATTAACTAAACCGGGTCGCTATCAAAAATGGTATAAAGTGAACGGAAATTACGTATTAGTGAATGAACAAAGTCATAAAATCATTAGAGTTGTTCACTAATCAAAAAAATTTGAGCCTGTAAATTATTTTGTGTAAGTTCCATTTTTTATAAATGATCTTTTAATCGATCATCGAACTGAATCGTAA
>NZ_JABELE010000010.1 GCF_013009345.1 Acinetobacter geminorum | reverse complement strand
TTTACGATTCAGTTCGATGATCGATTAAAAGATCATTTATAAAAAATGGAACTTACACAAAATAATTTACAGGCTCCTTTAAACCTATTATTTATACTTCTCGCGATAAGCTTGCTGCTCGAAACAACGCAATAAGAATATAATGGTAAAAATAGTTGTTTGCTTTTCATTCTATTTATTTCAATTTATAAAAAACATATAATATTCTCAATAGTTTTCTAATTATCTATTACATTCAATCAAGATCATATATTTTCAATAAAGAGAATAAAATGCAAGACCAAGCTTTAACCTCTCTTCCTCAAGATGTAAATGAGGATCAAAATATTACAACTCCACCAATTTCACACTCAGGAATTCATCATTTTAAGTTTCATGGGAATGCCTCAGAATATTTTGGAATCTGGATCGTTAATATTCTTTTGACTATTATTACCTTAAGCTTATATGCGCCTTGGGCTAAGGTTCGTCGCTTACGCTATTTCTATGGTAATACAGAATTTTTTGAACGCCGCTTTGATTTTACAGGGATTCCAACCAAGATTTTGATTGGACGTTTAATTGCATTAGGAATTTACGTCGTATTTGCAATTTCATCACAGTATTCAATGATTGCGACTGTGGTTGGACTAATTGCATTATATGCAGCAGTACCTTGGCTAATTCGCGCTACTTTGCGTTTTACTGCAAGAAATAGTAAGTTCGGCAACGCACGTTTTTATTTTGGTGGAACGATAAAAGAATCTTATAAAGTCTTTCTTTTGAGTATATTGGTATATATTTTCACTTTAGGAATCTTTACACCTGTAGCTATTTGGCTATATAAAAAATATTATCTTAACAACTTATATGCTGGACAATTAAATTTTAAATTAAACGCGAAATGGTCTGCATATATGGCTGCAGTTTATATACCAGTTTTTATTGCAATTGGTATAATTGCTATTTTTTCAATCATTTACTTTGCTATGGCAGGAACAATTTCTGGGTTCTCACCAAACGCTATATTCTTCGGAATATTTACTGTATATGCATTTATTGGATTATTTATTTATCCATTAATCGCTGCACGTATTTTTATTACGACATGGAACAATACTACAGTTGGAAACAGTCAATTTAAAACAGACTGTAATCAATGGCGTTTTGCATGGATTGTAGCATCAAACTGGATTGTAAAAATCTTAACCATAGGTTTAATGTCTGCTTGGGCTGCAGTTCGTATTCACAAATATCAGATTGAATCGATGAGTTTAATTTTACTAGATGATCCAGATCAAATGATGAATCTAGCTCAACAAGAGCAAAGTGCTTTAGCTGAAGAAATCAGTGATATTTTTGATATCGACATCTCCTTATAATAATCTGAGTTTAATAATTTATGTCCCACGCAGTAGATATCACTTTCTATGATGGCCTAGTTTCTAAACCATACCCTGCTCAGATTTCAGCTCAATCTGAATCTGAAGTTCTAATTCGGTATGGTGAGCAATTAGAACTTCAGCGTCATTATCAATATACTGATATGAAATTGATTGGTGCGCTGGGACAGTTACACCCAGTAATTGAATTATCTGATGATGCACGGATTGAATTTCATAGTGCATTACCTGAATGGTTTAATTACACAACTAAAAAGGTTCAACATTCGATCTGGAAATTTGAACGTTCTCCGGGTCTTATTCTTTTTAGTGTAATTTTTGTGATTACTTTTGCGATCAGTCTAGTCAAATGGGGGGTTCCAGCAACGTCCCATTATCTTGCTTTTCAATTACCTGAGAATACTTTAAAGAAACTAGGTGATGAAGCCGAGAATTACGTATTAAATAATTGGACTGCACCCAGCCAATTAGCACAAACTCAAAAAGATCAAATTACTAAACAATATTTGAATACTGTTGCTGAAAACAAACCAGCCAAATTAGTCTTCCGTAAAGGTAATCAGTTAGGGGCAAATGCTGTAGCGCTACCCAATAATACGATTATTATCACAGATGAACTGATCAAATTAGCGCATACGAATCAGGAAATCTTAGGCGTATTAGCCCATGAACAAGGCCATTTGGTTTATCGCCATAGTTTGCAACAAGGGTTAACGAGTTTAGGCCTAAGTATATTATACATTGCAATGACCGGAGATAATTCAGACTTATTTACGTCATTACCTGCCGCTATGATTGGTGCAAATTACTCACGTAAATTTGAGTCCGAAGCCGATCTATATGCTTTACAGCTGATGGATAGGAAGCATATAAAAGTCTCGCACTTTGCAAATTTCTTACAACGTTTAAGCGATACAACAGAAGAAGGTATCGATAAAAAGAGTCAGGCCAACCCAGCAACTTCTCAAGAAGAATCTTCAGCTAATAAATTATCTACAGCTGTTCTTGATGCTTTATCCTCTCATCCTGCAACCGAAGAGCGTATTCGAATGGTTCATGATTTTGAGAAAAAACAGAAAGGCGCACAAAATAATTTATAGGTACACAGAGACTATCTAGAAAATTTATGGTCTTTAGGAAGTGGAGCATCACATGGTTGATCCGTCTTTACATTGACCATTTTCACAGGCCCATCGTTGTAGATTGTTACCTTACAGCCTTTTACGACATATTCTTGTTGAATGCCACCGTACATTTCATCTTCAGAAACAGCAGATGCAACATCACATGCCTCGTCAGCACGGCATATATCCTCTTGCCCACCTAAATCTTCTGCTCCAGCAGCTCCCATTACATCTACAGCACCCTCCTGTACTCCAGCATCTACAGCCTGTATTTTTGCTGCATATGTATTTGAAAGATTCATCATAAGAAAAATTGCAAGAAAGAACTTACTACTGTGATTTATTAAATTCATGAATTATCCATATCTCTTAATTTAAATTTGGTACATATCAGGCGATTTTACTTTGCAAGTTAGTGATGCAAAGGGATTAGTATTATAAGGAGCTATTCTACCCATAATTATACATATAGCAGCAATAGTCGCCCCGAAAGAATTCATCAAACAATTACAAGATATTGACCATTATGAGGGTGCGATTAACTACACAATATAAAATTAAGATGAAAACTAAATTTGCCCAACTCAATCCAAATTTTTATGGAGGGTAAGATGAGGGGTAAAATAATAGATATAAAAAAAGCCCCTGCTATTAACAGGGGCTTTTCGAATTTGGCGGAAGCGGTGAGATTCGAACTCACGGAGGACTCACACCCTCGTCGGTTTTCAAGACCGGTGCATTAAACCGCTCTGCCACGCTTCCATGTGCGTAAGAATACAAAGCTTATTCATTTTATTCAAGAAAAATATCATCGCTTTGTGTTCAAGTGCATATTGTTTCATCAATTTTACAGTTGCGCAGCCAATTCTGCTCCTTCTTTGATCGCACGCTTCGCATCTAGCTCTGCTGCGAGCTTTGCACCACCAATAATATGGTAGTTCGCTATAGTCGACTCACCTTCTTTTGGCATCAAGTCTTTTACCGACTCTTGACCTGCACACACCACCACAGTGTCTACACGTAAAAGTTGATCTTGTCCATTATGCTCAATCCAAAGCCCTTCATCAGTGACTGCTTTATATTGCACACCACGCAGCATACGTACGCCATGCTTTTTAAGCTGTGCACGGTGTACCCAACCCGAAGTCTTGCCAAGGCCAATACCAAGTGGTGTTGTTTTACGTTGTAGTAAATAAATTTCACGGATTGCTGGTTCAACTTCAGGCGGCTGCATACCACCTTCAGAAACATAGTTCGGATCTGGATCTACACCCCATTCACGTTGCCAATCAGCCAAAGGTTGAGGCTGTGGTTGATGTGGCGGTTTAAGTAAAAACTCTGACACGTCAAAACCAATACCACCCGCACCAATCACTGCAACTTTTTGCCCGACTTCTGCCCCTTTCAAAACTTGAGCATAAGAAAGGACTTGTGGCGCGTCACTTCCTTCAATTTTTAATGCACGAGGGATTACACCTGTTGCAACAATCACTTCATCAAAACCTTCGCGTTCAAGCTGCTCACGATTTACGCGAGTATTTAAACGTACGTCCACTCCAGTTTTTTCCAGTTGGACTTTAAAGTAGCGGATCGTTTCGTGAAATTCTTCTTTGCCCGGTACAACTTTGGCAAAGTTAAACTGACCACCTACATCTGAAGTTGCCTCAAACAGCGTCACTGCATGGCCACGGCTTGCAGCAACAGTTGCCGCCGACATACCCGCTACTCCGCCGCCCACAACTGCAATTCGCTTAGGCTGTTTAGTCTTTAAATAGACCAGTTCAGTTTCATGTCCTGCACGTGGGTTAACCAAACAAGACACACGCTTATTTTTAAAAGCATGATCTAAACAGGCTTGGTTACATGCAATACAGGTATTAATTTCATCAACACGGTTAGTCGCAGTTTTATTTACCCAAAACGCATCGGCCAATAAAGGGCGTGCCATTTGAACCATATCTGCTTTGCCAGTTGCCAAAATTTCTTCGGCATTTTCAGGCATGTTAATGCGATTTGACGCAATAATCGGAATAGAGATATGTTGTTTTACATGAGCAGTATAGTCGACAAAAGCTGCACGAGGCACAGATGTTACAATGGTCGGAACTCGAGCTTCATGCCAGCCAATGCCGGTATTTAATAAAGTCACCCCTGCTTTTTCTAAAGCTTTGGCTACAGTCACCACCTCTTGCATGGTGTTACCGTCATGGACTAAATCAAGTAATGACAAGCGGAAACAGATAATAAACTTCTCACCGACTTTGGCACGAATCGCTTTAACAATCTCGACTGGAAAGCGCATACGGTTTTCAATTTCACCACCCCAACGGTCAGTCCGCTGGTTCACGTGACGACTTAAAAACTGGTTAATTAAATAACCTTCCGAGCCCATAATTTCGACACCGTCATAACCTGCTTTTTTGGCAATGTCAGCGCACTGTGCGTAATCTTCTATTGTGCTCAGAATATTTTTTTCAGAAAGCTGGCGTGGTTTAAATGGGGAAATTGGAGATTTAATGGCTGTTGAAGACACTACAAACGGTTGATAACCATATCTGCCCGCATGCAAAATTTGCATTAAGATTTTAGAACCATGTTTATGCACAGCATGTGTAACCAGACGATGCTGTGGAATATCAAATAAGCTATTCATGGTTCCGCCAGCAGGTGCTAACCATCCTTGACGGTTCGGTGAAATACCACCTGTCACAATCAGGCCAACCCCACCTTTTGCGCGCTCTTCAAAATAAGCTGCCAGCTTTGGGTAATTGTAAAAACGGTCTTCAAGCCCCGTATGCATAGAACCCATCACCACACGGTTTTTAATGGTGGTAAAGCCTAGATGTAATGGTTTTAATAAATTGGCGTAACTTGTCATGCTGCGTCCCAATAATTTTTTGCAACTTGTTGCATAGTACTTTAATACTTTTTTGATAATTTTGGATGACCAAGCAAAGAAATTTATCGGAGCTTATGGTCAATCCATTTATTAAAGAACAATACTTCATTCACTTCTTCTTATTCTATAAATAGCCTTATATTTTTTATCAAATTAAAACTTCAAATCAGAACAAGTGAATTAATGCTTTTTTTGCGAAAAAAAGCACCATGAATAGTGCTACAATAGCCGCCATTCAGAATTCTCAAGACCGCCTATATGGGGTCTTTTTCATAAATGTTAGGATTAGCAATGACTGATAATGCAACTATCTTGCAGCATGTACCAGTAGGCAAAAAAGTTGGGATTGCCTTCTCCGGAGGCCTAGACACTTCAGCTGCCTTATTGTGGATGAAACAAAAAGGCGCAGAACCTTATGCATATACTGCAAACTTAGGTCAGCCTGATGAAGATGACTACGATGCAATTCCAAAGAAAGCAGAACAATACGGCGCTGTAAAAGCTCGCTTAATTGACTGCCGCTTACAACTTGCGCTTGAAGGTATTGCTGCGATTCAGTGTGGTGCATTCCATATCAGTACAGGTGGTGTTCCTTATTTCAATACGACTCCATTAGGTCGTGCAGTAACAGGTACAATGTTAGTTACTGCAATGAAAGAAGATGACGTAAACATCTGGGGTGACGGTTCAACTTATAAAGGTAACGATATTGAACGTTTCTATCGTTATGGCTTATTGACTAACCCGAATCTTAAAATTTATAAGCCTTGGTTAGATCAAAACTTCATCGATGAGCTCGGTGGCCGTGCAGAAATGTCACAGTTCCTGATCGACAACGGTTTTGACTACAAAATGTCAAAAGAAAAAGCGTACTCGACTGACTCAAACATGTTGGGCGCGACTCACGAAGCAAAAGATCTTGAATACCTAAATGCTGGTATCAAAATCGTTGACCCAATTATGGGCGTTGCTTTCTGGAAAGATGAAGTTGAAATTACTCCAGAAGAAGTGACTGTACGTTTTGAAGAAGGTGTACCTGTTGCATTAAACGGTCAAACTTTTGACAATCCGGTAGAGCTTATTCTTGAAGCAAACCGTATTGGTGGCCGTCATGGTTTAGGTATGTCTGACCAAATCGAAAACCGTATTATCGAAGCGAAATCTCGTGGTATTTATGAAGCACCAGGTATGGCTCTTCTTCATATTGCTTATGAGCGTTTGGTTACTGGTATTCATAATGAAGATACGATCGAACAATACCGCATTAACGGTTTACGTTTAGGTCGTTTACTTTACCAAGGCCGCTGGTTCGACTCTCAAGCACTTATGTTGCGTGAAACTGCACAGCGTTGGGTTGCTAAAGCGATTACTGGTGAAGTAACTCTTGAACTTCGTCGTGGTAATGACTACACCATCATGAACACTGAATCTCCAAACTTAACGTACGAAGCTGAACGTTTAACAATGGAAAAAGGCGATTCAATGTTTACGCCAATGGACCGTATTGGTCAGTTGACTATGCGTAACCTCGACATTACCGATACACGTGCAAAACTTGGTATCTATACAGATGCTGGTTTGCTTTCAATCGGTCAAGGTTCTGCTGTGCCACAACTCGATAGCAAGAAAAAATAATTTTCTTACTTAATAAAAGGCCACCGACACAGGTGGCTTTTTTATTTCAAATATTTGTGCTCACGCAAGTTCAGCCACTTCCAAAGGTTGATAATAAATCTGGTTACGTCCAAGCTGCTTAGCTCGGTATAAAGCTTGATCCGCAGCTTGAATTAATTTTTCCTGATTTACTTTAAAACCTTCTGTATAGACAGTAAAACCTAAACTAATCGTGACATGCTTAGAGACTAAAGATGCTGCATGAGGAATGGCTTGTCGCTCAATCGCTTTATAAATATTTGCAGCCACTGCATAGGCGCCTTGAGCTGGTGTTTTCGGTAACAGCACGACAAACTCTTCTCCTCCATAGCGGGCAACAAAATCAACATGCCGAATCGAATTTTTAATTGCAGCAGCAATAGATGAGATAACTTTATCCCCCATTTGATGTCCATAAAAATCGTTATAATTTTTAAAAAAATCGATATCAATAAACAAAACGGCCAATGGTCGCTTTTCTTGTTTTGCACGATAGTAAAAAAAGTCGAACATCTCATCAAAAGTACGTCGATTTGAGATATTAGTCAGTGCGTCTTGCTGGCTTAAATGAAGCAATTCAGATGCCTCAATACGTAAAATTTGTTCATTAAGTTCAGCAAGCTGATTATTTAAAAAAAGACTTCTTTCCCTAGAGATAAGCATGGTGCTAATTGAAAAACCTAAAATACAAGTACCGAACAAGGCTCGACCAAGTGCAATATAATCACAATTTACGTTGAGTAAATTAAGAAAAATAAAAACCAATATTGCTGCTGATAAGCCTACATACAGCATATGTAGTGGCTTGATCCCACTTAAGATAAACCCAAGCATATATAAAAATGAAAGTAGCAACATCGACTGATTTTTAAGCGCCATATTTCCGACGCTTAGCAACAACATTGCACTTGTAATAATGCTAAAAAAAACAATGCTACATGCAGCAAAATAAAAGTGCTCGGAGAGCTTTTTAGATTTGGCAAAAATCCAAAATAGTAAGAGCGCAAGCGCAATATTCATTGCACTTAATAAACAATGAATAAAGTCCAGAGTAATATAAGGCTTACCTATCACTAAGTAGTCGGTTGGCAACACCAACAAAATAAAAATAAGATAGGTTAAAACACCACTTGCTAAAAATTTTGAGATATTTTGTTTAGTTCGCTCAAGATTCAGACACCAGAATTTTTTTTCTAATTGGTGTGGTAAAGGCATGTTGGCATAACGATGGGTATGTAGAGTTACTAAATATTCTATTTCTTCCTTTGCTTTGAGTAATTCATGTACATTTCCCCTATTTACCACTACTTGATTCCTGCCCATTACACATTAACAAAATATAACATTATTTTTTAAGGCCTCTGCCGCTTTATTTTGCCATTTGTCCGTAATTCTCGTTACCATTTTCACACTTTATCGATTATCATTTGTTTTATTTCGAAGTTTGAACTGCCTTGGATTCTATTACCCTGCTCCAGCCAGACGACTGGCATGCACATTTACGTGATGGTTTAGCATTAAAACGTACTGTACCTGATTTGGCCAAACAATTTGCTCGTGCGATCTGTATGCCAAACCTTGTTCCACCTGTAAAAACTGTGGAAGAAGCATTGGCTTACCGTGAACGTATTCTTGCTCATGTTCCAGAGGGTCTTAACTTTGACCCACGTATGGTGCTTTATTTTACTGATTTCACCTCACCAGACGAAGTTCGTAAAATTAAAGAATCTGGACATGTAAATGCCATTAAACTTTATCCAGCGGGCGCGACCACTAACTCTGATAACGGTGTAAGTGACATTCGTAAAGTTTATGCGGTCATTGAGCAACTAGAAGAGCATCAAGTTCCGTTATTACTTCATGGTGAAGTGACTCATAACCACGTTGATATTTTTGACCGTGAAAAACGCTTCTTAGACGAAGTTTTATCACCGTTATTAAAACAGTTTCCAAAGCTTAAAGTGGTACTTGAACACATCACAACAAGCGATGCTGCGCACTTTGTTTTAGAACAAGATCGCAATGTCGCTGCAACGATTACGCCTCAGCATTTATTATTTAACCGTAATGATATGTTGGTTGGTGGTATTAAACCGCATTTCTATTGCTTGCCAATTTTAAAGCGTCAAACTCACCAGACCACTTTGCTTGAAGTTGCAACGAGCGGTAACCCTAAATTTTTCTTGGGTACAGATAGTGCTCCTCACTCGCAAAATGCAAAAGAAAATGCGTGTGGCTGTGCGGGCTGTTATAGTGCGCCTAATGCAATTGAACTTTATGCTCAAGCATTTGACCAAGTGGGTAAACTAGAACGTTTAGAAGGTTTTGCTAGCCACTTTGGCGCAGACTTCTACGGCCTACCACGTAATACTTCTACCATTACTTTGGTAAAAGAAGATAACCTCGTTCCAGAATCTTTTGATTATTTAGATGATCAAAAAATTATCCCGCTGCATGCCGGGAAAACGCTGCAATGGAGAAAAGTGTGACACAAGAAACCTCTGTCCCGGTCATTGGCCAACGTTTTCGTGGCTTCTTACCTGTTGTTGTTGACGTTGAAACGGCAGGTTTTAATGCCCAGACAGATGCATTGCTAGAAATTGCGTGCATTCCAATTGTGTATGATGCTCAGGGACAATTTGTCCCTGGTCCAGCATTTCATGCACATATTAACCCGTTTGAAGGGGCTAATCTCGATCGCCGTTCGCTAGATTTTATTGGTATTGATCCATTCAATCCAATGCGTATTGCAATGGCTGAAGATGAGCGCACTGCATTACGCCGTATTTTTAAATCGGTGAATGAAGTTCGTAAACAGCAACATTGTACACATGCCGTCTTAGTGGGCCACAATGCGCATTTTGACCTTGGTTTTGTGCAAGCAGCAATTGCACGTACAAGCACAAAAAACCAAAACCCATTCCATAGTTTTTCAGTGATGGATACGGTTACTTTAAGTGCTGTTATGTTTGGACAAACTGTGCTTGCTAAAGCCTGTATTCAAGCTGGAATTGAGTTCGATGGTAAAGAAGCACACTCTGCTTTGTACGATACTCAGAAGACTGCTGAACTGTTTTGCTATATTTTGAACAAACTGTCACCTTACCTCCTTGACAGTTTGGTGGCGGCTTCTTAAGATACCGCCATCCTCAACGTCCCTATCGTCTAGAGGCCTAGGACATCGCCCTTTCACGGCGGTAACCGGGGTTCGAATCCCCGTAGGGACGCCATATTCTTTCTATCTATAAAGAATCCTATCTCCAAATTATTTTATCTCACTTCAAATATCATTCATGAGATAAATTTCTTATTTTCAAAATCAAGAATTCAACTTTACTTCATCAATATGTTGAGTGGGTTGTAAACTTGGATCATCTATCTCAATAATTATTGCATCAGCAACTAACTTTGTTTTTGTTAAAACTGGTTCTATTGAAACTTGAGCTAATGAACTCGATGCAATATTAAAATCACTATGTATTTGTGCCAATTCTGGTGTTCGTTTATAGCGTATGACTTTAAAACCAGCTTCTTGAATTAAAGCATCTCGCTCTGCATCAAGGTTTTCTTTCCCCTTATGGCTAGAATCATCCAGTTCAACAATAGCAACTATATTAAATGCTTTATCCAACACAACAAAATCAGCAACTTTGCGATTAAATAAATTACGCGTCGCGTATCCTTGTGCTGTCATGAAAGCACTGAAAGCAACTTGCGCCAAAATAATATATTCAGGCAAAGCTTCCTTTAGTTTCATAAAAGTAGGTTGTTCATTCATAGTAATAATACGCTTTCCCTTAATTGGGTTACGTTTTGCATTTCTATTTTTGCTTTCCCCTTTCTTTAAAACATTTAAAATTGCCAATATCATAATGGCTATTAAAAATATACCAACAATCGCAAACATCGAATTTCCCCTAAATAAATATAAAAACTATTTTGATTTTCAAAAATACAATTAGAAACGGCTAGCTATAAATTATTTATTTGATTTTAAAGGCTATTGTTCTATGTATTTGATACTCTATTTTAGTCTGTAATTTATAATTATTTAAACTAATCAATTCTTGTTGTTTAATTTTTTGCCATTTGTATTTCCTAATAAAATACACTTGTACACATATATCACGGATCAGGTATTTCCTTTACATAGATTTACAATATAATAATTCTTATTTTTATACTGATATTTATTATCAAAAAGGTTTTAAATGGATCTTAAGCTTCGCCTCCTCTCCCTGAGCATCGCTCAACTATGCTGTATCTCAAGCGCTTTTGCAGAAACCAATAGTTCATCAACAACGCTTGCTACCATTAAGATTAAAGCCCAACAAGCTGCTGACCAAACTTATAAAGTCGATAGTTCAAGTAGCGCAATACGTAGTGAAGTCGCATTAAAAGATACGTCACAATCTGTCAGTGTAGTGACTCAAAAAGTAATTGAAGATATTGGCGCGACACGTTTGATTGAAGCACTTGATTTAGCTGGCGGTGTGACTCGTGCTAATAATTTTGGCGGCCAAGGGTTAACAGGCTTTAACCTTCGTGGTTTCACTAGCGGTGAATTTTATCGTAATGGATTCCCGATTAACCGTGGTTATCCAAATGCTCCAGATAGCAACACTATTGAACGTGTAGACGTTTTACGTGGACCCTCTTCTAGCTTATATGGTCGTGGTGACCCAGGTGGTACTTTCAACTTAATTTCTAAAACACCAAAGTCTGAGCAACAAACCACTTTGGGCGCGCAGCTTAACAGTGAAGGTTTATACCGCACCACGGTAGACACCACAGGTACTATCCCAAATGCCGAAAACATCGGTTATCGCCTAAATGTGATTGCAGAAGGCGGCGATAGTTATCGCGATCATGTCGAATCTAAACGTTATGGAATTGCACCAGTCATTCAATGGCAAGCTTCTGATGCAACCAAAGTTACTTTTGAAGCCGATATTTTACGAAATCAGCATCCGCTTGATCGTGGCCAAACACGCTATGCAGGCCAGAAGTCTTTTAATAGTTCACCCGAAACCTATTTATGGGAAACAGGTAAATACAACAACCGACTCTACAATGATAACAATATGACTCAATTACGAGTCGAGCACGACCTTGGTAATGACTGGAAGCTAAATGCTGGTGTGCAATATTTAAATGGCAAATTGCATGGCTATGCGGTAGAGGCAAATGGCATACAGGCTGATGGAGAAACTTTAAACCGAAATTACAACTATCGCGAATTAAAATGGCAAGATACCGATGCCCAAATTAATCTAACAGGTAATTTCCAACTTTTAGGTCTAGCTCATACTTTAGTGACAGGGCTTGAATATGAAAATTATGATTATAAGTCATATATTATTCGTTCAGATGCTAAGTCAAATAACTACCCGATCAATATTTATGATCCAGTTTTAGGCCAACCTCTCCCTGAACTTAAAAATATTACGACCCATGACCGCGAAAATTTAAAAACAACAGCCCTTTTTGTACAGGACCAAATCGATTTAAATAAGCGTTTAAGTGCACTGCTGGGTTTGCGTTTTGAGCACTACGAACATGATTACAAAAACCTATTACCGAATACGGCAAACTGGAATACCAGTCATGATGCATTTATTCCGCGTTTAGGTTTAGTTTTTAAAGCCCGTGATGACCTTTCAATCTATAGCAATGCTGCAAAATCTTTTAAACCTAACACTGATGCTAGCCGTAATGGAGAGGGATTTGACCCAGAGGAAGGCATGGCTTACGAGTTAGGCTTTAAATGGCAAACACTCGACAATATGCTATCGGTTGACTCTGCAATTTTTTATGCAAAAAAAGAAAATGTCTTAACTCTCGATCCTGTAGATTCAGCCTATAAAGTTGCTGCTGGCGAAGTTCGTAGCCGTGGTGTTGAGCTAAATGTTGCGGGACAAATCACTCCAGCTTGGAAAATTATTGGTGGATATGCCTATACAGATGCTGAAGTGACTAAAGACAATACTCTGCAAAAAGGAACCGCTTTAGCCAATATTCCAAAGAATAGTTTTAATCTTTTAAATATCTATGAATTTCAGGATGGCCCTTTACAAGGCTTAGGTTTGGGCATTAATCAAAAATATATTGATAAACGTGCAGGTCAAACAGCAAATAGTACTTACACCATGAAAGGTTATGCGGTTACAGATTTGGTTTCTTATTATCAGGCAACACCAAAACTTCGTATTAACTTAGATCTGAAAAATCTTTTTGACAAAGTTTATGATGAAAGCGCTTTTAATCTATATGCATATCCAGGTGAATCACGCACGGTTCAAGTGGGTATGAGTTATACGTTCTAAACTCTAAAGGCACCTAATAGACAGTCGTTTCACAGCGATAACCTAACTTAAAATCTCACTAGGGATATCAAATACTAAAAAGCCACTGCTTTTTTAAGGTAATGGCTTTTTATTCAGCTGCTCTTGTATAAAAACATAATTTATTGATTTATTAATATTTTTAAAAATTAAATGATGTCCTATACTAAAAATAGGTCAAAACTATAATTTGAAGATGACATGCAAATTCGATTATTTCACTTACAAAATTCACGCTCTCAACGCATTATTTGGTTTTTAGAAGAATTAGGATTCAACTATGAGCTCACTATTAAAGATCATTCAGGCATAGACAAAGATAAAAGCTCACCTCATCAATTATCAAAATTTCCAACTATCGAAATTATTGAACAAGGAAAGACTTCTATCTTAGCTGAAACCTCAGCAATCCTAGATTACCTATCTCATTTACACCCACAATTAGGTCCGAACAGCCTATTAAGCCAACAACTGCAAAATTTTTATTATTGGAAAAATTATTCTGAGGCGACATTCATTCCCGATTTGGTACTCAAACAAATCTTTCACCAAATTGCAGAACGCACGCCTTTTCCAATTCGTTTCGTCCCAAAGTTTTTAAAATATGGATTTGATCAAGGCTATCTCAACCAATCATTACAAAGACACATGAGCATGATTGATAAACATTTAGAGCACCACTTATGGTTTGCCGGAGATCAGTTTACTACTGCTGATATTTTGATGTGGTTTCCATTACTGGCTTGCTCACCAAATTACAGCCAATTTAAACATATACATCGTTATCTGGCTCAAATAGAAAACAGACCTGCCTTTAAAAATGCTTTAATTAAAGGACAATGGTCTGCTTCTATATTTAAAGCTTACTGGACTACGGCTTGGTAATTTATCTACGCAGACTTACGTGAATTCACTTGTCCTTGAATCACCGCTTTAATATTGCCTTTGGCATAATTTAAAAACACCACCAGTGGTGAAAGTTTTGGATTTGGTTTTTTACCCTTACCAATGGTTTTAAATTGAGCGGCATACCAAATAATTTCCATAATTGCCATCTTATCGACAAATGGTAAACCTGTTTTAATTGGTTTTACTGCATAGCGAACATCTTGTCCTGCAATTAAACGTTCTGCTAAATCAGTTTCTACTGCAAATGGACGAGCAATACCAATAAAGTCACATGCTCCACTTGCGAGTGCAGCATTCATGCCTTCTACAGTACGGAACCCACCTGTCACCATAAGCTTACACTTAACATGCTGACGGATTTTTTCAGCAAAATCTAAAAAATATGCTTCACGAGCAATCGTGCTTGCTTTACGTTTGTCGGCCTTAGCCCCAGCCATTGCTGGTGCCTCGTAAGTACCACCTGAAATTTCAATTAAATCGATACCAGCTTCATCCACTGCTTTAAACACTGAAATTACATCTTCTTCGCTAATACCGCCACGCTGGAAGTCAGCCGAGTTAAGCTTCACTGAAATGATAAAATTATCTGAAGTCGCTTCACGTACCGCTTTATAAACTTCTAGTAAAAAACGAGTACGATTTTCAACTGAACCGCCCCACTGATCTGTACGCTTATTAGTTAATGGCGATAAAAACTGACTAATTAAATAACCATGTGCACCGTGTAATTGCACCCCTTCAAAACCTGCTTTTTCACAGATGTGAGCTGCTGTCGCAAAACGTTTAATAATATCTAGAATTTCATCATGAGTAAGTTCACGTGGCGTTCCGAACATGGTTGCTAAAGCTGGACTAAAAGGTACCGCTGATGGCGCTACGGTTTCTTTATTTAAGCCTTTTGGACACTGACGACCTGGGTGCGACAATTGAATCAACTGCACCATGCCATATTTTTTACCTAATGCCGCCCATTCTTTTAAGCGCTCTAGATCACGTTCAGTTTCAATAACAACAACACCCGGTTCATTTTTTGCTCCGGCATTTACCATGACATTGCCAGTAATTGCACAGCCAAGCTCACCTTTTGCCCATGCACCATATAAACCCAGATGTAAGTCATTTGGCTGGCCCTCATAATTTGCAAGTGCTTCACTCATTGCACCTTTAATAATTCGGTTTTTAAAGGTGGTATTACGAATTGTGATGGGTTGAGCAATCTGGTTCATGGTTAACCTCTTTTTTTGAATTATAGAGCAATTACTCTAATTTAAATCAGTTATTGAGCGTGTCAAGACATAATCGATAACTGACAATAGCACATGTCAATTTTAAAGAACATAAAAATATGCAACTTTTTGCATTAGAAGTTTAACCAAAATTTATTTATATAAAACAGTTAATTAAAAAAATAGCTTTAAAGGAATGCTGTAATTAACTGCTTGGTATATTCACTTTGAGGCTTAGAAAATAAAAGTTCAGTTTCCTGATATTCAACAACTTTTGCATGACGTAATACCATCACTTTGTGGCAAAGTGCTTTTATTATATTGAGATCATGGCTAATGAAAATATAACTTAACTGCTCAATTTGCTGTAATTGTCTCAACAACTTGATCATGGCTTTTTGAGTGGTCCGATCTAACGCCGATGTAGGTTCATCCAGAATTAAAAGTTTCGGTTGCATCACCAAAGCTCTGGCTAAGGCGACACGTTGACGCTGTCCACCTGAAAGTTCATGTGGGTAACGATGTTGAAAATCTTCAGCTAATTCAACTTTTATCAACACAGATTCAATTTGCTGTTTGATCTCGCCATCATCCACAGCTTTTAACTTTAACCCTTCCGCAATAATCTGCCCTACTGTCATACGCGGGTTTAAACTACCAAAAGGGTCTTGGAATACAAGTTGAAAATCAGATCTCATCAAACGCAAAGCTTTTGGCCGTAACTGATTTAAATCTTGACCTAAAAAAACAATCTGCCCTTTGCTCTGAATAAGCTGAACCAAAGCGAGGGCTAAGGATGACTTACCAGCACCACTTTCACCAACTACCCCAAGCGATTCACCTTGAGCAAGATCAAAACTCAAATCTTCTATTGCGGTAAAATATCCTTGAATGCGATTTAAAATTCCTTTTCTTATAGGAAACTGCACGCTGAGCTGTCGAACTGATAAAACATTCTGTTGAGCCGGTCTAGATTCTACTTTTCCAAAATTATGATCTAATAATTCTGCTGTATAACTTGTTTTAGGATTTGCAAAGATTTGGCTCAGTTCACCTTGCTCTACTACACGCCCTCTTTGCAATACAATAAGTTTCTCAGCATAACGATGTACTAAATTGAGGTCATGGCTAATTAAAATAAGTGCCATTCCATATTTTGCTTGCAAAGATTTTAATAGCTCTAAAATCTGTATCTGCAAAACCACATCCAACGCAGTAGTAGGTTCATCAGCAATCAAAATTTTAGGCCGAAGCGCCAATGTCATCGCGATCATGACACGTTGTCTTTGCCCACCAGAAAGCTCATGAGGATAACGTTTTAACATTTGTTCTGGTTCAACAATTCCCACATCTTTTAATAGTTCAAATATTTGCTGTTGAACTTCAAGTTTTGAAAACCCAGATAAAAGAAGATTTTCCCCTATAATTTTTTCAACCCGATGGAGCGGATTTAATGCAGTAGCAGGTTCTTGAAAAATCATAGCGATTTGTCGACCACGTAAATTTGATTGAGCTCTTTCATCTAGCTCAAGCATATTTTGTGGACCAATCCAGACCTGCCCCGTTATTTCTAATTTATCTTGTAGCAACCCCATTATTGCTAAGCAGCTCATCGATTTACCTGAACCACTTTCGCCCACAACAGCCAGTGTTTCCCCTTCACTTAAGTAAAAATTCAGGTCATCTAATAAAATCTTTTGGTCTTTGGTTTGAACCGAAAGATGCTCTACTTTTAATAATGTTGAAGTGGTATTTAAATTATTTTCTTGGGTCAAAAGCATCACGCGCCGCCTCCCCAATATAAATTAAAAGTGAAAGAACAATCGCTAGACTAAAAAAGCCTGAAATTGCTAGCCATGGCGCATCTAAATTATTTTTACCTTGAAGCAATAATTCACCTAAAGAGGCCGCATCGGGTGGTAGTCCATATCCTAAAAAATCAAGAGCAGTTAAAGCGCTAATATTAGTTGTTAAAATAAATGGTAACTGAGACAAACTCGAACTGATCGCATTTGGCAAAATATGCCTAAAAATAATCGCACGATCAGTCACTCCCAAAACTTGGGCTGCACGAACGTAATCAAGCTGACGAGCTTTTAAAAATTCTGCCCTAACAATGCCCACCAAAACGGTCCAGCCGAAAAACAACATAATGAAAAATAGCCAATATACATTTGGAACAAACATACTGACTAAAATCATGACCATAAAAAGCATGGGTAAGCCATTCCAGACCTCAACCAAACGTTGTCCTAATAAATCTACCCAACCGCCATAGTAACCTTGTATGGCACCTACGGTAATTCCAAATAAAGCAGAACAAAAGGTTAAAGCTAAACCGAAAAGCAACGATACTCTTAAGCCATAAAGAATACGCGCAAGAACATCCCGTCCTTGATCATCTGTTCCCAACCAGTTTTGCTTGGAAGGTGGTGATGGCACAGGAACTGCCAAGTCTAAATTGGGCGTTTGATATGAAAATTGAATGAGGGGCCAAACTGCCCATCCTTTAGCAGCAATGAGCGCTTGTACAGCGGGGTCTTTATAATCCGCTTCTGTTTCAAACACTCCACCAAACGTCGTTTCCGGATAAGTTTTCAACACAGGCAAATAGTACGAATCTTTATACTTCACTAACAACGGTTTATCGTTAGCAATCAGCTCCGCGGCTAATGACAAAACCAAAATCAGACTAAATAAAATAAAGCTGGCCCAGCCCAATTTATGCTGTCTAAAACGCTGTAATCGTGTCCGCACAATCAAGGACATTATTTGCCTCCTTGCGCATCAAAGTGAATTCGTGGATCAATCCATTGGTACAACACATCACAAATGAGACGTAAAATCAGGCTAAATAGAGTAAAGAAAAATAAAACACCAAAAATAACAGGATAGTCGCGCTGAACAATGGCTTCAAACCCCAACAAACCCACCCCATCTAGGTGAAAGATAATTTCTACAAACAGGTTACCCACAAAGAAAATGCCCGCTAACGCTTCTGGCAACCCTGCGAGCACAACTAAAATAGCATTACGAAAGACATGCTTATATAAGACCTGTTGGCTGTTCAAACCTTTTGCATAGGCTGCCAAAACGTAGTGTTTATTGAGTTCTTCTAAAAATGAGTATTTAGTTAAATAAGTTAAACTGGCAAAACCACCTAATACCATGGTAATCAGTGGTAAAGTCATATGCCATAAATAATCGGTAACTTTGCCCCAGAAACTAAGTTGATGGAAGTTATCTGATACTAAGTTTTGTAATGGAAACCATTGAAAATAAGACCCACCTGCAAAAAAAACAACTAACAAAATCGCAAATACAAAACTTGGTACAGCATACCCCACCACAAGCACTAAAGAAGTGGATCGATCAAACCAAGAGCCCTGCTGCTTTGCCTTTTTAATTCCCAGAGGAATAGAAATGAGGTAAATCAGCAAAGTACTCACCAGCCCAAGTGAAATGGAAACAGGCATTTTTTCCCACAACAATTGCACAACCGGTTTATCTTTAAAGAAACTTTGTCCAAAATCTAAAGTTAAATAGCCTTTTAACATTAGAAAAAATCGTTCAGGGGCAGAACGATCAAAGCCGTACTGAGCCTTAATTTGCTCAACCATTTCAGGGCTTAAACCTTGAGCACCTTGATAATAAGTTTCTGCACTCAATGCACGACCAATTCCCAAATCGCTTTGTGCCTGATGTATTGCTTGCTCAACTGGCCCACCCGGTGCAATTTGCACAACCACAAAGTTAATCAATAGAATGACAAACAATGTGGGAATCATTAAAAGAAGTCGCTTGAGAATATATGAACCCATATAACAGGATTTCCTTTATGGCTGGTGCTTTTTATTGTTGATGTAGATATTTGGCAACTTTTTTGGCTTTGTTTGTATCACTCCACCAATATTCTATCCCAGAAGAAAGTGCTGGTTTAACTTTAGGTTGTTGATACATATTCCAATAAGCATACCAGTTTTCACCTTTACCATAAGTTGGGATTTGATAATAACCAGCTCTAAGCAATCGATCGAGAATGCGAGTATAAATAATCTGTTGTTCACGACTTTTACTCGCAACGAGTTTTGAAATCACTTGATCAATCACTGGATTGCGAATTCCAGCATAATTGTAATTTCCATCCTGAGCTGCGGCTACACTCCCCCAAAACTGAGTTTGTTCATTTCCCGGATTTAGAGATTGCGGCAAATTCATTGTGGTAATATCAAAATCGTAACGGCGAGTCCGTTCTAAATATTGCGGAGCATCAACCTGACGCAAATTAACTGCAATGCCCAATTTTTTTAAGTTACGAATAAAAGGTAGAAGTGTTCGTTGTTTACCATCTTGCTGAATTAAAAATTCGAGCTGAACTTTCTTTCCCTCAGGCGTAAATAGCTGCCCTTCTTTAACTTTATAGCCAGCTTGTATCAGTAATTGCCGTGCAGTTAACAAATTCTGACGGTTAAATCCACTCGCATCTGACACTGGGTATTTCCAGTTTGCTAAAACACCTTGCTGCATGATTGGAGATAACTTAGGCAATAACGGCTTTAACAACTCTAATTCAGTTTTTGAAGGTCGGTCTGTTGCTGCTAATACACTATTTTCAAAATAACTTTGTAGGCGCTGATATTGTCCATAAAACAAAGCTTTATTTTGCCATTCAAAGTCATACGCATAGGTTAAAGCTTGTCTAAAACGAATATCATTTAAAGGTTTTCGTCGCGTATTAAAAACATAGCTTTCAGTGGCGATAGGATTATGATGACGAAACTTATATTGAGTAACCAACCCTGCTTTTACGGCTAGAAAACGGTAATCTGTTATCCATTTTTTAGGATTAGTTTCTTCATGCAAAGTGTATTGCCCAGATTTAAATCCTTCAAAAGCAATATCCCAATTTCGATAATAAACATATCTCAAGCGGTCAAAGTTATAACGCCCCTTATTAATAGGTAAATCTTTTGCCCAATAATTCGGGTTTCGTTTATAACTAATGCTTCTGCCCGGATCAACTCGTTCAACCACGTAAGGCCCCGAACCAATAATCGGTTGTAGGGTAATTCGGCTAAAATCTTTTTTTTGCCAATCTGCTTTTGAATAAATGGGTAAGGTTGCCAAAATAAATGGCATTTTAGGGTTATGTGTAGACTTAAAACTAAACTTTACTTGATAGGCGTTTATTATTTCTGTTTTTGCTAAATCAGCAAGGTACATTTGCAAACCTAAATTAGATTTAGTCTGATAAGCATCAAAACTAAATTTAACATCTGCCGCAGTGACTGGCTGCCCATTACTAAAACGCGCTTTAGGGTTTAAATAAAAAGTCACTGATTGTGTTTTTTCTGGGTCATAACTCACTTTCTGAGCCAAAAGCGGATATAAAACTCCAACCTCATCAAGTGATTGGGTCATTAAAGTATCAAAAAGATAATTCACGCCTTCTGTAGCATTCCCCTTCCCATTCATACTATTAAAGTTATCAAAAGTCCCTTGAGCTGCCTGACTTAATAGACCACCTTTAGGTGCATTAGGGTTTGCATATGGCATAGCCATCATTTCTAAATACTTAGGCTTAGAATGAATCGCTATATATGAAGTGGTTTGCTGTGCAGAAAAAACACTATGGGAAATGACACTGAGCCCGACTAGCAGGCTCAGTTGAAAATTTAATGTATGCATAAATGACTAATTATTTTACAAATTAGGCACTTTAATCACATCACCAATGCGAAGCTGAGTAGAAGGCGCTAAATTATTCAGCTCAGCCAAGAAATTGGTTTCTAAACCATATTTACTCGCAAGGCCGATCAAGGTGTCGCCACGCTTCACCTTGTATTCCACCACAGTTTTTGGAATCACAATATTTTGACCACGTTGTAAATTAGCATTTGCTTTTAATGCATTCATTTCAGCCAGTTCACGCACTGAAATACCCGTACGGCTCGCAATACTATTTAAAGACTCACCAGATTTAACAGTATATCTTTCAGTATTTTTACCAGCCGCAACTGTTTTAGTTGAAGACTTAGTATCTACTTTAGCTGTTTCAACTGTAGGTACATCACCCGTTAGCTTTAAGCGTTGTCCTATACGAATGCTACTGGTGCGTGAAAGACCATTTAATGAAGCAAGGTAATCTAGCTGCAAGTGGTAGCGATTAGCGATATTACCTAAGCTATCACCAGATTTAACCGTATAAGTTTCTGGCGTTTCTTCTTTAGTATTTTTGGAAGATTTAGTTGGTGCTTCTTCAACTGTACCTGTTAGTTTTAAGCGTTGACCAACACGCAAGCCAGCAGTACGAGACAAACCGTTTAGGTCAGCCAAATAGCTTGTTTGCAAATTATATTTACTTGCAATCGCATTTAAACTATCACCCGACTGTACAACGTATTGTTCTGGAACACTTAAGCCCGCTGGGACCTTTAAAGTTTGACCAAGCTGTACATAGCTATTTGCTTTTAAATTATTTAGCTCAGCCAACTCAGCTAGGCTAATTTTTGATTTAGTTGCGATACTCGATAAAGTATCACCACGCTGTACTTTATAGCTTTCTGTTTTATAAGAAACACTTTGCGTCGCTTTCTCAGATTTACTAGAAGCCTTAGTTTCAGCAACTTCATCTACAGAAATATCTTGTGTAGGCACATTAATTTTTTGGCCTACCATTAAGTTACTGCCCGCAGTTAACCCCGGAGTTAATTCAGCAAGTTCCTGATTCGAGAGCGCATAACGATCTGCAATTAATTTAAGGTATTCACCGCGCTTCACAGTATAGCTTTTAGTTGCTATACGCTTTGCACTTGCCTGAACTGCTTTAGGTTCCGCTTTAGCACTTGAGCGACTATTCTTTGGTTCTTTTAACTGTAGTTTTTGCCCTACAAATAATCCATCTGTCACTGATAAATCGTTATATTCAGCCAATTGTCTTACTGACAAATTAAACTGATTTGCGACACCGCTTAAGCTATCGTTAGCCTGAACGACATATACATCTGGTTTAGCTGTGCTTTTTGAAGTCGTTTGAGTTTCTTGTGGCTTAGCGTCATAAAGATAAAGCGTTGAACCAACATATAATGTCTTTTCTGGATCAATCTGGTTCCACTTAGCAACATCGCGCCAGTTTACGCCGTTTTTCATCGCAATAACGGCTAAAGTATCACCCGGTAAAACTGTATAGGTGCTGCGTTTGCCTTTTGGCTGCACAACCACTACATCTGTATCTGTTTTAATATAAGGTTTGTCTTTATTGCGACGCCCATCTTCAGAGTTAGCAACAGTCACGTCTTCAGCTAAAGTTTTTGGATATGCAAAACCTTTACTTACTTCTTTACCTTGTTGCTCTGCAACTGACTGGCTTGTTTGAATCGCAGTTAACTTAATTTTGCCATCATAAGGATCAACAATTTCTGTTCCTTGTGGTGCAATAGCTTTTAACTCGGCAACTACTTGGTCTTTTTCAGCCTGCGTTGGTTGTGGCTCTAAAGCTTGTTGAACTGTTTCTTTCTCACCTTCAGCTCGAACTGCCGCTAAAATCTTTTCACGTTCTGCAGCCGAGATTGGTGGCTCTGTCTTCACTTGCTTAATATTTGCCGCAGGTGTCACAGCAACAGGAATACGTGGAGCACTTGGTACATCAGCCGAAGCTGCAAACGCAGCTAAAGCATCAGACCCACGAGGAGTTGAAGTTTTTACCGTGGTAGAGCTACTCGTTGTTCTACTAGGTGTTGACGGTTTAACTGGTTGAACCTGATTTGCAGGCGTAGTTTTAATTGTCACAGATGTTGAAGCACTTACATCTGGCTTAGATGGTGAAGTCACATTTGCCCACCAACCTGAACCACCGCCAGACTTCATACCTTTTAATTTATTATCAATTGAAGGACTTAAATCTGCTGGAATCAAGATACGCATTGGACTTGCAGGATCCACCATCTCACCACGATATCCTGGGTTTAATGCATAGAGTTCCGAACGGCTTAATCCAGCTACAGAAGCAATTTCATTTAAAGATAAAGGTGCAGATAAAGTTACTTCACGGAAATGGGGTCTATTTGCAATTGGTGGTAAAGAAATACCGTAAGCTTTTGGATTTTTAATAATTTGGGCAACAGCCAAGAAACGCGGAACATAGTTCATGGTTTCTTGAGGTAATTTTAAAGACCAATAATCAGTTGGTAAACCTGCTGCCTGATTTCGGTTAATTGCTTGTTGAATACGTCCTGGTCCAGCGTTATAAGCCGCTAAAGCAAGCTCCCAAGAACCGAATTGGTTATATAAGCTTCCTAAAAACTCGTAGGCAGCACGAGTCGACTCAACAACATCTCGACGGCCATCATACATACTTGTTTGTTTTAAGCCATAAATGCGGCCAGTACTCGGAATAAACTGCCATAAACCTGCTGCTGCGGCGCTACTAGTTGCAGCTGGGTCATATGAACTTTCAATTACAGGTAATAATGCAAGCTCTGTCGGCAAACCACGGCGTTCAGCTTCTTTAACTGTATGGTACAAGTAACGACTTGCACGGGCACTTAAACGATCAAGATAAGGCTGACGAGAAATAAACCAACTACGCTGAGCTTCAATGCGTGAATCCCAATGGTTCAAATCCATTTTGAAACCAACAGACATACGTTTCCAGACATCACCGTGCTTTAAAATAAGCAGACGGTCACCCTCTACAGCACGCATATCAGTTGCTGAAAGTAAGTCTTCTAATGAATCAAGACTACTCGCATCTAAATAACCTGCACCACTGACCTGTTTCGATTTTGAGGTTTTTGCAGATTGCGGAGTCGATGAACAGCCTGTTGTAATACCCAACGCAGCTAACGCAGAGCTAAGTACGGTAATTTTAAACAATGATGCTGCAGATGGCTGCCACACAAATGTGGTTGGTTTATACATAAAAACTTCCAAACAACTCGCGTAATATTTTTTGGGGTCTGCCCACAAACCCTAGGTCTTCGATGCCATTGTAGTAAAGCATGCAAGATAGACAAGGCAATAATTTAATGTCATTTGCATGGAAATGTTACAAGAAATTAAAAAAACCTTGCTTTGATACGATGGAACCGAACTTTTTGCGTATACAATACACCATATTCAATTCTTTTTCTTTTAGTTTAGGTTTCGATTTATGTCTCAAACAATCACACTGTATGTTGATGGTGCATGTCGTGGCAATCCAGGTTTAGGTGGTTGGGGCGCATATGTCATTACCGAGCAGGGTGAACATAAATTATTTGGCGGTGAGCCAGATACGACCAATAACCGTATGGAACTCACTGCTGCCATTGAAGGTATTTCATTTTGCCCAGCCGATGCACATTTGATTATCTGGACAGATTCAAATTATGTGAAGCAAGGTATTACTGAGTGGATTCATGGTTGGAAAAAGAAAAACTGGAAAGATGTAAAAAATCCTGACCTTTGGCAGAAATTAGATGCTGTATGTGCAGGTAGAAATATTGAGTGGAACTGGATTAAAGGCCATGCAGGACATCCAGGCAATGAAATGGCAGACCAGCTTGCTAATTTAGGTGCAGACAAAACTGCGAAAGAACTCAAGCAACCACAGTCTGCCACTGTATCGCAAGATATAAAAAAGCCTGAACAGGACTGGTTGCTAGATGACCCTTTCGGGTTTGATCTGGCTGACGCAACTGAAGAAGTTGAGGTGATTGAAGTAACCGAAGAAATTATTGAAGTTGAAACTGCCGAACAAGAAAGTAAGCAGCCAACCAATAACATTCATCCTCAAATCGTTGTGACCGAAGCCAAATTAAAATTACAAGGTCCTCGACAACTCATTCTCGATACGGAAACTACTGGTTTTTATTTCCAAGATGGCGACCGCATTATTGAGGTGGGCGCGATTGAGATGATTAACCGTAAACTTACGGGTAGTTCGATTCATATTTATATTAACCCACAAAAACCAGTGGGAGACTCAGAAAACATCCACGGGATCAGTGATGATTTCTTAAAAGATAAACCGCTCTATGCGGACATTGCTGACACCTTATTTGATTATCTCAAAGGTGCAGAGATTATTGCCCATAACGCGACCTTCGATATGAACTTCCTCGATATGGAGTTTAAACGCGTTGGGCTTCCTGCACTTTCTGAAGTATGTGAGGTAACGGATACTTTAGCTTTAGCGAAAAACAAACATCCGGGACAAAAAAACTCCCTTGATGCGCTTGTAAGACGTTATGAAATTCCAGCACGTGACCGTACTTTCCACGGCGCATTACTCGATGCTGAAATTCTTGCTGATGTTTACTTGGCAATGACTGGTGGTCAGGTTTCTTTTGATATAGATGCCTTATCTCAGAGTGAAAATAGCCAGCAAACAACCAATAGAAGCAGAGTTCAAATTGATCTCCCTGTAATTTACCCTTCAGATGAAGAGTTAAATACACATGAGACTTGGGTCAAAGAATATGAGGAAAAACACGGAGAACCTTGCCTTTTTGCAAAATAAATTTTTGATTCTTTAGTGTTTTTAGCTTTTCCCCTTTGCAAGTTAAGTTATATTAGTCACATAGATTTTTAGCTCAAATTATTGAGCACTACGAATATAACAATTGATTTTTTGCAAAGGGGAACGTTTATGTCTGAGCATACGTCGATTCATTTCGATCCAACAGCTTTACTCATCATTAAACATGAAATTGATCGTTCAATAAAACTGGTTGAAGGTGCAGTAAGTACCTTAATTGAAGAACAAACCCTCCCTTTTGGTATTGATGATGCATTAGAACAGTTTAAGCAATGCACTCAAGTTCTACGCTTAATTGATGTTCCTTATCTTGCAAAAATCACTCAATATTCGACTGAGTTGATGCAAAAAATTATTGCGAATCCAGCCCAAATTAATACGGATGATGTGGTTGCCCTAAGCGAAGGCACGACCATGGTAAAGCGTTATATTGAATTTATCTGTTTGCGTGAAATACAAGTTCCACAATTTCTCCTTACGACTTTAAATAATTTAGAATTAGCTTTAAATAAGCCACTGACTACATCAGGACAAGCTATTGTCCCTTTACTTGCAAATACTTCGCTTGAATTGCCGTTGCCTGAAATATTAATTAAGGAAAAAACTCAATTCATCCATCAACTATATAAACTATCTCTACACCAATTTTTAAAAAAGACAGCATCAGCTCAGAATTTTCAAGCCTTTAAACTTATTGCAACCTATTTGGTCAGCATAGCGAACACTCAGCCAAGCCAAAAGTATTGGCAGCTCGTCAATTATGCTTTTAACCATATTGATAACCTACTTTTAAATGATTCACGCCTACGTGTACTGATTAATATTGAAAGTCATATTGCTCTATTTTTGGCAGCACCCGAAAGTTTTGAACCTAATTTAGCGGCATTCGCAGATATTTTAAGTATTGTCATCGCTCAAGAAGATGAGATTGCTCACCATATTCGTAGCCAACTTCATATTGGTGATGAAACTCCAACTGACACTCAATTACTCGTTTTAAGTCGTCATCTTTTTGGTCCTGACTTCGACACTATGCATACAGTCAGCCAATTAATCTTGGATGAAATGAATAAGGTACGAAACGATATTGAATACAACTACCAAAATATGTCACCTGAAAAAGCACAGCAACTACAAGCGAATCTTTTACAACTGGCTCATACCTTTAAACTCCTAAACCTTGATGAAGCCTCATCTGCGCTTTCTCAACAAGCCAGCAGTTTAAGTCAACTTAACATTTTAAGTGACGAAAACTATGCTCAGCAGCTGATGAACAGCATTTTATCTGCCATGAACTCAATTGGTATTTTGGTACGCAATTACACGTCAAATCGTCTACAACTTAGCGTGAATAATACGGCTATTTCTTTAGATCGTCTTGATGAAGCTCATCAAGCCTTGCTTACCGAAACAAAAAATTTAATTGATTTTATCTGCCAAAGTCTTAGCTTATACGCTAATGACCAGACACAAAATATTGAAGCCATTGCAGGTTCATTAAAAGAGTTAGCGGGTGCAGCCGAATTTTTAGGAAGCACGACTCAACAACATGCTTTACTCCAAACTGCCCAATTTGTTCAAGAGCAACTTGAACAAAACCAGCCTTTTAATACAGACCAAATTCACTGTATTTTTAACGTATTGGCAGGCATTGACATGTTAGTTGACAATTTAAAAAATAAACAACCTGTTCTACAATCCATGTTTAATGTAGCATTGTCGAGTAGTCAACAACTTCAAAAAAAGGCAGCTTAATGTCTGAATTATCACTTGCTTATATTTTCCATCATCAACAATTACTGGTTGACCAGAATCTCCAACTACCCAAAGTAGAAAAGTTAGCAAGTGATTTACTTTTCACTCATGATGAGCAAGTCATTGCACGTGACTTGCTTGCTGAGGAATCTATCCCCGAAGGCTTACAACTTGTTCCAATTCGCCAGCTTATTACCAGCTGGTCGAAAGAACAGTTTTTGCAAGCGAGCCGTGCTGTTCAATTACTTGAATGGCGACGTAACCATAAGTTTTGTAGCCACTGTGGACATCCGACAGAAGTTCATCCAACCGAATATGCAATGGTATGCCCTTCTTGTCGCTACCACCAGTATCCTCGTGTAAACCCTTGCATTATTACCGTCATCACTCGTGGTGATGATGAAATCTTGCTGGCTAAATCAGTCCATAACAAAACTAATATGTATGGTTTGATTGCAGGTTTTGTTGAGGTAGGCGAAACACTTGAAGAAGCAGTACAACGTGAAGCCTTTGAAGAAGTAGGTTTAAAACTCAAAAATATTCAATATATGTCAAGTCAGCCTTGGCCATTCCCAAGTAACCTTATGGTGGCATTTCGGGCAGAATATGAGTCGGGTGAAATTAAGCTTCAAGAAGAAGAAATTGCAGATGCACAATTCTTCAAAATTGATCAATTACCTGAGATTCCGTTTAAAGGAAGTATTGCTCATTCAATGATTATGCAGATTACCCAAGCCAGATAATCTGCCGTGTTTTAAACGAAACTCTCGTTTAAAACACTTCTTCAAGAAAATGTAAGATCGTTCTTTTCGTTCTGAAATAGTGACTAATAAAACTAGAAAGACTGGCCAAAATTGTAATATGTCCAGTTTTAGGAATCACAGCGATATGGCTGTGATTTCCACTCTGTCTTAAAGCGCGATCCAAATCCAACGTATTTTCTTTACCGACAAGCTGATCATTTTCAGCCATGAGCAAGTAATGTTTAATACTATTTTGATTGACGAAATAGTATGGCATCACCTCTTGATAAGAAATACTTTGATCAAAAGCATCTTCAGCTAGTGGGTCACCCTTATAATCAAAATGATAAGGTCCAGCTAAACCAAAAATCGCCTTAATATTACCTAAACATTGAATAGGATTTGGTTTTGGGTGATAAACAGCAGACATTACATTAAATGCCCCTGCTGAATGTCCCATAAGCACAACATTTTCTGTAGAAATTTCTAGTTTGTCTTGGTTTTGATGTAAATAATTCAGTGCCTGTGTCAAGTCATCAACAAAACTCGGAAAAATATTTTTAGGAGCTAGTTGATAGTTGATAACTGCAACGTCATAGCCTTCTTTAGCAAACGTCTCACCAATAAAAAGATAATCTCGCTTATTACCATGTTGCCAAGCACCACCATGTACAAAAACAATAAGGGGCTGATGTGCTAGTTTTTTAACAGATCGATAAATATCCAAACGGTGACGCGGTTTTAGCCCATAACGAACATTTGGAACCTGTTCAAAACCATCTTTTGGCGTAAAACGGTTTAAAGCAAAACTCCCCAAATCATACAGGCGGAACTCTTTATAAAGAGTTCGCGCCTGTTCAATTTTACTTTGTAGTTGTTCAATCAGATTCATATATTACTGTGCATTCGAAGCTGGATCTGTTTGGTCAGGATCAATTGCAACAGGAGTTTGAACTGTTGGTTGAGCAATGACGTTATTAATAATCGGTGTAGTCGTTGTACTAGCAGTATTTGCTGCTGGCGCAGGTGCTAAATCAACGTTATCAATGAGCGTCACAATTTTGGTAACGTTACCTACTTTTTGTAGCACATCATTCAAATCATTAATTTCTGCAGTGTTCAATCGACCCATTACATAAAGTACGCCGTCTTCCGTATGTACCAGCACTTTACTATCAGACACTACAGGTGCTTTCATTAATAGAGCACGTGTATTTGCAGTTACACCAGCATCTTGCATGATCGTGTTATAGCTGACCTTATTACCCACGGTAATGTAGTTATGTACAGCTTTTACATCACTCATGGCTTTAACATTGTCTTCTGCTAGCTGTTTCAAGTAAGGGTCTGGCACCTGACCAGTTAACAATACTGTGCTATGGAAGCTTTCGATATTAATACGAGATTGTTTAAAACGCTGATCAAGCTTATAGAGGTTAATATTCGCTGTACGTTTAATTGAAGAATCAATGAATACCTGACCTAAGCTACGTACACCACTATCTGTTCCGACTGGAGCTGTACCTGTTCCACCAGAAATAAAACTTGCGCAACCTGACAAACTTGCGACACAAAGCGCTGTTACAGCAATACGTTTCAACACTCCACCAGACTCCTATCAATCTCTTCTTGGCTTGATCATAAAACATCGGTTTTAATTTGCTCAAAAGAGTAATGAACTCTTAATCCAAAGTAAATGCATTTTCGATCCATTGCAGATCATAATGGAAATTTGAAAAGTCTTGCTGTACTGTTTTTGCAATTTTCTGTGGAAAATCAAAACAAATCACATCAAAACGACAATAAAAATCCTGATAAGATGGGTAGCGCTGTAAAAAACGCATCGCGGTTTTAATAATTTTCTTCTGCTTTGTTCTCGTTACCATTTCGCAAGCTTGTCCATAATTTCCTATAGTACGCGCTTTTACCTCGACAAAAACCAGTTCTTGTCCTCTTTTAACAATCAAATCCACTTCACCACGGCGTGAATGATAATTACTGGTTACCCATACATAGTTTTGCTTTTGCAACAGGTTTAAAGCCGTTTGCTCTGCCCATTTACCCAACTGCTGCGCTAATAGCATTCTTATCTTCCCCAAATTAAAAGTAGCATCACATATTTTGATGCTTAAATTATTTCGTTAAAACCAACTCCACTTTCCGATTTAAATTGAACAAATGAAAATCAGATCATTTTGGAAAAGCAAAGGTTGGTAGACATTGTTCACGCCCAAATCATAATTTCGGGTAAACTACCCCATTAAAATTGTTTATCTGTACGGAGTAAAACCAAATGAGTGCTCAGTTATTCGTTGTAGCCACCCCAATCGGGCACTTAGATGATATGACTTTCCGTGCAATTGATATTTTAAAATCAGTTTCTATTGTAGCTGCCGAAGATACACGTCAATCAGCACAATTATTTAAGCACTATAATATATCGACTCAACTTACTGCATGCCATGACCACAATGAAAGCAATAAAATTGAGCAGTTGGTTCAAAAATTACTTGCAGGCGATGACATTGCTTTAATTAGTGATGCAGGTACACCGCTTATTAGTGACCCTGGTTTTAAGTTAGTTCGAGCTGCTCAAGAACATGGTATCAGGGTTGTTCCTGTGCCTGGCGCATGTGCTGCGATTGCCGCTCTAAGTGCAGTAGGCCTACCGAGCGATCGTTTTAGTTTTGAAGGATTTTTGCCATCAAAAGCCTCTCAACGTATTTCTCAATTAGAAAAACTCAAAAATGAAACTCAGACCTTAATTTTCTATGAAGCGCCCCACCGTATTTTAGAGTGTGTAAAAAATATGGCTGAGGTATTTGGTGAAGACCGACCTGTAGGTTTCGCACGTGAAATTACCAAAACCTTTGAAACCATCAAAAAAATGACTTTAAAAGATTTGGTCAGTTTTATTGAAAATGATCACAACCAAGAAAAAGGCGAAATTGTTCTTGTAGTTGGCGGTGCACCAGAAAAGACAGATCTGGAACAAGAAAAACTAGATGAGCTTTTAAAGCGTTTACTTCAAGATTTATCTGTTAAAGCGGCATCTCAACTGGCTGCCGATTTAACAGGTATTAAGAAAAAAGTTGCTTATCAACGTGCGCTTGAGTTAACCCAATCTTAATCTTTTGATTAAGCACAGTGATGAACAATAAATAGTCTTCATCATCACTGTGCATAAATTTTGCATAATAATATTAAAGATAAAAATAAGAGTATTTACATGACTGTACAGCTTGGAAAACTTGGGCCGCATGAAGAGTCTGAACTAGAATTATTACTTTCAGGCGAGAAACCTATCGCTTTATTTTATGATCTATTACCTACCGAGTTTTTAGAGCATCTCGAGCAAGGCACTTTATCTATGCTGAGTAAAGATATTGAAACCTCTTTACCTTTACCATTTTCAATTATGCTGATCCATAAAAATGCACCTTTAGCAGATTTAAATGAACTTGTGTTATGTATTGAAAAATCACTAAAGGAGACTCAACTCGAAGATCGCTTAGAGCTTGACCGTAGAATTGGACAACTTTTAGGTTACTCAGCACAAGATATAGAGTTTTATATTCAGCATGTTTCAAATTTTTATGCCCGCTCACGGACTTAAATTTATCTCAAGATATGTTTTGCTGACTGAACAATCGTCTCGGTTAATACATCAAGTTGCTGCGACTGCCTTTTCCAGTGGTGCCAATATAAAGGAACATCAAGTTGGGCGTCAGGCATAATATCAACAAGTGTTCCATTTTCGAGTAGTGACTGAACCTGCAACTCGGGCACCATGCCATAGCCTAAACCTAATTGAATTGCTTTGACGAAAGCATCAGTTGCTGGAATAAAACTATAAGGATAACTTTGCATCGGTAAACCGTATCCTTTTAATAAAACCTCTGAATGCATTAAATCTTTATGATTAAAAATAACTGCTGGTGTTTTTCTTAATGTGTCTCTATTCACTCCAGCACTAAACCATTTATTTACAAAATCAGCAGAAGCCAACATTTTATAACGCATTTTTCCTAGTGGTTGAGCTAAACAACCTGACATGACCTGCTCTTCTGCCGAAATACAGGCATTGACTTGTCCTGTCTCCAGTAGAGTGTGCGTGTGAGATTGATCATCAATTTTTAGTTCTAACACGATTTTTTCTTTAAAAAGCGTTTGCTGAATATTTGGTAAAAGCCAAGTTGCTAATGAATCTGCATTTGAAGCTAGAGCAATTTTATAAAATTCAGATTCAGATGATTTCCCCATCAAACCTTGTAATAAATTTTGCTCCATTAATCTCGTATGACGTAAATGCTGCAATAAAGTTTGCCCTGTTTGAGTGAGCACACAAGGGCGGCCACGTATAATTAGTATTTGTCCTAAATACTTTTCTAAAGCTTGTACGCGTAAGGACACTGCTGAGGGCGTAATATATAAATACTCTCCTGCTGCATCAAAACTTCCCAATTCTGCAACTGCAAGAAAGGCTTCACATTGTTTGCTATCTAACATATCAAACCTAAATTATTTTTAGCCAAACCTAAATATTCTTAATTTTACTTATTTCTCAATAAAAAGTCAGATAATTCCCACATCTGATTTTTCCATCTTATTGTTATGTTCTCTCTTAGTATATTTTTTAAAGGTTTCGGTATTGGCAGTGGGCTTATCGTAGCAATTGGAGCTCAAAATGCTTTTGTCCTAAAACAAGGACTTAAACAGCAATATGTATTTTGGTTGTGTTTAATCTGCACCCTGTCCGACTCAATTTTAATTGCCTGTGGTGTATTAGGCTTTGCCGAAATCATGACGGCATCACCTATCTTAATTACCGTAGCTAAATATTTAGGGGCAACGTTTTTATTAGTTTATGGTGCCAAAGCATTTTATGCTGCATTTAAGACTACCCAAAGTATGGACCTTGATAGCAGTCAAAAACAAACATTAACTCAAGCATTAGTGACCTGTCTTGCCTTTACTTGGCTTAATCCTCATGTCTATTTAGACACTATTGTTCTGATTGGTTCAGTTGCAACTCAGCTTGAAGACAAAGTGAGTTTTGCTTTGGGGAGCATTCTTGCCTCTTGGGTTTTCTTTTTTAGTCTGGGCTATGGTGCAAGATTATTAAAGCCACTATTTACCAATCCCAAAGCTTGGAAAATTTTAGATTTCCTTATTGGTTGCGTTATGTGGAGTATCGCTATAACCCTCTTGTTTTAACGGCTTAAAATAAAAAAGGATCATATAAAAGATCCTTTTTTATTATGCTTTAATATTATGCTTCACTCGCAACTATAACTCTTGCCTGTTTTCTTTCTTGTTGTGACTGTTTTATAACAGCGTAGCCAGAGGATACTCCTAAGTAAGCAATGACAAAGGCAACCAATAAATCAGGAAATACACTGCCTGTTCCAAATACCCCAACCGCCGCTAAAATTACAGCAATATTAGCAATTGAGTCATTTCTACTGCACAACCAAACAGAACGCATATTTGCATCCCCATCACGAAATGCATAAAGCATAAGCGCGACAGAAACGTTAGCAATTAGAGCCATTACACCAATTGCCCCCATCACCATTGGTTCGGGTGAAACACCATAAAAATATGACCAGACCACTTTCGCAATGACAAAAATGCCGAAAGCCGCCATCGTTATGCCTTTAAGTAATGCCGCAGTTGCACGCCAATATAAACTCATCGAAAGAACGACTAAAGATAGTGCATAGTTTGCTGCATCTCCGGCGAAGTCCAATGCATCTGCCCAAAGTGAAACAGATTGGGCCTTATAACCTCCCAATATTTCCACCACAAACATTAAGGCATTGATCACAAGTGCAATCCATAACGCTTTTCTAAAACGTGGACTCACTTTCTTTGAAGGAGAACATGTTGAAGCACAACCACATCCAGCCATTTTATTTCCTCAAAAACTCTTTTATAGTGATTAAAAACCCTTGAGTAGCTCCAGAGTCAAGTCTTATGAGTCTTTCTATTGGTCAATTATCAAAAAAAGCGGATATTCCAATTGATACTATCCGTTATTACGAAAAAGTAGGTGTACTTGATCGCATCCAACGTTCAGAAAATAATTATCGTGTTTATACCGAACAAACACTTGCAGACCTTTTATTTATTAAGCATTGCCGTGAATTAGATATTTCACTAAGTGATATTAAAACATTAAAAGAAATGAAAACTCAGCCTAAACAGGCCTGTACAGAAATTGATAATTTAGTCGATAAATACTTAAAAGAAGTATCAGAAAAAATCGAACGATTATTACTTTTAAAAGAATCTTTGATTGATTTAAAACAGCACTGCTCTACCAACCGAACAGTAGATGAGTGCGGGATCTTGAGAGAGCTTCAAAACTCTCTTTAAAAATAAAAAAAGCATCACTCATGTGATGCTTTTTAGGATTAATGGTCGCTATGTTCATCTGGAGGAACTTCGGTAATTCTCCCCCCTCGAGCTAAAAATGCGGCAACTTCATCTTCTAGCGCTTGGCGCTGTTTTTGCTTAGCAGTCACAGTCAGTGTTTCTGCCTCAGCAATATCGGTATCATTAATACTGCTTGCTTCTTCATCAGCTGCACCGCTTTCAGCTGCCTTCGCTTCATCTTCATCTACAGCAGAATCTTCTGCATCTTCATAATCATTGATATCTGACATTTTTCACTCCCCAGAATGATTTCTATTGCATCATCGCTATGGTCCTAAGACCTCAGAAATTTAGCAATCTCTTTGCATTTAGCAAAGAGCCAAATTGGTCAAATGTGTATCTTTTTCAACCCAATTGGTAATGATATATAAATGATTGTTTAAAAAATATCTACTGATATTTATTTAGACCAGTAGAGCATAAACTTCGTAATTATTTTAACGACTATACTGGGTGTTTTGTAAAGCCCCTAAACCGTTTGCTTGTTGCATAAAACGCTCTTTTAAGAAGGAAATTTGTTCAACTTGCTTGAGTCCCACATTCCGAGCCCAGATAAATGGAAATAGCTCACTTCTTTCCAACCAGCCAATTGCTGACATGCTATGCATCATTGCGTCATTTTCGCCTTTACGACGATGCTCATAACGTAATAGTGTCTGTTCATTTGCCCATGCACCACGCCCTAAGTCATGTAGTAATGCATCACAGAGTACGGCTGCATCTAAACAACCAATATTTACGCCTTGTCCAGCAAGTGGATGAATCACATGTGCTGCATCCCCAATTAAAGCTAAACCAGCTTTCACATACTGTTTTGCAGCGCGCGCTTTGAGCGGGAATTGGGCTCTTGAACGTACATCTAATACTTCACCCAACATATGTTGGCTTTCTCGGGTTAAAAGCTGCATAAACTCATGATCGGTTAAAGCAGAATATTCATCGGCATAATCATCAGGTAGTGTCCAGACAATTGACTGCCAGTAGCCATTTTCACTTTCTTCAAGACTAGCCATCGGTAAATAGGCTAAAGGCCCTGTAGGTAAGAAAATTTGACGAGCAACATGATTGTGGGGTTTAGATGTTTTAATGGCACAACTAATCGCTGCTTGCTTGTAATCTAAGACATCTAGGTCAATAAAGGCTTGTTCACGTACAAATGAATTGGCACCATCTGCACCAATCAGCAGTTTTGTTTTAAGTGTCGTGCCATCTGCTAATTCAATATGCCAACATCCAACACCCTGCTCAATGCGAGTCACGCGAACTTGAGTGCGATAGTCTGTTAACTGTTCAAGCATTTTTTGCTGAATGGCAACATTCAATACACTTGGCTCAACCATAGAACCTAAAGACTGTTCTGGCATTGGTCTTTGTACAGACTCATGGCCAAAATTAATTTCACCGTAGCCATTCAAATTCCATACCTGCATGCCTGTATATGGCATTTGACGTGCTAGATCATCCCAAACATTGACAGTTTTAAGTAAATGAATGGTCGCTTGGCTCAGTGCTAAAACACGTGGGTTCATCACACTTAGTGTTTTTTCAACATCCAGTATAGGAGCAGCATCAAGCACAGTAGGCTGTACACCACCTTGCGCAAGTAATAAAGCTGTTAAACCACCAACCAGTCCACCACCAACAATGACAACATCTAACACTTCACTCATGCTTTTAGCCCCATTGCATAGTTCGCTACCAGTGGTTTAACACCTGGAATGACATCAAATGCAATTAATCCCGTATTACGAATTAATTTTAATAATGGATTTTGGTTACTAAAACCACGAACCACGGTGTCACAGAACTTAATCACTCGTTGTTGATCTGACAAACGAGCTTGTTCATAGGCCAGTAAATTATCTGGGTTACCGATATCGTCAGAAGCGGTTAGCTGGTTCACTAAATACCGTACTAAAACATCCGCATCACGTAGGCATAGGTTAAAACCTTGTCCTGCAACAGGATGGATTGTATGTGCGGCATTACCCATCAAAATAACACGACCTACAGCTTGTTTATGTGCGAGCACTTGTGAAAGCGGATAACTAAAGCGTTTGCCGGTTTTTTCAAATTTACCAGCTCGGTCACCGTAAGTTTGTTGTAAAGCATCTAAAAAGTGTTGGTCGTTTTCTTCACCTAACCACTCACTTTCAGTGCCTTTTTTAACAGGCCATACAACCGAACGGCGATATTCACCCGGTAAAGGCAACAACGCTAAAGGACCTAATGCACTAAAACGCTCAAAACCTACTTGCTCATGGGATTTTGAAGTCTGAACGGTAGTGACAATTGCAACCTGATCATAATCATGAACATTAACACCGACGCCAATTGCCTGACGACAGAAAGAGTCACGTCCATCTGCGGCGATTAATAGTTTTGATTCAAGTTTTAAAACCTCATCACCACGCTTAGCCTCAATATGTACTTGCTCAGCATCTTGAGTTAAAGCAGTCACTTGAACGCCATCAATCAGCTCAATCAAAGGCTGCTGACGTACTTGAGTCAATAAAACCCGACCCAGCCAAGCATTTTCAATCACCTGCCCAAAGCTTTCGACTTTTTCTTGTTCTGCAATTAATCGTGCCTTACCAAAACTGCCTTGTTCAGTAATGTGAACTTGTAAAATTGGAGTCGCGTGCTGCTGTAATGCATCCCATAATCCCAGCTTCTGATAAATCTGGACGCTACGACGCGATAAAGCCGTATTACGCGCATCAAAACTGGAATGATAAGGGGCAACATTTTGATCATCATAGTTTGGGTATTTCACAGCTTCTAACAGCTTTACTGCAATATTAGCCTTCGCCAGCATGAGTGAAAGGCTAAGTCCAACCATTCCCCCACCTACAATAATCACTTGTTGTTGCATCGAGTTGTGCTCCTTTGGCGAATACGTTTAATTATGATTTAGCTTGCGCCATTAAATGTTCAATATCTGCAATATTTTTAACTACATCAGCAGTTAAAACTCGTGGACCTTTCGAGGTTGCGACCACATCATCTTCAATACGAATACCAATACCACGCCATTTTTTATCTACAGTTTCATCGTCTGGTGCAATGTATAGGCCGGGTTCAACGGTAACGACCATACCTTCTTCATATTGACGCCAGTCTTCACCTTTTTTGTAAGACCCGACATCATGTACATCCATTCCTAACCAATGGCCTGTACCATGCATATAAAATTGACGGTATGCTTCGGTCTCGATAAGTTCGTTAACATCACCTTTGAGTAAGCCTAAAGCAACCAAGCCTTCAGTTAAAATTTTAACGGCTACTTCATGAGGCTCACGGTACGAATTGCCAATGCGTACTGCATCAATCGCTGCATATTGAGAAGCCAATACAACTTCATATAATGCTTTTTGTTCAGCACTAAACTTACCATTGACCGGAAAAGTACGGGTAATATCTGAGGCATAGAACTCATATTCACATGCAGCATCAATTAAGACTAAATCACCGTCTTTAAGAGGTTGGTTATTTTCAACATAGTGCAAAATGCAGGCATTAGCCCCACCACCAACAATACTGTTATAAGACGGGACACAGCCGTTTTGCCCAAATATATAATTGAGCTCGGCTTCAAGCGCATATTCCATCATACCTGGACGCACCATTTGCATCGCGCGGGTATGTGCCTGAGCACTAATTTTTGAAGCAGTTTGCATCAGCTCAAGTTCTTGTGGTGACTTGATTAAACGCATTTCATCGACAATACGGTCGAGCTGTACCAGTTGAGCTGGAGCACCTTGATGTCGATGCTCCGCATCTGCTTTTTTAATCCACTGGCTCACTCGTGCATCAAACGCAGCATTTTGCCCAATCCGATAATAAAGGCGTTCTTTATTTAATAACTTTTCAATAATTTCTTCATCAAGCAGATCAATTGCATAGGCTTCATCTGCATCATAGTCTTCGATTGCACCGTCAATTCCGGCACGGTAACCGTTCCAGATTTCCATCTCGCGGTTACGTTCACGGCAAAAAAGACTATAGCTATAGTCAGTTACATCCTCAAAAGTTTCAATAACTGCAACTGCCTCAGGCTCAGCAAAGCCCGTCAAATAGAAAAAACTACTATCGGCACGAAATTTATAATCCGCATCACGATTACGGTACATCTCCTCACGCGTTGCAATAATTGCAATACTGTTAGGACCCATTTTTTCTGCTAAACGGTCTCTACGATGTTGAAAATCAGCTTGAGGCAATTTCATAATGATCTACTTGATTTAGAATTTTAAAGTCAAAAAATAAAATACAACCAATAACACATCGCCTTAATTAGCTTGGACGATGTGGTGTGAACATTTCTACAATATTCTGATCTGTACCTAGAGCAGCAGTTTTACTTTTTGCATGAAAGTTTTTCAATAAAGAACTTTCAGCTACAGTGATTTTTTTTCTACCAATCGACAAGCTTACAGGGATCAAGCGTACAAATTCATACAATTCTTCGTAACTGCTTTCACCTTCCTCATCATTGTCAGAATCTTCAAATTCAACTGCTGCAACATCTTGAAGGTGTTCAATCAATTCACGCTCATCACTACGAACATGACCCGATGCCAAACCAAAACCTAACACAACACCCGCACACCAATCAGATAATGCTTGCACACGCTCTTGAAGTAGATGTTCATCATCTGGAAGCATTGGTAGATAATCTAATTCATCTTCAGATAAAGCATGAACCACATCTTCTGCTTCTTCAGTCAAAAGCGCTAAAGCATCTTCACTTAACTCTGGCACATTAAGAGTTGTTAAAATTTGTGACCATTCTGCACGCGTAGGCGCTTCTGTCACACAAACAATACCTGTTAATAGACCATGTAACTCACTAGGGCTTGAAATTTCTTCAATTCCTTCAAAATGAGCGTTCCAATCTGTCCAGCCTGAAATATCGTCTTGCATTCGTTTATCCAATCTCTATACTTTGTATATATTACCTTTGATTGCAATTCTGTGCGACCTCGTTATGTTAGAACAATTACAGCGGCTACAAGCGCATATTAGCGTTTTAAAAACACGCTTACATCATTTAGAGAGTGAACATGCGGCACTCTCAGAAGCTAAAGAACTGGCTGAAACAGAGCATCACGCACAAGTTGTGCAAAAAAATAGTATTATCACTAAAAAACAAGAGGAAATTGAGTCGGTAACTGAGCAACTTTCTCAGTTAAAAGGCCAATTTCAACAATTGAATCAAGATGCTAACACACTTGCCGAACGTTATAGTCGATTAGAAAAAAGTACAACTGATTTAAAAAATCGTTTTCAAGAAATTCTTGCAGAACGAAATGAATTACGTGTTGCAAAAGAAAAGTTACAAGCCCACCAGCGTCAAACCCAACAAGAGCTGCATGATTTACAACAAGATCGTGACCGTTTGTTACAAAAAAATGAGCTTGCCAAATCAAAAGTTGAAGCCATTATTCAGCGTTTAGGAATTTTAGGCACTGCTCAAGATCAACACGCTCAAGAAATCCAGCAACTTGCGCATCCTAATGCTGAAACTGGTGAGGAGATCCAATCATGAGTGAACAAGTCATGGTAGAGCTTAGGCTGATTGAGCAGACTTTTAGACTCGCAACTACCTCAGATAAAAAAGATGAACTTGAACGCGCAGCACAACTTCTCAATGAGAAATTTAATGACATGCGCCGTAGTGCCCCACGCGTTGAGCACAACAAATTAGTCATTATGGTCGCTCTACAATTAACTCAAGAAGTGCTAAGCCTTAATAAATCTTTGCAGGAATACACTCACTGTGAACGCTTATTGCAAACAATCTTAGAAGATGTGGAACAAGTTATTTAACAAGCTTTGATTACTACAAAATGCCTTGCTCTATAAATCATAGATGCAAGGCTTTTTTATTTTTGACTATTCATTACGGTTGAATATCGTTTTATCCACTTTCAATGAACAAAGCTTCATCAAACGCAAACTAAGTTTACAGTTCCATAGACTCAAGTGATTGCCAACATAGTCAGATCGGTTATACTTAAGCTATCTCTGGGATGTTCGCCAGCGGGTCTATTCCCCTGCCGATACTTAAACTTATGGATTGCGTTCTGTATATTTAGAGTGTATGCCTACCTTCGAGTAGGAAACCCAGCAAGTATACGTCGCGTCCACCTTGAACTCGTCGGGTTCAGGGTAACGACACATGCAGCGGCATCTTCGGAGCATTTATTTTTAGTTAAATAATAAAATTCAGAACACTCATCCTTTCATACAGACCTGTCAGTACGATACTTCTCTCAAGCATTCAATAATTCATAACATTATTATTTTAAAGATCAATGAATCTCTGCACTCAAAGTTAATTTTCTTTTCTACTCAGGCATTCTTGATACCAAGCTGTTTGAAAATCTTCTATCGCTTTTCTTTTAAAGAAGGTGGTCTTGAATACTTTGGTTGAGTAAGCAGAAGTAATTAGATCTTGATAAAGTTGTTTTGCCTTTGGATCTTCAAGACTATTCGCTATATGCTGCAAGTCTTTAGATGGGACTTTTTGTTGACGCGCTTCCATGACAGTATAAGAAACTTTCTTCACCACATTACAAATTTCGGGGTCACTTACACTTTCATCGGCATAACAACCAAAAGCTAAAAAACCAAGAAAAAATAATCTGAACTTCATATACCTACCTTATTTTTATAGCTTTAAATTAATTACAGAATTTTATTATTAATAAAAAAAATAGGAAATTGATCCCTATTTCTTTTAAAGGTTTTTATGCTGGATTAATCACATAAAAATAAATAATTAGACCTACTAAAACTGTTGAAGCGATCGTTAAGTATGTACCAACTGTATTAAAACTCTGTAAGAACTTTAAGATTTCCATATCTCAATCCCCTGAACTTTCACTTATAAAGACAAAAGAAAATTTATCACAACCCAATAATGCCAATCAATTCACATTTATCAGATTTTTTGAGATTAAATTCAATAAAAAATTATTGAGTGCATCTAATCGCAAAAGCATCCTTATAATAGTCAGTCGCACTTTTCAAATCCGCTAATAATTTCTCTTCGGTATAAGGTTTAGGCGAAATTTTTATTAAGGCAGGCATATATTGGGTCTTATAAACTTCTGGATAGTCATAACATAAGATTTTGACTCTAACTTCTTGAGGCGTATTCGGGTTATCTAGTTGATCTAAAAACTCTCCAATTTTACGGTCTGAATCTTCAAATTGAGCTTTATAATCAACTTCTGCCGCTTCAGGTTCGGCTTGTTTCGTACATCCACCAAGTAGCAGACCAGCGCTTATTGTAATGGTTAAAATTTTCAACTTCATAGGTTTAACAATTCTGCATTAATCTTTTAAATATACTTAATCTTATTAAATGTAAATAAATACTGGTAATACGTAAAGAAATAGAATTTTTAATAGTTAAACACAATAGATCAGATCAATTTATGACTATTGGTTCAACGAATTTAAGTTATTTTCGAATTACCCTTCTATTTCCATAAAGCAGTGGAAAAATAGGTATAATTTTGCACGACTGATCTTTAATCTTAGTTAGATTTATACATGAATGAACTCAGCTTTATTAGAAAAAATTTAAGATCTAAAAGACGTTCTTTAAGCTCATTTGAGCAAAAACAGGCTCAGCTTAATGTTCTCCATCATTTAAACCGTCTTGCTATTTTTCATTCATCAAAAAAAATTGGTTTATATTTACATGCCTTCGGAGAAGTTCATACAGATCTGATCATAAAGTTATGTTTTCAAAAAAATAAACAAGTTTATTTACCTATGATTTGTTCTATGAACCAACGTTTAGTCTGGGTAAGAATATCTAAAAACCAATATGTAAATCGACGTTTTTCTCATCATCCATTGGGTATGAAAGAACCCATGGCAACAAGAGGAAAACATGTATCTAAACTTGATTTATTGCTCATGCCACTTTTAGCTTGTGACCAATACGGTACGCGTATTGGTATGGGAGGCGGCTATTATGACCGTACATTGGCTAGTGCAAAACATAAGCCTTATCGTTTGGGAATGGCTCATCAATTTCAATTTATTGAACATACTTTAAAACGTCAAAGTTGGGATCAACCCTTAGATGCTTTACTCACCCCTCAACATATTTATTATTTTAAAAGATAATATTTATAGAAAATTAAAATTAGTCTTAAGTTTTTAATGCCCCTAAAATCATAAAAGTAACCACCCTAAGGGTGGTTACTTCTACGTGACAGACCGATTTACCAACTTATATTAACATGGCTATTTAACGTTCAATATTAAATAAGTTTTGCATTATTGTTAATTATACAATGCCGATAAATGACACAAGAAAATGGTTATTTTCCATCCAAACGTCTTTTTTACCACATGAATATTTCATAATTATTAAGCTAAATTACCTATCCTTTCTACAAAATTGTATTCTTCTTAAGAATTAATCCGTTGATTCATAATATTTTAATAAAAAAGTTGACTAAATTAGTCATTTTTTCCACATTTTCTATAGAGAGGCCCTTGTAATTTTTGAAATACACATCACTATAAAAAACATGGCAACCTCGTTGTCACTCATTAGGAGTGCCCATGTCTGAACTTATTATGAATGAAAAAACTGACTTAGAGCCTCAGGTTCCAAGTGTATTACCACTTTTAGCGTTACGTGATGTAGTGGTCTACCCACACATGCAAATTGCGTTATTCGTGGGTCGTGAAAAATCGATCAATGCAGTTGATGTGGCTCGTAACAGTGACAATTTAGTATTTGTAGTTGCGCAAAAAGATTCGCTTACAGAAGAAATTGATCACGATAACCTTTATCAGTACGGAACTGTCGCTAAGATTGTTCAAGTCGTAAATCATGAGAATGATGAAAACTGCATTAAAGTACTTATTGAAGGTTTACATCGCTCTAAACTTGAAAAGATTATCGATGAAGATAGCCATTTGACTGCTGAACACAGCTTAAGTCCAATGACAATTAACGTAGATAAAGCTACTCAAGAAACTCGTTTGCAAGAGTTGCGTACTTTATTTGCTCAATATGCTGAAGCAAAATTACGTAATGCACGCGAACTCGTTGCTGCGGCTAATAAAATTGAAGACTTGCTACAACTCATGTTCTTCGTAGCAACACGTGTGCCTCTAAATATTGAAATTAAACAGAAGTTTTTAGAGCACGATGAGTTTGAAGCACATTTGCAAGAGCTTATGAGCTACTTGGTAAATCAATCTGCTGAACAGCAAATTGAACAAACTTTGCATGACAGCGTAAAACGCCAAATGGAAAAAAATCAACGTGAATACTTTCTAAATGAAAAAATGAAAGTCATTCAACGTGAACTTTCTGACATGAATGGCGGTGCTGAAGATGACGTTGCTGAAATAGAGAAACGTCTTGCTGAAGCTGATTTACCTGAACACGTACGTAAAAAAGCTGAAGCTGAGTTCCGTAAGCTTAAAGCAATGCAACCAGCGTCTAGTGAAGCAGCTGTTGTACGTAACTATCTAGAAGTAATTTTAGATACACCGTGGAATAAAGCGAGCAAAGTGAGTATCAACCTTGCGAAAGCACAGGAAATTCTCGATACAGATCACTACGGCTTAGATGACGTAAAAGACCGTATTGTTGAATACTTAGCTGTTCAGTCGCGTGTTAAAAAGCTCAAAGGTCCGATTCTATGTTTAGTAGGCCCTCCTGGTGTAGGTAAAACCTCACTTGGTGAGTCTGTCGCGAAAGCAACTGGTCGTGAATTTGTTCGTATGGCACTTGGTGGTGTACGTGACGAAGCAGAAATTCGTGGTCACCGTCGTACTTATATTGGTGCGATGCCAGGTAAAATTGTGCAATCTTTAACAAAAGTTGGCGTGAAGAACCCATTGTTCTTACTCGACGAAATTGACAAGATGGCGCAAGACTACCGTGGCGATCCTGCTTCTGCATTGCTTGAAGTATTAGATCCATCACAAAACAGTAAGTTCAACGATCACTATTTAGATCTTGATCTTGACCTATCTGAAGTGATGTTCATCTGTACTGCAAACAGTATGAATATTCCAGAAGCCTTGCTTGACCGTATGGAAGTTATTCGTCTACCGGGTTATACCGAAGATGAGAAAGTTAACATTGCTGAACGTTACCTTGTTCCAAAAGCAATTAAGAACAATGGTCTACGTCCAAAAGAGTTAACAATTCATGAAGAAGCGATTCGTGACATTGTTCAGCGTTATACACGTGAAGCTGGTGTACGTAGTTTAGAACGTGAAGTATCTAAAATTGCGCGTAAAGTGGTAAAAGAAGCAGTAAGTAAAAAGTCTAAAAACTTACAACTTGATGTGACTTCTGCCAATCTTCCAGAATACTTAGGTCCACACAAGTTTGACTTCGGTATCGCAGAAGATGAAGCACAAGTAGGACGCGTAAATGGTCTAGCTTGGACATCTGTAGGTGGTGAATTACTTACAATTGAAGTTGCAGCTGTCAAAGGTAAAGGTAAATTCATTACGACTGGTTCGCTCGGTGACGTAATGAAAGAATCTATTACTACAGCAATGACTTTAGTGCGTACACGTGCCGATGAGTTAGGTATTGAAGCTTCTCGTTTTGAAGAAACTGATGTACACGTTCACTTACCTGAAGGTGCAACACCAAAAGATGGTCCATCTGCTGGTTTAGCATTAACAACTGCGCTTGTATCAGCATTTACAGGTATTGCAATTCGTCCTGATATTGCAATGACTGGTGAAACAAGCTTAGGTGGTCGTGCAATGCGTATTGGTGGCTTAAAAGAAAAACTTCTTGCAGCACACCGTGGTGGAATCAAGCTTGTCTTTATTCCTCAAGACAACGTTCGAGACTTAGCAGAAATTCCTGCGAATGTTAAAGAAGGTTTGGAAATCAAAGCTGTGAAAAGTATTGATGACATCTTGCCTTTAGCATTAGTTTCGATGCCAAAACCTTTACCTAAAACACCGATTGTAAAACCGGTGGAAGGCTCAAAAGCAGCACGTCACTAATTAAAAATATGGAAAAAGAGAGCTTGGGCTCTCTTTTTTTTGTTACATAATTTGATTGAAAAATATCCAACCATCCTCATAATAGGTAATAAGAGTATTTAAATAAATGAGTACTCTTAACTGTCTAATTCTTAGATAGCCTTGTTTATATTCTCTATGATCATCTGAACTCCAGACAGATGATCATTTGATCGCAGTCCAACACCGTTTTTTGGACTGCGTTTTTTATGCCTGTCTTTTAGATCGTCAGATGCTTTCATTACTCAGGTATAATGCGCCAGCTGTTTTTGAATGAATAGATAACATGAAAATTCGTATTCTGACCATTGGTCAAAAAATGCCTGCTTGGGTTCTTACTGGTTTTGAAGATTATTTCAAACGCATCCAACCTTTTGTTCAAACCCAAGTTATTGAACTACCTATGGCCAAACGTGGTAAGAATGATTCAGAAGCAGATATTTTAAAATATTGCCAAATTGAAGGCGAAAGCATTTTAAATGCTTTAAAACCGAATGAAACCTTAATTGCTCTAGAAGTTGGTGGTCGGGAACTGAGTACAGAGAAATTAGCTGACACAATGAAACAATGGATGCTTGAGGGCAATGATGTAGCACTTGCTATCGGCGGTCCAGATGGTTTGTCAGATCAAGTACGAAAAGCTGCCGCTTGGCATTGGTCACTTTCAAAACTTACGATGCCTCATCCTTTAGTACGTGTTTTATTAATCGAGCAACTATATCGAGCCATGAGTATTAATCACAATCATCCCTACCACCGTGCATAAAAGGAACAAACGTTTCATTTTAAGAACAATCCGTTGAAATCTGGATACTTTTATCATGTCCTGATTTTGGCATAATACCTATTATTCTGCTTTTCAACTCAGGTGTAATGAAATGGAACTACAAACCCTTCCCGGACTGTTTATTTCACATGGTTCACCCATGCTTGCACTTGATCCAGAACAAGTGGGACCTGCTCTACACCGTCTAGGCACAAATCTTCCTATACCAAAGGCAATTATTGTGATGTCTGCGCACTGGGAAAGTAAAGCACTTGAAGTGAGCATTTCTACTCGTCCTGAAACGTGGCATGACTTCCGTGGATTTCCTAAAGAGTTATATGAAATTCGCTACAGTGCGCCTGGCGATCCAGCATTAGCAGAAGAAATCTTAAAATTATTGGCCGATGCTCACTTTGTTGCACATGCCAACAGTACACGTCCTCGTGATCATGGCGTGTGGATGCCTTTATTGCATATGTATCCAGAGGCAGACATTCCTGTAGTTGAAATTTCTTTGCCATCAAATTTAAGCGCACAAGAAATTTATCGTATAGGACAAACGCTCGCCCCTTTACGTGACGAACAAATTTTACTCATTGGTTCGGGAAGTATTACTCATAATCTTGCAGAGTTATCTTGGCAAGGCGACAACTCTAAAGTTCCTGAATGGGCTTCAACATTTAGAAATACTGTCGTTAATAAGCTTTCCCATCAAGATTATGATGGAGTTTTAGACTGGCAAACACTACCTTACGTAAAACGCAACCACCCTACGCTTGAACATTTTGCACCTTTGTTTTTTGCTATGGGTACAGGCAATCGCTTTACGATTGTTCATAGTAGCTTCACAATGGGCTCATTAGGAATGGACATCTATCGTTTTGATTAATTATTAAGAAATACCCCGTTTTGCGGGGTATACCATTATTTTTGTTGAAAATTAGAATAATTTACAAACTTATACATTTTAAAAACCGAAACAATCAAATGTTTACATTTTCTTTTTTTTTGAATGTTTTAAGCTTATTACTGTTGTTTTTTACTTGAAGTTTTTAAATGAAAATTAAATATTTAATTCTTGCGTTATTACCTTTTTCTTTGATGGCGTGTCAAACAGTTACTAATACTCCTGCTCCAATTGTATCTGAGCAACAACAAAACCTTGCAACCACTTTAGGTGAATATGCATGGACTTATCAAAATGTAAAAGCATCTAAGCCACTTATTCTTAACTTTAATGCAGATGGTAAATTAGCAATCAATACAGGTTGTAATGGCCAAGGCGGTACTTGGAAAGTTGAAGGTAACCAACTTGTTACTTCTAATCTTGTTTCAACTAGAATGGCTTGCCAAGATGATTTAATGAAACAAGAACAATTGTCGAATAGCATCTTCAACGAAGCAAAATTACCAATCGAAATTAGCAACACTAATGGTCAAGTGATTTTAACGGTGACAGATAAAACTGGTCAAAAACACATTTTCCAAGGTCAAAAAGCAGTTAATACTCAAGCTTTAACAGATTACTCTTGGTCATATCAGCCTGAAAATACTAAAAAGCCAATCGTTCTTAACTTTACAAATGATCGTCTATCTATCGCAACAGGTTGTAACCGCCAAGGCACAACCTGGAAAGTTGAAAACAATACGATTGTAACGACAGACGTAATGTCGACGATGATGGCATGTGAACCTGCTTTAATGAAACAGGAACAGTTCTCTAGCAGCCTCTTCCAAAAACGTGCAATTCCGTTTGAACTCAATACTACAAATGTTGATCAACCCACATTGACAGTATCTGATGCTCAAGGCCAGAAATATACCTTCACAGGTAAAATGACACCTGAAGCAAAATATCAATCTGAAGGAAAAACAGTTTTCCTAGAAGTTGCTTCAGAAACTAAATCTTGTACTGGTGTTGCGCCACAAACTTGTATGCAAGTTCGTGAAATTAAATATGATGACAAAGGCGTTAAAACTTACGCTGACAAAAACTGGTCATTATATTACGGTCAAATCGAAGGTTTTGAACACAAACCAGACCAACGCGTAATTTTGCGTGTAAAACGTTTTGAAGTGAAAAACCCAGCTGCAGACCAATCTAGTCAAGCAGATGTATTAGATATGGTTGTAGAACAAGAGTTAGTTAAAAAACCTAAAAAATAAGTTTTTAGACTAAAAAAATCCGATGCTTATGCATCGGATTTTTTTATTTATATCTTAGAAAATACCTTGGGCAAGCATTGCATCAGCAACTTTTACAAAACCTGCAATATTGGCACCATCCACATAGTTCACAGTACCGTCTTCTTTAGTACCGTATCTAACACAGTTGGCATGAATGTCTTTCATAATTGCATGTAAGCGTTCATCGACCTCAGCATGGGTCCAGCTTAAACGAATTGCATTTTGAGACATTTCTAAACCAGAAGTTGCCACACCACCCGCATTAGATGCTTTACCTGGCGCATACAAAATTTTAGCTTCGATAAAGTGTTCAACTGCTTCAAGTGTTGATGGCATATTAGCACCTTCAGCTACACAAATGACACCGTTAGAAATAAGTGTTTTAGCGTCTTCACCCGTTAATTCATTTTGTGTAGCACATGGCAAAGCAATATCAACAGGAATATGCCAAGGCGTTTTTCCTTCAAAATATTCAAAACCATGTTTAGAAGCAAACTCGGAAATACGACCACGTTTAACGTTTTTCAGTTCCATTACTTCAGCAAGCAACTCATCTGTAAAACCATTTTTTAAATAAACTGTGCCGCTTGAGTCCGACAAAGTAACAACTTTTGCCCCTAAGAACATCGCTTTTTCTGCTGCATATTGTGCGACGTTACCAGAACCTGAAACAGAAACTGTTTTACCAGCAAAAGATTGTCCGCGGGCTTTTAGCATTTCTTCTGCAAAATAAACCGTACCATAACCAGTTGCTTCAGGGCGCATCAAGCTACCCCCAAATGAAATTCCCTTACCGGTAAAGACACAAGCGGTGTCGTTACTCAGCTTTTTCATCATGCCTGCCATATAACCAACTTCACGTGCCCCCACACCAATGTCACCCGCAGGAATATCCGTATTTGGTCCTAAATGGCGATAAAGCTCAATGATTAATGCTTGACAGAAGCGCATAATTTCAGCATCAGATTTACCTTTAGGATCAAAATCTGAACCACCTTTCCCTCCACCCATTGGTAAGGTAGTAAGTGAGTTTTTAAAAGTTTGTTCAAAACCTAAAAATTTTAAAATTGATAGATTGACGGATGGATGGAAACGCATCCCACCTTTGAATGGACCAATTGCTGAATTGTATTGAACGCGGAAAGCTCGGTTAACTTGAGTCTGGCCTTGATCATCCATCCATGAAACACGGAATTGAATCACACGCTCAGGTTCAACCAAACGTTCTAGCAATCCCTGCTCTGCATATTCTGGATTTTTTTCAATAAATGGCCACAAACTTGTCATGACTTCTTCTACAGCTTGCAAGAACTCAGGTTGATGCGGATCACGCGCTTGCACGTAATTCAGGAATTCATTCAGGTTGTTGTATTTCAATGCACGGTCCTCAGCATAGTAATGAATTAAATTGGTGCAATACATTTTTAAATGCATCATTTAGCAGCAAAATATTAAATCCCTTTCCATCAATTTTAACAATACTTATTTTAAATTATTTTATTTATCTTAATTATCAAAAACTTATTTTTAGAAAAACTACTTAAAAATAAGAAATAGTCATTTATCTTTTTATTTTTATTGATCTATTATTGTGCAATATTAGCTACATTTTAGGTCAACCAAAAAGCCAATAAATTCGTTAAAATCCATTGACCTTACTTAGGTTTTTCTTCATTATCGCATCGTTTTAACCAAGCTATTTGCCCACTATGAATTCATCTATTTCTCTCATACGCGAGATTGATGCGTTATTACCACAGACTCAGTGTGGTTTATGTGGACATCGTGATGGATGTCTACCCTACGCAAAGTCGATTGCTGAAGGTGAAGAAGCAAATAAATGTGTTCCAGGTGGTCAGCCTGTAGCCGATGCACTCGCGAATCTATTAAATCGTCCTGTATTAACCGCTGAGACTAGCGTATGGCCTGTGCAGACCGATGGTCGTCCCCAGCGAATGAAAGCGATTATTCGAGAAGATGAATGTATTGGTTGCACCAAATGTATTAGTGCTTGCCCTGTAGATGCTATTATTGGAAGTGGTAAGCTCATGCATACCATTTTGACTGACTTATGTACGGGTTGTGAGCTATGTATTCCACCTTGTCCGGTAGATTGCATTGATTTGGTCGAAGACACGCAAGCATTACCAAGCGAACAGCAACGCATTGCGGAGCAAAATGATTTACGACAACGTTATTACGCGCATATTCAACGTGAAGAGAAACGTCGTATACATCGTAAAGGCCCGGTGGTACGTGCTGAAATTGATACCCAGCTGTTTGCACAGTTCTCTCAAGCACTTGATGATTTACCTTCAATTGAGCTCATCGAGAAGCCAAAAGAAGCGATTGTAAACGATGCAAAAACCACAATTGAATTAGCGAAAATTCGTACACAAATTAAAAAGTTGGAAAAGCAGCTCAGTGTTCGAGAAGATGCTAAAAAGCGTCTTCAACTTGATGAACTACAACAGCAACTCATTCAATTACAGGAGGTCTGAATGGCCGTCAAAAATATGACGAAAAAGCAGATTCAAATTTTCTTTGAACGCCTTCGCGAACAACGACCTTCACCTCAAACCGAGTTAAAATATTCATCTCCATTTGAGCTACTGATTGCAGTTATGTTGTCAGCTCAAGCGACCGACGTAAGTGTTAATAAAGCAACTGATAAGCTCTACCCTGTGGCAAATACAGCAGAGAAAATCTATAACTTAGGCGTAGATGGGTTAAAGGAATATATCAAGACAATTGGCCTTTACAACGCTAAAGCAGAAAATGTCATTAAGACCTGTAAGATTTTAATGGAACAATTTAACAGCGAAGTTCCAAGCAATAGAAAAGACTTGGAAGCTTTACCGGGTGTCGGACGTAAAACAGCCAATGTAGTTTTAAATACAGCTTTTGGACAACCGACTATGGCTGTCGATACCCATATTTTCCGAGTGGGAAATCGAACTGGTTTAGCCGTAGGTAAAAATGTACTTGAAGTTGAGCACCGCTTAATTAAGGTTATTCCTAAAGAATTTATTTTAGATTCGCATCACTGGCTCATATTGCACGGTCGTTATTGTTGTATCGCCCGTAAACCTAAATGTGCAGAATGTGTTGTTGCTGATGTCTGTAACTGGCCTGATCGATTTGAATTTGGCGCACAAAAGCAAATTGCCATTAAAAATATTGAAGCTTAAAAATAGATTGGGTATAGGGATCATACCCAATCAAACTTACTTTAGACGCTTTTTTTCATTACGCTCTTCTTTTGCTTGTCTTTGAACCTGTCTCAGCATTTTGTAGCTTTGAAAAGCCAAAAATATTAATAGTGCCAGACTCAGCAATACCACCAAAATCAATATGATTTTCATATTGTTCTCCTGCACCTAATCAAAGAAAAGAGCCCTCACAAAGAGGGCTCATTATCACAAACAATATTAAATTATTTGTCTAAGATGTTGAACAAATCTTTTTGTACATCTTCAATTGTACGCAAGCCATCAAGCTTGTCATAAGTTGGCGCATTTTCACCAGAAGCAGCACGACCTTGGTAGAAACCAACCAATTGCTCTGTTTCAGTGTGATAAGATGCTAAACGCTTACGGATTGTTTCTTCTTGGTCATCTGGACGTTGAACAAGATCTTCACCAGTTTCATCATCTTTACCTTCCACTTTAGGTGGATTGTATACAGTGTGATAAACACGGCCAGAAGCTGGATGCTGACGACGACCAGAAAGACGTTTTACGATTTCTTCATCAGGAACATCAATTTCAATCACGTGATCAATGCTAATCCCTTCTTTTTCCAAAGCTTCAGCTTGTGGAATAGTACGTGGGAAACCATCAAAAATGCAGCCATTTGCACAGTCAGGTTGAGCAATACGTTCTTTTACTAAACCGATAATAAGTTCATCTGAAACCAAACCGCCAGATTCCATTACACTTTTAGCTTTTAGACCTAATTCAGTACCTTCACGAATCGCAGCACGGAGCATATCACCGGTTGAAATTTGTGGGACATTGTAGCGCTTACAGATCAACTGAGCCTGAGTCCCTTTGCCTGCTCCAGGTGGTCCGAGTAAAATAATGCGCATAAAAAACATCCTCATTTAAAACAATGAATATGAAGTCCGGCAGAAAAAGTCTCGTTAATCTTCAATAGATCCTGCCTGACATCGAATTATAAGAAAGCCACAAACAAATGTATTGTACCAGCAATAAATCCGGTTACCCCACCTAGTACAATAAGAATCCACTCATCCTCCTGAAATGCAGGACGTAATAAATTCTGAAATTCTTTTGGTGTTAGTTCACGAATACGCTCTTTAAACATTTGAAAAATCTTCTGTGCCCGGCTTGCGTTCAGTGCTGGGTCACATACGGGTCCCATCGTAATTTCAATTGAACGATCAATCAAGTCCGTCTTTAATCTTGCGTACTCTCTTGGCCCTAAAGAAAGCTGTAAAGAGGTGCGAACTAACGGTGTTTCCATGATTTCGTTAATATGACGCTTAACAATGCGGCGCGTTTTATCTTTACGCGGCCCGTACATCATTTCGGTCATAATCGATTTTAACGTGATCAGATCTTCTGTGACTACGCTCGAAAACACATCAGAGACTTCCTCTTGACGCTTCATAAAAGCGCCTTGGACATTATAGGTCCCAATTCGAAGAACTGGTACAATCCATGGAAACTTACGATCTTTTGTTAATCTAAAAATCTGTGGATAACGAATATAATGCGGCTCAATTGGGTTAAACACCATCCAGATTGCGATCCAGTTAGTTAAAAAGCCCCAAATTGCAGCCCAAAATGGTACTGTCCAGTGCCATGGTACTACAAACCAAACCACCATTTGGAAAATACCAAAGAACATCCCAATTAGTGCACTAATATGCCAAATAAAATTAATTTCTTTTTGACCAACCTTTAAGAACATACGTACCATTAAACGGCGATCACCTTCCATCTGGCTCACGACCATTTCACGCATGTTAACCAGTGACTCTACATTCATGGTCAGCTCAGTCACTAATTCTTTTAGCACACCCGGCAATTGCTTATGTGCTTGAGCATAAATACGGCGTTTAATTGAATAAGGTAAATTTTCCCAAAGTACGGCATTACGATCGATCATGACTTCATCAATAAGATGTTCAAGTTCAAAACCGACTTGTTCACCAATAATACGCGCCATATCTTCAGGATCCATTGCTTCTAAAAATTCACGCAATGAACCTAATTTAGATAAAGTGTTATCGGTAATAATCCCAGAGATACGTCCTGCTTTACGTGGCACGATACCTTGCCAACCTACCGGCAATGGTCCTAAATGGAATCCCCAAAATTTAATTGGGTAAAATACCATTTTTAAAGCCATCCACACATGTGCCCATGTGACAAAAGCCGTTACGGGAATAATACTCAAAACGGCCCAAAAATCAGGTCTGTGTAAAAAGGTCTGCCACAATCCACTGACGTACTCTAACATGTAAGACTCTCGTATTTATTTGTGCTCTGCTTATGGCGAGTTAACGATAAACTGCTTTGTTTTATAAACCAAAACTTAGAGAATAAGAAAATTGAATTTGTGGTTTAGTATCTGCAGCAACATTTCCGTTCTGGTCAGTTAATTTTTCAGCCGTACCGATACCCACACTAAAAGTGCTAATTCTTTCTGAATTTAACCACACATAGGCCAAATCAACACCCGCACCTAAACGGGATTTAAAATCACCATCGACCTCTTTACTATCAAGATGACCAGCATAGAAACCGATATAGTAACCATTTTTGTCTGTGCCAGTAAGATAATAAGGATATCGGAAGCCAACTTGACCACCAGCGGTTTTGTCACCATTCAAAAATGCGCCGGCTTTCGCATAGGCAATACCATACGGATTTACCCACTCACCATTTAGATGTAATAATTTTTGAGTAACGCCTGCACCCACATTCCACGTAGATGCCGTATGTCCTGCTAATTTTGCTTCCGGAAGAAACGAGTAGTCTTGAGCATGGGCCCAACTACTTACTGTCAAAACTGCAAGTAAGGGATAAATTTTTCTCATTATTTTCTCCATTTTCCCTAATCGTATGGTGAGAACAACCCTATTCTATTGAATGAGAGACTTTAACAGAATTATTTTGCTTCTTATATACAAGTATCTACAATTTTGTTGTCTGCAAAGTCAAAAAGTATCTTATTAAAATGCAATGAAACTTTGAAAATTATGCAATATTTTAAGTGCTCTTGCGTTAGAATAAGCAGCTATTTTTCTACCCTATGTCATTAAGTCGATCCTTATGAAACAGCACTTTCCTTTAAAAGATATCCAGCAAGAAAAGCGCATTTATCGAGGTCGTATCTTTTTTGCCGTAGGGATCGTGACCATCTGCTTATTAGTCTTAATTAGCCGATACGCTTACCTGCAAATTTTTCACTACGACGAATTCTCGACTGCATCTGACAAAAACCGAATTCGCTTACAACCACTTCCGCCTGCTCGTGGTTATATCTATGACCGAAACGGTGTATTACTAGCAGATAACTATCCTGTTTTTACAGCAACTTTAAGTAAAACAGATGTAGAAGATGCCGACCATGTTGTTGAGCAATTACAGCCTATTTTAGATTTAACACAAGAAGATATTGACCGTTTTAAAAGCCGTATAAAAACTGCCCGTAAAACTGAACGCGTCGCGATTAAACTTAATCTAACTGAAGCCAATATTGCTAAATTTAGTGAAGCCAAATATAAGTTTCCGGGTGTAAGAATCGAGACACAAATGACTCGTTATTATCCACACGGTGAGTTATTTGCCCATGTGATTGGCTATGTCGGGCGTATCAACGACAAAGAATTAAAAAGTATTGATAAAGACTTATATGCTGGGACCAACCTAATTGGAAAAATTGGCGTTGAAAAAAGCTATGAAGACCTATTGCACGGAACACCCGGTTATGAATCTGTTGAAGCAGATGCGCATAGCAATGTATTACGTCATTTAGGCCGCAAAGATCCTACTCGCGGTAATGACCTCTATTTATCTTTAGACTATGGTTTACAAGTTGTCGCTTCTCAACAGCTTGCAGGTCGTCGTGGAGCTATTGTCGCCATTGATCCTCGTACGGGTGAAATTCTAGCGTTAGTGTCTAGCCCAAGTTTTAACCCTAATTTGTTTGTGACTGGCATTAGTCATACTGACTACAGTTCACTACGAGATAATTTAGATCAACCACTCTATAACCGCGCTGTGCAAGGTGTATATCCACCCGGTTCTACCATCAAGCCAATGGAGGCAATGGGTGGTTTACACTACAGTATTGTAGACTGGTCAACAGCAATTTCTGACCCTGGTTATTTCCACTTACCTGGTGATTCACATAAGTTCCGTGACTGGAAAAAATCTGGTCATGGCATCGTGAATATGCATAAAGCCATTGTGCAATCCTGTGATACCTATTTTTATATTCTTGCCCATCAAATGGGCATTGATCAAATGAACCAATGGATGCGTCAATTTGGATTTGGTCAAAAAACAGGGGTCGATTTACCAAGTGAAAGTGAAGGCCTTTATCCAAGTCCTGAATGGAAAATGCGTACGCGTAAAACGAAATGGATGAAGGGCGAAACTATTTCTGTCAGTATTGGTCAAGGCGCGTTTACAGCCACTCCATTGCAGCTTGCGATGGCAACAGCAATTACTGCGAATCATGGTTCTCATGTAACACCTCATGTTTTACGCGCAACTCATGGTGCAAAACCTTTTACAGTACGTAATGCACCTGATGGCAAAATCAACTTTAACGGAACAGATGAAGACTGGATTCAAATGCGTGATGCCATGATTGATGTAATTCAATCAGGTACCGGTCGTGGTATTCGCACTCCCCTCTATCAAATTGCAGGAAAAACAGGTACAGCACAGGTTAAGAGTATTGCACAGGGTAAACGTTATAATGAAGCAGCCTTGACTGAGCGTCAGCTTGACCATGGTTTATTTGTTGGATTTGCCCCTGCTGACAAACCTGAAATTGCGATTGCAGTCATTTGGGAAAATGGTCGTCATGGTGGCTCTGCTGCTAAACTTGCAAGACCTGTGTTTGATTACTGGTTATTAACCCGTAAGAAAAACCCGATTCGTCCAGCAAATCACCAAGTAAATGGCGGGCTAATGACAGCAGGAATTAAACCAGGTGAACTTCCAAGCGGCGGTGAAAGTTCTGGCCCAGCAGCGGCTATAGCTACCACCAACAAACCAGCAGCATCAACACCACAGGCTGCTCCTGCTCGTCCTGCTACCAATGAGGCAGATGAATAATGAAAAATCAATTACGTATAATTGGTGGCGAATGGAAAAGACGAGTACTTCCCTTCGCTAGCATTGAAGGTCTACGTCCAACACCAGATAGAGTACGCGAAACTCTATTTAACTGGCTCATGTGGGATATTCAAAATGCTCAAGTTCTCGACATCTGTACAGGTTCTGGTGCATTAGGTTTTGAGGCTCTGTCACGTGGTGCTGCATCTGTTTATATGATTGAGCCAGATAAGACTCAGGCACGATTTTTAAAAGATAATATTGAACTATTAAAAGCCCAAAATTGTCATCTAATTAACGCAACGGCTCAACAAGCTCTCCCCCGCTTAAAAGAACAGTTCGATGTGGTTTTTTTAGATCCACCTTATAGTCTTGATTTATGGCATGAACTCTCGAACTTGGCCGAGCCTCATATTAAAAAGAATGGGTATATTTATATTGAAGCTGACCGAGATTTATCCCAGCTTCACCTTCCTGCCACATGGCAACAAGTTAAAATCACTAAAGCTGGTACAGTTCACGCAGGGCTTTATCAGAAAATTTAAACATGTAGGATTTTATGGCGAATTAATTTACCTGATCTATTTATTTGAATTAGATTATTTTTATTTCGTATTTCAGAATAAATAGATCGTAAAAAATCGTATGAGTTGACCTCGATCATAAGGAAAACTCGAAATATATTCATAACCAATTTTCAGTCTTGGATTAACACTATAATTAACTCCATATCCAACTGAAATAGATAAATCTTGAATATTAATATGATTCGTAAAACCATTACTGTTTTTATTCTGAAGTTGCCCGGTATCATAGGCTGTATAATTATAAATTACCCAACGCTCATTTGAATAAAACTCGTTTTTGAGCACATTATAGTTATTAACTTCATCATCATGCTCAATGGCTAACCGCCTTTGTTCCAAGTTTAAATCTGATTGATCTAACAACTGGTCTGTATCTAGTAAAGTAGAATCACTTTCTTGTTGAAAAAAATCATAGGCCTGAACATATCCACTGTAAAAGATAATCAGCGCTGTAAAAACAGTATAAATACTTTTATGCACACACATTTTATTTTGCAAATCCAAAAAGGTAGCTCAAAGCTACCTTTTTTTGCAAGGTTTTAATTAACTTAAACCAATGACTGCAACAATTGCTGCGCAAGTACCCATAATTTTTTTGCCATAAGGCACATATCGGCTAAGCACAGCACCCAACACCACCCCACCCAAATAGATAAGCGCCATACCTGCAACCATACCTGTTACTAATGAAACAATATGGCCCGCATGTGCTAACTCAACACCATGAGCCATACCATGGAAGCTTGCAAGTAATGCCGCGGCAATTGGTAAAACTTTATTTGATTTTTTCCATAGCGCAATCGCTGTAATAACTAAAGAAGCAACGATGCCGTATTCAGCTATATTAACTGGTATCAAACCCTGAGCACCTACTAAAAAGCCTATAATTAAGATAATACTTAAGGCAATGGCTCCAGCAATTTTCCACTGTTTAGTTGCTGACCACAACAAGACACCAAAACCTAAAGCCATGACTAAATGATCTAGGCCAGTAAAAGGATGAATAAAACCTGCCATAAAACCAGAATGTGCATGGTCATGTCCTGGATGAGCCATTGCAAGAGCCGGCAATAATGAAAGGAGTGCCACACTCCATTTTTTCATGAAGTCCATAATCTCTCCTTAAGCTTTAAACAGCCCTTGTTTCTCAATAAATTGAATAATTTCTTCAAGCCCATCTTGTGTTTTCATGTTTGAAAATAAAAATGGTTTTTCACCACGCATGCGTTTCGCATCTTGATCCATGACATCAAGGTTTGCACCTACCATTGGCGCAAGATCAGTTTTATTAATAATGAGTAAATCTGACTTAGTAATGCCCGGCCCACCTTTACGAGGAATCTTTTCACCGCCTGCCACATCAATAACATATAAAGTTAAATCAGAAAGCTCTGGACTAAATGTTGCCGCCAAATTATCACCACCACTTTCAATGATAATGAGTTCTAAACCTTCAAATTTTTCACACAAATCATCAATTGCAGCCAAGTTAATTGAAGCATCTTCACGAATTGCTGTATGCGGACAACCACCTGTTTCAACACCCACAATACGATCTGGCGACATCGCTTCATTACGGGTTAAAAAGTTTGAGTCTTCTTTGGTATAAATATCATTTGTCACCACAGCCATATTGTATTTATTACGCAAGGCTAAACATAAATTAAGTGTAAGTGCTGTCTTACCCGAACCCACTGGTCCGCCAATTCCAACTCGTAATGGACTACGTTCTGTCATGATTTTTATCCTTTTTTCCTAAACTTAAGATCTGAATAACCGTGAATATTGTGTTTCGTGTTTCATGCTCAGCATGGCATAACGAGGTAAAGCACTACTCAATTGCTCGTCCTTCAGCTTCAAAGCTTTCTCTACCGCTTGTGGTACTAAACCATGCAAGTGCCATAAAATTCTTTGCCCAGCCATTTGTCCTAAAGGAACAGTTTTTACTGCGGCTAAAACCTGATTTTCTAAAACAGTGAAGGTATAAGCCGTAAGTACATCCATGTCGTTGAGTTCGAGTCGGCCACAAAGCTGTGCATAGACTGGTACGAAACCAAACTGCTTTTTAACCTCAACTGTTTTTTTTAAAACATCTTTAATCCACGCATTTAAAGAAAATGCCAGCTGTTGCGATTCTGCCAAAAGTTCTTTACTTTCTCGACTCGCCTTATACAAATTTGCCCAAACCAAAAATTGTTCTGAGTCATCATGATATTGCATAAGACGCTTTAATACGGGTAGCTCAAATCTTACCAACAACATCTCAAGTACTTCTTCAAAGTAAGCAATTGCCGAGGTTTCATCATGTATTAGGCCAATATCAATTGCCGTTTCTACACCTTGCGAATAACAATACGCCCCAACTGGCAATGCCGTAGAAGACAGTGTCAGTAATTGCAATAATTGCGCGGCGCTATGAATGGACATGGTGCAAAGCTTTAATCGGGCTTAAACGATGGTCATGACTATGCTGCGCATAAGCCCCACTTTCAGGTTCAAACGGATGATCGGTTTCTGTCACCGTAAGTCCCAAACCTTCTACCATTTCTGCGAGCACATGATCAGGCTCAAAATACAAAGCTGTAGGTGTCAGCATTAATGGCACATGTCTATTCCCTAAGTGATAGGCAGCTTTAAGCAAATCAAAATCGGTTTGAGCAGTGACTTGCATTAACCGTTCAGGCTTGGCATCCACACGTAATACCTCCCCCTCTTGCGTTGCAATATATGAGCCACTACGCAAAATGCCAGTACGTGGTAAATCAGCACCAATATCGATGCCACTTGCCAAAGCCGCTCGGAATCGTGATTTTTGACGGGTATCAAAAGTCAATTCAACTGTTTCAAATGCCTGATCAGGAGAAATATCTTCAAGACGTTGGGTATAGATTTTCATTTAGCTTTTCTCTCCTTATTTATTTCTTTCATATCTAGAGTAATGAGGCAAATCATCTCTATAAAACTTATCAAAATAAGAAATAACGCTGTGCCATCGGTAACACATCAGCAGGTTCACACGTTAATAATTCACCATCAGCCCGCACCTCATAAGTTTCAGGATGAACATGCATAACTGGACAATATGTGTTGTGCTTCATATCGGCTTTAGTAATTGCACGCGTGTTTTTACATGGGCTAATTAACTTTTTAAGATTTAGTTTATCAGCAACTTTTTCATCAATTGCCACTTGAGATAAAAAGGTAATACAGGTGTTATGTACACCACGCGGATAAGCCCCAAACATTGGGCGATAATGCACGGGTTGAGGTGTCGGAATTGAAGCATTAATGTCACCCATCGGTGCCGCTGCAATCATGCCACCTTTAATAATCATGGAAGGTTTTACACCAAAAAAAGCAGGCTTCCATAACACCAGATCAGCAAGTTTTCCAGCCTCAATCGAACCCACTTCATGGCTTAAACCATGGGTAATTGCTGGGTTAATTGTATATTTGGCAATGTAGCGTTTAACGCGATTGTTATCATGAAACTCATTATCACCATCTAGAGGACCACGTTGAACTTTCATTTTATGTGCAGTTTGCCAAGTACGTAAAATCACTTCGCCTACGCGGCCCATTGCCTGAGAGTCAGAAGACATCATCGAAATTGCGCCCAAATCTTGCAAAATATCTTCGGCGGCAATGGTTTCACGGCGAATACGACTTTCAGCAAAAGCGATATCTTCAGCAATTGCTGGATCCAAATGATGGCAAACCATGAGCATATCTAAATGCTCATCAATAGTATTGATCGTATAAGGTCGTGTTGGGTTGGTCGAAGATGGCAAGACATTACTTTGTCCAATTGCTTTTAAAATGTCAGGTGCATGCCCACCACCCGCACCTTCGGTATGGTACGTATGAATCGTGCGATCTTTAAACGCAGCCAGTGTTTCTTCTAAAAAACCACCTTCATTTAAAGTATCTGTATGAATAGCGACCTGCACATCAAACTCATCCGCCACACTCAAGCAGTTATCAATAGCTGCTGGTGTTGAGCCCCAGTCTTCATGTAGTTTTAACCCAATTACACCAGCTTTAATTTGCTCTCGAATTGGGTCTGGCAAACTCAAATTACCTTTGCCTAACAGGCCAATATTCATAGGCAAATCATCAATCGCCTGCAACATAGTCGCAATATGCCAAGGACCTGGAGTTACTGTCGTTGCTGAAGTTCCAGCCGCAGGTCCTGTTCCGCCACCCACCATTGTTGTTGTACCCGACATAAGTGCAGTTTCAACTTGTTGAGGACAAATCCAGTGGATGTGAGTATCAATACCACCTGCCGTTAAAATTTGCCCTTCACCCGCAATCACTTCTGTTGCAGCACCTAAAGGAATGGTAATGTCAGGTTGAATATCAGGATTTCCAGCTTTCCCTATTTTCCAGATTCGACCATTTTTTAAACCAACATCCGCCTTTATAATTCCCCACCAATCCACAATCAAAGCATTGGTAATCACAGTGTCGGCAACTTCATCAGCTAAAAGTTGAGATTGCCCCATTCCATCACGAATGACTTTGCCACCGCCAAACTTAACTTCTTCACCATAAGTCGTTAAATCTTGCTCAACCTCAATAAAAAGCTCTGTATCAGCCAAGCGAATACGATCTCCAACCGTTGGACCAAACATCTCAGCATATGCACGACGTGACATTTTCATAACTTACTACTCATCTCTTTCATTATCGTTGTTATGTCTAGTCCAGCTTGCCCATAACTCGGCCTGCAAAACCATAAACTTCTCGCTTACCCGCTAAAGCAACAAGCTCAACCTCCCGACTTTGTCCAGGTTCAAAACGTATCGCTGTACCAGCTGCAATATTTAGTCGAAAACCCTTCGCCATTTCGCGATTAAACTGTAATGCATCATTTGCTTCATAAAAATGAAAATGAGAACCCACCTGAATAGGCCGATCGCCAATGTTGGCAACTACAACTTTTAAAGTTTGCCGCCCAACATTCAGTTCAATATCAGCATCTGGAGTAATGATTTCACCGGGGATCATAAGCGTTCCTTTTATACGATTGGCTGATGAACAGTGACTAACTTCGAGCCATCAGGAAAAGTTGCTTCGACCTGAACCTCAGCAATCATTTCTGGCACACCATCCATCACATCTTCGCGCTTTAATAAAGTTGTACCGTAATGCATCAAGTCACTCACCGTCATACCGTCCCTCGCCCCTTCAAGCAAAGCAGCAGAAATAAAAGCGATAGCTTCGGGATAATTTAGTTTCAAACCACGAGCTTTACGGCGCTCAGCAACTAGTCCTGCGGTAAAAATAAGTAATTTATCTTTTTCTGTTGGATTGAGTTCCATATCTCTTTCCTAAATAGCATCTAATTTTCTTTAAGCAAAATACGTGCTCAAAAGCAGCATACTTGTTTTAATCGTTTTTTAAATACGCAATTTAACGTAAATTAGGTTCTCCAAATTCTCGGAAATTCTTCATCTAAATCAAACCAATAATGTCTTAATCTTGCTCTTATTGCCGCAAAAGCATCATGGCAATGTCGGACATCATTTCCCAAGAAACGCGCACAAACTACATCATCTAATAACGTTAAAGTTACAGGGGCTTGCATACGCATCATCAATTCACGAATGAGTTCGAGCTGTTGTTCTAAATAAAATGAAGATCGATATTTCTCAGGAGCAACCGCCCAAAAGCTTCCCATTACGGCTTGATTATTCATACCTAAACACGAACTAAGCCAACGGTCTTCACCCTCAAAAAACAATGTATCTGCAACCAATAATTTTTGTTCTCGCCACAACTTAAACTGGTTGTGATAACTTCCCTGCACAAAACGTTCAGCGCGTGCCTGTCGCCCGAGTACCAACATATCCCAGCCAATAAAACTGGCAGCATGGTCAAGATGAATATGAGTTTCTGAGTGTGCTAGAGCTCCGTCAAATAACATAGATTCCTGCGGAACCCACTCCAGAATAGACTGATCTCGCACATGAAGATGAATATGCTGAAAGGCTTGCTTTCCATTGGTTTTGTACCACTTTCCCGCACCAGGAGTCGTTACAACCGCATGAGCTTGATCTTTGGTTTCGATTTGAAAAGTAAGATGATCACCTCCTGCGATTCCTGCGGGGGGATGTACAATAATGGCGTGACATACACCTGTTTTTTCAGGCCAGAGCATTTTTTGCACCCTTACAGGGCCATGATGCTTTCTGTGACTCATTATGGTGCGAGAATTTTCAAAACAAAATCCGAGCTCTAATCGCGCATACCAAAATGGTGCTAAAGATTTTTTTGAAAACGTTTGTACCTGATTCATTCTGGTTCATATGTTCAAAATAAGTGCCTAAAGTTATAAGCAAAATACGCACCAAATATAAAAATAAGCAAAATGATAAAATTAGATACAATTTTTCGATTTTAATGAGTTAAAAAATCATCAATGTCTAACATAAAAGCACAGTAACTCTTGGAATTATTTATACAATAGCGCCCACCGTTGCTTCCATACTTACTCTCCATGAAACTTTTTTTCGTGTTAACACCACTTGTCTTTTTAACTGGGTGTATTTTTGGCCAATCTAGTGAGGTCAAACGTGCAGAAAAAATTCTCCATAATTTTGAATGTAAAAATGTTGAGACAAGTCAGATTGCAACAAGCTCAATTAATACTTACTACCAACAATCTTTAGCGGTAAGCAAAGAAAAAGCGACTTCATATGTAGAGAGTTACAAGAATGGTGAAGAGTTATTCGACATGCCGCTAGATGAAGTTTTAAAGCAACAATATCAACTTTATAAATCAGCTTGTGATTCTTTAGGTGGGGTTTCTTCTCAACCTTGATAAATAAAGGTATTCATTAATTTTAGTGGATACCTTAATTTTTCTTTTTAATTTTTATTTCTTTCTCTTTTTGATTAAATCTTACTCACTTTACCTTTTGTTAAAATTAAATTACATACTTAAACTTTTATTAGGCTCTTATATTTCATAGCCTGTTTACTTGTTTTTTATTTATTTTCCGAGGTTTAGATCATCATGAAAAAAACACTATTATCAGTAGCACTCTTAAGTATCCTTCTTGCCGCTTGTAGCAAAAATGAAAATAAAACCGACACGACAACTCAAGCATCTGCTCCAGCACAAACGACTGAAGCAAATAACAATGCTGTAGATAGCGCGCACACAGCGGAAAACTCACTCGATTGGGACGGCACATATAAAGGCACTCTCCCATGCGCAGACTGTGAAGGTATTAAAACTGAATTAGAACTTAAAGATGATAAAACCTACGAGCTGACTGAAACTTATCTTGGTAAAGGCGATACAAAACCATTTGAAACCCATGGTACGTTTACTTTTGACAAAGATAATACTTCAGTTATTACCTTAGATGATAAAGGCCAAAACCGTAAATTCTTTATCGGTGAAAACACTGCAACTGCTTTAGATATGGAAGGTAAGAAAGTTGAAGGTTCTTTAGCCGAACACTATGTTTTGAAAAAATAATTTTTTAGTTATGAAAAAAACCCGCTCATTTGAGCGGGTTTTTTATGAATCAATTCTTAGTGAGCTGCGAATTGGTTCATTGTGTTTTTAGCATCGTCATGTGCTTTAAGAGCGTTGTCACCAGAGAAGATTTCTTTGTGATCATCACCGATGTCAGAACCCGCCATTGCTTGGTGTTTAACACAAGCGATACCACCGCGGATTTCTTTACGTTGTACGCCAGCAACATAAGCCAACATACCTTCAGAACCGAAGTAACCTTGTGCAAGCTCATGAGTAGAAAGAGCAGCAGTGTGGTAAGTCGGAAGTGTGATCAAGTGATGGAACACACCCGCTTCACGAGAAGCATCTGCTTGGAAAGTACGGATCTTGTCATCAGCATCAGCAGCTAATTCCGTGTTGTCATATTCAGCACTCATTAATTTAGCGCGGTCATATGCAGAAACGTCTTTACCTTCAGCAACCCAACGGTCATAAGCTTGTTGACGGAAGTTTAAAGTCCAGTTGAATGATGGGCTGTTGTTATAAACAAGCTTAGCATTTGGAACAACTTCTTTAACACGGTTAACCATGTGTGCGATTTCTTCTACGTTTGGAGTCGCAGTTTCGATCCAAAGAAGGTCAGCACCATTTTGTAAGCTAGACACACAGTCAAGTACAACACGGTCAATTTGAGTGTCAGCACGGAACTGATATAAGCCAGAAGGTAAACGCTTAGGACGGTGTAATTTACCATCACGCTTGATTAAGATTTCATCTTCTTGAGCATCAGCAATGTCAATTTCTTGAGTATCTAAGTAGCTGATGTATTGAGAAGCGATGTCACCTGGCTCTTTAACCACTGGGATTTTTTGAGTCAAGTCAGCGCCTTCAGAGTCAGTACGCGCAACAATGATACCTTCTTCAAGACCCATTTCTAAGAATGCATAGCGTAATGCATGGATCTTAGCGATGAAGTCTTCGTGTGGAACAGTTACTTTACCAGCTTGGTGACCACATTGTTTAGCATCAGATACTTGGTTTTCGATTTGAAGCGCACAAGCACCAGCTTCGATCATTTTCTTAGCAAGTAAGTAAGTTGCTTCTTCGTTACCGAAACCAGCATCGATGTCCGCAATAATTGGCACAACGTGAGTTTCAAAGTTGTCGATTTGAGCTGTGATTTCAGCTGCTTTAGCAGTATCACCAGCTTCTTGTGCTTTTTTAAGCGCACGGAATAAATCGTTTAATTCTTTTGCGTCAGCTTGACGTAAGAAAGTATAGATTTCTTCGATCAATGCAGGAACAGAAGTTTTTTCGTGCATAGATTGGTCAGGAAGTGGACCAAATTCAGAACGAAGAGCAGCAACCATCCAACCAGAAAGGTAGATATAACGTTTGCTTGTAGTACCGAAATATTTTTTGTTCGCAATCATTTTTTGTTGTGCGATGAAACCATGCCAGCAACCTAATGATTGAGTGTATTTGCTTGAGTCAGCATCGTATTCAGCCATATCACGACGCATAATCGCAGCTGTATACTTAGCAATATCTAAACCAGTTTTGAAACGGTTTTGAAGTTGCATACGAGCAGCATCTTCTGGGCTAATGTCTGCCCAAGTATTGCCGAATTTTGCTTTTAATTGACGTACTGCATCAATCGCTGTTTGATATGTAGTCATGATATTGTCCTGTATTCATTTTAGGATTTCATCGATTGAAGCCTAGAGTCACGTTACTTAAATTTCTTATGACACCAGCTGCTTCCTCATGAACACAGCTTAGACTTAGCCAATCAATTAATCCAATATCCTTTGTTAATCTTCAGTATTTATTTAAAAAATATACCAATAAATCGATATTATAGATAAAACCAAAAACTTTAACACTTTGTTTATAAAAATAAAATTATCCTAAAGGAGTATAGGGTTTTATTCTAAAAACTCACTAAGTCTTATTTTTATACAATTTTCGGAGATTTTCCACTCATTTTTAAACCTAAAAGTCAATTGTAAATTAGGCTATTTTTGCCAATGCAAAAAGTCAATTGATATGCTAGAAATTGAGAAGTCACCCATAAATATATTCTATTTAAAGTTGAGACATTCAAAACTAAGCAAAGACAATAAAATCGTGCGTTTGAAACACCTTTCAACCCTACCTAATTCCTACAAAAAATGTCGCTTTTCTCATCATTTTTTCACACAATGATTATTAAATATGGCATAATTTGAAACAATTTCAGGGTTTTATTTTCGGTATTTTTTTTATGAATCTGGAGCGAGTAGATCTTAATCTATTAATATATCTTGATGTACTTCTTCGTGAAAAAAATGTTACGCGCGCAGCCGAACAGCTTGGGGTAACTCAGCCTGCAATGAGTAATATTTTACGTCGCTTACGTAATTTATTTAATGATCCGCTTCTTATCCGTTCTTCTGAAGGGATGACCCCAACAGAACGTGCACTTGAATTACAACCTCGTATTCGTGATGCCCTTTCTGATCTCTCCATGATTTTGGAACCCCGTACCGAATTCCGCCCTTATACAAGTAATCGCGTTTTCCGCATTATGACATCTGACTATGCCGAGGCAACTTTAGTTCCTCGTCTTGTCAAAGCTCTACGCTCTGAAGCTCCAAATGTTGTACTCGACTTTCTTACACCAAGCGATGTGTCTTATAGAGACATGGAACAAGGTAAAGTCGATCTTGCGATCAATAGATTTAATGAAATACCGCAAAGTTTCCACCAAGTTTTAGTGTGGCGTGATAGTTTCAGCTGTATTCTTAATGACAAACACCCTGCTGTAACTCATTTGAATCTTAAAAGTTATCTAGATGCACAGCATATCTGGGTCTCTAAAACAGGTATGGGTGTAGGCTTTGGGGTAAATCCAGATAAACAAGGCGGTTTAGGCTGGATCGATCAAGCATTAGAACGTATTGGTCAACGTCGTAAAATTTCTGTATTTACTCGTCACTACCAAATGCCAGCATTACTTGCTCAAAATGTTGACCTGATTGCCACCCTTCCAACTCGGATGGCGCGCCTACAAACTCAAAACCCAAAACTGGTTATAAAGGATCCTCCTTTTTATATTCCAGAATTTGAACTTAAAATGGCTTGGTGCCCATTATTACATCATCACCCAGCTCATCGCTGGTTGCGCCAACTTATTTTATTTGTTGCTCGTCAAATGATTGAAGAAGAAAACCGTGAATTTCTAACAAATAATTCGCAATTTTCTCACTATTAAGTAAATTTTGATTTAATTGTCGATTTTAGACATTATCTTCAAGCGCTGAGCAATCAATCTGATTACCTCAGCGCTTTTTTGTGTTAAAACATAGTCATAATAATGATGAACCTCGGGTGATTTGTGAGTCTCTTTCAAAATATCATTATCATCGTACTGCTCATCATCGCAGCAGGCTTTTTATCTTTAACTGAAATTGCATTGGCTGGCGCCAGAAAAGTAAAGTTAAAAATTTTAGCCGAAGCTGGCGAAGAACGTGCCCAACAAGTACTTGATCTACAAGAACAATCTGCCGACTTTTTTGCAGCTTCTCAAATTGGCCTAAATGCAGTTGCAATTTTAGGCGGTATTTTGGGTGAAGCTGCTTTTCGTCCTTTTTTCGTCACTTTAGTTGACCGCTTTTATGAAGGCCCTTGGACACAAACTATCGGTTTTGCCCTCTCCTTCACTTTAGTAACTTCCTTATTTATTTTATTCGCCGATCTCATGCCAAAACGTTTGGCAATGATTGCACCTGAAAAAATTGCAATTAGCGTTATTAACCCGATTCAAGTTTTTATTAAGGTATGTAAACCCTTAGCTTGGGGAATTAATGCTATTGCGAACCTGTTATTTCGATTGTTTAAAGTCAATACAACACGCGAAGATAACATTACTTTTGATGATATCTCAGCGGTCATGGATGCAGGTGCTCAAGCTGGTGTACTTCAAAAACAAGAGCACCACTTTATTGAAAATGTTTTTGAATTAGAAGAACGCACAGTACCCTCAAGCATGACGACACGCGAGAACGTCGTTTATTTCACCTTAAATGAACATGAAGATAGTATTCGACAAAAATTAGCAGAATATCCTTATTCAAAATTTTTGGTGTGTAATGAAAATATTGATCAAGTCATTGGCTATGTTGATGCTAAAGATTTCTTAGTACGCATTTTAAATAATCAATCACCAACTCAATTAAATGAGTCTACCATTCGTACTGTACTCATGATTCCCGACACCCTCACACTCTCTGAACTACTCGACCGGTTTCGCTCTACAAAAGAGAAATTTGCTGTCGTTATCAATGAATATGCACTTGTTGTAGGAGTAATTACATTAAGTGATATCATGATTACAGTTATGGGTGATTGGGTTACCCCTATTGAAGAAGAACAGCAAATCATTAAACGTGATAATAACTCTTGGTTAATTGATGGCAGCACACCAATTGATGACCTAAGACATGCTCTTGAAATTGATGAAATGCCTGATGAAGAAAACTATGAGACACTCGCAGGTTTTATGATGTACCGTTTACGTAAAATTCCGCGTCCAGCAGATTTTGTAGAATTTGGTGGCTATAAATTTGAAGTTGTCGATGTCGACCATTTTAAAATTGACCAACTTCTTGTAACTCGAATTTTAGAACAAACCGAAACACACTCATCAATTGATGAAAACTAATCATTATTAATTTAAATACCCCACAATTTAGCTGGGGTATTTTTTTAAAACTAAATAACTTTTTTAAATATGTGTAATAATTATTTTAGATTCATTTATTCAATTTGCTCTTTTAATTTAAAAGTATTATTATTTTATTTGGTAACCCTATTAAAGCTTAAATACTGAAAATTAATAAAATAATCTATATCTCTCAACTGCCTATAAAATGATTAAGTCCCATTTACATTGTAAACAAACTTCTGTAACTTAAACCAAAGCCAATCTTTAAATGGTTCTTCTTCTCATTTCAATCATCAAAATATATATAATTTCAAAAAATGCCATATAATTTTTATTTTTATAATACCTTTATATTGTTTTATAATGATATGCATTTATTATAAGACCACTATAACCTTAATATATATGTTCAGTATTTCATTTAAATATACCCCTTCAAACGAATATATATTAACCAAATAAACTAAATATATTATTTGTCTTTTTAATAAAAATTAATAAGAATAACCAAGGTCAGAGTTTTGAATAAACTTGTTCAGTAAAACTATAGGCAAAGGATTGATTGTATGCTGACATTACTTGGTGTTGGCATGATTTTGTGCTTCATGTACTTAATCATGTCCAAACGTTTAAGCCCTATTATTGCTTTAATTCTCATCCCGTTTATTTTTTCTCTCATTGCTTGGGGCCTAGGTCATTACTTTGAAAGTTTAAGTCACATTGAACTTAAAGGTCTCAGTGAGATGATGCTGGATGGCATCAAAAAATTAGCGCCAACTGGCGTAATGCTTTTATTCGCAATTTTGTATTTTGCCTTAATGATCGATGCAGGTCTTTTCGACCCACCGGTTAAATGGATTTTGAAAAAAGTTAAAGGCGATCCTTTAAAAATTACTCTAGGAACAGTCTTTTTAACTACTCTCGTGTCTTTAGATGGCGATGGCTCAACCACTTATATGATCTGTGTGGCTGCAATGTTGCCACTTTATCAACGTCTAGGAATGAACACACTCATCATGACTGCGCTTATGCTGTTATGTAGTGGTGTAATGAACCTAACGCCATGGGGTGGTCCTACTGCTCGTGCTGCAAGTGCATTACAAGTTGATCCAAGCCATATTTTCGTACCAATGATCCTTCCAATGATCATTAGTATTGGTTGGTTATTCTTCTTGGCATATTTATATGGCCGTTATGAGCAAAAACGTTTAGGCGTGATTGAGCTTGAAAGTCATCATGGTGACAATATTACCGTGTCAAAAGACCCTGAAGCGACGCGTCCACATTTACGCAAAGTAAATATGGTACTTACTATTATTCTCATGATTGCTTTGATCAAAGGCATTTTACCTATGTCTGTGTTGTTCATGATAGCTTTCTGTATCGCAATGCTCATTAACTACCCTGATGTTGATATGCAGAAAAAGCGCATTGCAATGCATGCAGATAGTGTCTTAGCTGTTGTGGGCTTAATTTTCGCAGCAGGTATTTTCACAGGTATTTTATCTGGCACAGGTATGGTTGAGGCGATGTCTAAAGAATTCGTCGCAATGATTCCTCCAAGCATGGGTCCTTATCTTGCACCAATCACTGCTTTAGTGAGTATGCCGTTGACATTCTTTATGTCAAATGATGCTTTCTTCTATGGTGTACTACCAATTCTTGCTGAAGCCGCTTCACATTATGGTATTAGTGCAGAAGCGATTGCTCGTGCTTCGATTGTAGGTCAACCTGTACACTTACTTTCACCACTTGTTCCATCAACCTATTTATTATGTGGTCTTGCTAAAGTCGATTTTGCCGACCATCAAAAATTCACTTTAAAGTGGGCATTCATAACGTGTATGGTATTAATGGGTACTGCTTTAGTGATTGGTGTTTTCCCACTCTTTAGCACGCTTTAATTATTCATATGCAATAAAAAAGCCCCAATCGGGGCTTTTTTTATTTCTGTATATATTCAATTAAGTGATCTAACACAATGTTAAAATGCAATGTAATGTCTTCTTCTAAAATTTTATAGGCATTATCAAACTGAACCATTGGCCAACCTTCTTTCCAAAATGGAAAAATATTGTGTAGACCTTCAGTCACGATCGCGTCTTCACGACTAATCGCTTGAGCAACTTGAGCTAAAACCTGCGCGGTTTCTGCACCATCAATAGCTAAATAATCAATACCACGTGCTTTAAAAATACGGATACGGTCTTTTTTATAACGGATCTTTTTCGCCTGACCTGAATTCAAGCCTAATGCCAGCGTAGCAGCTTCTACAAATTTTTCTTCAAAGTTTGCATTCAATGCAACTAAAGCCTGCTTATGTGCTTCTTGACGCCCAGCTTTCCCCCCATTACGGATAATCTCATTTGCTTCCGTATCTAGCTTATCTTTTTTCATCGACTGTAAAATGTCTAAAATTTCGATATCGCTTAAAGATTCAGGAGATTGCTCAAACATAGGAGTCTCTATACATACAACTAAAGGCGTATTCTCTCATAAAAGCGCTACTAAAGCAGAGTAAAATTTTAAATAGCCTATTATCTTGACTATTTTTATAGTCCTAATTTCAGAGACCACACTCATAAAATCAGTTAATTCTTGGTTATGATTTTTACTATTTGCTAAATTAATTTTACCCTGATAATATTATTTTACCCTGATAAAAATATGCGGCTAAAATGGATACTAAAATCACCTATACTGCTTTCACTGGAAGCACACTTATTGCGAGTGACTCTCTGATTGAACTTGCAAAAAAACTAAAAACTCTTCCTAAAACAACAGAAAATATTCTGATTTTTAATGATCAAACAGGTCAACAAATTGATCTTGATCTTTCTGGTTCGGAACAAGAAATTCAACAACGTTATGCTGAACCAGAAGAAATTAAAAAAGTTGGACGACCTAAACTTGGCGTAATTTCGCGTGAAATCACTTTACAGAAAAAACATTGGGATTGGTTAGATCAACAAAGTGCGAGTGCATCAGCAGTGATTCGCAAGTTAATTGATAAAGAGTTAAATAACCCAAATTCTGAAGGTAATATTATGCTCGCTAAACAAGCTATCGACCGTTTTATGTCTGCTATGTTGGGCAATATGCCAAATTACGAAGAAGCAACACGTGCCTTATATCAAGGTGATCGAGATATATTTTTAAAGATGATTCAGAGCTACCCCAAAGATGTAAGGGAATATTTAACTTTAAAAACTCAAAGTATTTTCTAAACTCAATAAAAAAAACCCGCTTACGCGGGTTTTTTCAAAATTAATTCAGTCTCTTAAAGACGAACTAACTCCACAACTTTTTCAGCTGCCTCTTCAACGGTTTCAGCAGTAACTTCTGTATCCGTACCTTCCACAGAAGTTGTGATAACCACAACACCTGTCTCACGCAATAAAGTAATTTGCTCAGCAGTTAAGTTGGCTTTTGCAATCGCAACTACACCTTGCTGAATCAGCAAGCTTTCTAAAACTTGAGCTTTCTCGATTAACTGTGCAGAAATCCCAATCACCGCTGGCTTTTGGCCCAAACGTGCAGCACGATCTTCAGCTGTTACAGGATTACTATGAGCAGTCCATTCAACGGCAGCTTCAACCATGCCTGCACCAACAGTTACGTTGCTTAAGCGGTCAATAAAGATGAATGAACCTGTATAACGAGAATCTTGATATTGATCAAACACAACTGGCGCGTCGAACTCAACTACAACATCTGCAATTGCATTTAACTCAAGCTCTTCCACATGAGTATGTTCAAGTGTATTCACATTCACTCGATAGTGAATATTAGTAACTTTAGCAGGAACAGTCTGGGTACCAATTTTAACGTTGTACAACTTACCTTTCACGAGCGGATGTTCATTCATCCACACCACTGAAGCACGAACACTACGTGAAATTAATGGTTGCTCGCCAGCACGTACTAGAACGTTACCACGGCTAATATCAATTTCATCATTCAGGGTCAATGTAACCGCTTGACCCGCTACAGCCTGCTCAAGGTTTCCATCAAAAGTAACGATTTCTTTAACTGTTGAGCGCTTACCTGATGGTAGTGCAACAATCTCATCACCAACATTGATTTCACCTAAAGCAACGGTACCCGCAAAACCACGGAAATCAAGGTTTGGACGGTTTACATACTGAACAGGGAAACGGAATTCGTGTTTGTTCGATTCACGACTGATTTCCACAGACTCAAGAATGCTCATCAAGGTTTGACCCTTGTACCAAGGCGTATGAGCTGACGAATTTACAACGTTATCGCCATTTAAAGCAGAGATTGGTACAAACTGAATATTGGCAGGACGGCGATCACCTAATTGGCCTACGAAAGCATCATATTCAATCTGAATTTCAGTGAAACGTTCAGGTGAATATTCAACCAAGTCCATCTTATTGATTGCAACAACGATATTTTTAATACCAAGCAAACTTGCAATAAAAGTATGGCGACGAGTTTGAGTTTGTACACCATAACGTGCATCAATCAAGATGATTGCCAAGTCCGCAGTCGACGCACCTGTTGCCATGTTACGGGTATATTGTTCATGCCCTGGGGTATCCGCAATAATAAACTTACGTTTTTCTGTTGAGAAATAACGGTAAGCTACGTCAATGGTAATACCTTGTTCACGTTCTGCTTGTAGTCCATCTACTAGTAATGCCAAGTCTGGTGCATCACCCGTAGTTCCTACTTTTTTACTGTCACGCGTTACTGCTTGCAATTGATCTTCATAAATCAATTTTGAATCGTAAAGTAAACGCCCAATAAGCGTACTTTTACCATCGTCTACATTACCGCAAGTCAAAAAGCGTAGAAGGTCTTTTTGTTCATGTTGCTTTAAATAGGCCAAGATATCTTGACTGATTAATTCTGATTGATGAGACATTGCTCAAACTCCACAAATTTAGAAATTGTCTTAGAAATAGCCTTCTTGCTTTTTCTTTTCCATTGAGCCCGCTTCATCATGGTCAATCATACGACCTTGACGCTCAGAACTCGTGGCTAAAAGCATCTCTTGGATAATTTCAGGTAACGTATCTGCTTCAGACTCAACTGCACCAGTTAACGGGTAACAGCCAAGCGTACGGAAACGTACAGACTTCATCTGTGGAACTTCACCCTCTTTTAAGCGCATACGCTCGTCATCAACCATGATTAACGTACCACTACGCTCTACTACTGGACGAACAGCAGAGAAATAAAGAGGAACAATTTGAATATTTTCTAAATAGATATATTGCCAGATATCCAACTCTGTCCAGTTCGATAATGGGAATACACGAATACTTTCGCCTTTGTTCACTTTACCATTGTAAAGGTTCCAAAGTTCAGGACGTTGGTTTTTAGGGTCCCAACGGTGTTTACTATCACGGAATGAATATACACGCTCTTTCGCACGTGATTTTTCTTCATCACGACGTGCACCACCAAAAGCAGCATCAAATTGATATTTATCCAAAGCCTGTTTTAAAGCTTGGGTTTTCATAATATCTGTATATTTTGAACTACCATGATCAAATGGGTTGATCCCAGCTTCACGGCCTTCTTTGTTTTGATGAACAATTAAGTCAAAACCATGAGTTTTTGCCATGTTATCGCGAAACGCGATCATGTCTTTAAACTTCCAACCCGTATCTACATGTAATAATGGGAATGGAAGTTTCGCTGGATAAAATGCTTTTAATGCAAGATGAAGCATAACAGCCGAGTCTTTACCAATTGAGTAAAGCATGACTGGGTTTTCGAATTCTGCAGCAACTTCACGGATAATATGAATACTTTCAGCTTCAAGTTGCTTGAGATGTGTGAGTCTTGATTCAGTCATGAACACGTCCTTCTCTATCCATTTTGCCCATAAAATCTAGAAGTAGTATTAAACCACCACCTAGAAGACCATGTGGAGGAACGAGTGCCATAACAACTCCAATTTTTCGTGATAGATAATCCAACTACAAGCCTTTATATCGCTTATAGCATTAGTTATGCATTATAGTGATTTAAAACCGATTCCTTTTGCTTGTTTTTTCATATTGATATTCGATTTAATCATATGCATGTAATATGCTGATTCACTTGCACAACTTTGTAATCCTAGCTTGTGTAGTTAACTTAAGCAAATCATGTTCTAGTCTTTAGATTTCTTTAAAAACCATAAAAAAGAGAAGCATTAATCGCTTCTCTTTTTGAAAACATGATCTAATCTTAGAAACCAAACATTTTACGTTCTAATGGAATTTCAATACCAATAGATGCACCTGCATCATTACCCTCAAGATCCGAATCACTTACCCATCCATTAATTTTTAATGGAAGATCAGGTTTAATGAAATGCGTCCACGTTAAATCAAGTGCTTTAATTTCATCATCTTTAGGGAATGCTTTATTGATTGCCAAGTTAGATTGGTTAACTTTAACCACCATAGCGCGACCACTTAAACGGTTCATGACATCAAAGCGGATATCACCACCCACTGAATACATTTGCCCATCACCCCCCATCGCATGTCCTAACGGGAAACCGTGTTGGTAATAACCATCTTTATAAATATAATGGTTATAAGAAATACCTTTTACATCACCATTGGTTCGTGTATCAGCCCATTCCGCATAAAGTTGATATGGCATATCATTGTAGCTTGACGAATAATCAACCCCAGCTAAATACATCTTTTTAGATGGTAGTAACCCAGCCTCATCTTCACCCACATATTGCCCATAAACGCCAACAGGAGCATTTAAAAGAGATTGAAGATTTAAACGGGCATCAAATCCAGCAATTTGGTTAGACCTGTCTTCAGAGGCATCATAAACATTATCATTACCCTTAATCGCATTCCATAAAGAATCCCAACTTTCAGAACGTCCTTCACCACCCCATTGTAAAGTTCGAGAAGCACCGAGTTCTAAATAAGGTAATGGTCTTGCAGTTACACGTAAACCTAATAATTTAGCATCAGGAACTGCTTTATAATCATCTAATTGACCTGCAAAAGCTTGATATTGCCAAGGCCCAATCCAAGATAACCATTTTGTTTCAAAAGCATTTTGCACAGCACGCTGTGCAGTCACGCCATAAACGGGACGACTCGCATCACCACGAATTAAACTACCATCGTGTCCAGGTCCCCACCATGTTGGAATTTGACCTGCAACTACCCATTGATTCCAAAGTTTACCAGCGACATATGAACCCTCGACATTAACATCTTGCCCATTGTCGATTTGCGGGTCTTTTTCTGCATTTACTCGGATTTTTGCATCCCAGTTTTCACCACCCGCATTAAATTCTAACGAACCTTGATATTGAGCTTTTTGGTTATCACCAAATGCTTGTGGAATATTTTTAATATCAGTTTCAGCAAAAGCACCCACTTTCACTGTATTGTTATCTGCTTTTAATGCATTAAGAACTGAGTTAATAACTTTTTGTTGAGCTGGATGAGACACTTTTGCCTGAGAGAGTGCACGCTGAATTTCATCACCACTTAACGGCCAAGTTGAAGTGCTAATATTAATAACACCTTGCTGATTTAACCAATTTAAGTCTGTACGTAAGTCCTCATCATTTAGCACCAAACCTTGTGCAAAAATAGCGGATGAAGCAGTTGCCAATATTGCAATCGAAAGTGTTTTTCTTAGAAACATGCCAGCACAATTCTCAAAGTTATTTATGAGCAACACCTTAAATTTTTTATCACAACTTTGCAATTGTTAAACTGTGCAATTACATTTTTTAACGCTATCTTAAGATTAGTATAAGTAGGTAAGTTTCTAGATATAAAAAGTAATAAAAAAGGCAGTATAAATACTGCCTTTTCGCATCTTAGAAGATTAGCCTTCTTTACGGCGCATATGCGGGAATAAAATTACATCGCGGATGCTTGGTGCGTCAGCAAATAACATAACCAAACGGTCAATACCAATACCTTCACCTGCTGTTGGAGGTAAACCATATTCAAGTGCTTCAACAAACTCTGCATCGTAATGCATTGCTTCATCATCACCAGCGTCTTTTTCAGCAACTTGCGCTTGGAAACGCTCAGCTTGATCGATTGGGTCATTTAACTCGCTGAAGCCATTTGCTAATTCACGACCACCGATGAAGAATTCAAAACGATCTGTAACGTGTGGATTGTCATCGTTACGACGAGCCAATGGAGATGTTTCCGCTGGATAATCGGTAATAAATGTTGGCTGACGAAGTTTAGTCTCAACAGTTTCTTCAAATACGATTGTTTGAAGCTTACCTAAACCAAAACCTGGCTTAACTTCTTCTTTCAACTCTTCACGAATAAATTTTGCAAGAAACTCGCGATCACTTACATTTTCAGGTGTGAACTGCGGGTTATTCTCTAAAATCGCATCGAACATAGAGATTTTCTTGAATGGTCCTTTGAAGCTAAATACTTCACCTTGGTAAGGAACATCAGTTGTACCTAGAATATCTAAAGCCAACTTTTCAAGCATATTTTCAGTCAATGCCATTAAGTCTTTATAATCAGCATATGCCTGATAAAACTCGATCATCGTGAATTCAGGGTTGTGGCGTGTTGACACCCCTTCATTACGGAAGTTACGGTTGATTTCGAACACACGCTCAAAACCACCAACCACTAAACGCTTCAAATAAAGTTCAGGCGCAATACGTAAGAATAAAGGCATATCCAAAGCATTGTGATGCGTTTCAAATGGACGTGCAGAAGCACCACCTGGAATCACATGCATCATTGGCGTTTCAACTTCCATGAAACGTTCGTTGTTTAAGAACGCTCGGATACCAGCAACAACTTTGGCGCGGATTTCAAAAGTTTTACGTGTTTCTTCATTCACAATTAAGTCAAGGTAGCGTTTACGGTACTTAACTTCTGTGTCATTTAAGCCATGAAATTTATCTGGTAACGGACGAAGAGATTTTGTAAGAAGTTCAAAACCTTCAAGATGAACATATAAGTCACCTTTGCCCGAACGTCCGATATAACCTTCGGCAGCAATAATGTCACCAAGATCTAAACCTTTAATAGTTTCAAGAATATCTTTTGGTAAGCCTTTACGGTCAACATATAACTGAATACGACCTGTCATGTCTTGAATCACCATGAAAGAACCACGGTTTAACATGACACGGCCAGCCACTTTTACATAAACATGCTCAGCGCTTTCAATTTGTTCTTTCGACTGATCTTTAAATTGTTCTTGTAGATCAGCTGCGTAATGTTCACGCTTAAAAGTATTTGGCCAAGGACTCTTTCCAGTTTCCTTCGCAACATCTTGGATTTGCTTTAATTTGGCATGACGCTGTGCAATTAAATCGTTTTCGGAAATAGTTGGTTCAGAAGTCGATTGAGCGTTTTGTTGCGTCATCTCTGCCTCGATTAAGTAAAAATGAAGTGGCATAGCTTAACAGATTGCAGGAGTTTTTCGAATGATTTCAATCAAACAAAAATGAAAAAAGACAATTTATGGAAAAGAGCAGTACTTTTTAAAGGCAAAATGACTTAGACCAATCGCTAAGATCATTTTTTAAAGCTTTTAGTAAAATATAAAAAAATCCAAATAACCTCGATATTCAAAGGCCCTATTTGCCTTGTATTTTATCAATGAGATTGTGTCGTAAATAATGAAAATTCTATTTTTACATGGCTTGGATTCTTCTCGTGAATCGACAAAGTTCCACGCCATTTTACATCCTGAAAAATTTTGTATTGACGTTGATTATCGTAACTTAAGTTATGCGTCTGTTGAGTACTTTTATCATCAGGCTATTCAAACGATCAAACCAGATTTACTGGTTGGTCACAGCCTTGGAGGATATTGGGCCTTAAAAACTGCCGCTCAACATAAATTAGCTGTGATTGTGGCAAATCCAAGTCTTACACCTAGTTTTCGACCTGACTATCCTCAACTTTCTGAAGAGGAGCTCACCATCTCTAATCCTAAAATGGCCTATTTAGAATTAGGAGATGAGCAACTTGATATGTATCAGGTTCAAGAAAAACTTGCACCCTACATGAATATTGAAACATTTGAAGGTGGACATCATCGCTTAGCCTATCCTTCTCGCATCAATGATTTGATTATGAAAATTTATAAAAAATATTTGGCTTAGATTTAAACAGATTATTTATTTTTTTCTGCCAATTTCTTGATTACCTCAAAACCTTGGACGAAGCCACTTTTCAACATACCCATATATTCGGGTAAGGTGGCCAATTCGACTCTTAAAGTAGTTACATTATCGTGTTGGCTTAGAAAATATTTTTCTAGGGAACCACTCCATCCTTTAACTTCGTCACTTTCTAAATCTTCCTTACCGTCCTTAATCATTCCTAAATGTTTAAAAATCAAAATTTCCGGTTTTTTCAATTCTTTGATTGTGGAAATCATGCCATTTCCTTCACCATCTAAAAAATAAGTTTTACCATCTACTTGCCAATCGGTACGCATTGAGGAATCTGGGGCAAAGAATTTTGTCCAAGTATTATATGTCTCGTTATTCCAGAGCAATTCCCATACTTTCTCTATAGGCGCTTCAATGTCTACTTCGTATACTAAGTTTTCCATACTTCACTTCCCTGATTTATTCCGTTCTTATGATGTCGAATTTTAATTTTCGGATTTAATGATGACATCTATTACATTTTCATTTGTTGTTATTTAGCTTCCTTATTATATAAATCTTTTAAATGAGCAGACACTTTTTATTTCTCAATAATTTCACAAACAACATTAAGTTTACAATTAACGTTAAGAATGTATTAGTTATTATTAGTTTATGCTCAAGTTTTGCCTAAAAAACCACTTATTTGTCCTAACCTGCCATTCATCTTTGCTTACGAATGATTAAACTCCGTTATTTGCTTTACATTAAATGTAGAACTGCGTAAAAATTTGATATCCGATCAAAGGCACATTGGTTATTATTGACCGGATCGTGGTTACATTATTAATAGATGGAATAGTTTTACTGAAAGGCAGCTTTGAGCAAACTTATCAGTGCGGAGAGTCTCATGAAAAAATATCAATGTATCGTTTGTGGATGGATTTACGATGAAGCAGAAGGTTGGCCACAAGACGGCATTGCAGCTGGAACAAAATGGGAAGATATCCCTGATGACTGGACTTGCCCTGATTGCGGCGTTTCAAAAGCTGACTTCGAAATGATCGAAATCTAATGACTTCAAGTAAAAGGCCATGATTGACATGGTCTTTTTTACAAATATTACCAATCACCGTATTAAATAAATAATTCTAACTCTGGAGAGAAAAATGCATCCTATCGTTATTATCGGATCAGGCATGGCGGGTTATACCTTAGCGCGTGAATTTCGTAAGCTTAGTCCAGAGCAAGAACTTGTGATGATTTGTGCGGATGATGCAGTGAATTATGCAAAACCAACATTATCAAATGCATTTGCAGGTAAAAAAGCACCTGAACAAATTCCATTAGGTGATGCTGCAAAAATGGGTACCCAACTCAATATGCGTATTGAGCCTTTTACTTATGTAAAAGAAATTTTGACTGAACGCCATGAGCTTGTTCTTGAGAAAGATGGGGTAACTTCGAATCAACCCTATTCAAAACTGATTTTAGCTGTTGGTGCTAACCCAATTCGTCTTGCAATTGCAGGCGATGGTAGCGATGACATTCATGTAGTGAACTCGCTAATTGATTACCGTGCTTTCCGTGAAAATCTAGCTCAACGTAAAGACAAACGTGTTGTTATTTTAGGTGCTGGTTTAATTGGTTGTGAATTCGCCAATGACTTACTTCACAGTGAATATGACATTACTGTCATTGATTTGGCACCTCAACCATTAGGCCGCTTATTGCCAGGTCATATTGCTTCTGCATTCCAGCAAAATCTCGAAGAGGCTGGTGTTAAATTTGCATTAGGCACAACCGTTGAAAAAGTCAGCAAAATTAATGATGGCGAAGATTATGCGATTACACTCGCAAACGGCCAAACTTTGGTAGCAGACATTGTTCTTTCAGCCATTGGTTTACAGCCAAATATTTCACTTGCTAAAAGTGCAGATATTCAAACAAGCCGTGGAATTATTACCAATAGTTTACTTGAAACGAATCAAGCCGACATTTATGCAATTGGCGATTGCGCTGAAGTAAATGGCACGCTACTTCCATATGTAATGCCGATTATGCAGCAAGCTCGTGCTCTTGCTAAAACCCTCAGCGGACAACAAACTGCCGTACACTACCCTGCTATGCCCGTTGCAGTAAAAACTCCTGCAGCTCCACTTACAGTATTACCGGCACCAGTAGATGTAGAAGTGAACTGGGAAACAGAAGAGTTCGACGATGGTATGCTTGCTAAAGCAATTGACAATGAAGGAACATTGCGTGGTTTCGTATTGTTAGGTGCAACAGCAGGTAAACAACGCTTAACTTTAACAAAGCTTGTTCCAGATCTTATTCCAGCCCAAGCATAAGGTTTGAATCAGGAATACTCTTTTGTGAGTATTCCTTTAAGGAATGAATAACATGAATAGTGCCTTACAGTTTAACATTTCGCCGTACACATCTTTCATGCAAGAAACCAAAGTCAACTTAGGCAATGGTATTGAGCTACATGTAGAAGTAGGTGGAAAACCGGAACATCCAACCATTTTGCTGATTATGGGTCTTGGGGCTCAAATGCTTTTCTGGCCGGATTTTTTCTGTAAATCACTCATTGATCAAGGTTTTCGTGTTATTCGTTTTGATAACCGTGATATTGGCCTTTCTTCAAAAGTACGTCATGAAGGTAAACGGTTAAATACGGTTAAATTGATGGGTCGCTTTGCGCTGGGGTTAAGTAATCAAGGTGCCCCTTATACTCTGCATGATATGGCAGATGATGTATCAATGCTTATTGACCGCTTAGGCGTGACTAAAACACATGTCATTGGTGCATCAATGGGCGGGATGATCGCTCAAATTCTTGCAGCAAAATATCCTGAAAAGGTTGAGAAATTGGGGCTCATGTTTACAAGTAATAATCAGCCTTTTTTACCCCCTCCTTTTCCGAAACAGCTTTTGAGTTTAATTGGCAAACCTGAGTCACGTGACGAAGATGGTATTGTTAATCACAGTTTAAAATTATTTCAATTGATTGGTTCACCTGGTTACGTCAACCAGATTGAAGCAATGCAAACTGCACGCAAACTTTATCAACGTAGCTATTATCCTGCTGGTGTACTTCAACAGTTTTTAGCAATATTATGTACAGGCTCCTTACTTCAACTGGACCGTGAAATTAAGCAACCTGCGTTAGTCTTACATGGCTCTCGTGATCGCTTACTTCCACCTAGTCATGGTAAGGCTGTAGCAAAAGCAATTTCCGGTGCTAAGTTTGAATTAATTGATGGAATGGGGCATGATATCCCTGCACATTTTATTCCTCAGCTTAGCGGTTTATTTGCGCATCATTTTAAATCATCATACTAGGACACTATGGCTGCATTACCCTCACTAAGACAGCTATCATATTTAGTTACGTTGTCGGAAACTTTGCATTTTACTGAAGCAGCACGCCGCTCTTTTGTCACGCAATCGACGTTATCAGGCGGCATCATGGAGCTTGAACGATTGTTAGGTGGCGTTCTGGTAGAGCGTGACCGTCAGAATGTGCGTTTAACACCATTGGGTGAACAAGTTGTTGCTCGTGCCCGTGTATTACTAGCAGATGCTCAAGATTTAATGCGATTGAGCCGTGAAATGAGTGAACCGTTAACAGGTGATTTGCATTTGGGAGTTATCCCAACCATTGCACCTTTTATCCTGACACGGTTACTTGATGAAGTGCATCAGCAGTTACCTAAAATTCAGTTGCATCTGCATGAAGCTCAAAGTGAAAAAATTGTAGAGCGTCTAGAACACGGTAATCTAGACATGATTGTTCTTGCTCTACCGTTTGATACCAGAGGCCTAAAAGTCGCTGAAATCTCAAAAGAAAATTTGTACCTTGTATGTAGTAAACAAGATACAAATGCTTTACAAGCAAATTCTCTAGATGATCTTGATTTATCAAGATTAATTTTGCTTGAAGAAGGCCACTGTTTACGTGACCACGTTTTAAGTGCATGCCCTATCGGTGAACGTAAGAACGACAACCGTTTAAAAGCAAGCTCTTTACCAACATTAGTTGAAATGGTTTCTTCTGATTTAGGCTTTACGCTTTTACCAGAAATTGCAATTGAAAACAGTATGATCAAATTTAATGATCAGATTACTGCGAAACGAATTGAAGATGCTCCAAGCCGCACTTTGGCTCTCGTTACGCGTAAAAGTACGCCACTACAAAGTGAATTCGATGTATTACTGCAAATTATGCAGAAAATCACCACAAATTTACATGAATAAAAAGGAGTCTTCGGACTCCTTTTTATTTTATTGCGGTGTAAGAGATGCCCACTTAAATACCCAAGCAGATTGCATGTTCAAACTATGATCGGAAATAATTTTTTCTCTAATGATTTGTGCTATAGCATAATCGTTGGCTGGATCTATCATGACCCGTATTCCTTTAGTCGTTGAGCTAGTTACAACCTTGTAGCCCTTTGCTTCAAGCTGTGCCTGAATCTTATTTGCTTTATTTTGATTAGCTGCTAATGCAACTTGTACCATCCATTTCTTTTCACCATTTTCTAAAATCTCTTTAGCGATTGCAGCATCAAGTTGTTTTTTATTTTCAGAATCTTTCTTTTCTTCTATTTTTTTTGTATGAATCTTTTCAGTTTTCATTTTTGCTAAAAACTCATCTTGCTTTTGTTTTCTTGTTTGGTTGATTATTTCTTTATTCCTCTCTTCATTTTTTTTAGTTTTATCATTAGAGAGTGGCACAAAATAAGGATATATTGCTTGATCATCAAATCTTTGAAATACGATGATATCTCCATAACACTTCTGATCTGCATAAGCAGTCACTGACGTTATCCCCAAAAGTATTTTAATAAGTAAACTTCTAATAAAGCATTGCATCTTATTCATTTACCAAAGTTAAGTATATTTAGTGCGGCTTATTAAAGTAGATTTCTCGTAATTTGTATATTTTTAAAATTCAATGTTTTATGGCAAAAATCACATATTTTTAAAACATCTTGCTGTGCTTCAAATTATTATCGCTTATCCAACAACCATTTAGAAAATCTAACTAAATTACTTTGAATTTCAGTGAATTAAAAAGCCGACTTTTGTCGGCTTTTTAATTCAAGTTGAAAATTCATTATTTAATCATTTCTAGTAATGCCCTTTGAGCATTATGTAGTTTTTCACCCTCTGCTGGCTCAGCACGCACCCAAGTACCATCTGACTGTAACAACCAAGCTTGCTGGTTATCTTGCAAATAGTTTACTAGCCCTTGTTGATAGATACGCTTTTTCAAAACAGGATCTTCAATAGGGAAACATGCCTCAACACGATTAAATAAATTACGATCCATCCAGTCTGCACTTGAGCAGTAAATACGTGCATCGCCATTATTGCTGAAGTAATAAACGCGAGTATGTTCAAGGAAGCGTCCTACAATTGAACGTACACGAATATTTTCTGATAAATTAGGCAATCCTGGACGTAAACAGCAAATAGAACGAATAATTAAATCAATTTGAACACCCGCTTGAGATGCTTCATATAATTTATTGATCAATTGAACTTCCGTTAAGGCATTCACTTTCACAATGATTTGAGCTTTACGTCCTGCCTTAGCATTGGCAATTTCGTCATCAATAAAGTTGATGAGCTGAGCATGTAAGGTAAATGGTGCATGTAATAGCTTTTTCAATTTCGCCATTTTGCCCATACCCGTGAGTTCTTGGAAGATACGGTGCACGTCTTCACACAGATCTTTATCGGTCGTCATGAGACCATAATCGGTATAAATTCGAGCATTCATTGCATGGTAATTACCAGTGCCTAAATGAACGTAACGCACAAGTTTATTGTTTTCACGGCGTACCACCATAATCATTTTGGCATGAGTTTTATAACCAACAATACCGTAAACAACGACAGCCCCCGCTTCTTGTAAAACGTTAGCCACTTCAATATTTGACTCTTCATCAAAACGGGCACGCAATTCAATAACTGCGGTTACTTCTTTTCCATTACGTGCTGCTTCTGCCAAGATCTGTACAATTTCAGAGTCAGCACCACTACGGTAAAGTGTCTGCTTGATTGCCAATACTTGTGGATCGCGAGCAGCTTCACGAAGTAGCTGAATCACGGGAGCGAAAGATTCAAACGGATGATGAAGCAGAATGTCTTGCTTCTGCATTGCAGAGAAAATGCTCTCGGTCTTTTTAAACACTTTAGGCACAACCGGCGTATGTGAGTCATAACGCAAATGAGGGCGTTTAAAATTTGAAACCAGACGAGCCAAGTTTACAGGACCATCAACTTTATATAATTGCTCATCAGTTAAATCAAATTCTTCTAATAAGTACTCGTAAATATGCTGCGGACAGTTATGAGTTACTTCTAAGCGAACAGCACGACCAAAACGTCGAGAACTTAATTCACCTTTTAAAGCTTTAGCTAAATCTTCAACATCTTCATTTAATGCCAAGTCAGCATTACGTGTAACACGGAATTGATAACATCCCGTTGCTGTCATGCCAGGGAATAAATCGGACACATGTTCATGGATAATTGCAGATAGCATGACGTGATGTTCTTTACCACCCGTTAATTCGTCTGGTAAGCGTACAACGCGAGGTAATGAACGTGGGGCTGGGACCACAGCCAAATCAATTTGACGACCAAAAGCATCTTTACCTTCTAAGGTCACAATAAAGTTTAAGCTCTTATTGACGAGACGTGGGAACGGATGCGCTGGATCTAAGCTAATTGGAGTTAATACAGGTGCAACTTGTTCTTGAAAATACTTCTTAATCCAAGCCGACTGTGCTGGCGTTAGTTCACCACGACGGAGGAAGCAAATATCTTCTTCACGTAACTTAGGTAAGATTTCTTCATTTAAAATACGATATTGACGTTCAATCGCAGCATGAGCAGTTTCAGAGATTTTTTGTAAGACTTGTCTTGGCGTCAAACCATCAGGGCTACGACTTTCATTGCCCAGAGAAAATTGCTCCATCACCCCCGCAACACGAATTTCAAAAAACTCGTCTAGATTACGTGAAAAAATGAGCAAGAAATTCATTCGCTCAAGTAATGGATGTAAAGGGTCTACCGCTTGCTCCAATACACGCAAATGGAAGTCAAGAATAGACAATTCACGATTTATATAACGGTCATTATAACTATATTCTGTTGGGGTCGTTGGTGTAATCGCTGTATTCATGTCTAACTCAATTCTCTATCCAGCCAAAATCTCTATAAAACAGTATGCTGCAAAAATATGACAATTTGGTAAAAACTAAAAAATTTACACATCTTTAAACATCATTATTCAGGAATCTGGGTACTATTCATATAACGTAGAATAACGCGTTTTCTATATTGTAGTTTACGATCGTTGCGGTGATCTTGATAATATTTTGGATCAGGCAATAATGCGGCTAAAAAAGCAGCTTGTTCGCGCGTCAAGCTTCTCGCACTTTTACCATAATAATATTGAGCGGCTGCTTCAACACCATATCGATTTTTGCCAAATTCAACAGAATTCATATACACCTCAAGAATTCGGCGTTTTGACCATATTCGCTCCATCATCCAAGTTGCGATAGTTTCTTGGCCTTTACGAATAAACGAACGCTTATTGTATAAAAATAGGTTCTTTGCAAGTTGTTGAGACACCGTAGAACCACCAGCAACAACCTCTCCTTCTTCATTATTACGCTCTAGAGCAAAACGAATACCTTCCCAGTCAAAGCCATGATGATGAATAAATTTTGCATCTTCCCCAGCTAAAATCGCATGTTTGAAATTGTCGCTAATATCATCATAGTCAAGCCATTCATGAATGATGGGTTCTGAGGTGTCTGACCAATAATCAATTCGCATAAACATGGTTGTATCAACTTCATGTGTACGCCACCAAACCAAACTTGAGAAAATCCAAAGTTGAATAAGGAGAATTGCCCCAATAAAAATTAACAACACGCGAACAATAAAAGCTTTCATGTTCGTCCTGATCTCCTGTATTCAACTTTTTTCATGTTAAGCTGTTAAGCATGTTCATATATAACAAAAGCATAGCATGACTCAATATCAGCCTCCGCACATTAATCGTAAACTCAATGTACAAACTTGGTGGCTGACCGCCTTACTGATCTTGATTAATGTAAGTTTGTTTGTCTGGCAAATTGCGACTGGTGTCGATATTAGCGACCCAGCCATGAAAGATGCTATTCATTGGGGCGCTGATTTTACACCACTTACTTTTACTGGGCAGCCCGAACGCTTATTTACCAGCATGTTTTTTCATTTTGGTCTTGTTCACCTCATGCTTAACATGTGGGCCCTCTATATTTTCGGTAATGTAGCTGAGTCACTATTTGGCCGCTTCTATTTTATAGGTATGTATTTACTTGCTGGCTTATTTGGTAGCCTTCTCAGTAGCTATATGACTATTCAAAATGGGCATGAATTACTGCAACATTTCGATCAAAGCTTACTACCTCATGTCAGTGCAGGTGCTTCGGGTGCCGTGATGGGATTAGGTGCTGCGTTAACAGTACTTTCTCTATTTCCCCCACTTCCACACCAAGCCTACATACTCGATAAAAAAGCTTTATTAATGGTTATGGTCATCAACCTTATTTTTGGCTTTGTCGCAACGGGTATTAATAATGCCGCGCATATTGGCGGCATGATTATTGGAGCATTTCTTGCACTGATGTGGTACTTAAGCTATGTCAGCAAGTTAAAAAATGTGCTTAAAATCTTAGGCTTATTAGGATCAGCTGTAATTACAGGTGGTTTTTATATGTACTGTGTACAGCTCAACTCACCGTTGCTTCCCCTATGGCATGAAATCATCATCCAGAACCCTGACATTATTCCTTAAACTACAATTGGTTTAATTCTCTTAAACTTTGTAAAGGTGGCAAATTACAGAGATAGCCTAGTCGATAACGACCAATCAGCGCACAAACCAGCATCATGCCAATTGGTAAAATCAGCCATATTTCAATATGCCACTGTATTGCCATATTCATTTTATAGCTCGCGATCGCACTAATCACTTCTGCAAAACAGCAGGCAACTATGCCTGCTAACAGACCTAAAAACCCAATCTCAAAACTGAGCATTTGCTTCATTTTATTTTTAGATAAACCAAATGAACGTAACAAAGCAACTTCACGGCGTCGCTCATCCATTAATAAATTTAGACAAGCAATTAAAACGAGTATTCCAGAAAAACCAACTAATGCCGCTAGAACAGTTACTATTTTGACTAGAACATTCATTAAGCGTTTTACTTCATCTAAAATCCGGTCAACATCAATAAATACTGTATTTGAGAACTGCTGAATAATAGTGATCATTTTAGGTTGATCTTGCTTAGGCACATAGAAACTACCTAAATAACTTCCAGCATTTTCGTCTAACGTTTTAGGTGAAAAAATAAAGAAAAAGTTAGGGCTAAAACTTTCCCACTCTACACTCCGGAAATTCACAACTTTGGCTTGTAATGTACCTTCAGGCAGGCTAAAGGTAAGCTTGTCTCCAATTTGGATTCCTAAACTTTCGGCAGTTTTACTTTCAACTGAAACTTGCCCTACATCATTAAATTGAGTTTGACCATTTGTAATGACATTGTCATTTGGTAGTAAATCTGATTGAGTCAAATTCAGTTCACGGCGTAAAGAATTATTTTGCTTTATAGCCTCTTCTGAAAAAGGTACATCATTTTTAGCCAGTAATCGGCCACGAATATTTGGATATAACGGGGTGCTTTGCCAACCATGTTGCTTTAACTGTTGCTCAAAGGCTTTTAAATCAAATGGAGGTAATCCATAAACAAATTGATTCGGTGTTCCTTCCGGAAGTTGTTGTTGCCAACGCTCTAATAAATCTGTTCTTAATACACTGAGTACTGTAATGAGACTTAAGCCTAAAGCCAATGCAGTAATTTGTAAGGCGCTTTGCGATGGCGAACGAATATAAAAAGACAAACGATTTTTCATCTTTTTTAAACTGCGAAGCAATAGCCAAACAACTGTGTAAAGCAAAATACAAAGAACAATAATTGATGCTAAAACCAGAATGCTGAGCATTAAGTTTTCACTCAATACCAAACTAAAAACGACTATGCTAGTGATCCCTGCAAAAAACATAAAGAATAATGATTTGCGAGATTTGGCTTGCTCGCGAATAACTCGAATTGGAGGTGTATTTAAAAGCTCCCAGATGCTTGGCAAAATAAAACCAAGCAGCACAATCACGCTTGTAAAAATCGCAATTGGTAAAGGACCGATTAAAAGAGGTACAACTGAAAAACTTAACTCTAATTGAGGGATCAATTGCAGCATAAGTTGCAGCAGGCCAAACCCCATGATTAAACCTAATAGGCTTCCCAGCACAATTGAAATCGCACTGACAATACAAAGCAATCCAATATATACCCACAAGATTTGGAACTTACTGGCGCCTAAGCATCTAATAAGTGCAATGTGATCTTGGTTTTGTTGAACATATCTTTGACTCGTTAAAGCGATGGCAATACCACACAATAAAATCGTTAAAATATTGGCCAATTGCAAAAAGGTATCTAAATTTTCAAGCGGACGTAATAACCTGCTATTCGACTCACTTGCATCACGTAAACGTAAGCCAGCCGTTTCATCTACATCTTTAGAAGGTTGATGCTGTTGCTTAAATTGCTTTGAAAATGACTGAACCTGTTCAGGGCTACCTGCCATTAATAAACGATAGTCAATTCTGCTCCCTGTCTGAATCGCATGAGTCTTAGCAATATCGGCTTGATGAATAATAACGGTTGGCGAAAAGCCTGAAAAACCGAGTTCCTGATTTGAATCACGCACAATCACGCCACTAAAACGGAAGATACCATCAGCAATAGAAACAGCATCTCCTCGCTTTACTTTAAGTAAATCGGCTGCTCTTTGACTTAGCCAAACTTCACCAGATTGAATCGCTTTAGCTCTTGGTTCAATTTCCAACTGTCCTCTGAGTGGAAACGCAGGTTCTATCGCTTTTACATTAACCATGACAAACTGATCTTGGGTATGTGCCATAGAGCTAAATATAGTGACATTGGTTTGTTTTAGATCTAGCTGCTCTGCCCTTTTTTTCCACGACTGTTCGATAGGCTCGTTATTCGACAGAACTAAATCAGCACCTAGCATTTGAGAAGCTTGCAGACTTACTGCATTTTTAACTTGATCGTTACTAAATTTCAGGGCAGTTGTTGCACTGATCGCAAGCGATAGAGCAATAATGAGTAGATATAGACCACCCGTACGAAAACTTTGTAGCAGAAGTGGTTTTAAAAGATTACGCATCATTTAACCACCCTGTACTGTCTTGAGTCGGCCATCATCTAACTCAACATGGCGCTGACAAAGGGTTGCTAAATTACGATCGTGGGTCACTAAAATCAGAGTCGTACCCAACTCTCGGTTTAAATCAAAGAGTAAGCTTTCAATTTCTTGTGCTGTCTGACCATCTAGATTTCCAGTCGGTTCATCGGCAAAAATAATTTGTGGTTCTGCAATGAGAGCTCTCGCAATTGCCACACGTTGTTGTTCGCCACCAGATAAGACTTTAGGCGTTTGTTCAACTTGACGACTCAGCCCTACTCGATGCAACCAATCTAAAGCTTTTTTCTCGGCTGTTTTATAATCAAAATCTTTACGTAATCGTAAAGGTAACATCACATTTTCAAGCGCACTCAACTGAGGCAGAAGTTGAAAAGACTGAAATACAAAACCAATATGCTGCATTCTGATTTGGGCACGTTGTTCCTCTGTTAACTGATGTACAGCTTGACCACACAACCAGACTTCTCCTTCAGACGGTTGATCTAAAGTCGCCAAAATTCCCAGTAAGGTTGATTTACCTGAGCCGGAACGTCCCGTAATTGCTACCTGTTCCCCTTCAAAAATCTCTAAATCAATATCTTTTAAAATCGTAAACTGATTTTGGTTAATCTGAATAGTTTGTGTAACTTGATGGGCAGCAATGATGGGTTGTGGCATGATGTGAAAAGTCCTATGTATTCAGAATCAGGGTCGAAGTACAAATGTTTAAATCTTTTTTGATTGGTTCTAAAAGCATCATGCTCATCTCATTAAGTATGTTGCCTATGCTTGTATCGGCAAAAACTATTTTAATTTTAGGAGATAGTATTAGTGCCGGTTATGGAATTGATCCCAAACAAGGTTGGGTACAATTACTGCAAAAACGCTTAGACCAACAGTATCCCAAACAACACAAAGTGGTCAATGCAAGTGTTAGTGGAGAAACAACAAGCGGCGCTTTAGCCCGATTACCTAAATTATTGCAGACCTATAAGCCGAACGTGGTCGTGATTGAATTAGGTGGAAATGACGGCTTGCGTGGGCAACCACCTCAAATGATTCAAAAAAATCTGGATCAGCTCATTCAATTAAGCCAAAAACAAAAAGCCAAAGTTATTCTTTTTGGTATGAAGATTCCGCCAAATTATGGGGCTGCATATAGCAAAGCTTTTGAAAATAATTATAAAGTCGTAAGCCAAAAATATCAGGTGAAATTGCTTCCGTTTTTTCTAGATGGCGTTGCTGGTCAAAAACAGCTTATGCAAAATGATTTGATTCATCCCAATGCTCAAGCGCAGTCAAAACTACTTAATTTAGCTTACCCATATATAAAAGGTGCCCTATAGGCACCTTTTATCTTTAAATATTCTTTTTAATATGATCAGAAATCAAAAAAAGTAACTTCACCAGTTTCGAGTGAATATTCTGCACCGACAACAATCAACTCACCTTTTGCAATCAGGCTCTCTAACACCGCTGAACCATGGCGTAATTGATTTACCGAAGCAAAAACGTTTGAACGCACCGCATGACATGATAATTTTTTCAAATCATTTTTTAAATCAGTCTGCATTAAAATTTCAACTGATGGACGAACGCGGTTCACAATCGACATTAGGTTAGATGATGGAGGGTGATCAGGATTCATTAACGTATCAATTGTCGCCTGAATTGCGCCACAATGACTGTGTCCTAATACGACTACAACCGGGCAGTCATAACGCTCTGCTGCGAACTCGACACTACCGACTTGTGAAGGTGCAACCACATTACCAGCAACACGGATTACAAATAAATCACCAAGACCTTGGTCAAATACCATCTCTGCTGGAACACGAGAATCTGAGCAGCCAAGTACAATTGCAAATGGATTTTGATCCTTTGCCATTTCAGCGCGTTCTTGATGAGATAAGGTTTTTGCAAGGGAAGTATTTCCATTTACAAATCGTTGATTACCGGCTTTCAGACGATCTAAAACTTCTTGCGCAGTAGGCATTTTATATTTCCATTGTTTTTTCAAGGTTAGAAATCATTTTAATGTGTCAAAATTTGAATGTCACTGACAAAAAATAAATCCTTTTCTATGAAAAAATTTAAAAATACTTAACTTGTTTTAATGAAGAGCTCACTGCACATTCGCTACTGTTTAGTGAAAAAATAGACATACTTTGGTTCTCGGATTGACTATAATTTTCTTTATTCCAAACATTTGGCAAATGACTCATTGGCAAAGTTTTTCAATAATTTTTCAAACTCGCTTAAGCTTCAAGGATGAAATCTATGACAAGGGTGTCCACATCAATTAAGGCCTCTATGAAAAAAACTGCTACCGCCCTGACTTTGGCTTGTAGCTTATTGTCATTGATGAGTATTTCTCAAACACAGGCAGCCGATAATATTGATGTGACGTTCCAGAATGTTTTACAGCAAGAACGTAGCTGGGCAGGTTTACAAAGTAAAAGCTTAAAAGTCGGTGATGTGACTTGGTCATATAGCGAAGGCGGCTCCACAGCAAAACCGACTTTACTGCTTATTCATGGCCTAGCAGGCAGCCGTGATAACTGGAACCGAGTGGCTCGTTATCTCACCACAAATTATCATGTCATTATTCCCGATTTGCCAGGTAGTGGCGAAACTATCGTTCCACAAGATTTCGATTATTCAGTACCAAATCTTGCTGAAAAGTTACGTCGCTTTGTTGAGGCTGCAAATTTAAAAGGTCCAATTCATATTGCTGGGCACTCACTCGGCGGATCTATTGCCCTACTCTATGCTGGACAATATCCATTTGAAACCAAAAGTCTATTCTTGGTGGATAGCGGCGGTATTTTTCGCTCAGCCAATACAATTTATTTAAAAGATCCTGCTTACCTAAAACAACTTTTAGTGTCTAAAAAAGGTGACTTTAATTATTTATTAAAACAAACCATGTTTAATCCTCCGTTTATTCCTAAAGAGTTTCTTCAAGCTCAAGAAAAGTTGATGATTGATCAAGCACCTCAAACACAAAAACTGGTTGATCAATTGATTGCACTTAATAAAGTCTATACACCAGACTCATTTGCGGTACTTACCAAAACGATCGATGCACCGACGCTCATTTTATGGGGTAAACAAGATAAGATTATTAATGTCGAAGTAGCAAGTGAACTAAAACGGCTTTTAAAGAATGCTCAGCCTCCAGTTATTTTAGAAAATGTAGGCCATATGCCGATTTTGGAAGCTGAACAATTGGTTATGCAACAATATCTACCGTTTTTACTTAAAGTAGAAACAAATCAGTCGTCAAAAACGACCACACCTTAAATAAAACTTCGGACTTGTGAGACCTTATGTCTACCCAACCACTTATTGAAAAACTTATTGAAGCTCATCTAGATTTTTTAGATGAGAAATTTGCTCAGGCTCAGGTGATCCAGCAAGAGTTTGAGCAATTTTATCATTGGTTGGGGAGTCGGCAATTACAGCATCTGTGGACTTTTGAACAAATTCAACAGCTCATTCAAAAGCAGATTTTAGATACGCCTGCTTCTGATTTTCTAACTGAACAAATTGCTGAGCATATTCGCTTTGCATTAATTCATCCTGCAAATGACACCGCAACTATTGAGGATGTTATTCCTGTTTTAACGATTGATAGAATTGCACAATACGTTGCGAGTAAAGAGCAGCACCGTAAAAAGCTCATTAAAACAATTGTGAATAATCCTGCTTTTTCGGCCCTACTCACGCAACTGATTCAGCAAACAATGCATGATTATTTAGATGAATCCATGTCAAAACGCGTACCTGGTGTAGGGCGTTTTATGAAAATGGGGAAATCTGTTTTAGAAACAGTAACCGATTCCAATCTGGACGATACGATTAATCATTATTTGCAAAAGAATATTCTAAAACTCAGCCAAATGAGTGAGCGTGTTTTAAACCAACATTTTGACAATGATAAGCTCTACCATTTTCAGGCAAATGTTTGGCATAAAGTTAAAACTATGCCACTTTCTGTTTTAAAAAATTATGTAGAAACTCAAGACTTATCAAAAACGGTTGGTTTAGGGCATGAAATATGGGATCACATTCGCCAAACTGATTATTTAAAACAACAAGTACATGATGGTATCTATACTTGGTATGTACGTAATCAAGAGCGTAGTTTTGATTTATTGCTCCGTGACCTCAATATTGATGAAAGCTTAGTGCAACATGAACTGACCAAGCTACTTGTACCTGTATTACAGCAGTTAATTACAACAGGACATTTAAGACGCCGTGCCCGTGTTTACTTAGAAAAATTCTATTATTCTGAAAAAGCATTAGATATTTTAAATAGCAAAGGCGCTTAAAGCGCCTTTGTTATTTAACTAATTAAAATTTATAAATAATTCCTAAATTATAACGACGTCCGTCTAAAACATAATTATAAGTTGCCACATCAATGTCTTTATCAAATAAGTTATAAATCCCTGCCGCAACTTGTATTTTGTCAGTCGGTTTATAGTTCATACCAATATCAACCAGTCCATAAGCAGGCTTTCCTTCAGCCATTGACGTTCGGCTTAAATATTCAGAAGTTTTGCTACGGAAATTCAAACGGCTCCACATATTGACTAAGTCATTAATTTGCCAATCTAAAGTGGTATTAAACATATGTTCTGGCATTTCGTTTAAAGGTTGCCCTTTAAATTGACCACTTTTTTGCTCTGTATCTGTATAGGTATAATTGGCATTTAGCTTTAAGTCAGGTGAAATGAGCCAACCAAACGTCGCTTCAACTCCTCTCATATTGGCTTTATCCACATTTGTGCGTTGACTGACAAAATCAAATTTTGTACCTAACCAATCACAATTATAAGTACCTGCATCTCCTGAACAGGTTCTAACTTCTGTAATTTTATCTTTAAATTCACTATTAAAGATCGTTAAGCCAGCATTCAAGTTATCTAAACTATCCCAAGAGAATGAGAGCTCATAGTTTGTACTTTTTTCAGGCTTTAGATCAGGATTACCAACAATTACACCTGCAGAACTGCTTCCTCCTGTAGCTTGTCCCCATTCTGCTACAGTCGCTCTTAATGCAGGTGTTTTATAGCCTGTTGATACACCGCCTTTAATAATCCAGTTATCATTTAAGGTCCATACCCCGTATAGTTTAGGACTGAAATGATCTCCAAATTTTTCGTCCTGATCCATCCGTAATGACATTGTTAAAGTGAAAGGATCAATAATATTCCATGCATCTTCTGCAAATAATGCCCAGCTATAACGATCTAAATTAGAAACAGGTTGTGAGCCACCCACTTTTAATTGGTTACCTAAATCATCTAATTCTTCTTTTAGATAACTTCCGCCCACGCTAAGCGCATGATTTGCAAGTGTGATCTGGTTAAGCGTGTTAAATGTAGTATTTACAGCTTCCATATTTCTAGACGGGTTCTTATTTTCTTCGCGTTGAATATAAGAATGAGTCTTTACAGGACCAATGTCACCACGGTGCGTTAAACTATATTCTGTACGGTAATAGTCTGTTAATGAATCCGCTGGTGGATTACGACCAGTTTGAATTGGTGAAACTGTTTTACCTATTGTGGCATTACGATTTTGGATAGAACGCTGGTATTCAAGCTCGATGGTATGTTGATCATTAGGAGTTAAGCTTAAAGTAGCCCCCCCCGCCCGAATTTTTTGTTTGTTATAACCACCAATAATTTCATCTTCATCTCTTTGTGAAAATGTGCCATTGGCTTTTAAACCAAGTAAATTCTTAATTAAAGGTCCCGACACATAAGTATTGGCTTGGTAAAGATTTCCAGATTTATTATTTTCTTGAATTGTTGTATCTAACTTAACAGAACTGTTCCAAACATCTGCAACTTTTTTAGTGATGATATTAATCACACCACCCATCGCATCCGAACCATATAGGCCCGACATTGGACCACGAATAACCTCAATACGTTCGATACTTTCGATTCCCGGTAACCAACCTTGCTCAATACCTGAATTATCACTATTTGGTCGCACAGAACGTGTATTTACTTTCTTACCATCAACCATAATAACGGTATATGCACTTCCCATCCCACGAATACTGATATCAGATGAGCTTCCACCCCCTGTAACAACTACACCAGGGACATCTTTAAGTGCATCAGTTACATCACGATATGCTTTTTTATTAATTTCATCTTGAGTTAAAACAGAAATCGAAGCTGCTGCTTTTTTTATATTTTGTTCAAAACCACTTGCTGTTACGACAATTTTTTCAAGTTGAGCAACTTCGCTTTCTTTTTCATTCTTTATGGAAGAATCAACTAAAATATTTTCACTTTCAGCGGCATAAGCCGCAGGAAACATTACTGTAAGTACCGAAATTGATAATACAGATTGGAAAATACTCTTCGTCATACCCTACTCCAACATATTAAATTATGAATAAATATTAAGTTTTACTTAAACAAATGTAACAAATTTAAATAAAAAAATAAATAATATTGATAATTATTTTCAATTGTAAGGCTATAAAAAAACCTCATTGCGAGGCTTTTTTATTTCACTTTTCAAATAATTTAATTATTTGAAGTAAGCACCTTCAGCTTGTGTGTGGTCTGTTTGGTCAACCACACGTTGAAGCTCAGGAATGTTCTCTCTTAAAGTAGTTTCTACACCTTGTTTCAAGGTAACATCAATTGCAGAACAACCTTGGCAACCACCACCAAATTTCAATACAGCAGTTAAACCGTGTTCTGGATCATCTTGTACTTCTACCAAGCTACAATTTCCGCCATGCCCTGCAAGACCTGGGTTAATTTCTGCTTGAAGAATGTAAGTAATACGTTCTTCAATCGAAGCATCTGGACCAACACGTGGAACTTTAGAGTTTGGAGCACGGAAAGTGAGCTGACCACCAAAACGGTCCTTGTTGTAATCAATTACGGCATCTAAAAGATAAGGAATAGATGGCGCATCAATATACGCAGGAAAATCAGGATAGTCCTGTTTATAGTCCGTTGGGTTCACTTCTTCTGGCGCACTATATGCCATACAGCATTCCGCACGTGGCGTACCCGGATGCTCAACAAAAATTCGAACGCCAATTCCCGGAGTATTTTGCTTCGTTAGTAAATCGTGCAAATACTCTTGTGCAGATGGTGTAATCAAAAGGTTTGGAATTTCTTCTGCAACAGCAGTGTTGGTGTTCTCAGTCGACATAACAATATTCCTCAAGCTGATGCCTTTATATTAACCGAAGATGAGGTGGATTTAAAAAAAATCAACTAAATTTGTCGGATTTATACACAACAGGGTTTCAAGTTAAGTTTTTAATGGCATTATTGAGCTCAGTATTGATCATTTTTTAAATATTTCTTATGTTGCATTTGCCGTTTAACCATACAGTTACTCTTATTATTATTACGGTCATTATTTCTTTACTTGCTTTTAGCAATCAAAATGTAATGAACCGATTGATTTTTTGGCCGCCTGCAATGCAACGTGGACAAATTGATCGATTCATTACTCATGGCTTTATCCATGCCGACGGAACACATCTACTTTTCAACATGATTACCCTGTTTTTCTTTGGCAGTATCATTGAAAGTTTTTACCGCCAATATTTCTATGACATGGGTTTTGTGTTGTTCTATTTAGGTGGCTTAATCTTTGCGATTTTGCCAAGCTATTTACAACATAAAAATGATGCGAATTGGGCCAGCCTAGGTGCCTCAGGTGCTGTTTCAGCAGTTTTATTTGCTTATATTCTGTTTCAGCCATGGAAGCTGATTTTTGTATTCTTCATTCCTGTACCCGCTATTATTTTTGCTATTTTATATGTGGCGTACAGTATTTGGGCTGGTAAGCGTGGTAATAGCAATATTAATCATAGCGCTCATTTGTGGGGTGCAGCTTACGGAATCATCGTAACCATTTTACTTGAACCTAAAGTTATTCCACATTTCTTAGACCAGCTTACTCGCCTTCCTTTTTAAAGCATATAAATCTAAGAAAAGCCCCTTATGGGCTTTTCTTTTTTCTGATTTATTTATCTGCATAAATTCTCAGTCTTTTTTCTGCTTTTCTTTGATCAATTCGTTGTTTTGTTTACAAAAACCATCTGATTAAACTCGTGCCAATTCCTTTAATAATTCAGATGATACAATGAAGTACAAAGCAATTTTATCTAGCCTTTCTATTGCATTATTTAGCTTATCTTTGGCTGGATGTAATGACAATGATAATCAAGAAAATGTTGTAAGCACGCCTAAGCAACCTAATATATTATTTATTATGGCTGATGACTTAGGCTATTCTGATTTAGGAGCTTTTGGTGGTGAAATTCACACCCCTAATATTGATAGTCTGGCTCAAGAAGGACGCCTTTTAACGGATTATCATACTGCCCCGACCTGTTCCCCAACACGCTCTCAACTTATTTCCGGTACTGATCACCATTTAGCTGGTATTGGCGCAATGGCGGAACTCACCCCAGAACATTTGAAGGGACAACCAGGTTACGAGGGATATTTGAATGAACGCTCTCTATCTATCGCACAAGTACTTAAAGACAATGGTTACGGCACGTACATCAGTGGTAAATGGCATTTAGGCTTAACCCCTGAAACCAATGCACATGCAAAAGGTTTTGATCATTCATTTACCTTATTACAAGGTTTAGACCATCATTTTAAACAAGCTCTAAGCGCCTTTAAACGAAATTCAACTTATACAGAAGATGGTGCAGAAGGTTTTGTACGTGGCGGATATGGCAGTGAATCTGGTTTTGATAACTCGTTAGCTAATGTTGGCACACCTACTTCATATCACTATATTGGGCCACGTTGGGCCGAGGTCAGTGCGGCACCTTTCCACTTATGGAAAGATACGGCAGACGAAGGCGCAACGATTGCCCCTGCTATTGTGAAATTACCGAACCAGAAAAAAGCAGAAGAAACCAATCATAGCTTTGCATCGGTACTCGATGTTTTCCCTACCTTACTAGAATATGCTCATATTCCAGTACCTCAAGGCCAATATAACGGTCGTACCATTAATACGCCAACTGGGATTTCATGGAAACCTTTGCTTGAAAACAAAACCAATACTATTCGCCCTGCAAATTTTAGCTTTGCCGATGAGTTACATGGGAGCAAATATGCAAAACAAGGTGAATGGAAAATCGCACTTCAAGGGCGCCCTGAATTAGGCACAGGGACTTGGGAGCTATACAACATTAAATTAGATCGAGGAGAAAGACAAAACGTTGCTCAGCTTTATCCTGCAAAAGTTCAAGAACTTTTATCGGTCTATCAAAAGTATACTGAGAAAAATGCTGTGCAGGAATATAACCCTAAATGAAATTGAAACCCTTTTTAGTCACCACCATCAGCCTGTCTATCATGATAGGCTGTAGCCAATCTTCAAAAGTTTCTGAATCAGCACCCTCAACGCAACAGCAAACCTCTTTAGCTGATTTAGGGTCTATTGAAAAGTGTCAAAACTATACTGGTTTGCCTCAGGGTTCGCTCAAACAACCTACAGCTGGAATGGTTTTAATTGCCGATGGGAATTTTAATTTTGGTTCTGAGAAAGCCTATCCCGACGAACTTAATTTTGGAAAAAAACAGCGCAAAGTCAAAGAATTTTGGATTGACCAAACTGAAGTTACGGTCGCTCAATTTGCAAGTTTTGTAAAAGCAACTGGCTATATTACCGATGCCGAAAAACAAAAGCAGGCCGCTGTTTTTTCACCTGATCCTGATCACCCACAGCAATAGTGGCAGCTAAAATCAGGTTATACATGGAAAACGCCAAACGGCAGTAATGGAGCTATTGCAAATCCTAATGAGCCTGTAAGGTATGTAAGTAAAAATGATGCTGAACATTATGCGGTGTGGCTCGGACGTGATTTACCCACAGAACTAGAATGGGAATATGTAGCTAAAGCCAATTCAAAGACTGATACACCTTTACATCAGGCCCCTACTGATGAACATCAACATCCGCAAGCCAATTACTGGCAAGGTGAGTTCCCTTTTCAAAACCTGAATCAAGATCACTTTAAAGGTGTTGCACCCGTTGGATGTTTTGCATCAAACAATTTCAAACTATTTGATATGATTGGAAATGTATGGGAATGGACGTCATCTCCCTATCAGGGTGCACATGACCAGCATATGGGAAATTATTCTGATTTACGACAACAACAAATCACTAGCACGCAATATGTAATTAAAGGTGGATCTTTTCTTTGTGCACAAAATTATTGTTCACGTTATCGTAGCAGTAGTCGCTATCCTCAGGATTTTGACTTAGCCGCAACACATGTAGGATTTCGAACAATTTTGCGATCTCCTTAATCTCTTCTTAATTAAGCGTATTAAAGATATTTTTTAACCAAAATTAGATCGAAAAACAATCAAAATATTTCTATAGTACAAAGGAGAATGATAAAAAAGTGAGAACAAGATGAAAACTTTACTTCTTTGTGCCGCAGCAATTTTTACAATGTCACTATCAGCATGTGCAGTCCACACGCCCGATGGTAGTATTGTGATTGATCCCGATTCACCTCATCATAACCATCCGGGAGACTTTTGCCCACCAGGACAAGCGAAAAAAGGGCGTTGCTAAGCATAGGCTCTTTTAAAGTAATTTTTAAGTTACTCTAAAGAAATAGAATTCAATCCTGTACTGAATTGAATACTAAAAATGGAGGGTTCCAACCCAAAAATAGATGGGATGAAACTAGAAAATTATGGTGTAAAAAAAGTCACCATATCCCCAAGATTTTTAAAAGACAATCTTACGTTGTCTTCTATCTAGTTTCACCCCAATTCTTTCTTATTCCGTCCGACTTTCCTTATTCCTTAAGAAAAAAGTCCAGTTTTTAATCATTTCTGTATCTCTATTATTGATACATTTTGAACATTTTACCTTCAGGCTAAAACCGATGTATTTGCTTAATACAAAATAAACATTTATGTAACGTAAGTCTATAAAAAGGTTCTAAAAATGTGAAAAAAATTAAGACCAAAATGAGATGAATTTATCATAATAAGTTTCTCTTTCACGTTTCATCACATAAATAATCAATATTATTTTGTCAGTTATTGCCACTCGTTTCCTTTCATTGGCATAGATAATGTATACATCTGTATATTAACCCAGTCGTATAAACGAGATATTTTATGTCCAGCACAAGTCAAGTCGAAGGTCTGCAATTTCCGGTAAACGCCTTAACAAAAAAACAAAGTACATCTCTTACAGGTCAAGAGATTTTGTCGGAGGCCCTATCTATTGTAGATAATAAAACCGCACAACAAGTGTTGAATGAAAAAAACTGGCGAAAAAACTATCCTGTATATTTTAAAGCACTTGTTAAACAAGGGATTTCTAATATCAACAACCCCATTACTATCGCGAAGCAAGGATTGCATAAAGCTCACCATATTTTTGATTATTATCGTGATGGTAAACACTACCTTTTAAAAGATGCCGTTCATATTGCCTCATCCAAGCCGCTTTATACAGTAAAACTTAAAGGTGAAAGTGATGCAGCACCGGAGTGGTATGTTCCTTATAAAGGACAAAAGCTGAGTGGACAAAGCTTACTGGACCAAATTCAACGCTGGGAAGAGACTGGTATTATTGAGCCAAGTCATGCAAAAGCACTTCGTGAAGCTATTGCTCATCCTGAATGGTTCGATTTATCTGACCGTACAATGGTGTTATTTGGTGCAGGCTCCGAAGCAGGACCACTGCCTTGGTTAGCAAAATGGAAAGCGAATATTGTTGCCGTAGATTTACCAAACCCACGAGTTTGGAGCAAAATTTTAAATACGATTCAACAAGGGAATGCTACTCTCATTGCACCAACTGTAGAACAAGTGAATGCATCAGCAAAAGCCTCTGAATTAAAAGATAAGTTGGGAGCAAATTTACTCACCCAATTACCTGAAATTGCACAGTGGTTGGTTCAGTTTCCACAAAAATTAGATTTAGCTGCAATCGCCTATTTAGATGGTGAAAAGCATGTACGTGTTTCCATGGCGATGGATAGCATCATGCAATTCGTGAGCGAGTATAAGCCCGATACAAGCCTTATGTTTATGTGCACGCCAACTGATGTTTATGCAGTACCTAAAGAAGTTGCCGAGGCCGCACAACAAAAATTTAAATCCCGCACAAAAATGCAAAAATTGGCAGTGAAAGGTGTTTCTACGCTTTCGCTCAATCGTTTTTTTCAAGCACCATACCAAGACTTGATTAAGTGTGAGAATGGCAAAACTTATGGTATTGCAGACTGTTTAGTGGTTGAACAAGGTCCAAACTATGCTTTGGCAAAACGTATTCAACAATGGCGTGCTATTTTGGCCCGCCATCAAGGCCAACGCGTTAGCATTAATATTGCTCCATCGACAACGACCCACTCTGTGACTAAAAATCCATTGTTGAAAGCAGCTTTTAATGGCGCAGAGCTTTTTGATGTAGAAGCATTTAGCCCTGAAACTACCAATGCCATTATGGCAGCACTCTGGATTCATGACTTAAGAAATGAGTCTTCAGTGGCGAATCCTGAAACTGTACTTGATCATCCGCTTGAGCTTATGATGGAAGGTGCCAATCACGGCGGCTTATGGCGTGTCGCTTATTTAGCACGAACTGCCCTGCCTTTTGCCGCAATTTATGGTTTTGCTACCGAAAAACTCCATTTTAGAAAATCATCTAAAAAATAATTTGATTAAAGCCCAATCTTAGAATTGGGCTTTTTCTAAAGTGCCTTTATTTATCTTGAAAGTGCGATAGATATTTTTGCATTTCATCAGATGGCACCATGCCGCCCCCGGTAGCCCATATCACATGATTTGCCTGCTGCAACTGCTCAGCTGTTAACTGGTGTAAAGCCAAGTAAGCAGGAGTCGTCTGAACATAATAGGGCCCCATCATACCTGCTACCGCAGAAGGCTCAAGCTGAATATTCTCAGTTTGATTTAAAAGCGCAATAAGCTCATATAAACGTTGATCATGAATGGTGTAATAGCCATCAATTAACTGTTGCATAGCACGTCCAACAAAACCTGAAGCACGCCCTACCGCAAGCCCGTCTGCCGCAGTAACGTTATCAATGCCAATGTCATTAACTGAAATCTGATCATGCAAACCTGTGTGGACACCAAGTAACATGCACGGCGAATGTGTGGGTTCTGCAAAGATACAATGTACATGCTCACCAAAAGCCAGTTTTAGTCCAAAACTCACCCCACCAGGCCCACCACCGACGCCACACGGCAAATAAACAAATAAGGGGTGTTCAGCATCGACTTTAATTTGTTTTTGCTCAAATTGTTGTTTTAGGTGTATTCCTGCAACGGCATAACCTAAAAATAATGTGGTTGAGTTTTCATCATCAATGAAAAAGCAGTGTGGATCTTGCTCTGCGGCTTTTCGTCCCTCTTCAACAGCTACGCCGTAATCACTAGCATATTCCACAACGTTTACGCCGAGGGAACGTAGTTTGTCTTTTTTCCACTGTCTAGCATCAGCCGACATATGAACAGTGACTCTAAAGCCGAGTTTGGCACTCATAATACCAATCGAAAGCCCAAGGTTGCCTGTAGAACCTACCGCAATTTGATACTTAGAAAAAAATGTTCGAAATGCGTCTTGGTCGAGTTTAATATAATCATCTTCTGGTTTGAGTAGCCCCGCCTGCATGGCAAGTTTTTCTGCATGTGTGAGCACTTCATAAATGCCACCACGTGCTTTTATGGAGCCTGAAATAGGTAAATGACTATCTTTTTTCAGCCAGAATTTTCCATTAAGTTGTACTTGTTTTGCTGAAGAAAGCGCTTGTTGCATATGAGCAATTTCAACAATATCTGATTCAATTTTTCCATGTTGTGCTTGAGTTTCAGGAAATACTTTCGCCAAATAAGGTGCGAAACGCACTAGTCTTGCTTCTGCTTCACTTACGTCCTTAGCAGTTAGTCCAACTTTTTCTAAAGCTTCTTTTAAAGGATATCGATGAGGTGTAAACCAAAATGTCTCTTGATAGGCTTGAAGTGTTTCAATAAGTGGAAATTGTTGTTTTAACTGATCTATTTGAACCGCATTCATAATATATCCTGATATAAAAGTTTAAGCCCAGCCTATAAAGCTGCTTAATGGCCTATAACAACTTATTAATTTATAGATGAATATATATGAAAAATAGTCTCAACTTTAAAAACTAAACAAATAAAAAAGCCACTGTGAACAGTGGCTTTAATTTTTTTAAATGCTTTTATACAAACTGCAAGAATAACCAGTACAAACCACCTGACAAACAGATTGTTGCAGGAAGAGTAAATACCCATGCAGATAAAATTGTTTTAACTGTATTAAAGTTTAAACCTGATTTATTCGCAACCATCGTACCCGCAACAGCACTGTTTAAAACATGCGTTGTTGAAACCGGCATACCTAAACCATCAGCAGCTGCAATTGTACTCATTGCAACAAGTTCAGCAGACATCCCTTGACCATAAGTCATGTGATGCTTACCAATACGCTCACCTACAGTCACAACGATACGTTTCCAACCAACCATTGTGCCTAGGCCAAGTGCTAAAGCAACAGCTACTTTTACCCAAGTCGGAATGTATTGTAAGAATGAATCTAAGCTACTACGATATTCTTTCACAAGTTTTTCTTGTGATTGATCCATTTTTGGTAAAGCATCCGCTTTATCCAAACGCTTAAACGTCGTGGTGCTTAAATACATATCATTACGAATTTCACTAATTGCAGCTTCAGGAATATCTTTTAAGTTGTTATAGCTAGAAACTCGCTCACCCAAGTGGTCAGTCATACTTGCCAATGCAGGCACGACTTCTGGAGTTTGCTGTTTAGTTTGAATATATTTAGTCAGAATAACACGTGCTTTTTCATCAGTTAATTCTGGCTGATTTTGCTTCAACAATACGGCAGTTTGAGAAGAAAGCTGATGAAATGATTGAACTTGTTGTGTATCAAGATTTTTATTTAATGAATAAGCCAATGGCACCAGACCAACCAAAATCAGCATGATGAGTCCCATACCCTTTTGACCGTCATTAGAACCATGTGCAAAACTTACACCTGTACAGGTAAAGATCAAAATTGCACGAATGATTGCTGGTGGTGGTTTATTACCTTCCGGTGGTTGGAATAATTCTACTTGGCGTTTAAAAATAGTTTTAACCAACAAGAATACAATCGCTGCAAAAGCGAAACCAATTAAAGGTGAAAATAATAATGCCTTACCGACTTTAATCACCTGATCCATATCAACACCACTGGTCGTTACGCCGGTCGATGCACTCAATAGATGGTTCATAATGCCCACACCCAAGATTGAACCAATCAAAGTATGAGAGCTAGACGCAGGAATTCCTAAGAACCATGTACCAAGATTCCAAAGAATTGCAGCGAGCAACAATGCAAAAACCATTGCGAAACCTGCACCGCTACCCATATTCATGATCAGTTCAACAGGCAGCAATGCAATAATGCCGTAAGCGACTGCGCCGCTTGCAACCATTACCCCAAGGAAATTACAAAAACCAGCCCACATGACTGCAACTGGTGCTGGTAAAGCATTGGTGTAAATCACTGTTGCCACTGCATTTGCAGTATCGTGGAAGCCATTTACAAACTCAAAGCCTAAAGCAATCAAGAGTGCAGTTGATAAAAGAATAACTGAATAAAGACTCAAAGGTGGTACATGCGCCAAATCCGCACTCACCTGAAATCCAATATAAATAAGTGTTGCAACAATAATCGTCAGAAACACCGGCATAAAAAACTTAGGTGTCGGGACATGTACATTCGTCGATTTGACTTGCAGGTTTGCCGCAAGTTTTGAATCCGAAACAGGGGGTAGATTAGAATTCATGCAGACGGTAAGAGGATAAAAAAATCCTCTGTATTCTTAAATTAAATTATGACAATTATATGACAAAGCAGCGCCTGATGAAGTCAATTTTTCACATTTTGACCTCATTTGATGCACCTTTCCTCTATGATTTTTATTATTTTATTTAAATACAATAATTTACATAAATCCCCACCCATCTATTTTATGACTATTTTTGAAGCAAAAATATCTAAAAAATTACCTAAACGACTACTTTTTAAACACCGCAACTGTCATAAAACCGAATATTGGAGATGAAATATTTCAATATCATGATCATTTTATGAATATTTGATGAAAAAACAGTCTTCATTTGTCATAAAAGCCGTTTTTTAATGAATCTATTACAGTGAATGATGGGTCGTTATAGATCATCAATTGCGCAACTATTCTGTTACAATAGCGCCGCATTTTTAAATTCATATAAAAGATCGGGGTTTTCTATGTCTACGCTTGCCACCCTAAAAGCGCTTCTTGCTAAACGCATTCTGATTATTGATGGTGCAATGGGAACTATGATCCAGCGCCATAAATTGGAAGAAGCTGACTACCGTGGTAAGCGTTTTGCCGATTGGGCACATGACTTAAAAGGTAACAATGACCTTTTGGTTCTGACACAACCTCAAATCATTCAAGGTATTCATGAAGCTTATCTTGATGCTGGTGCAGACATTATTGAAACCAACAGCTTTAACGGCACGCGTGTTTCTATGTCTGATTACCACATGAAAGATCTTGTTCCAGAGATTAACCGTGAAGCAGCACGTTTAGCCAAAGCAGCCTGTGAGAAGTATTCGACTCCAGATAAGCCGCGTTTTGTTGCAGGCGTGCTTGGGCCAACATCGCGTACTTGTTCCATTTCACCGAATGTAAATGACCCTGCCTTTCGTAACATTACCTTTGATGAGCTAAAAGAAAACTATATTGAAGCGACTCATGCGTTGATTGAAGGCGGTGCAGATATCATTTTGATTGAAACCGTATTTGACACATTAAACTGTAAAGCTGCGATTTTTGCGGTAAAAGAAGTCTTTAAACAGATTGGTCGCGAATTACCAATTATGATTTCAGGGACCATTACCGATGCATCGGGTCGTACCTTAACAGGTCAAACTGCGGAAGCGTTCTGGAACTCTGTACGTCATGGTGACTTGCTATCGATTGGTTTTAACTGTGCGCTTGGTGCAGATGCCATGCGTCCTCACGTAAAAACCATTTCCGATGTAGCTGATACGTTTGTTTCAGCGCACCCAAATGCAGGCTTACCAAATGCTTTTGGTGAATATGATGAAACACCAGAGCAAACTGCGGCATTCTTAAAAGAATTTGCAGAAAGCGGTTTAATTAATATTACTGGTGGTTGCTGTGGTACAACACCTGATCATATCCGTGCGATTGCCAATGCGGTAAAAGATATTGCCCCTCGTCAAGTTCCTGAAACTGTACCTGCATGCCGTTTGAGTGGTTTAGAACCATTTAATATTTATGATGACTCATTGTTCGTTAACGTGGGTGAACGTACTAACGTTACAGGTTCGAAAAAATTCTTACGCTTAATCCGTGAGGAAAACTTTGCTGAAGCTTTAGAAGTTGCACAGCAACAAGTGGAAGCTGGCGCACAGATTATCGACATTAATATGGATGAAGGGATGCTCGATTCGCAAAATGCGATGGTGCATTTCTTAAACCTTGTGGCTTCTGAGCCAGATATTTCACGTGTGCCAATCATGATTGACTCATCAAAATGGGAAATCATTGAAGCTGGCTTAAAATGTGTACAAGGTAAACCTGTAGTTAACTCAATTTCTTTAAAAGAAGGTTATGACGAGTTTGTAGAAAAAGCTCGCCTGTGCCGTCAATATGGTGCTGCGATTATTGTCATGGCATTTGACGAAACAGGTCAGGCCGACACTGCTGCACGTAAGCGTGAAATCTGTAAACGCTCATATGACATTTTGGTTAACGATGTAGGCTTCCCTGCTGAAGATATTATTTTTGACCCGAACGTGTTTGCAGTAGCAACAGGTATTGAAGAGCACAATAACTATGGCGTCGATTTTATTGAGGCCACAGGTTGGATTAAACAAAACTTACCTCACGCCATGATTTCTGGTGGTGTATCGAACGTTTCGTTCTCATTCCGTGGTAACGAGCCTGTTCGTGAAGCCATTCACTCTGTGTTCTTGTACCATGCCATCAAGCAAGGCATGACCATGGGTATTGTGAATGCTGGCCAAATGGCAATTTATGATGATATTCCAGCCGAGCTAAAACAAGCAGTTGAAGATGTCATCTTAAACCAAAACCAAGGTGAGTCTGGTCAAGCTGCGACTGAAAAATTGCTTGAAGTAGCAGAAAAATACCGCGGACAAGGCGGTGCTACCAAAGAAGCCGAGAACCTTGAATGGCGTAATGAGTCAGTCGAAAAACGTCTTGAATACGCTTTAGTTAAAGGTATTACCACTTACATTGATGAAGATACCGAAGAAGCTCGCCTCAAAGCCAAACGTCCTTTAGATGTGATTGAAGGCGCTTTGATGGACGGTATGAACGTGGTTGGTGACTTGTTCGGGTCAGGCAAAATGTTCTTACCACAAGTTGTAAAATCTGCCCGAGTCATGAAACAAGCAGTGGCTTGGCTCAACCCGTATATTGAAGCTGAAAAAACAGGTAGCCAATCTAAAGGTAAAGTCCTGATGGCAACTGTTAAAGGTGACGTACACGATATTGGTAAGAATATTGTAGGGGTTGTACTTGGCTGTAATGGTTACGACATTGTTGACCTTGGCGTAATGGTACCAGCAGAAAAAATTCTGCAAACTGCTATTGATGAAAAATGTGACATCATTGGCTTGTCAGGTCTGATTACTCCATCTTTAGATGAGATGGTCTTTGTTGCGAAAGAAATGCAACGCAAAGGCTTTAACATTCCTTTATTGATTGGTGGCGCGACTACTTCTAAAGCACACACAGCAGTAAAAATTGATCCTCAGTACCAAAACGATGCTGTGATTTATGTGGCAGATGCTTCACGTGCTGTGGGTGTTGCAACGACCCTGCTTTCTAAAGAAATGCGTGGAAACTTTATTGCAGAACACCGTGCTGAATATGCCAAGATTCGTGAGCGATTAGCCAACAAACAGCCAAAAGCTGCAAAATTGACCTATGCTGAGTCAGTTGAAAACGGTTTTAAACTTGACGAAAGCTATGTACCACCAAAACCAAATCTTTTGGGAACACAAGTCCTCACCAACTACCCTCTTGCAACGCTTGTAGAGTATTTTGACTGGACACCATTCTTCATTTCTTGGAGCTTGGCAGGTAAATTCCCGAAAATTTTAGAAGATGAAGTGGTGGGTGAAGCTGCAACAGATTTGTACAACCAAGCTCAAGCAATGTTGAAAGATATTATAGACAACAACCGTTTTGATGCTCGTGCTGTATTCGGTATGTTCCCTGCACAGCGAACTGACGCAGACACAGTGAGCGTATTTGATGAAGCGGGTCAAAATGTTACGCATACTTTTGAGCACTTACGTCAGCAATCTGACAAAGTGACAGGTAAACCAAACTTATCTTTGGCAGATTACATTCGTAAGGACCGTGAGCAACAAGACTACTTAGGCGGATTCACTGTATCTATTTTTGGTGCAGAAGAACTGGCAAATGAATACAAAGCTAAAGGTGATGACTACTCTGCAATTTTAGTTCAATCACTGGCTGACCGTTTTGCTGAAGCTTTTGCAGAACACTTGCATGAACGCATTCGTAAAGAGTTCTGGGGTTATAAAGCTGACGAACAGCTCAGCAATGAAGAACTGATTAAAGAGAAATATGTCGGTATTCGCCCTGCACCGGGCTACCCTGCTTGCCCTGAGCACTCTGAAAAAGCAGTATTGTTTGACTGGTTGGGTTCTACCGATAAAATCGGTACCAAACTGACTGAGCACTTCGCAATGATGCCGCCATCTTCGGTGAGTGGTTTCTATTATTCGCATCCTCAAAGCGAATACTTTAACGTGGGCAAGATCTCTCAAGACCAACTTGAAGATTATGCAAAACGTAAAGGTTGGACACTGGATGAAGCGAAACGTTGGTTAGCGCCGAATTTAGATGATTCGATTGCTTAAGTTGATATAAATAAACCTGATTAAAAAATAGGGCGTGAAGGAAATCCATCACGCCCTTTTCAATTTGAAAATTTAATCTTTTACTTCAAATGTACCTTAATCTTCTCTTTAACTGCTTCAGTTGAAATACCATAGCGATCATGCAAAGTGGGCAATGCCCCTGCATCTAAAAATGCATCTGGCAAACCAATCATGTCAAAACGAGGATGTTGTCCATTTCTTAGAAATAGTGAGCCGACTGCTTCGCCTAACCCACCAATCACTGAATGATTTTTGGCCGTTAAAACAGGTCGGCCACCTGATGAGTTAGCGGATTGAGAAAGTAATTATTAAATGATTTGAATTTCCTTAACTCTTAAGTGATGCATCATCTCTCGAACAAATACAAAGTAGGTAAAAATATAAAGCTGATTTGGAGCCACTTGGTTTGTATAGTAACTTAAATGTTCAATAAAACCATTAAATCCATGCTCAAGCTCAGTACGGCTGATTTGCTTTTTAGCATTAAAAAATAACTGACTCAGTTGTGTCATAACAGCATCAGACGTAACAGCTACACCACTTATATTTAAATTTCTGAGGGGCTGCGACTCGATGATTTCTTCAATAAAATAAATCATCTTTTCAATCGCAAGCTCATCAATAACACCATTGCTAATACTTTTTGAATTAATAAAACCTAAGCCCTGCTCAAGGTGAAGGTGTTGGCTATCTAAATCAAACGAGAGACTATTTAGACCAAGCGAAAATTTTAAAACCGAGTCGGGATGAATCATAAAAATAGCTTACCGTTGAGTTTTACTCATAAGATTAATTTCTTTATAACCTTAAATTGTGCAAGTTTGTTCAATATTTAGAGTTAATGGCACTAAGCATCATTAACACTATCTATAATAAAAACCTCTTTAAAAAGATGAAAAATCAATCTTATATTCATCCAATCCTACGATTAAAAAATAGAGTATAAACATGAAAAATTTAGCAATTTTAGGTATTACGATTTATAGCTTTGCACAACTTACCAATGCAGCCACATTAAATGTAAAACCATATGGTACGACTCAAGACGGTCAAAAAGTTGATTTATACACCATGAGCAATAACAAAGGAGTCTCGGTATCTTTTATTAGCTTCGGTGGTGTAATTACACAGATTTTGACTCCCGATGCACAAGGCAAACAAAATAATATTGTTTTGGGCTTTGATGATCTAAAAGGTTATGAAGTCACTGATACCAAGGAAGGCATTCATTTTGGCGGATTAATTGGTCGTTATGCGAACCGTATTGGCAATGCTAAATTTAACTTAGATGGAAAAACGTATAACCTTGAAAAAAATAATGGGCCGAATTCATTACATAGCGGTAATCCCGGTTTTGATAAACGTGTTTGGCAAGTTAAGCCCCTCGTTTCTAAAGGTGAAACCGTTAAAGCTTCTCTTAAGTTAACCAGTCCAAATGGTGATCAAGGTTTTCCCGGAAAATTAGATGTAGAAGTGATCTACAGTCTTTCAGATCAAAATGAATTCCAGATCGAATATAAAGCCAAAACTGATCAACCGACAGTCGTCAACCTTACCAACCACAGTTATTTCAACTTATCAGGCGCTGGCAATAACCCTTATGGCGTGCTAGATCATGTAGTACAACTCAATGCAGACCGTATATTGGTAACCGATCAAAACTCTTTACCCACAGGTGAAATAGCTTCGGTTGCAGGTACACCTTTTGATTTTCGGACACCTAAAGCAATCGTAAAAGATATTCGAGCGAATAATCAGCAATTGGCCTATGGATATGGCTATGACCAAACTTGGGTAATTAATCAAAAGTCTCAAGGGAAACTCAATCTTGCAGCTATTGTGGTTGACCCAAAATCTAAACGAACCATGCAGGTTTTAACCACTGAACCAAGCGTTCAAATGTATACAGCCAATCATTTACTCGGAAATGTTACTGGTGCAAATGGCGTACTCTATCGACAAGCAGATGCGCTAGCATTAGAAACACAGCATTTTCCAGATAGCCCGAATCAATCAGCTTTCCCTTCTACACGTTTAAACCCAAATCAAACTTATAACAGTGTCACCGTATTTAAGTTTGGTGTTCAAAAATAATCTTTTCAATGAGGCTAGGTTCATATTACAAAGACTCTCAGCTAAATATGGCTGAGAGTCTTTTCATTTATTTTACTTTTGTGTTGGGTAAAAATGCAGTTGCAAAACCAAGTAATGGCAACAATGAACATAAACCAAATACCCATTCAATGCCGTTAATATCGGCTAAATGTCCTAACCCAGCTGCGGCAATACCACTTACCCCAAACATCAGACCAAACATTAAACCTGCAATCATACCCACACGGCCCGGAACAGCTTCTTGTGCGTAAACTACCATTGCAGCAAAAGCCGATGACAACACTAAACCTGCAATAATTGAGAAAACTGTTGTCCAAAATAGGTTTGCAAACGGCATCATTAATGCAAACGGCGCCATACCAACAAATGAAACCCATATCACAGCTTTACGGCCAATTTTGTCACCAATTGGGCCACCTGCAAATGTACCTAAAGCAACGGCTGCCAAAAAGGCAAACAAATGCAACTGAGCTGTTTGAATGCTGATATGGAACTTTTGAATTAAGTAAAAGGTAAAGTAGTTACTAATGCTAGCAATGTAGGTAAATTTAGCAAACATCAACACACTAATTGTGCTCAAAGCAATAATCAGCTTACGGCCATGCAATTTACTATGTGCTTGAGTTGCACGTGCAGCTACCTGATTTTTAGCATGACTCACAGTCCAACGGCTTACGCCAAATAAAACCCAAATCGCCAAAAGTGCAAATATCACTAAGCCGGCAACTGCATGCTGTCCAAATGGAACAATCAGTAAAGCTGCTAATAATGGACCAATGGCTGTCCCGGTGTTTCCGCCCACCTGAAAAGTCGACTGTGCTGTACCGAAGCGCCCACCCGATGCCATTCGTGCCACCCGCGAAGCCTCTGGATGAAAGGTTGCAGACCCAACCCCGATGAGGGCAGATGCACATAACAACACTGCAAAACTTGGTGAAAATGCTAACAAGATAATGCCGCAGAATGTGACAACCATTCCGAGTGGGAGAAGATATGGTTTTGGATATTTATCGGTATAAAGTCCAATCCAAGGCTGTAGCAGTGAACCTGTAATTTGATATACAAACGAGATCAGGCCAACTTGGGCAAAACTCAGTGAAAAGTTTGCTTTTAGCATTGGATAGATGGCTGGTAGCACTGCCTGAATTAAATCATTCAGTAAATGTGCGACTGCCACGGCGCCTACAATTTTAATAATCATTCCTTGAGGCTGATCATTTGCAACGGTATTGGCAATACCATCTTTCAATTGTATTGAAGACGTCATACCTGAAAAACTCCAATATTTTTAAATGAGAAGCTTATTGTAAATTGTCGCTTATAAAGTTATCTTCCAATAATCATCGTATAAGTGACAATTTTTAGGATAGTTTATGTCCGATTCTCTTATTCAGTCTGATTTATCTGAACTGGTGATTGGGCTATCTTCCGAGCATTCTTACCGAGAAATCACTCCTACCCATACGCATACACGTGCGCAGTTTTTATATGCGTCCACTGGCAACATTCAGGTGTTTACACCTAATCATGTGTGGATTGTGCCACCCATGTGTGCATTATGGATTCCAGCACATGTAGAGCACAGCGTGATTTCACTGAGTCACGTTAAGTTAAATACGGCGTTGGTTGAAATAAATGCAGCAGCTCTAATGGGACAACATTGCTTTATTATTCGAGTCAGTAACCTGTTACATGAACTTTTGATTCGTTTAAATGAAATTGAACGAGAGGACACTCCAAATACAGCAACCTCTCAAGAGCTTTCCCGTTCTTTACAAATTTTGATTTTTGAAGAAATCCATCGCGCTAATTTGTTGTCTATTCAGATTCCGTGGCCTAAAGACAAAAGACTCTTAAAAATTTGCCAAGAGTTATTACATACTCCTGACCATTCAAAAGATTTAACAGATTGGGCTGATGATATTGGTACGAGCTCTAGAACTTTAATGCGTATGTTCCAAAAAGAAACTGGGCTGTCTTATCGGGCATGGGTACAGCAAATGCATATTGCACTTGCCTTGAGTAAAATCGCGAATGGCGAATCTATTACCCAAATTTCAGAGTCACTGGGGTATACAAACCCCAGCGCATTCAGTGCAATGTTTAAGCGACATCTAGGAAAAACACCTCAGCAGTTTAGAAGTGCCGCGATGTCGCTATAAGTCTTTTTTTTAGTGCGGATCTCATGTTTTTCCAATAAATCATCGAAATCATGATAGACATGAAGTTCTCGATCTTTGGCGGTTCTGGCATGGTCTAAGCGCTGTTCAGGATCAACTAAAACAAGAGTATGACCATCATCAATCAGACGATCTACGCCTTCTAAAAACATACGTTTACCCACATCGTGGATAAGTGAAATCTGGGTTAAATCAATAACGATTGTGCTTTGATCAGTTGTCTCGTCTTGTAAAATACGCAACAACATTTCAGCTTCGGTAAATTTCAATACACCCCGAAGCACATATACACTTAATGATGCATCTTTTCCTGTACGGTAATGACTTTGTACAATGGTCTGGGCAGAAGGCGTACCTTCCATGAGATGTAATCCCATGTCACGAGATAATCGTTCTAAAATATCGATTCCTCGAACACTATGACCATGCTCATCTAGTCGAGGTGAAAAAGCAGCAATACTGACCTGACCCGGCAGCACACCCAAAATCCCCCCAGCTACACCGCTTTTAGCAGGAATACCTACAGTTGAAAGCCAGTCACCCGCAGCATCATACATACCACAGCTCATCATGACACTGAGGACTTGTCTAACTACAGATCGGTTTAATAGGCGTTTTCCAGTTCTAGGGTCGACCCCGCCATTGGCAAGTACACTACCCATACGTACCAAATCTTTAACTGTAACCATGATCGCACATTGTCGAATGTAACCATTCACAATATCAACAGGGTCAGTTTCCAAAATCCCCACTGTTCGCAACATATAACCGATCGAAAGATTACGGTAGGCTGTTTTGACTTCCGAATCATAAACAGACTCATCAAAACTTAATTCACGACCAGCAAGCTCGCTCATAAAACGGCGTAGAATTTCTGCGCTATGTAAACCATGCTTGACCTGAATCAAGGAATGTACAGTAATTGCGCCAGAGTTAATCATCGGGTTTTTCGGACGGCCATCTTTACCTAATGAAATTTCATTAAAGGCTTCTCCTGAAGGCTCTACCCCTACTTTAGCAAGTACTGCATCAATGCCAAGCTGTTGTAAAACATAGGCATATACAAATGGTTTTGAAATTGATTGTATGGTGAATTCAACATCATCATCGCCAACCGAATAAATTTCACCATCTACCGTAGACATTGCTAAAGCTAATCGATTTGGGTTTGCATTTGCCAACTCAGGAATATAATCGGCGAGATGACCGCTGTTATCGATGTCACAGGCTTCTATAACATTTGCCAAATATTCTGGGAGAGGGGTTTTCATGGTCAGTAACCTTAAATGAGGAGATTTACAACATCGCGCAAAATTTCAGCACAACCTGCTGATAATATTAAAATTATATCTTTTGTAATGATTTAAATATCACGATATAAGTATTCTAATTCCGATGAGTTATCCTTTTCAAGCTCATTATAGGTTTTTCAAAACTTTAAACTAAAGATTAGATTATTCTTTCTACAAATAAGATCCCATTTAAATGATCGACTTCATGTTGAACAATACGAGCAGGAAAACCATGGAAAATCGTTTCCACCGTCTCGCCCTGAAGTGTTAAATATTTAACCTTAACCATTTCTGCGCGTTCAACTTGCCCCCGCTCGTCTGGCACACTTAAGCAACCTTCTTCACCTAAACAAACTTCATCTGAGAACTCTAAAATCTCAGGATTCACCATGACCACTGCTTCCATTTCAGGTGCATCGGGATAACGTGGGTTTGGACGAGACGCCACAATAATGACGCGTTTAGAGATATACACTTGCGGCGCAGCAATTCCTACCCCATTACGCTCAAGCATTGTCGCATGCATAGCGTCAGCAAGCTGATAAAGCCAATTACTGTTTAACTCATTTGCCGACACAGGGGCCGCAGTCAGTTTCAAAATATCTTCACCACGCTTCGCGACAGGTAAAACTACACTCATCCTTTGACTCTCTCATTAAACTGGCTATAACAAGTTTTATTGTGTCGCTGAACGAAACAAAAGAAAAGCCATTCCTACATCTGTTTTTGTTTCATCTAAAGCGTTTTTTGTTTTAAAGCTTTTTTGATCTGAGCAGGTCCAATCGACGTTGGCATATAGAACAAATTTCCTCCATTTACTTTTACTTCACTTTTCCATTAATATCCAAGCTTCAATTACAACAATTAAGTAAAAAATGGATCAGGAATTAACTTTGCAGGACGCGAACTATCTTAATAAAGAAGATAAACGAACTCTTGCCCTTTCTTCATTGGGTGGAGCTTTAGAGTTTTACGATTTTGTGATTTATGTGTTTTACGCCAAAATCATTTCCGACCTCTTTTTCCCCAGCACACTTAGTCCGTTTTGGGCCATGCTCAATACTTACGGCATTTTTGCAGCAGGTTATTTTTTTAGGCCCTTAGGCGGGGTTGTCATGGCCCATTTTGGTGATTTGGTGGGGCGTAAAAAACTATTTTCGCTTTCTATTTTGCTGATGGCGCTGCCTACCCTGTTTATCGGGATTTTGCCCACTTTTGAAAATATTGGATATTTGGCACCGCTACTTTTATTGCTCATGCGTGTGGTGCAAGGGATTGCGATTGGGGGTGAAATTCCAGCTGCATGGACCTTTGTATCTGAACACGTGCCTGAAAGAAAAATCGGACTAGCAAATGGTTTATTAACTGCCGGACTGTCTTTAGGAATTTTACTAGGTGCGCTCATGTCTTTATGGATTTCACTTAATTTTAGTGAAAGACAAATCCATGACTGGGCATGGCGTATTCCTTTCATTGTGGGTGGTGTTTTTGGACTCGTTGCACTTTATTTAAGAACGTATTTGAAAGAAACCCCTGTGTTTAAAGCCATGCAGGCCCGTAAAGAAATTTCTAAAGAAATGCCTGTAAAACAAGTCTTAAAAACGCATAAAACAGCCGTTGCAATTGGCATGTTATTTACATGGTTTTTAACGGGATGTGTGGTGGTGGTGATTTTAGCCATGCCAAATTTGTTGATTGGTTCATTTGGCTTTGAGCGCGCACAGACTTTTGAAATGCAAAGTGCAGCCATTGTCATGCAAATGGTGGGCTGTATTTTGGCAGGCTATTTTGCTGACCGTTTTGGCTGTGGCAAAGTCATGATGTTTGGTGCACTTGCCGTGGCACTTACAGCGGCAGTTTTTTATAACAGTTTGGGGCACGCGGCACATTCAACCATTTTTGGTTTATATATGTTGTTGGGTCTATGCTCTGGTACTGTCGGCATGGTGTCGAGCAGTATGGTTAAAATGTTCCCCGCGCCTGTGCGTTTCTCGGGCATTTCATTTTCTTATAATTTATCGTATGCAATTGTTGGTGGTATGACCCTGCCTTTAGTGCATTGGCTCAGTCAATATAGTGATATTGGTGCGATGTATTATATTTTCGCGCTAACTATTTTGGCCTTTGTAACTGCCTTTGTGTTTTGGAATAAGTTTGAAAAAAACAGGTATTAAACGCTTTAACTTATTAAATAAAAAACCACGCCTATTACGTGGTTTTTTTAATGCTGCTTATTTTAGAAAGTAAACCCGATATTAAAGTTAATACGGTATAGCCATTTATCACTATTTGGTGAAGTTGCAGAGGTATACCCTGTTGAGTTGGTTGCCCCACCAATAATGTTAGAGTTTTTACCCCAGGTATAATCTGCCCAAACCATAAATGGTGAAGCAATAAACATCATCCCTGTGGTATTCATTTGCGAGTCTGACCAATCATCACGTTTTTTATCGAGATAACTATAATCATTATAAAACTTAATGGCTTTTAGCTTGCCCATATTGGTCACAGGCAACGTATAAGCAAGGTTTAAACTGGCAATGGTTCCTTCCGAAGCAATGAAATAAGCAGGTGTAAAACCATTATTGCCCATTAAAGTCATGTCACTATTTACACCATCCGGATTTTTAGCATCGTATTGATAATGAATGACCGAGCTTTGTAAATTAAAGCGTTTGTAGTTGTTTTCGGTATGCAAACCGACTGCATAATATTTACCGTCTTTATCGGTCACTTTGTTATGTAGCTGAGCGATTGCACCCGAGACACCAAACTCTTGCTTACCGAAATCAGTTTCTAACTTGCGCACAATGCGGGTATTAAACTGATGACGTTTTTCATTTTGATAGGCTTTTTGAGATGGAAATGCATTTCCTGCCAAGTCATCATAAGTTGCACTTTCTGGTGAATAACGCAAGTTAGTCTCTAACATTTGCGGGTAATAACCGAGTTTTACATCCCAATCTTTGTCGTGATAATTCCAGTTAATCCCTGGCGCAATATTGTTGCCATAACCTAAAAAGAATGGGATGTGGTAGGTCCAGCCATTTTGCGGATAGGGATAAATCGTAAATGGTTTATAAACCAAACCTGCTTCAATGCTGTTATTGGCATCTAAGTTATAGCCGACATATGCTTTTTCAATGGACGTTTTCTGTTGGTCTTGAAATAGATAGCTGGCGTTGATATAGGCATCATCAAACTTACCTTTAAGATCTACCCTAAAAATATCAAAATAGAGCTTACCGAAACCACGGTTTGGCCCTTCCCAATCTTCATAGCGTTGATTTAACCGAACCACCCCACCTAACTTTAATGAGTCGGTGCCGTCATCACTTTTCCATTCAAGCAATGAGTCTTTTGCAAATGCATTGACGCTTACCCCCAGCGTAAGCGGTGCAATGAATGCCATGATCAATGAAGTCTTTTTCATCTCTACATCCTTGATTGAGTTCCAGCGTCCTGCTGGAACTTTATTTGTTTTACCTGTAAAACTTCGTTTTTATTGTTTTTTAGACAAAAAAATTTATCTAAAAAAAGGATGGCTTAGCAGCTCCCATCGCATATGTACTAAACCATCCAAACTGGTTAATACAGTTTCTTTTGCGGTGGACCCGCGAAGTTTAATGGTCCAATCGAGTTCATATCGAGCTCAATCACAGTTGGCCCTTCAAATGCAACCGCCTCTTGAATGACAGTTTTAAACTCATCTGCACTACCGACTTTCCAGCTTTTCACACCCATTGATTCGCCAAGAAGTTTGTAGTCTGGCGTATGCAATTCATTGAAATACTGACGACCACCAAAGTAGTTATTTTGAATGCCACGCATTACGCCATAACCACCGTCATTCATAATCATTAAGACCATGTTGGTGTTTTCTTGCACCATAGTTGCAATTTCACCAATACCCAGCATTAAGCCGCCATCGCCGACTAAACCAATTACTTTTTTGTCAGGGTTAGCAACCGAAGCACCAATTGCTGTTGCAAGACCTAAACCAATTGCACCCGCGAGTGAGTGGATGTTTTGGTTTGGTGCTTGTACAGGGAATAAACGACTGCCCCATGTACTACCCGACATGGTGATGTCACGTACAAAAATACCGTCTTGAGGTAAAGCTGCACGCAAGTGATCACAAATTAAAGCGTATTGGTCGATTTGTTTACGCAGCGCATCAATTGCAGCCTGTTTAGCCGCTACTACAGCAGCATCGTAATCAGCATCGATTTTTGAAGTTCCTTGAAGCTGTTCTAACACACGTGTTAAGACATCTTTGGCATCACCACAAATGAAGTTGCTGATTTTGTAATTACGTTGCTGAGCCACTGGGTTGGCATCTACCTGAATAATGTTTTCAGGGAACTCAACCGAATAAGTTTTTGTTTCATTACTACGTAAACGAGAACCCACTACCACCATCAAGTCAGCATCTTTTAATAACTGCTCAACACCTGCTGAGTTATGGAAAGCACCCAAACTACGTGGATGATCATCTGCCAACACCCCACGAGCATGAGTCGATGAAACAACCGGAATACCTGAATCTGCAATTGCTTTCACTTCTGCAACGCTATTTAAAGTTCCACCGCCAATCCAGAAAATCGGACGTTTTGCTTTTTTGATTTCACTGACAAGATGGTCAATTTCAGCTTGCTCTGCCTGTGGTAACTCAAGTGCTTTGACTGGCCCTAAGTTAAGTGGCAAATCAATTTCGGCTGCTTGTACATCAATTGGTAGCTCAACACTTACTGGCCCCATTGGAACTGTAGTTGCAACACGGATGGCTTCACGTATTACACCAATAGCATTGTCTGGGCTGGTAATACGGAACGCTGCTTTGCTTGATGCGCGCAAGAATGTAAGTTGGTCTTTAGTTTCATGGATGAAACTTGCATCACGGTCGAGATATTCACGCTCAACTTGACCTGTTAAATGCAATACAGGGCTACCCGCATTCATTGCTTCAATCAGTGAACCCACTGCATTACCAGCGCCAGCACCCGTACTGGTTAACGCTACACCTAGGCCTTTAAAGCGTGAGTGTGCATCTGCCATAGTAACCGCACCCGCTTCACCACGAGCTGCGACAAAGCGCATTTTTTCACGGCGCCCTACTGCATCGGCAATAGGTAAATTGTGGATGGAAATAACACCATAAATACTATCAACTTGGTGCGCTTCTAAAACTCTTGCGATTGCTTCGCCTACATTTACACGTTCAGTCATGTCTATTCCTCAAAATTTGTTTTCAGTCCTTGAATTTATTAATCGCACCAAGGGTTAGGCTGTTCATTCAGCCCCATATAAATACTCTTTTGTTGCATGTACGATAAAATGCCCAAACGGCCTTTTTCGCGTCCGATTCCACTGTCTTTAAAGCCACCAAACGGCGCACTAATCGAGAATTTTTTGTAGGTATTAATCCATACCGTTCCCACTTCTAAGGCACGTGCAATACGCCAAGCTTTGCGATAGCTTTCAGTCCAGATACCTGCAGCAAGGCCAAAACAACTGTCATTGGCTTGGGCAATTAAATCTTGCTCGTTGTCATATTTCATAACGACTAAAACAGGGCCAAAAATTTCTTCCTGACAGGTTTGAGCACTGTTATTTAAGCCCGTAATAATGGTCGGTAAGTAATAGCTTCCTTTGGCATAGTCACCAGTCGTAAGCGCTTCACCACCAATTAGAACTTGACCACCTTCGCTTTTAGCAAGCTGCACATAGCGGTCAACTGACTGCAAATGTTTGTCATTGACCAGTGGCCCTAAATGCACACCCGCTTGTTCCGGATGGCCCACACGTAAGCCTTTGGTAATTTCAACCAAACGCGTTAAAAACTGATCGTAAAGACTGCTATGAATAAACAAGCGAGAACCTGCGATACACGCTTGGCCTGCCGAGCTAAAAATACCGTACGCGACACCTTTAGCTGCCAGTTCGACATCTGCATCTGGCAAAACGATAGTTGGTGACTTACCACCTAACTCAAGCGAAGTAGTAATCAGTTTATCTGCGGCAATGTGTGCCAAATGACGCCCCGTGGTTGTTCCACCTGTAAAAGAAATTTTACGAACCAAGGGATGTTGAGCAATGGCATCACCAATCACAGAACCACGCCCCACTAACACACTGAGTAAGCCTTTTGGTAAACCTGCTTCTTCAAAAATTTTGGCAAGCTCTAAAGCAATCAGTGAAGTTGCTTCTGCTGGTTTTAAAACCACGGCATTTCCTGCTGCCAAAGCTGGAGCAAGCTTTTGAACTTCACTCGCAATTGGAGAGTTCCAAGGGGTAATAGCTGCCACAACGCCCACAGGTTCATGCACACTCATGGTCATAAAATCTGGAGCACGTTGAGTAGTGAGCTCATCATTCAACGTTTCACATGCTGCTGCAACATAACGTGCAGTCGCCGCCGCGCTCATCACCAAACCGCGAGTTTCGGTTAAAGGCTTACCATTATCGCGGGTTTGTAATTTCGCTAATTCGTCTACACGCGCTTCAATAATGTCTGCAACTTTGTAGAGAATACGTGCGCGCTCATGCGGCAAACTGTTTCTCCAGCTCGGTTGACGCCAAGCCTGATCCGCTTTTTCAATTGCTTCATTTACATCTTCAAGCGTTGCTGTTGAAAGCTCAGCGTTTACCGACTGATCTGCCGGAAACAGGCTTTGAATGACTGCACCACGGCCTAATCGCCATTCACCTGCAATATAAATTTCCTTTGCCATGATCAAATCCTTCTTAAATCTGTATTGCTTCTACACTGTTGCGACAAGCACGAATCACGCTAAGCGCAGCCAAAGTTGATGTTTTCGGGTTACTTGGTAACGGCACGCCCACCAGTTCAATAGTCATTTGCCCAAAGCCACCTTCTGCCACAATGGTGTGTTTGTTTTTGTTGATGGTTGGATCAACAGTTAACTCAACCATGGTTTCATCCATACCAAGTCCTGCAAGTGCAATGGTTGCTGCAACGTTGGCATTCGCTGGAAATTTCATGGCAGCTTCACGCGCAGTTCCTGTGAAAAAAACTGTAGCTTCAGCAACATGGTCTAGATCGACCAATTGCTCTGCATAACTACCTTTCCAACTTTTTGGACTTTTGCAGCCTTTGTAAGTGACTTTTTGCAAACCACCTTCTTTGGCCGCAGAAATACCGTCAATGCCTGCGATAGCCCCTGCAAGTAAATGCAGATGGGCATCATTTTTTTCGGCAGTTTGTTTAAGCTGAATTAAAAACTCGTTATCAGCCAAAGTACCCACCGAAATCAGACCAATGGTCCAGCCTTTCGCTAAAACTTTTTGAGCATGCTCTTTTACTGCTGCTTGACCTGCCACCTCAATGACATAGTCTGGGGTACCATCACATTGCTCAATATCTGAAATTACTTGAATGTCAGAAGAGACTTGTGACTGCACTTTTTCAATGCTGCGAGATGGCACGACAATCCACTTGAGTTGCAGATCTTGAGGCAAGTGGGCATACACTTCTGCTGCCATTGCGCCAAAACCAATCATCATCAACTTTTTCATGACAGCACCTAATATTTATAAATGTTTGTTAAAACCACCTGAGACATCTATTGCCGAACCTGTGGTGTAAGATGCCAATGGTGATGCCAAGAAAACTAAAGCACGTGCAGGCTCTTCTGGACGGCCTAAACGCTGCATAGGAATGCCACGATTTTTTGCGATATTGCCTGTCCATTCTTCCCATGACAGATTTAAATCTGAACGGGTTTCATAACGGCGTTTCCACTGCGCAGATTCCACCATTCCGAGTAAAATCGAGTTCACACGAACACCATATTGAGTAAACTCATGAGCCAACGAATGGGTTAAGTTCAACAGTGCAGCGCGTGCAGATGAAGTCGCAATCATGTGCGGTTCCGGTTGTAGTGCCAGTAACGAGTTCACATTGGTAATTGAGGCATTTGCCGACTGTTTTAAGTCGTCAAGAAAAGCCCGTACCGGATGTAAAACACTGAAATATTTCAGCTCGATTTCTTTCATCCAGTCTTCATCTTGTGTGTTTTCAAAATTTGAAACACGGCCTTGCCCAGCATTATTAATGAGCATGTCCACATTGCCCAAATTGAGTTTGACGTCTTTGGCAAATTGCTGAACTTCTTCTTTTTTCAACACATTACATGCTTTGGTAAAAATATTGGCATGTGGAAATTTTTCTAAAATATAGTGCTTAGAAGCATTTAAACGTTCTTCATCGCGACCACACCAAGCAACTTTTGCACCCTCTGCAACTAGTATTTCAACAGCAGCCAGCCCAATCCCAGATGAGCCACCGGTAACAACTGCAACTTTTCCTTCAACTTGGAAGCTCATAATCCTTAATCTCTCTTACGATTGTTCCTGAATCGTCAACATAATTTGGTTAAATGCTTGCGGTTGGTCGACATAACTTAAATGTCCTGCATCCTCTATGACGAAGCGCTGTTCCAACTGCAATTCCTGAGCAAGCTCTTGTATACCTAACGCAGGAGTGATTTGATCTTGCTGCCCTGCAATGACTGTGCATGGGACTTTTAAATTGGTTAAGTAATTACGTATTTCGTCATATGCCAGTAAGTACGATGCATGGGTGAAACCTTTTAGGGTCAACTGCTGCATCACCTCTGAAACTAAAGCTAAGGCTTGTGGTTCTTGTTTATAAATCAAATGAGGTCCACGGCTTTCGGCCATTCCTTTAGCACCGAGTTCTTTCAACATTTTTGGTCTTTTTTCAAAAACCTGAATTTGTGTTTGCTCATCGTGGCGTTGGTAGCCTTGAGCTAAGTTAGCAACAACCAAGTGTTCCACTCGCTCTGGGTAAAGTGCAGCAAATGCACTGGCCTGTAAGGCACCTAATGAGTGTCCGACCACAATTGCTTTTTCAATTTTTAAAACATCAAACAATGCTGCCAAACGCTTTGCGTAATCAGTAGCATTGGGCTGATCAGTTAAAAGTTCATCTGATTTGCCATAGCCCGGTGCGTCCCAGGCAATGACATGAAAATGATGAGACAGCACTTCAAGTTGGTTTACCCATGAAGCAGAACCTGAACTAATGCCATGCAACAGTACAAGGTACTCACCCTGACCGGCTTCCCGATAGGCTTGCTGCTGGCCTTGAACAGTAACGGTTTTCACCGGAAATTCTGCTAACTTTTCAATGAGTGTCATCATTTTCAATTCTTTCCTTCATTCACTTCATCAAACAATTAACGTTTGATTTGAGACAATGGATGCTCTGGTGGATAGTTCGGAATGGTTGGTTTACCTGTTCCTAACATCACACACATCAAGGCATCTTCTTGACCTGGGTTAAATAGACCACGGTAAATACCCGGTGGAATTGAAATCAGGTCACGCTCTTTTAAACGGGTCTGGAATTTCTCGCCGTTATGCTCAATAAACAAATCAATTTCGCCGCGAAGCATAAAGAACACTTCTTCAACATCGTGGTGAATGTGCAAAGGACCTTCACACTGTGGTGGTAGAACCATGGTTGAAAACGTGAAGTTTTCTGCTGGTACAGTGTTACCGTCATTTGCAACACCTGTTGCACCCGTGCCCATGTAACGCATTTGTGCACGGCGATATTTCGGGTCGTAATCTGCTTGGAACTTCAAAGCATCAAAGTCATATTTACGTGTCTCAAAGCGAGCAATACGTGTGTTTAACCAATCTTCTAAAGAAGCACCCTCTGGTTGTGCCCACGATTCGAATTGTTGTGTAGTCATTTTTTAAACTCCTATACAGTGAATTAATAACGTTTTAAAAGAGGAACCAAGAACAACGACCCGATGACAGCGACAGCAGCCAAGAAGGTAATTCCTAAATTAAAACTGTGTGTTTGCATCACGATGTAACCGATAAGAACAGGCGCAATTGCACTTGCAAAATTACCTAAGCCGTTAAATATTCCACCCGCAGTCGCCCCTACATTTGAGGTCGTGACTCTTGCAAGCAGAGCAAATACAGCTGCTACTCCAAAACCCCATGCCATAGCACTTAAAGACATGGCAGCAATAATCAATAATGGCTCAGTCATAATGACCATCACATACATGAAGATGCCCGCGAGTAATAAACCGCTAAATACTTGAATTGCGCGGCGGCCTAACTTGTCAGATAAAAACGCACCGATAATTTCGCCAATTAACATGGCAATGAATGGAAAACTTGAATACATCCCAAACTCTTTGAGATTGAATCCTTTGTCTTGCATTAAGTAAGAAGGAACCCAGCTGTTTAAGCCCCACAAATACGTCATCAACGCAATGTTAAAGAGACAAACCAGCCAGAATGCGCTGTTGCTGAGCAGCAATTTAGTATTGGCAATGTGACCTTTGAAATTAGTGCGTTTACTCTCGCCCTCAATTTCGACAGTTTTCTTGAGCTGCAAGTTACGCAGACCAAAAACAATGCTAAAAATGGCAATCAGGGTTAGCGCAGCCATCACAAAAAAAGTGGTGTGCCAGTCGTGGTGAGCTAAAACATTTGCAGTGATCGGGAACCCAAGGAATGCACCTATCGGTGTTCCAAGTAAGAACATGGTAGAAGCACGTGCCTGCTGACGGTCCGTATAAGTCTGCTTAACAATGGTGTATGCCAAGGCAAATAACGGGCCTTCTGCTAAACCAAGCAGTACACGTAAAACCAGCATGCCTGAATAACTAGTGGTGAACCCCATACAGAACATGAGTACGCCCCACGACGTTACGCTCCAGAACAGCATTTTCTTTGGGTTAAAGATGTCACCCAAAAAGCTCAGAAAGACTGATGAAAAACCATAAGCAAGTAAGAAACTTGTCATGAGCCATCCGAGCTTGGCCTTATCTTCAGCAATTCCCATTGCACTTTGAAAATGAGGATCTGAAAATAAAACCGCAATACTAATCTTGTCGAAAAACGCCAGTACCACACACACCATAAGGACAAAAGCAGGTACCCAATGCTTCAATCCACTTTTTTCTTCATTACTCATGTGTCATTCCTTCGATTTGGTAATGAGAACCAGATTTAATGTTTACGGTTTTAACTTCATGACATTAAATTCAGCATCTGCTAATAGTTTTGGATCTAAAACGGTGTTAGCTTGCATCCAACGTTTTGCCAGTTTGACCAGTTTAGAATCATTAATGGCAATCATGTTGAGCAAACGATTTTCATGGTCCAGATATAAATAGCTCACCTGATCTTCACCACCTTGGCGAATCACCACTTCTTTGGTTTTTTCAGGTTGATACGTACCTAAAATCTGGATATTAAAGTGATATTGATCTGACCAAAGCCATGGAATATCGGTATATTCAGTTTCAATGCCGAGCATCGACTTTGCTGCTGCAATCGCCTGATTTTGTGCATTTGCCCAAGACTGAATGCAATAACCCAAACCCGGATGAATCGCGACATCACCTGCGGCATAAATGTTTTGATCTGAAGTTTGTCCAAAACAATTCACCACAATGCCATCTTTCACATCGAGACCAGCATGTACACCTAACTCTTTGGCAATCTCAGCGCCTGCACCTACCACGACACAGTCAAATAACTGACTATTTTGTGGGTGATTCACCACTTCAACTTTTTGATATGGCGCTTCAACTAAATGAAGACTCTTGCTGTCTAAATGAATTTTTGTACCTTGAGTTTCATGCATATTTTTTAAAAATGCAGAAACTTCTGGACTCACGCTTCTTGCACATAAACGATCGCCATATTCAAATATATGAACATCTTTACCTTGCTTACGTGCAGTTGCAGCAATTTCTAAACCAATCCAGCCACCGCCAATCACAGCGACATTTTTTGCATTCTTTAAAATTTCAGCCAAACGTTCACAATCATGCACATTGCGTAAAGTCACAACATTTGGAATGAACTGCCATGTATTGACGGGTACACGCGCACGGCTTCCAGTTGCGATCAGCAATTTGTCATACGGCAAAACCTGACCACTTTCTAAATGAACCTGTTTTTGCTCACGATCGACTTTTGTCGCAATTTCTGGTTTATGCCATTGAACGTTGAACTCTTGAACCTGTTCAGGAGAGAACAGATTCAAACTTTCATACGTTGCTTCTTTTGAAAGTACTTGCTTAGACAGTGGCGGACGCTCATAAAACACTTGATCTTCATTTGAAACCACGTGAATTTCGCCCACATACCCATTTTGACGCAAGGTACTTACTGCCCAACCCGCTGCCTGTCCGGCACCTACAATTACGATCTTTTCCATAGCCATCTTCCTTGTAAAGCAATACCTGTTAAACAGGCTTCACCTGACGGCGGGTTGTGTCATCAAGACCACCTTCAATCGCCCATTCAGTGAAAAGCTCTAGACGATGTTCTTCTACACGTGGTTGCCATTCTTCTGTCAAATAATCATCGTTGGTGTAATATTCAAATGCACCACCTAATGGTGAGTTGACGTACCAGAAATACGCAGAAGAAATTGGGTGACGTCCCGGTCCAATAAAGGTTGACCACTCCGAACGATTCATATTTAAACCGCCCCCAATCACCTCATGGATATCGCGAACAACAAATGCAACGTGATTTAAGCCAGCAGGTTTATTTGGAACACTGAGCAAGAATAAATCATGGTGATAACCTTCACCGCGGCAACGTAAGAATGCACCGCGATTTTTGTAAGCATCAGATAAATGGAAACCTACTTTTTCAATATAGAAGTTTTCAGTTGTTGCCAAATCCGGTGTGAAGAACACCACATGTCCAATCGCAACAGGTTGACCTTTTTCATAGACAGGACTTGCTGCATTCACACGTTGAATGTTGCCGTATTGGTTAATACCTTCCGTTTTAAGTTCAGGTACTTCTTTAACAAAACTTTGTTCAAAACGAATGGTCATGCCATTTGGGTCAATACACTCAACTGTATTTTCAGTACGTTTAAAACCTTCTACATCGGCCAAACGAGCTGCCAAGTCTTCAAGGTCTTGAGCACTATCAACGCCCCAAGTCACTTCACGTAAAGTTGAACCTTGTTCAATAGCAGTCGGCAAACGCTCATCATCACAATTAAATAGATAAATCTTGCTACCATTTTGGGTTTGGTAAAGATCAGTACCTTCAATATCCGAAGTACTTTGGCTTAAACCAAAATCTGCCAAAAACTTGTTTGAAGCGGCTCTATCTTCAACTCCAAACTTTAAAATCTCGATCCCTGTAATCATTTGACTACTCCTTAGTTAAAGACAAAACCGCCATTGACCGGAATATTTTGACCTGTCACAAAAGAGGACAAATCCGACAGTAGATACAATGCTGTTCCATTTAAATCTTGTGGAAGTTGCTGACGTTGAATCGCTCTTCCGTTGACATATAAATCGTGACGTTCTTGAGGCACATACTCGGTTGCTTCAACCAGAGTAAGGCCCGGTGACAATGTATTGACACAAATATTAGATTGTCCCAACTCTCTTGCCATTGAACGCGTCATGGCAACAATTGCACCTTTACTTGCCACATAAGCCATTAGATTCGGTGCGCCCCAAAGTGCTGTATCGGAAGCAACATTAATGATCTTGCCTGCAGCCGATTGCTTTAAATGGGGCACGCATGCCTTACTAATCAGCCATGTGCCTTTCACATTAATATTCATGACCCGATCCCAAAGTTCAGGATCGTAATCAATCATATTTTTTCCACCGACATTGGTCGCCAGTGCCGCACAGTTCACAAGGCCATCTAGTCCTTGTAATACTTCCACGCTTTTTGCAACCGCATTTTCAATAGAGTCTGCATTGGCAAGGTCAACGGTGACAGCATGAACGTTTAGTCCTTGTTGTTGTAACACTTGTGCTTCTTGTTGTACCAAGTCAGACAAAATATCTGCCATCACAACTTCAGCACCTGCCTCGGCAATGGCTTGAGCGAAATCTCTACCTAAACCACGCGCAGCACCAGTCACTAAAACTTTTTTGCCTTGCAACAACGCTACATTAGCCATGAGCTTCTTCCTGCATCTCGATACGGTTTGATGCATTTAGTGCAGCAATTTTCTTTAATTGCTTCTCAGCTTCTTTTTTCATTAAACGGCGTAAACGTGCAAGACCAACATCGTGTTGATAGAGGAACTCTTTTTCACGCGCATTTGGCGCAAGGTTTTCTAAAATAATTCGGTCTTGTTCTAATACATCCCAATGCAATTGTTCTAAGTGATTGCGATATAAGAAACGCCATACATTACGTTGCCAACCACTCACCTTACGGCAGCGCCAGAAAAATACGCGAGTATTGTTGGCATCAATTGGCGTTGCATAACCTACAATCCAAAATTCGCCACCTGGACCAAATTGTTTACGGTATGGAATTGAAAGGCGTAACCAGCTTGCACCTGTTGAACCATATTCAACCCAGTCAAAGTTCACACCTGTTTGACCTTCTTTTTCAAAAACAAAGCCATTATCGGTGGTACGGTGCTTCATCTCTGCAGTACGTTCACCATCTGCCATCGAGTGCGATGTCGCGTGTAAATAGGTCCCATGCATTGGGTCCATCACATTATCAATCGCGTATTGATGGTTTACTTTCCAGTCTGCTTGGCAAAGGAACGCACTCCACTCTTCACTTGCAAGTTGCTCCGGGAACTCAAGCGGTGCTGGTTGTTCATTTGCATCAATACCAAACCAGATAAAGATTGCGCCATGTTGCTCAATGACAGGATAGTTCTTTAAACATTTAGTTCCGGTCATTGGACATTCATGAACCGCTGGCACATCAGCAACTACACCATCAGCACGAACTTCAACACCGTGATACCAGCAAGCAACTCGGTCACCCAAGTTCCAACCAAGGGAAAGACGAGCACCGCGGTGTGGACAGCGATCTTCAAGTGCATGCACCTGACCTTCGGCATCACGCCAAACCACAATGTTTTCACCTAAACGGGTAATTCCGACTGGATTAGCAGCGACTTCCCAACTTGCTAAAACTGGATGCCATTGGTCACGTAAACCAAGTTCTAAATATTCTTCAGCGCTTTGTGAAGTTGATACGATTGCGTTCATTTTATTCTTCCCTGAATCAATAACCTAAACGTTGCATTTCTTCTGTAAAGCTTGCAGAAGTCCATTCATCACCAGATTCACAGCGGAAACCCTGTTTATTAAGTGCAGAAACAACGTCATCTAACTCTGTTGCGCCCGCAGAAAATGCCTGAATCAAGTTTTTTACAAAATCCTGTTCATAGAGCGTTGGTTCTTTATAACGTGTCTGCCAAACCAACAATTCAGATTGACCTGGAATTTGAATATTGTTGATACCTGCTTCGGTTGCCGGCGTTGCATGAATCCAGCTTGCCAACTTTTCATTAAATGTCTTCATTGTTCTGCTTCCTTGTACATGTGAGGACTAGAGTTGAATTTGAATATCCTGTCCTTCAACACGAACTGGGTACGTACATAGGTTTCTACACCCTGGCCCACTTTTTAGCTCACCTGTTTGAATGTCAAAAATTGCTTCGTGCAATGGACATTCAACAGTCTGATCTTCGATAAATCCTTCGGTTAATAAGGCATACGCATGAGGGCAAACATTTTCGATAGCAAAGTAATTTTCATCGACGAAAAATACGCCTATTTTTTTCCCTTCAACTTCGATGGCTTTCGGCTCATCTTCGCTAACGTCACCCTGCTGACAAACTGAGATCCAACTCATACCTTGCGTCCTCATTTTGTTTTATATACAAAACATAATTTGATTTTCAAAACACAAGCTAAGCATAATCCCCTTGATCATTTTTTGTCAAAGTAAAAATAAATATAAAATTCATTGTCTTATTAATTTTTAAATATTTTGTTACGTTTCAAGAAGGAAACAAAGTTTTAAATATAAAAATTGTTTTATGCATTTTTAACAATTACAATAGTTATAAAATAAAGCAGCATGCCCCAAATTGAATCATGTTTTATTTATAGGAAAATGACACGAATGAGCATAGCAATTGAAGAAGATTCGCACGAATCGGAAACAACAAAAAATGATGACCGATATTTAGTTCCCGGACTTGTACGGGGTTTAGCTATCTTGCAAGCATTTAATCAACAAGCGCAAGAAATGACCATTACAGAAATTGCTGAAATTTTAGAAGTGAACCGTTCTAGTGCATTTCGTCTGATTTATACACTCGAATCTTGCGGTTATTTAAGAAAAGCATCTCAAAAAACTTATGCTCTCGATTCCAAAGTCATGGAACTTGGTTTTAACAGTTTATCTAAACTTTCATTACTTGATTTATCGACACCTTTAATGAAAGAACTACGTGACCACACCAAACTTGCGGTACATCTTTCTATTTTAGAAGGCACTCATATTGTCTTTGTAAATAATATCCAGTCGATGGGAACCTTTACGAGCAACATTAGTTTAGGAACTCGCTGGCCTGCCCATGCAACCGTCATTGGTCAAATGCTTTTATCTGATTTACCTGAAACTGAAGTACGTCAGCGTTACCGCAATTTTAGCGATTGGGACAGTTTCTCTGAACTGACGCCAACCAATTTAAAAGCTTTATTGCAAAGACTTTCTTATGTAAAAACTCAAAAAACCATGATGAGCTGGGGTCATTACAATCATGATATGGCAGCGTGCGCGGCGCCTATTTTTAAACAGTCAAATGGTAAAATGGTCGCTGTTATCTCTGTAAGTTGTCCAATTACCACTTATGATGAAAGAACATTTAAAGAAGATATCGCAAACCTAGTTCTTGAAACAGCGAATAAAATTTCCAAATTTATTTATTAAAAAAAAGCGACGTTAAGTCGCTTTTTTTTAGATTTTATTTCATAAGTTAAAAGTTACTTTTTAAAACGTTCCCATTCATATCTTTAAAGATAATTGTCGAATTATTTTCTTTAATATCAAATCTTAAATACTGTTTTTTAAACTGAATAACTGCATAAAACTCTTCAGCACCATCATCTAAACCTGTCGCAGAGACCTGAGTACCTTGTGGAAAACCGTTGAGCCACGCAGCGTTATAAAAATCAGATACAGAATTAAAATCTATATATTTTGCAGGCTCGGCCATAATTTTTTGGGCCATCACATCAAACTGTTGCTGCTTATATATGACTAAATCCAGGATCATGGTTATTCTTAAAGGTTAATCATTAGCAGTCATCAATAGAGTGCGTATAGTAGTGTAATTTTCCATTACGGAAATGAAAATGTAAGCCATCATTACTACCTTCCCAAGGAAATATAGAGTAAGTATGATTTTCAGATATAACTATTTGCTTACCAAAAAACTTTTTAAACTCATTCTCGGTAGTTAAATGATTAAATAATCGAGAACCATACTTTAGACCATTTTGCTGGCTTACATATACCTTATCTAAAGATCCCGTAGAGAGTATCACTCCATCTTCATATACCCATTGATCTGGAAAATAACCACCATTGCATTCATCAGCCTCACCTTTAATAACCTGCTTTGGCTTTTTCAGGTTATTTAAAGGAATATCAAAACTGTTCAATACTTTACCATGCCATAAAGGTTTAATATTTACTTGCGCATAAGAGGTCGTTGCTACTAAGAAACCAATACAAAATAAAAATATATGAGTTAAATTTTTCATAAAAATCCAGAAATTAATTATTTAAAAGTTTTGTGCCTTACTCTTATTGATGATCAAACCTTTTTGTTTGTCTTTCATAATGATTAAGGGAGATCCAACTTTTGTAGTTTTGGTATTATCCAAATATTTTTTCTTCTGTAAATAAATCTGTTTGTCTTTAATAGAGCTATCTATGGAAGTTTCATCATCCGTATAATAAGAAATATCTTGTGTATAAATATTTGACCAGTCCGCTATCCAAAAAATAATGAAATTTCCACCACGCTCCTGATAATTGTCTATAGCAAAGGTTTCAGAATCAATTTTATGTATGGTCTGGCCAGCTATTGAGGATATATCCTGAGTTTGCGCTTTAAAATAATAGGTTTTATTTTTATCTAAATTGATAGCAAATACACTATACCCTAGCGCATCAGCTATATTAGGCATAAAGCAAGAATAGCTTTGTATTTTTACCTGTGAGGACTGTATAACTAATTTATTATTTTCAACAGGTTCATCTTTCTGACATGAATCAGGTAATTTACCGAGCTGATTTAAAGGTACAGCATTAACCTGAGCATTTGCATATCCAGAACAAAGAAATAAACAAAATAAAAGTTTTTTTAAAGTATGAGTCATCAAATAATTTCCAAAGAGGATTATTGTTTTAATATTTTCTCATAAATCAAACAGATTTTTTCAGATCTATATTATCAATCTGCTTTCTTTTAACCTTTTCCCATTGATACCAACCATAAGCTGCCATCAAAACAAATGCTGCATACAAAGCGGCTGTTAAAAATAAATCTTTATAGATGAACATACCGACATAAATAATGTCGACAAATACCCAAAGTACCCAAGTCGCAATATGTTTTCGGCTGGTCCAATACGTTGCAAGCAAACTAAATGCTGCAAGTTGAGAGTCGAGCATAGGCACTGCTGCATCGGTAAAGTTTTTAAGAATTAAGCCAAAAAGCAAGCCACCTACCGCGGCAATGGTCATTTGGATGACAGCGGTTTGAACTGCAATCGGTTCAATTCGAATATCGTGATCTTGCTGCTTTCTTTTAAGCCAGTAGTAAAAGCCATAAAAATTTACCACCATAAAAAAGAACTGCAAAATCGTTTCGCCATATAGCTTAAATTCGTAAAACAAATAGGCATATAAAACAAAGGCAAAGAAATTAAACAGCCAACACCACATATTACGGATTACCGTTAATCCGACTCCAATCAGGCTAATCAAGACCGCAAAGATTTCTAGAGGTGACATAAAACAGCTGCTTATTGAGATCAATTTGACGAGGTATTATGAGAAAAATATAAAGCGAAGCAAACTGCTAATTTAAATAAATAATGGAAATTAAGGTTGTCTGAGGTTTTACTCTTTTCTAATGCTGTCGATTTATCTCAATACACAGACAAAACAAATACTGATCGAGTCATCAACAAATTATATTTGCTAGTTTTTAAATGATTGTTTAAAACATGATTAAAGACGAATAAAGAGCATGACAATATGTCAAATCAAGAAGGAAAAGTCAGCCGTGAAACTCGCGGGCATATTTTTTTAATTGGTCTAGATCGGGCAGCAAAACGTAATGCTTTTGATAGTCACATGATCAAAGACTTATCACTAGCACTCACTGAATATGAAAATAATGATGCCCTGCGCTGCGCGGTTATTTTTGCTCATGGGGATCATTTTACAGCTGGTTTAGACCTAGTTGAGTTACAACCTAAACTCGCTACAGGTGTTTTTGATTTTAGTGAAAATGAGATTAACCCTTGGGGCACAATCGGCCAAAAGCTCAGTAAACCTTTGATAGTAGCGGTACAAGGTTATTGTTACACCGCTGGTATAGAACTATTTCTCAACGCAGATATTGCGATTGCGAGTGAAAATACCCAATTTGCTCAAATGGAAGTTCAACGTGGCATCTTACCTTTTGGCGGAGCAACTGCACGTTTTATTCAAGCCGCAGGTTGGGCCAAAGCCATGCGTTATTTACTCACTGGTGACTCTTTCGATGCAAAAGCAGCATTTGACATGAACCTGATTACCGAAATATGCCCAGAAGGCTCTCAGCTCAACCGTGCAATAGAACTTGCTGAACATGTTGCGCAAGCTGCTCCTCTTGCTGTAAAAGCGACTCTCGCCTCTGCTCGCGAAGCTATTAACGAAGGGTACGAGGTTGCCTTTAAGCAATTGCAAAGCCATCTTCAACCATTGCTCACCACAGAAGATGTTCAAGAAGGTGTTTTTGCCATGTTGCAAAAAAGACCTCCTGTTTTCAAAGGTAAATAATACCTGCACAAGCACTGCACTCTACAGTTTAAAACTTATGGATATAGCGAAATTAGTGTAAAAAAAGGCCACATGATGCGGGCTTTTTTTCATTAATATGCTTTATTCAACTCTAATGATTTTACCTAGTTCATCATGGTGAATGACTGTAATTTTCTGACTACGTCCCTGCTCAATTTCATGTTCAGGTAAATCAAAATAGCGCGCATAATCATCTGTCTGTTTTGCTTTAAGCGCATTACCGCCAACACGATGCTCAGGCAGCACATGACTCCACAATAATAAACAAATTGCACAGCCAATTAATGCGGTAATGCCATGTTCAATGCCTACACCAAAAGCACTAAACAAACGGTGAACTAAATGTGTTTTTTGGAGTTCAGCCAATACCCAGATCAGTACAAATGGACGCCACAGCAACAACCAAACCGCCCACATCATGGCCGTGCTTGTTGTAGAAGCATAGCGTTTATGCCATGGTAATTGACGGCGTAAATCAATAATCAACGAATTTGTCTTCATTTCTCTCTTTACCTAACGAAGTGTTGCGGTTTTCCCCAGACATCAATACAGCACGATCTTTAAAATCTCATGACTCTTGCATTTCATCCACGAATGCCCCGATCCGGGCTCACCCAACGCGCACGTTTCTCATCTCCACGTTTTAAAACTTTTGGAAATGCCACAATAGTTGCCGAGATGGTGATTAGCCAAAAGACCAATGGATACCAGATCATCCAGAAATAGTTTTTTCCTAGATGTGGTTCATAACGACTATCCATCCATTTGCTTAAAGCAAACTGAATGAGACAGGTTGCCCCCAATAAAATACCGCTACCATACGGTAAAAATGGAGAGCTCACAACGGCTAAAGCAGGGACCGGTAAAATAAAATGTACCAACCATAATAAAGCCATCGCCAACATTAAATATGACCAAACTAAGGTTAAGCAAAGCTCAAACATTAAAGGCCATAAAAAATTTAATTTTGGCTTAGTGAACACATCAATATTTTTAATTAATACCTGTGCCCCACCCATAGCCCAACGTAAACGCTGTTTCCACAAACCATTTAAAGTTTCAGGCATTAAAATCCAGACTAAGGCATTCGTTTCAAAACGAATGTCCCACCCTGCACGCTGCAATTTCCACGTAATATCGATATCTTCAGTCAACATATTTGGTGACCAATAATCGACTTGGTGAACAGCGCTCTTACGAAAAGCCGTAATTACACCCGATACGGTAAATAAGCGTCCAAAGGTACGTTGTGCACGTTTAATCATGCCGACAATCGAAGAAAACTCACCAACCTGAATACGCCCTAATAAAGTTGAGCGAGTACGGATACGTGGGTTACCCGTCACAGCTGCAACTGTTGGATTTTCCTGAAAATGACGAATCATCCACTTTGCTGCATGAGGATCAAGTAAAGCATCGCCATCAATACCAATTAAAAACTCGGCATCAGTCATTAAGCTTCCGGCTTGTAACCCCATGGCTTTACCTTGGTTTTGAGCCAAATGAACAACACGAAGTTTTTCATGTTGTGCTGCTAAACGGTCGAGTACCTCACCTGTATTGTCCGAGCTACCATCATTAATCGCAATCACTTCAAAATGAGGATAGTCCAGTTTTAACGCATGGCTAATAGTTTCTTCTGCATTATCCCCTTCATTAAAACAAGGAATTAACACAGCGACTTTTGGATAACTCTCTAATGGAGCAGGTTGATCGTAAGGCGGAGCCTGACGTTCTTTCCAATAGAAAATGATCGCGCCAATCATCCATAAATACGACATGAATAATGGATAATAGAAAACGAATTTTAAGGCATGCGACCATATTGCAGCAAAGATTGTCATGTTTTAGCCTCAACTACGGCACAAGACGAGATGATTTTTCAGCAAATGCTTTATGCATAGTGTCCACATCCGGATGATCTTTAATTGGGTCATCTGGGTAATATCCGACATGCATTACACCTTGCTGATAAAGAGAATGAATTGTTGCTGCCATTTCAGCTGAAGGTACCTTTTCGTTTTTACGCCAATCGGTTGCCTGTAATTCAAAAACGGTTTTCTTCATGCCATTTGGATATTGTTTCACGCGATCAACCATATCTTTATAGAACTGATCAGCATTATCTACCTGTTCCATATAAGGCATTGCCATAATAGCCGTAAAATCATAACGTTTTAATGACTCTTCAAGCGATTGTGAATACCAGTTTTCTGCATATGGTTTTAAAGCAACTTGCGCGTATAAGTTACGTGCGGTGAGCAAGAACGGTTCATATTGTCGCACGTCATCAACGAGTTGCATTGCAAAATCATCTAGATATTTTGTCTTATATGCCGTCCATTTTTGCAAATCTTGGTCGTTATCACGGATTTTTGCCAAATCTGTTGGCAAGCCTTGTTTTGCATAGGCTTTTAATGCTTCTGGGCTTGCATCTTCATAGTCAGATAAGGTGACATCATCATGGAATAAAATGCCGTTAAATGAAGATGACTTCGCCAAATCTTGATAAATCTCGCGAATAGTTTGGCGCGCCTCTGGTGAAAATGGACTTAAACGGATATAACCCATATTAAGGTGTTCACCGGATTTTGCCTGTTCTGTCACAACTAAGTCTTTAGAAACTGGATCAGTTTTTGGTAGTTCCCATGCCAATAAAGGCATCCACGCATAAATACGACTTACAGGCGTACGCGTTTGAATTTGCCATGCAACACGGTTAAACAAGTCAGCACGCATTGGAATATGGCGGTTCGGAAAATACACCATATCAGCAGAGCCATTCGCATCTGGATCTGAAAATGCTTGTAAATAGACAGTATTTACACCCATCGCATTAATTCGGTCTAACAAATGACCTAAATTACGTTCTTGCTGTTTCGGATCCGGGTCATAAATATAGTCCAGATCGACATGCATAATTTTTTGCGGACGGTTGTTATCCGTTAAATTCAATTCACGATTTTTAATTTCTTGAGCCAAATCATCAGTCGTCATATCGCCTTCTACCAAAATACGGCTCATATTTTGAAGAGATTGTTTTGCGTGGTCTGCCCCATCATCAAGTGTAATGGTAATTGGCATACCAAGCTTTTTAGCAATTTGAACTGTTTGCATATTATAGCGACCATAAGGCCAGACCATAATACGTGGTGAACGCAAGCCATGAGCTTTGAGTAATTCGTTATTTTTCTTTAAGTCATTATAGATACGTGATTGATACTGTTCATCGTTTTCATAAGTTTGAGTTTTAGCGTCATAAAAACGAGTTGTTGCAGCAGGTTCAGAGTTGCCTTGTGGATTGCCTGTAATACCGCGGTGCAAATGGTAGCTATGGCTTGCAATCTCTACAAAGCCACTATCTTGCATTTCTTTCAGCTCAGGCCAGCTTAAGATTTTATCGCGTGGAATTTCTTCCCCTGAAAAATCGACTTTCTGCCCTGCTTTTGGCTCTAACCATGAACCAACCACTGCAAGGACAACAGGGATTTTTTTAGCTTTAATGACAGGATAAGCATTTTGATAAAAAGATTGATAACCGTCGTCTACAGTTAATAGAACAGGTTTTGTAGGCAGTTGAAATTTACCTTGATGAGCACGGATCAACTGATCAACCGTAATAAAATGGAATCCATTTTTTTGCAGCCATTCAACATGCTGTGTAAATTGTTGCGTCGTTACTGCATATTGAGGAATTAATGCATTTTTAGTATCGGTAATTTCATGATAACCAATCACCGTAAGTGTTGATGCGTCCAGTTTAGGTGGTTTGGCTAATGCCATACCCGACAAGCCAGCCAAAGCCAAGCCAATTGATATGTTCAACAAAGGAGATGCAAAGCGGATAATCATGAAATAGCGTCTCAATAACAATATAGATTATTTATGCGAAGTTTGATTTTTAGAACGCAAACTTTTTTGAAATTTGGTCTTAATATCATCCTGCCCACAAATGAACAGTTTTTCAGTTAGCATTTATAATCAAATAATCTGAAAATAATCTTAAATATTCATAAAGCTAAAATATAAATTAATAATGTATTTATATTTAAAGCTCATATAAACAAGAAAGCCCTCTAAAGGGCTTTAAGTTCTTCACTAGTCACGAGTTTTGACATCGAATAATTCAATTTCAAAAATTAAATTAGAATTAGCTGGGATGATCTTACCCATTTTACGCTCACCATAAGCTAAATGAGCAGGTACGATTAATTTACGCTTGCCGCCAACTTTCATTCCCATAATGCCTTGGTCCCAGCCTTTAATTACACGGCCTGTTCCAATCACACATTCAAAATAATTACCGCGATCAATTGAAGAATCGAATTTTGTGCCATCTTCTAACCAACCTGTATAGTGAGTCGTGATTAAAGCGCCTTTAACAGCCTCTTTACCCTCGCCTACTTTTAAATCGATAATTTCTAATTCATTTGACATGGTTTACCCCTTAATCTGAATCTTTAAAATCGCAGTTGGTACTTAGTGTACCAACTGAATCTGTAGAATTTGTTGCGCTTTTCTGTGTTACTGTAACTGTGTCCACACAACAGTTGCTTGACCCTTTTCACCTAAAAGCGTCCACTCGTTGTCCATGACATTTAATTGTAGCTGCATCGTACGTTCACACAGTTGCTCTAGCTCTACTGTACTTTGAGGGGCAATTTGCCAAACCTGAACGTTACTTAACGTTTTAATTTTACTGTTTCGTTTCCACCAGTCTTCGACTTGTGTGCCATAAACGACAATCGCCACTGTTTTACAACGTGCACTGGCTTTTTTGACTTTATCTTCAGATGGCAAACCAACTTCAATCCATGTTTCTAACTGACCCGTTAAATCTTTTTGCCATAACGCTGGCTCGTCAGTTTCAAAAAGGTCTTTAGTAAACTCAAGCTCATCACTTGCGAAACGAGCAAAGGCCATCAAACGAACCATTAAGCGTTCTAAAGTCTCAGAGGGATGCAAGGCAAGCGTCAGTTGATAATCACCATAAATATGGTCATCCATATTGGCAATATTCAAGTCTGCCTTATAAATTGTTGCTTTAAGCGCCATGATTAATATGTCCCAAAATTTGGCGCTAAGGATACTCGATTTTGGATAAGAAATTATAAAAAAACTGAACAATCCAAAGCATAGTCATGTGAAATTTGCATATTCTTCCAAAACGCTCCCTTCCAGTTATAGTTGGCCGGCTTTTTGCTTTAGAGAGAGATATTTTCCTCTTGCTAAAATTGATGACTTATGTGGCTAAAGCTCAAGCGTAGTTTATTTTTACAGGTTCTTTGTGCTCTCTTTCTTGGGATTGCAGTTGGAATCGGTTTCCATGATTTCTCCCTATCTCTCAAGCCATTAGGTGATGGTTTTATTTCTTTAATTAAGATGCTGATTGCACCAATTGTGTTTTGTGTTGTTGTACTGGGAATATATGGTGCAAACGACATTAAAAAAATGGGCAAAGTCGGTGCAAAAACCATTCTTTATTTTGAAGTGGTCACTACTATTGCCTTAATTTTAGGCATTGTTGTGGCCTATGTATTTAAACCGGGCGTCGGTATGAATATCGATATTAGCCATTTAGATGCAAAAGATTTAAGTACCTATACCGAACGTGCCCACGAGATGCATACAGGTTCGGAATTTCTACTCAATATTATTCCGAAAACCTTCACTGCTGCTTTTGCAAACGGCGATATTTTACAGGTTTTATTAATTGCTATTTTATTTGGTGTTTCCCTACTTTTAATTCCTAAACATTTAGCAGAGCTGGTACGTCAAGCGCTTGAAGCTTTTTCGGAAGTCTTCTTTAAAATTATGGGACTTATTATTCGATTAGCTCCAATTGGTGTATTCGGTTCAGTGGCTTATACGACTGCCAAATTTGGTTTAGATTCACTCCTACAATTGGGTTATTTAGTTTTACTGTTTTATGCAACCTGCATTTTATTTGTCGTTATTGTTTTAGGTTCAATTTTAAAACTTACCGGTCTCAATATTTTCAAATTTGTGGGCTATTTTAAAGATGAACTCGCTATTGTTTTAGGTACCGCTTCTTCTGACTCTGTTCTTCCACAAATTATGAAAAAACTCAAAAATTTGGGAATCAAAGATTCAACTGTAGGGTTAGTCATACCTACCGGTTATTCTTTTAATTTAGACGGGTTTTCAATTTACTTAACATTAGCGGTGATCTTTATTGCGCAAGCCTGCAATATTGATTTATCTATGCATGACTTACTGGCTATTTTGCTGGTTTCGCTTATTACATCTAAAGGTGCACATGGTATTCCAGGCTCAGCTTTAGTTATTCTTGCAGCCACACTTTCAGTGATACCAAGTCTCCCTGCGATTGGCTTAGTACTTCTACTTTCAGTGGACTGGTTTATTGGAATTATTCGTGCGTGTACCAACTTAATCGGTAACTGTGTCGCGACCGTAGTGATTGCTCACTGGGAAAAAGATATTGACCATGCGCAAGCTAAAGCTGTGTTAGATAGCAAACCTTAATCCCACTCTTCAGAGAACATTGAATTACTTTTGGTTTAATGTTCTCTATTCTTCAAGCTGACAGGCAAGTAATGCTGTTTCAAAAGCTAACCAATCATGGTTATGTTCGCTAATGATCTCAATCCGGTTATCAATACCCTCTTCGCCCGACTTATAATTAAACTGATCAGGATTAAAGTTAAAAACTTTCCACCCTTGATCTGTGTTAAAAATTCCCTTAATTCGTAGCCAGTCTTGCTGTGCACATAATAAATCAAGCAAAGCGTAAAACTCGAATTTCCAGCGTTTAGGCAATTTCCAACCTGCCACAATATAACCTTGTGCTGACTCGACATAATGATAAGGTAATTGATTAATTTCATTTGCGACTTCGATTTCAGCCATTTGCTTTTGAAGTTTAAGTAAAGGTTGTATAGATCGCTCGGTTAAACGAGCAGCTATATCAATTTTATTTAAAGCTAACTGACCATGTTCAATTTTAAGCCACTCTTGGTGATAAGGTTGGTATTCATCTTTTAATAGCTCAAGCGCCTGATCATCTTCAAAAGTCATCACATCAGTATGTGACACCACCACAATTTGAGCAGCTTTTAACTGATCTTCATAAAGGTTTTGTTTAACCCAATTGGTATCGTGCAAGCGGCTACCATCTACAACAGTAATCAGTGCTCGCATAGCTAAACTACTTTGCCAATGAGGTTCAGTCAGTTGGTCAAATAACTGAAAAGGGTGCCCAAGTCCAGTCGGCTCAATAAAGAGTCGATCTGGCTTTTGTTCACTCAATAGACGGGCTAAAGCAATATGCATAGGCAATTGACTGCTACAACATAGACAGCCCCCTAATAGCTCTTTGACTGCATATCCTTCATCTTGAGGTAAGAGTTGTTGGTCTACTCCAATTTGCCCAAACTCATTCATTAATACAGCCCACACCTCATCTTTAGGCTTTTGTCTTAACAAATGCTGTAATAATGTGGTTTTTCCTGCCCCTAAAAAACCGGAAATAATATGGGTAGGAACAGTTTTTGGGGCTATCAGTTTCACAAGCGGCTCAAATCAACAAGGTATAAAAAACTAAGAAAGGTATATCACTGTTTAAATCGCATGAAAATGTTTTTTCACTTTGAAGATATACTTTTCAAGTATCAGGCCAAAATAGTTAATATGTGACATACATCTCACTTAAAATCTAAATTAACTTTTGATAATTATAATTCAAACGGAATATTCTATTTAGACGTATTCATAATTTATGCCAGAGTGTTAGGTTTACGTAACAAAGTTGACTTTTTTTCACTCGATATGAAATATTTTTTCACATTTTAAGGTGCATTTAAGCCCTTTTATTTTACAGATTGCTCACATAAACGGTCCGTATATTTCATTATTGTTAAGATAGCCGTAATAGATTGTTAAGTTAATTGATGTAATAACGAGCCCGGCTTAGCATGTGTCCTAGCTTAGTCATTCAGCCATACAGGTTTCAGGTATGTATGAACGATTAGGTTTAATTTATTTTTAAATGAAATTTAAGGATGCCATACAATGAAATTAGCTAAAACTTTACTCGCTACTACACTTGCTTTAACTGCTGCTTCAACTTTTGCTGCTTCTAAGCACGACCAAGCACATAACACTGCTGGTGAAGAAAAAGTTGTTGTTTCAACTCAAGAACAAGCAAACACTGCAAATGCTGCATCTGATGCTGTAGGTTCTGCTTCTGAAGCTGCTCCTGCAACTCGTTAATTCTCTCAGCATTCTCCTCCAAGCTCAGAGATAATTTTACTGAAATGAAAAATGGACGCTGAATTTTAGTAAAGAAGAAAAAGGATCGAACCATGCTGCGGTTCGATCCTTTTTTTAATTCGATCTATTTTTTTAAGAAGTTTTCTTATACATGCTACAAGAGGGATTATGGTTTTCTTGAAGACGTAAAACCTTACGATGCTCAGCAGCTTCAAAGCGGCAACGCTTCCATTCTGTATTGAGATTTAATTGAGGTACTTCACATGGCTTGCCTTGTTCATCAACAGCAACCATCGTGAAATAACAGCTATTGGTATGGCGCACTGTACGCTTCTGGATATTTTGTGCTTCAACACGGATTCCGACTTCCATTGAAGTACGGCCTACATGGTTCACACTTGCCAAGAAGGTTACCAACTCACCAACATAAATAGGTTCTTTAAAATTTACTTTATCTACAGATAAAGTCACCACGTAGCCACCCGAATAACGACTTGCGCAAGCATAAGCGACTTTGTCTAGTAGTTTTAGAATCGTACCACCATGAACATTACCTGAAAAATTTGCCATGTCAGGCGTCATCAAAACTGACATCGTCAATTCAGACTGATCATCAGTTGCTGTGGTCATTTCATCTAATGTAGGCATAGCTCAACTCTGTCTTAAAACAAGCTCAGTCAACATTATGGTTGATAATTCACAAAAAAAACATGCTTAAATCCACAACATAGCATCGTATTTTTTAATATCTTTGATTGTTTTTTAAAATTTAATTTTTTAAGGCACTATTTTTAAAGTTATTTTTTAAAGCTATTTTATTTATCTTAGAATTTTTTAGAAGATGCTATGCCATTTTATTCCATATTCAATGGCATAGCAGGTTCTTATGAGTGATTTTACTAAACTTTATTAATGACGCCTGTCACACCATTAATGATCATATCAATGGCGATCGTACCAATTAATAAAGCAGATAAACGCCCGACAATATCAAAATAACGGTCAATATGTTTGGCATGTTTATAGCGTAAATGATCATGTGAAAATTTCATCAAAATCAAAATACTGCAAGTTAAAAACAAGGTGAAGGCAATTACTAGCGCTGCCTCACCAATTGACATTTCAATCCCTGTGACTACAGCAGCGCTAATAGTCCCTGGGCCGATCATAAACGGCATGGCAATGGTGCCAGCCAGATGTTCTGGAGCACCACGCATTTCACCGATGGTGTCGGCACCCTGAAACACATAGCGGTAGCCAATCACCAAAAAGATAAGACCTCCAAAAATCTGAAAGGCTTCAAAACGTACATTCAGATATTTACTAAAAATTGTTTCGCCGCCCCATGCAAATAGCATGAAGACAACAAAAGCAATCAAACTTCCCTGAATCAGTGCTTTATTAAACACCTTAGCTTCTGAATGGCGAATCAGGCCAATCATATAAATGCTCATTAAAAATGGATTGAGCAAAGAGAAAAATAAAGCAAAAGAATGTAGATAAGGAGAAGCCATGCATTTTCCTCTTAAGCTTGTGGATCTGGGAACAATGGACGATTCCCGGGGCTAATACGATTAATATGTAAGAATGTCATATGTCTTTCATATTTATCTAAAATATCGTTAATGACCTGTTCTTTACTGTAACCGACCAGATCGTTATCTTGAGAGCCATCATAAAGATAGGTTTCAAGTCGGAAATAGAACTGTTTGCCTCGTTTTACACGCTGGCTAAAGTTTGGCGCGCTATAGCGTACAGGCCAGATCTGATAAACAAAGTTTTGCTCTTCTTCCAGATGAATAGTGAGATCTAGATGGTAAAGCGTATCTTCATCTTCAAGCGGGGTTTGCTGTACGTTCACATTCATACCCTGCTTAATCAACTCATCAGCAACAGCCTGAACAGCTGGCAAACACACCGTATCTAGCATGCGGTGTGTTTCAGTGGTTCCCGGATGATGCATCACTCGAGTTAAACGCTGTTTCCAGTTCAGAATATCAACGTTCCCTACCACTGGCGCTGCATTCATACTGCGACTAGCATGCCTGTAATCTTCAAGTCTGAGTGACTTATAAAGCCCTGCCATCACAAGGAACATCACAAAACTAAACGGCAAACCCATAATAATAGTTGCATTTTGCAAGGCGGTAATGCCGTTGGTCATGAGCATAGCTAATGTGAGTAAACCAATCGCCAGTGCCCAAAACACGCTTAACCAACGTGGAGCATCATTATCGATATGAGTAAGTTTTGTGGTGAAGTTACCTAAAACCAGAGCTCCCGAATCGGCAGAAGTCACGTAGAACAAAAGCCCTGTTACGGTGGCAATTGAAGCGATAAAGGTAAAGCCTGGATATTGTGCTAACAGGTCATAAAAACCATGAGCCGGATTTGCTAACACCGTCGCTGCTAAGGTTTGGTTGCCTTCAAAAATAACGCTGTGCAGTGCACTATTACCAAAAATAGATAACCACGTAAGTGTAAATAGAAGTGGAATAATTAAGGTACCGCATACAAATTCACGAATAGTACGCCCTCTTGAGATACGTGCCAGAAAGAGTCCTACAAATGGAGACCAAGCAATCCACCACGCCCAGAAGAAGAAAGTCCAACTACTCATCCACTCTTTAGGCTGTTCAAAAGCAAAGCTTTGTAAAGCTAAACTCGGGAAACGGCTTAAATAGTCACCAATATTTTGGACAAGGGCATTGAGTAAAAACTCTGTATTTCCCAAGAATAAAATAAACAGTAAAAGCCCAATCGAAACATAAATATTAATTTCAGATAAAATCCGCAGACCTTTATTGACCCCAGATGTCACCGAAATAATACTAATACCCACTGCAACAGCAATCAGGATAAATTGCATCCAGATATTTTCTGGTAACCCCAATAACACATGTAGACCATAATTCAGCTGTACTACACCAATCCCGCAGGTCGTTGCAATACCAAAAATTGTCCCGATCACGGCAGCCGTATCAACACTATGCCCGATTGCCCCATTAATTTTTTGACCAAAGATTGGATACAAAGCTGAGCGAATGGTGAGTGGCAAATTATAGCGATAACTGAAATAGCCAAGTGCCATACCAATCAAGGCATACATACACCAACCGGTTAAACCGTAGTGAAACAATGTCCAAACCATACTTTGGCGTGCTGCTTCATAAGTTTGACCTGCTCCGACTGGAGGTTGCATGTAATGAGATAGTGGTTCAGCGACCGAGAAGAACATGAGGTCGATACCAATACCCGCAGAGAACAGCATGGCAGACCAACTCAGTAAGCTAAACTCAGGCTTTGAATGCTTAGGTCCTAATTTGATACTGCCATATCTTGAGCAGGCAATAAAAATCACGAAGGCCATATATAGTGTTGCAGCTAACAGATAGTACCAACCAAAGGTTGAAGTTACCCACTGAAGCACAGCATTCATGACTCGATTTGCAAAATCGTTGAACAAAAACGTGACGAGGGAAAAAATTAAAATAAGTACAGCTGAAAAATAAAAAACCACACGGTTGAGCGGGTCTTTTTTAGATTTAGATAATTTTAAATCATCAACTGCTCTTGGATTATCTGTTGCCATACAATCCTCAAGGAATAAAATAAAAACAAAATATTTAATTTCGTCTTTTCACTCTTATTTAAAACAATGAAAAGACGACTTTAAACGGAAAATAATATATAGATGTGATCAATTGAGGTTATAAAACCTCAGTCACTTTATTCTGGTCACAATTCGATGGGACCGAAATGTCTTTTGAAACAGCTAACTGTTTTTTCACTAATTGAGGGTCAAAATCATCTTGCTTTAACGCTTTGGCTAAACCAAACATATAAAGCAAAATAATAACTGAAAATGGTAAACCACATAACACCACAGCACTTTGCATGGAGTTAAAACTACCGGCTAAAAGTAAGCCAATACTTACAATGGTAATTACCACAGACCAAAAGACGCGTAACCAGATCGGTGAATCACTATCATTGGTGCCCCCTTTTGAGGACAAATTAGCGATCATTAGTGTACCAGAGCCAACTGGTGTCAAAAATAAAACGAAACAAATTACAACAACAATACCCGCAACGTAAGGATTAAACGGCAGATATTCGAGTAATTTAAATAAAGATAATGCTGGATCAGTTAAGACCATATCACCTAATACTTTCTGTTTTTGCTGCAAGATTAAATAAATTGCAGTATTTCCAAAAACCGAAATCCAAGCCAGTGTAAAGCCGAGTGGAATCAGGCATACACCTAATACTACTTCACGAATGGTACGTCCTTTTGAAATGCGGGCAATAAACATACCGACAAAAGGCGCCCAAGCAATCCACCAAGCCCAATAAAATACAGTCCACGAACCCAACCAGCCACTGGCTTTTTGATTGTATAAATACATATCAAAACTTTTACTAATAAAATTATTGAGATAATCGCCCGTATTTTGCACCAGACCATTTAATAAATGGTTTGTCGGACCTGTTAAAAATACAAATAAAAGTAAGGCATACAGCAGACGTAAATTAATACGCGACAACCATGCCAAACCTTTTTCAATACCCACCACTGTCGTAATCGTAGCAACGAACATCATGATGAGCACGGCAGTAATTAAAGTCGCAGAGTTATCCGGAATTTGCGGCAGTAAGTAACAAATACCCGATACAAGCACCAGCGCTCCAATTCCCAAGTTGGTGACCAAGGAAATGACCGTCGCTAAAATTCCAAAGCCATCAACAAAGTCACCCACCAAGCCATGCACTCGCTCTCCAAAAATTGGGTAAAGCGCCGAGCGAAGTGCCAATGGCAAATTTTGTCTGAAAGCAAAGTAACCTAAAGTAACTCCGAGCAATGCATAAAGCACCCAGCCATGAATCCCCCAATGCAAAAAGCTATACGTCATCGCATTACGGGCTGCCTGAATCGTTCCTGACTCGCCTTCTGGCGGTCTTAAAAAATGGTCAACAGGTTCGGCCACACCATAATAAAGTAGCGCAATACCAATCCCTGCCGAAAACAGCATTGAAGTCCAAGCCAAATAACTAAACTCAGGTTTGTCGTCATCTTTTCCTAAAGGAATCTGTCCTACTTTTGAAAAAGCGAGCCAAGCGACAAAGCCCAGACACAGCACAATAACCAGCATGTAATACCACCCGAAAAAGTGATTTACTTGCTCTTGTACATAGGTCAACCAAAACTGACTTTTTTCTGGAAACAGCACAAAAAGTAGGCCAAAAATACCAATACTGATGGCTGAACTCCAAAATACGAAACGATTTAACCGAATATGGTCTGAAGAATATCCATCACTTTTCAACACCATCTTATTGCTCCTTGCAATCGGTGTATTTTTCTCAAAATAACGTGATAAGTAATGTACTTATGCGCATCATCCTATCCTTTAGAACCTTTGATTTCACTTCTTTCTTTTTAGAAGCATGTTCAAAAATTCATTGATTTTTACATATCATACTTGTTATTGATTGAACGTTCAATCAATAACAAGTATGATAAAAAAGTGCTATGATGCTCTGCAAGTTAACATGTTGAATTTTAAGCACCCATAAAAGTGCTGATGTGGACAACCATGACAAAACGCAGAGTAAAACCAGAACATGTGCGACGTGAAGAAATCATGAACGCTGCACTCGACGTAATTTATGAAGTGGGGTTATCCAATACCACCATTGCACAAATTGCAAAAAAAGCCGAGCTGTCGACCGGCATTGTCAGCCATTACTTTGGCGACAAACAGGGGTTGATAAATACCTGTATGCAAGAAATGTTAAATGTTCTGCGTCGTAAAACCGAACAGTACAGAGCAGAAGCAGATTCGCATCCAGAGAGCCAAATTAAGGCCATTATCGACTCTAACTTTGACATTAGTCAGGTCAATGAAAAAGCAATGCGGGTCTGGTTGGACTTTTGGTCAGCAAGTATGCATGTACCAGACTTAAGCCGCTTGCAAAAGATTAATGATCAACGCCTGTATTCCAACTTAAAGTTTTATTTTCTTAAGTTAATGGATGAACAACAGGCCAGTGTTGCCGCTAGAGGTTTGGCAGCATTGATTGATGGATTATGGTTACGAGGCAGTTTAAGCCGTCATAACGAATTTGACAGCAACCTTGCTCGTTCCATTGCTTACGATTATGTACAAACGCAATTGCAATTTGCGAACAAGCCTTTGCAGGAGAGACAAAATGAGTGATGTACAAGTTCATCAATTGTATATCCATGGACGCTACGTTAAAGCAACCAGTGGTAAAACATTTAATAGTATTAACCCTGCCAACGGCGAGACAATCGCGACTCTTCAACAAGCTTCTGAACAAGATATTGAAGCTGCTGTACAAAGTGCCCAACAAGGACAAAAAATCTGGGCTGCCATGACTGCCATGGAACGTTCACGTATTTTACGTCGTGCTGTCGACATTCTTCGTGAACGTAATGATGAGCTTGCCCGTCTTGAAACACTCGACACAGGTAAAGCTTTTAGCGAAACATCTACAGTCGATATTGTGACTGGCGCAGATGTACTCGAATACTACGCAGGACTTGCAACAGCCATTCAAGGTGAACAAGTTCCACTTCGCGAATCAAGTTTCTTTTATACACGCCGTGAACCTTTAGGCGTAGTTGCCGGTATTGGTGCTTGGAACTATCCAATTCAAATCGCATTATGGAAATCTGCCCCTGCCCTTGCTGCCGGTAATGCCATGATTTTCAAGCCAAGCGAAACCACCCCACTTACTGCATTTAAACTTGCAGAAATCTATACAGAAGCTGGCGTACCAGACGGCGTATTTAACGTGGTGCAAGGTGCGGGTCGTGAAATTGGACAATGGCTGACTGAACATCCCGTGATTGAAAAAATCTCATTCACTGGTGGTGTGGAAACTGGCAAAAAAGTCATGGCAAGTGCCGCTGGTTCTACGCTTAAAGAAGTGACTATGGAACTCGGTGGTAAATCTCCACTGATTATTTGTGAAGATGCTGACCTGAACCGTGCCGCAGATATTGCCGTTATGGCAAACTTCTTTAGCTCAGGTCAGGTATGTACTAACGGTACACGCGTATTTGTTCCAAAATCACTTTTAGCCGACTTTGAAAAAGCTGTTGTAGAGCGTGTAAAACGTATTCGCATTGGCGATCCAATGGCTAAAGACACAAACTTCGGACCGCTCACTAGCTTCCCTCATATGGAAAAAGTGTTGTCCTTCATTGAGTCAGGCAAACAACAAGGCGCTAAAGTGTTAATTGGCGGTGGCCGCGCAACTGAGGGTGAACTTGCCAAAGGCGCTTATGTACTACCGACAGTATTTAGCGACTGCACTGACCAGATGGCGATTGTTCAAGAAGAAATTTTTGGACCGGTTATGAGCATCTTAAGCTATGAAACCGAAGAAGAAGTCATCCGTCGTGCTAACGACACCACCTTTGGTTTAGCTGCTGGCGTTGTTACTCAAGACATCAGCCGTGCTCATCGCATTATTCACCAAATTGAAGCTGGTATTTGCTGGATTAACACTTGGGGCGAATCGCCTGCCGAGATGCCAGTCGGTGGCTATAAACAATCTGGTGTAGGTCGCGAAAATGGCTTAACTACGCTTGGGCACTATACCCGTATCAAATCTATTCAAGTTGAACTTGGCGATTATCAAAGCATTTTTTAATGCCTCCATCGCTTTAAACACTTCAACCTAAATCACATATGCCGAGCAGTCTTTATAGATTGCTCAGGCAAACTGTTAGTAAAAAAAGGATAGTTATGAATATTAAAGAATATGATTACATTATTATTGGCGCAGGATCTGCCGGAAATGTACTCGCTGCGCGTCTTACTGAAGACAAAGATACCACCGTTTTACTCTTAGAAGCGGGTGGACCAGATTATCGCTTGGATTTCCGTACACAAATGCCGGCAGCTTTGGCTTACCCTCTTCAAGGCCGCCGCTATAACTGGGCTTATTTAACCGACCCAGAACCACACATGAATAACCGTCGTATGGAATGTGGTCGTGGAAAAGGTTTAGGTGGCTCATCTTTAATTAATGGTATGTGCTATATCCGCGGTAACGCAATGGATTTAGAGCAATGGTCAACTCATAAAGGCCTTGAAAACTGGTCTTATGCTGACTGTTTACCTTACTACAAAAAAGCCGAAACTCGTGATATTGGTGGCAACGACTATCATGGTGATAGCGGTCCAGTATCCGTTGCTACGCCTAAAAATGGCAACAATGTGTTGTTCCATGCCATGGTTGAAGCAGGTGTACAGGCAGGTTACCCGCGTACTGATGACTTAAACGGTTACCAACAAGAAGGCTTTGGTCCAATGGACCGTACGGTAACCCCTAAAGGTCGTCGCTCAAGCACTGCACGCGGTTATTTGGATATGGCAAAAGGTCGTCCAAACCTCACTATCTTGACCCATGCTACAACCAATAAAATCTTGTTTAATCAAAAGCAAGCGATTGGTGTTGAATACATTATTGGTGCTGACCAAAACAACTTACAACGTGCCTTGGTTAAACGCGAAGTATTACTTTGCGCAGGTGCAATTGCGTCACCACAAATTTTACAGCGCTCGGGTGTGGGTCAAAGTACCTTCTTAAAATCAATGGACATTGATGTGGTTCATGATTTGCCGGGTGTAGGTGAAAACCTGCAAGACCATTTAGAAATGTACTTACAGTATAAATGTAAGCAACCCGTTTCTTTGTACCCTGCGTTAAAATGGTATAACCAACCTGCAATTGGTGCCGAGTGGTTATTTAACGGCACAGGTATTGGTGCAAGTAACCAGTTTGAAGCAGGCGGATTTATCCGTAGTTCGGATGAGTTTACATGGCCAAACATCCAGTACCATTTCTTGCCAGTTGCCATTAACTACAACGGTAGTAATGCAGTGAAAGAACATGGTTTCCAAGCTCATGTAGGTTCAATGCGTTCGCCTTCACGTGGTCGAATCAAACTTAAATCGAAGGATCCATTTGAGCATCCAAGTATCTTGTTTAACTACATGTCGACTGAACAAGACTGGCGTGAGTTCCGCGATGCAATTCGTATTACGCGTGAAATCATGCAGCAACCTGCGCTTGATCCATATCGTGGTGAAGAAATTAGTCCGGGCAAACATTTGCAAACCGATGCAGAGCTTGACGACTTTGTTCGTAACCATGCAGAAACAGCTTACCATCCGTCTTGTAGCTGTAAGATGGGTGAAGATGAAATGGCTGTTGTAGATGGTCAAGGTCGTGTACACGGTATGAAGGGTTTACGTGTTGTCGATGCCTCAATTATGCCGCTAATTATTACCGGTAACTTAAATGCAACCACCATCATGATTGCCGAGAAAATTGCAGACCAAATTCGTGGACGTGAAGCGTTACCACGTTCAACTGCACCATTCTATGTAGCATCATAAAATCTCAAAGGGCATATTTCTTATGCAGAGATATGCCCTTAATTTAATCTTTATAGAACCAATATTAATAAGAACTATGTATGACAGAAAATAAGCGCCTGCGAAGAGCTTATTTACATAAATATGGTATGAAATAAAAATTAATCGATTTTTATAGGCAAATATTCTTCAATTGATCAAACTCCAATCAAATCTAAATTATTTTTTAAATTTCAAATACTTATATAACATAAATCAACTTAAATTATCTTATCAAAGCTCAATTTGGTTAAATATAAATCATATTTATGATTTTGATGAACTCCATTTATTATAAAAATTGTCTTGTCAATGCAAAATTAGTCTAAAATATAGAGTGTTTGCGATAATCCCAAGTAATTTTTATTTTTTTCAAGATTCTCTGTTTTAGAGAATTTACTTTCGCATTTATATCCTTTTTGTCTGGATACGCTGTCTAGGTTTCCTCACACCTTAAGTGACTCAAATAACTTATTTTAAGGTCCCCCTTACATGAAAAAGTTTTTGAAATACCTTCTGGTATTAATCATTCTTATTTTAATTGCAGGTATTGCGTTCTTGTTTAGACCTACAACGTCAAAACAAGTTGAAACTGCAAAAGATGAGCCAGTAGTTGATGCTGTTCTTGTTGGCGGCGGCATCATGAGTGCTACTCTTGGTACTTATTTAACTGAGCTTGAACCAAACTGGCAAATTCGTATGTTTGAGCGTCTTGATCAAGTTGCTCAAGAAAGTTCAAACGGCTTTAACAATGCCGGAACAGGCCACTCTGGCTTTATGGAAATGAACTATACCGAAGAGAAAAACGGTAAGATGGAAATTGCCAAAGCTGAAAAAGTTGCTTCTCAATTTGAAGTTGCTAAACAGTTCTGGTCATATCAGGTAAAACAAGGCGTTTTAGCTGAACCGAAATCATTCATTAATCCAGTTCCGCATATTGCTTTCGTTTGGGGCGATAACGTTCAATTCTTAGAAAAACGTTATGCTGCCATGATTCAAAGCCCGTTGTTCAAAGGTATGAAATTTACTGAAGACCCTGCTGTTATTAAACAATGGGCACCTTTAGTCATGAATGACCGTGATCCAAGTCAAAAAGTTGCCGCGACCCGTATGGATGTTGGCTCTGACGTAAACTATGGTTCAATCACTAAACAATTAGTGGGTCATTTAAATCAAAACCCGAATTTCAAATTACAGACATCAACTGAAGTGACTGGCATCAGCCAAAATGATGACAAAACTTGGACTGTGTCTTTCAAAAATTTGAAAACTGGTAAAGTAGATCACGTTAAAACACGTTTTGTATTTATCGGTGCAGGTGGTGCAGCAGTTAAATTATTGCAACTTACTGGTTTACCAGAAGCTAAACAATATGCTGGCTTCCCTGTTGGTGGTGAGTTCTTAATTACTGACAACCCAAAAATTACTGCTGAACACACAGCAAAAGTATATGGCCGTGCTGAACTTGGTGCACCTCCAATGTCTGTACCACATATTGATACGCGTTATATCGACGGTAAAAAATATGTATTGTTTGGCCCATTTGCAACGTATTCAAACAAGTTCCTGAAAAATGGTTCTCAGCTTGATTTACTTGCATCAACCAACAAAAACAACGTTTTACCAATGACGACTGTTGGCTTGGAAAACCTTGATCTTGTTAAATACTTGGTTAGCCAAGTCATGATGTCAGATGAAGACCGTCTCAATGAACTTCGTAAATACTACCCAGATGCGAAAGCTGAAGACTGGCGTTTAAGCCAAGGTGGTCAACGTGTTCAGATCATCAAGAAAGAACCGGGTAAACCTGCAACACTTCAATTCGGTACAGAAATCTTTGCGTCTAAAGATGGTGCTGTAACTGCATTGTTAGGCGCGTCTCCGGGTGCTTCGACTTCTCCATACATCATGCTTAACTTGCTTGAAAAAGCTTTCCCTCAGCAAACTGAAGGTAAGTGGAACCAGAAGCTTCATGAAATTGTAGTATCTTATAAACAAGACTTAAGCAAAGATCCTGTGTTACTCGACAAAGTTCGTCAGTACACAAGTTCTACACTTGGCTTGAACTATACATCTCCGTTCAAGGCTGCAAACGATGAAACTGCTGCTGCCCCAGTTGCAAAAGCAAACTAAGTTTGACGATGTATAAATAAAATTCCAAAAGGATGAATTTCGATTCGTCCTTTTGTTTTTTAAGCCCTCAGCTGAGATATTTAGATTCACTATGACGCCTTTAAAATCATCACCTCGCCTTTTGTCATTTGGTTTTAAGCTCGTGCTTTTTTTGCTGCTGGCTTATCTTTTGCTAAGCGGTTTTTATATATGGATGATTGGTGGTACAGCAATTTACATCAGCTCAGCCGTACTACTTGCCATCACCGCTTATGCATTTAAGCTCGGTAAATATCAAAAACTGTGTTCTGTTTTAAATGTGCTGATGAGTGCAGTCGCGTTATATTTTAGTACTGCTCATTTATTTTTCTCCCCTGTTCAATTCTTTATATTTTTACCTGCCTTATTTTTTGTACTGTTAGCTTTTGCTCGACTAGAAAAAGTTCGCAGCTTATCTAAGATTTTATTATTCATCAGTTTATTGGTTTGGTCAGGCATACATTTTATGCAACTTGAACAACTTAAAGCGTATTATAAAACGCAGCACACTGGCGAAAGTTGGCAGCAATTTGGCGCGTTATAAGATCATTTTTTATTCAATGTGTTCAAATAAATACCTCATCTTTTTCACGTGAAGTTCATCAGTAAAACTGAACATCATCTACAGAAATCCTCTTAAGAAAAAATATTCATAACAATCTAATTTATTTAGAAATATATCGAGCATATTCGCGATTGAACACAATCCATCTACACGCTAGATTAGCTGAATTATTTTTCTCCCTTTACGTTGTAATTTATGAAAATTTTAGATGGCGGTTTAGGCCGTGAATTGGCTCGCCGTGGCGCTCCGTTTCGTCAACCAGAGTGGTCTGCTCTTGCACTCATTGAAGCACCTGAAACAGTAAAAGAAGTCCACCTCGACTTTATCAACGCTGGTGCAGAAGTCATTACAACCAATAACTATGCGGTTGTGCCATTTCATATTGGTCAAGAACGCTTTGAAACCGACGGTGTGCGTTTAATTAAAGTTGCGATTGAACAAGCAAAAAATGCAGTTAAAGAAAGCGGCAAAAATGTCAAAATCGCAGGCTGTTTACCACCGTTATTTGGTTCTTACCGCGCCGACTTGTTCCAACCGGAACAGGCTAAAAACCTTGCTGAGCCAATTATTAACACATTGGCACCAGAGGTAGATTTCTGGCTCGCTGAAACTCAATCATGCTTAAAAGAAGTTGAAACAGTCCATGCATTATTGCCACAAGATGGTAAAGACTATTGGGTGTCATTTACGCTGCAAGATGAGATTAAACAAGAACAAGCATTACTTCGTTCAGGCGAAAATATGCAACAAGTGGCTGACTTTATAAAGCAATCAAATGCCAAAGCAGTGTTGTTTAACTGCTGTCAACCTGAAGTGATCTTGCAAGCGATTAATGAAATTAAAGGACTTATTCCTGCGTCTGTACAGATTGGTGCTTACGCCAACGCGTTCCCACCGCAAGATGAAAGCGCTACTGCCAACGATGGTCTGGATGAAATTCGTAAAGACTTAGACGCTCCAGCTTATCTTGGTTTTGCTAAACAATGGCAGCAAGCAGGTGCAAGTTTAGTGGGTGGTTGCTGCGGTATTGGACCAGAACACATTGCTGAACTTTCTCAATTTTTTAAAGAATAAATACTATGTCTGCTGCCAAAATCGGATTATTGTCTCTTACAGCGCTGGTCTTTAGTTCTATGGTGGGGTCAGGCGTCTTTAGCCTCCCCCAAAATATGGCTCAGGTTGCCAATGGTTCTGCCCTTCTAGTCGCATGGCTCATTACTGGGGTCGGTATTATTTTCTTGGCCCTCTCATTGTTACATTTAACGCGTCAACGACCAGACCTTGACGGCGGTATTTATAATTATGCACGAGAAGGCTTTGGAGACCTGATCGGGTTTTGCTCAGCGTGGGGCTATTGGTTGTGTACTACCATTGGTATTGTCGGCTATGTAGTCATTGCCTTTTCAGGCGTCGGCATGTTTACCGATGGCAAAGACCATATTATTTTTGGTGAAGGTAATACGCTTTATTCACTGATTGGCTCAAGCATTTTTGTGTGGATGGTGCACTGGTTAGTGAGTCGAGGCATTAAAGAAGCTGCGATTGTGAATTTACTGGCAACTATTGCCAAAATTATTCCAATGGTGGTTTTTATCTTCTTTACCTTTATTGCCTTTAAGTTTGATTTGTTCAAACTCAACTTACATGACTTTTCTTTGCAAGTTCCACTTTGGCAGCAAGTGAAAGACCTGATGTTGATTACCCTTTGGGTATTTACCGGTATTGAAGGTGCTGTAGTTTTATCATCACGTGCAAAAAAACGTCATGATATTGGTAAAGCAACTATTTTAGGTGTTTTGCTGGCATTAAGTTTTTACGTGATGGTGACCGTATTGGCTTATGGTGTGGCGAGTCGTGAAGCGCTTGCTGGCATGCACAACCCATCAATGGCGACCATTTTACAGCAACTGATCGGCTTGCCGGGTACTATCATTATTACCATTGGACTCATTATTTCAGTTGCATCGTCTTATTTAAGTTGGACTTTATTTGCCACTGAAATTCCATTTTTGGCTGCAAAAAATGGTGCTTTCCCGAAATTATTTTTAAAGAATAATCAAAATAATGTACCGATTTCATCACTTTGGCTGACGACGCTTGTGGTACAAGGCTCACTCATTGCCGTGTATTTTTTCAATAAAAACTACACTCAGCTTTTATTGATTTCATCGGTCATGATTTTGCTACCTTATTTTCTGGTATCGGCTTTTTACCTTAAAGAATCCATTCGCCATAAACGCACGCCTCATATTGCGATTGCAAGCGTTGCTTCAATCTATGCGCTTTGGTTGCTCTATGCCGCAGGACTAGACTTACTACTCTTGTCTGGTGTGTTGTATTTGGTCGGCTTGGTTATTTTTTCAATCAGCTACTTTGAGCATAAAAAATCGCTCAAACAAAATCAGCTAAATTAATTATTTCAACCACTGTTGACCCAGTTCAGCAGTGGTTTTCTAAGAATAAAACTCTCTACTTTGAAGACTGCGACTGCTTTAAATGCAATCGTAAAATACGCCGTAATTCTAAAATTGCTTCAGGGCTAGTTTGAATCGAATGGCCACCTTTAATGATCAGCTCCGACTGCTCCCCACCTAAATGTGAACTTTGATACGGCACAATCCCATCACTGCTTTTTAACTTATCAGTTGTCCCATTAATATTACCCATAATCGAGTGATAGACCACTTGTGGCGATGGTTGAATAGCTTGAGTCAACTGCATAAAGTTAGAAGAGCGACTTAAATTACTTGCCCCATTTTCAATTAATCCTTTTCTGAGTTTTGTATTTTTCTCATCTCTCATTTCGACTGCAATAAAAAAGTCAGTAGGCAAACGAATAACACGGCGGGCAATTTGGGTAAACCATCGGTCAGCGTAGTCTGTACCATGATGCGGTGCCGAAACAAAAACAACTCGATTAAAATATGGCAAAGCCTTGAACTGAAAACGCTCTTGAATTACCGGATTTTCTTTTAAACGGTTTAGCTGTGCTTCATTCATTTTTTGCATGGCTTGCTCTGAAACATCGGCATTGCTCACCAGTAAACGGCTAATCACTCCACCCATACTATGCCCAACTAACACTGCATCGTGTGCAGCATAACTGTCTTTAGCAACATTTTGAAAAGCCTGATTCAGCAAAGAATAAATCTGAAAACGACTTTCAAAAATCGGCATATTGGTTGAATAAAACACTTGCCAAACTTGATAGTTTTTCCTTAATTCAGCATCGCCCATAATGTCATTGGTTAGGCTCACCCACGCCTCTGGGCTACTTGCTAAACCATGAATAAACACAATAATTTTCTTATTCGGGTTAAAAGGTTCCAGCATATATAAATGCGGCATGATTAAATTGGCTTCTTTATTAATTAAAGACCAATAACCTGCTGCGCCTAAATTATATTTCGATAACCACAGCCCATAAGGTGCCGAATAGTTTGCAGTCAGTGGATAGTCCACACCTTCAATTTTTACACGGTCTTGTCGATATGGATCGAACATTGAAATTTCTAACTCTGCCCCAGCAATGACCTGATCGGCTGTGGCTTTTTGTTTTGGGTATGCAATCGCAGTAGCAGGAAAGAAGCGAGGTAAATGAATATTAGGGTTGGCTTGATGAGCATAAAAATTATTGGGGTCTAAAATGAAGCCGTGATTCACATCATTTTCTTTACGCCCAACAATAAACTCTGCCCCCAAACCATCCTTACGGTTAACGGTATTAAAGCCAGAAAAGTTCATGTTATAGCTGGAGCGAAAAGTATCGACTTCAATTTTTTGTACATCTAACGCGTGGTCAAAATTGACGTGGTACTCATGCCCATCTGCTTTCAGCAGTGGTGGAAAGCGATGCGTATTTAAATGATTAAAATACGTGGTCATGAGCTTTGACAAGGCGACGTTATAAAAAATACGTACCTGATTTTGGCGATGGTCAAACACCCGATCGAAAGGCGACTCTTCAGAGTCAAATAAATAGACATAACTATAGCGTAAGCTTTTATCGAACAGCGCTAACTCTTGCTCAACGCAACTGTTACTTTTATTAATGACATTACACTGGCTACTACGTCCGACATCTAAAGCTTTTGCCAAGTAAATTTCACTCAGCGCAGCATAGCGTTCTTCTCGGCTGCTATTTTCGGACAGGCTCTGAACCTTATTTAAACAATCATCAAAATTTTGTAGGCAAGTTTTTTCATCTTCTTTGACCAAATACAGTAAGTTTTGGGTTTGATGACTTAAGGTGCCGTCAGTCAGAATACTTTCATTCTTACTTTTTAAAGCATTGCTTAAATTACTTTCTTTTAAATGAATGACCTGACAGCCACTGAGCAAAGCCATTATTGTTATGATTGAATAATGGTAAGACTTTGTCATTCTGCCTTCCTTAATCGAATGTATTCCCCATCTGGTCATTATGCCTGTAAAGCAGTGAACGAACAATTTCGACTCCGCTTCCGTCTTCCTTTATTTCAAAAAAAAGCCTGAACTCATTTTAATTCAGGCTAATTCGTTATTTTTTCAAATCAAGCTTGGTTGAACTTTTGCTGTGAAGCTAAATAAGAGAAATACAAAATTGGTAAGATAAACGGCGCTACACTCCAGAAATCAAAATAGACATAGAGGATCGCTCCCAAGAAAGCACCAATCACAAAACCAATTACAATACTGGCGCTTTTTAGAAAACTTGCCCGATTGGCTGCATTATTGTTTTTAAGTAAGTTGGCAATATCAATCCCAAGCTGGGTAGTGTTGCCTGTCATCATAGTGCTTGGGCTAATATTTTTAATAAGGGTTTTGCTTGAAGTATTACGAATAGCCAAAGCAATTAAACCTAGCCCACCCGTTACTGCAACTGTTAGCGCATCCGGATCTTTAAATGGCTCGAAGTAAAGCCCTGCCACCATAAAGGCACATAGAAAAATAGCTTCAAATAAAAATAAATAAGACAACGTTTTGTGCTTGACCTGACTGCGGTCAATCAACAGTTTGGTAATAACAACGGTCAAAATAAATAGCGGGATTGCTGCGAGCTTTATCCATACCCCCGAGCCACCTTTAACCCATGCTGCCCCTGCCAACACTAAGTTTCCCGTCACATGCGCGGTGAAAAAGCCAAACAGCGCAATAAAGCCAATAGTATCAATTGCCCCACCCACCATGGTGAGTAAAACAGGATCTCGACATATTGCCCAGGTACTTTCTGTGTCTTTTTTAATTGGGGTATCTGTCATATAAAATATCCTGTTAAATTAAAACTTTAAAGCAATTAAGTTGTATATAAATGATTTAAAAATGAATAATACTAAAGCGTTTATGAAAGCAAAAAACTATGTAAAAAAATAGGGTGCGTAATGTCGTAACACTGTCTTTAAAATGGCAACAATCAAAATTGACTATTTTTAAAACACTAAACTGTTCTCATCCTTAAATCAATTTGACCTCCAAAACTGTTCTAACTATGATGAAGCCGCTAGTTGAAATCAACTGGTTTTTGACCTGAAAAAGTTATGCCAGAATATGGATAATCAATAACAACAATCACGAGTAGATATATGTCACTTTATAATTTTTCAGTTTTTTTAGGGGGATTATTATTTGTATCTGTTGCCTTCGCGGGTCAAAAAAACAGTCCTCATCGTGATTTCTATCTGAAATGTATTGCTGCTGGTCACAGCCGTGCAAGCTGTACTTGCATTTATCATCGTTTAGAACGTCAATACTCACCTAAATTTATGAATAAACTTGGAAATTTAAGTTTACAAAGTCCTGAAATACCGCGTGATTTTGTAAAAACCATGCGTCGTACCATGCAACAGTGCCGTTCTTAACTTTACCAGTGCATTAAAGCAAATCAGCCAAATTCCTAATTTCCTCCATCACCGCCTTACACGCAGGTGTTAAATAGCCATGTTTAGAAATAGACAAAGAAATATAGCGCTTGAGCGCAGGATTAATAATTTTTGCGGCTTGAATTGAGGTGTATTGGCTGGCTTTTTTTAATGCTTGCGGCCCTAGCATGGTATACATGCGAGACTCGGAAACCAAATGGGTTTGCAAACTAATCGAGTCAGCTTCAAAAACAATGTTCAGCTCTACCCCATTTTCATAAGCCATGTGGTCTAAAAAATTACGCCAGTTACTTGGCCTGCAAAACGTGACCAGTGGTAACTGACTTACCTCTTTAAACTCGACTTGATTGGCCTGAGTTAACTCATCACCTTCGCAGCCGACTAAATAAGTATCGGCTTCGGTAAGGTAAACATCGCCTTGTTTAGGTGTCGGGTTAAAGCGATAGAGAATGGCTAAATCGACACTGCCATCTTCAAGCCATTTTTCTAAATGTACCCCTTGCCCTTCACGCACCGACAGTTTAATTAAGGGATATTTTTGTTGAAGGACTTTATAAAGGGTCGATAACAACGGATGCGCAGTAGATGGCAAACTGGCAATACGAACTGTACCAATCGGTGTATCGGTCGAGTGCAAAATTTCATTATTGAGTTGATCGGTTACGTTCAGCCATGAACGAATTTTAGGAAGTAAATGCTGGCCTAAGTCGGTGAGTTCTACGCCACGTCCAGTTCGGTTAAACAAACGACCGCCACATTGCGCTTCAAGCTCGTTCATTTGCCGACTGATTTGCGGTTGGTTGGTATTATGCAGCATCGCGACTTTGCTTAAGCTACCGAGTTCCACCGCGTCTAAAAATATTTTCCATAATTCATAATTCATCGATTCTTCCTAAATCGTAAATTGGCAATATTTTGAGCCATACATTTTCAGTATAACTGAAATTCAAGAATTGGTAATTCCTACATAGCTCACCTATTTCTATACTCCAATCATGTTCTCTACAACACGATTTAAGTCAGATTAAGAACCAGAGAATATTTAATTACACTGTATAGGAAGTACGATTATGAGTTTAGATTTACGTGGATTAACCCCAGCACCTGTGACTCCTTTTACCCGCGACGGACAAGTAGACCATAATGCAATTCAACGTTTAGGTTCATGGTTAGGCAGTATTGATGGTGTGAAAGGCTTGGTTGTTCTTGGGCATGCAGGTGAAGGAACATTCTTGTCGCAAAAAGAACAAATGCAAGTCATCGAAAGCTTTGTTAAATCGGTAGATGACAAAATTCCGGTAATCGCAGGGATTACACTCGAAGGTACTTCGGTTGCAGCAGAAGAAGCAAAACGCGCAGTCAGCGCTGGTGCTTCGGCAGGTTTGATTTACCCTTCACATGGCTGGTTGCGTTTTGGCTATCAAAAAGGCGCACCGCAAGACCGCTATAAAGCAATTTATGAAGAAAGTGGTTTGCCATCTATTTTATTCCAATATCCAGATGCGACTAAAGCCACTTACGACCTTGAAACTCTACTCGATATTTCTGCACAGCCAGGCGTGTTTGCCATGAAAAATGGCGTGCGTAACATGCGCCGCTGGGATGTCGAAATTCCGATTATTCGCCGTGAACGTCCAGACTTACAGGTGTTGACATGCCACGATGAATATTTGCTTCACACCATGTTTGATGTAGACGGCGCTTTGGTTGGCTATGGCAACATTGCCCCTGAACTGTTAATTGAAATGATTAAAGCAGGTAAAGCTAAAGAATATGCTAAAGCTCGTGCGATTCACGACCAATTATTACCAGTGACTCGCAATGTTTATCACCGTGGTTCACACATGGAAGGCACAGTCGCGCTTAAACATGCACTGGTTGCTCGCGGCATTTTGGACCATGCCACTGTGCGTTCGCCTCTGCTTCCACTGGCAGATGGTGCTGAGCAAGAAATTCATGATGCGATGCGTCAAGCTGGAATTGGCAAGGTCAATTTAACCCAAGCCGTTGCTTAAATTCTATTCGGGCTAGCATGTACGCTAGCCTTTTTTTCCTGTACGCTGCCTGAGGCCAAACATCGGGCATGTCTCTTAAAAACAATAATAAAAAGCATGCAAACTGTGGTGAACAGGTAGTGCGAAATAGAACAACAAAACTACGAGGAATGTAGTAATAAGGAGATAGAAGATGACAAATCTAGCGGATGTAGAACAAATTAGTCATCATCAAAAAAATGCGGAAATTATTGCAAGACTCGAACGGCTACCCGTCACTGGTCGATTGCAATTTATGCGAATTACCATCGGTATCGCGACCTTTTTTGACGCTTATACTGTTCTTGCGATTGCCTTTGCTTTACCCCAACTCATTACCGAATGGCACCTCACGCCCGCCTACGTCGGTGCGATCATTGCCGCGGGTTATGTCGGGCAACTGGTCGGTGCAATCTTCTTTGGTTCTCTTGCCGAAAAAGTCGGTCGTTTAAAAGTACTGTCTTTTACCATTTTACTGTTTGTGGCAATGGACATCTCTTGTCTGTTTGCGTGGAGCGGAATGTCTCTGTTAATTTTCCGTTTCTTACAAGGCATAGGAACAGGTGGCGAAGTGCCTGTTGCCAGTGCCTATATTAATGAGTTTATTGGTGCAGAAAAGCGCGGTAAGTTTTTCTTGCTCTATGAAGTTTTATTTCCAATGGGTCTTATGTTTGCAGGCATGGCAGCGTTTTTCTTGATGCCAATTTATGGCTGGAAAGTCATGTTTATTGTGGGCTTAGTTCCATCTTTACTGGTCATTCCTTTACGGTTTTTCTTGCCTGAGTCACCACGTTGGCTTGCTTCAAAAGGCCGTTTTAAAGAAGCCGATAAAGTTGTCAAAAGTTTTGAAGACGGTGCCATTAAAAGCGGTAAAACTTTGCCTGAACCTGTGGTTAAAGACATTAATCCGCAAGGCATGGCAAAAACCGACTGGCGTGAGCTGTTCCAAGGCATTTACCGCAAACGTACCTTTACCCTGTGGGGTATGTGGTTCTGCGTCTATATGATTAACAATGCCATGGTGACTTGGCTGCCATCTCTTTACAAACAACACTTTGGTCTGTCGCTTCAAACCAGTTTGGGTTATGGCTGGATTACCTCGGGCGTGGGTGTGATTGCCTCTATTATCTGTGCGTTAATGATTGATAAAGTCGGCCGCCGTCCTTGGTACAGTGCAGCATTTTTCTTGGCAATCATTCCACTCATGAGCCTCTCGATTTTAGGCGCAAAATCAGCGATGGAAGTCGTGATTTTAGCAACGCTGAGCTATGCCATTTTGCAGACCATTTCATTCTCTTTATACCTTTACGCTGCCGAACTTTATCCAACTCGCCTACGTGCTATGGGCATCGGGTTTAGTACCGCTTGGTTACGTGCCGGCTCTGCAATTGGTCCTGTGATGGTCGGCCTCGTAGTTGGTGGCTATGGCATTCAATATGTGTTTAGTGTGCTGGCAGTTGTGGCGCTCATTGGTGGCCTAGTGACCTTCTTGTTTGCCATTGAAACCAAAGGCCAAGTGCTCGAAAAACTCTCTCCTTAATTCATCCATTTCATAAAAAGCTTGCCTAACCTCAGCGTTAGGCAAAGGGCTTATTCATGCTTAAAAAAGGAATTTAAAATGAATAAATATTTGCTATGGGGCTGTATTGGTTTAGGCAGTGTGAGCAACGCTTATGCAGAACTTCCTCAAGAATTTGGCAAGTTAGAATTAAAACTTAACACCCGTTACTGGAACGATGAAGGCACTGCCCACCCCACGCTTGCTAACCCTTCGCCTTCATCGAGTGAATATGAACAAAGCGCTTTAGGGCTTGAGTTAAATTATCAGTCACCGTACATGTGGGACTGGCTTGGAGTAGATGGCTCACTCTATGCAGTCACCAAATTGTTTGACTCTGGCAAACCGAGCGCTCAGCTTTTAGAGGTTGAAAATAACGGCAAGCTCGATCAAAACTTTGCAACTTTAGGCCAGCTCTACATCAAAGCAAAACTCGGCGATAAAGGCGAAATTAAATTAGGTCGCCAGTTGCACGATTCGGTTTTACTCAAAAGTACCAATAACCGTGCAGTGCCCGATACCTTTTCGGGTGCGAGTGGGCAGTTTCAACTGAATGATCAGCTACAGACTTACATGGCTTACTATGACCGCTGGAAACCGCGTAGCATGGATTCTTTTGAAAAACTGGTCACTGAAAATGACGAGCGCATTGATTATGTGGGTTTACTGGGTGCCAAGTATCAGTACAAAAACTGGAGCGTGAATGCCGAATATTTAAATAGCAAAGATTATTTAAAAAAGTACGGGGCGATTGCTCAATATAAGCTGCCCTTGCATGGCTTGGTATGGACATTCAACACAGGTGCTTTTTTCTCGCGTGATGATGGCAAGTTATTTAAATGTGGTGCCGAAACCGAGCTGGACTGTGTCAAAGGCCAAGACATTAACAACCGCGGGAATGGTTACTTTGTCGATGTAAATGTGGTCAAGAATAATGTCGAAGGCGGCATTGCCGTTTCAAATTTTGATGGGTTTTGGATTGAAGATAACTTTGCCATGCACTCCGCCCGCAACTCGGTTTTAACGCAAGACCACGGCACCAACCCGTTTCCGACCTCTGCGACCATTGGCCCTGACTTTACCAATAACGATGAGACCGCCGTTGCCCTTCGGCTGAAATATAACTGGAAAGACTACGTGAAAGGTTTAAAAACCGAAGCGAAGTATATTTATGGCTTTGGTGCTCACCAAAGTAACATTAGCAGTGATATTGAGGGTAAAGAGCGTTACTTTGACTTTACGGTGAGTTATGCCTTGCCGTGGGTAAAAAACTTAGATGTGCGTTATTCATTTTTGCATTATGAATCAAAGTTTGAAAATGCAAACCTAGATGAAAAAATAAATGGCATGACCCGTAAAGATTGGGACCAGCACCGAGTATTTATTAATTACCGCTATACATTTTAAGAGCAAGCTAAACGTTTAGTTTAACTTTATTATATTTATTAATACACCGATTTAAATCGATAAACTTTTGAGTTTAATTAAAATATAAATTTATATTTTAATTTTTTATAATATTTTATTTAAATTGAATTGACCTGTTAAAAACTTATGATTATTATGGTCTCGCTGGCCTACATTGCCAGTCGGTTTTGACAGACCGTTTTACATACAGCACATCAGATTTATCCTTCTGAGGGAGAAATTTGTGTGAAAACCACCGTCCCCCTCATGTTGCGGTAGGGTGATCTGACCCCATAAAGTTGGACAGTTAATTAAGCAGTTTTTATAAACTGATTTCTATATTGTACAG